>CBINFS010000006.1:0-152868 GCA_966250015.1 uncultured bacterium | reverse complement strand
TGGACAGGAGGGGTCGGGGGTGGTCGATTGAGAGGCCGAAATCAATAGCGATAAAGCAGTCAATCTACCCCTCAGTCGCTCCGTGACATCTCCCCTGTCCAGGGGAGCAATTTATTGTGCCTTTCTCAACCGTTGGAGCCAGTCCGAAAAGCCGCACTTTGGGAAGATTCCTCACCCGGCTGCGGGTTCGGAATGACATTTTCAGAGGTTTAGGCAACCATTTGGCCTCGTCATCGCCAACAATGCCCTCACTTTGTCATCCCGAATCCCGCGAAGCGGGTGAGGGATCTTTATGAAATGAGGCCCTCGGGAGTGTCGAAGGGGTACGAAAAGCAACCCTCCACCAATATTACAGCCTCGTCTTCGAATCTACACTTTCAATTAAGTGCATCAGCTCACGGTCCCGGCTTTGATCCGCTCGGCGATTCGTTCGAGGTTGTACGCTTCCGCCTCGGCCGCTTTTACACCACTCGAAAAGATCTCTTCCTTTTCCTCTGAAAAGCTAAGCGTCTGCACGTGCGACACGTCAGGCGAGATCAGCACGTCGGGCGGATAGGCCTGGAGCCGGTATCCTTCGAGGCGCGACACGACGATCTCCATCGCGCGCCCGAATACTTCCAGACCGTTGGGAAGCCGGCTATTCTCACCACGGAAGGCATTTTTCAGCCGCTCCGTCCACATCGAGAAATAGACACCCCGATCGGTCGTATCGACTGCTTTTTTGCGCTTAACCGGAGGCGCATTCAGTCCCGTAAGGTCTCGATGCAAGCGAACGGCAATCGTGTACCGGGCGCCCATATTGACCAGCACGCTGACAGGAACGTTGTTGCACAGCCCGCCGTCCACGAGCAACCGGCCGTCGATCTCTACCGGACTGAATATACCGGGCATCGCACTCGATGCCAGAAGCGCATCAACCAGCGTTCCCCTGTTGATCACGACCTCTCTGCCCGTCTCGAGGTCCGTGCAAATGACCGAAAAAGGCGTTTTCAGGTCCTCGAACCGGCAGTCTCCGAAGTGCTGTACGAGATATTCCCTGAACGCTTCGGTACTCAAGAGACCCAGACCATCGAATCGAAGAGAAAACAGAGATGAGGTCTTTTGCTCCCTCATAAACTGCTTCATTTCGTCGATCGTGTAGCCGTAGGCCTTGTATGCACCGATGAGGGCGCCGACACTACAGCCGGAAATGATGTCGGGCTCTAGCCCGTACTGGTCGAGCACGGAGAGCACACCCACGTGGGCCCACCCTTTCATCCCTCCTCCCCCAAGAGCGAGCCCGAATGTGACGTTCCCCGCGCCGGCTTCACCGTTTCTATTCTTACTTTTGACAATAACATTCATGTAATACACTCCTCTTCAGGACTTTCGGGCTGAAGACGCCACGAAGATCGTCCTTTTTTGGTTTGGATACAGCGGAAATCAAGCCAAAAATTGTCCTCAAGCCATTCATATCCGCACTTCCTTAACACCCGATCACGGTTCATTCCCCGAAAAAAATGTACCGGAAACGAAATAATCATGCCTCGACTGGAAGTCTCTTAATCGTTCAGAAAGCGGCACTTGCAGTGAGGCACATTCCCCGGTGAAACACGCAGAGTATGGCTTAGCTTGATATAATCTTTAGATTTCCGTAAATTAGATGCACTGTATCATGCTTGAATTTTTGTACAGATTTCCATAGCCCACCGTCCCACAAAACCGATAGCTTCGGTGGGCGTCAGTTCTGCCCCCCCCGGACCCATTCATTATCCAAAACCCGAAGTATGGCTAACCTGACAAGGATACTCTTTATTTCTGGAGAAGTCGCTCCATTTGCGGGCGATTCCGACATCGCCGGAATCGTCCGAAAGCTGCCCGAAAAGCTTCAGGAGACCAACGGTTACGAGATGCGCATCATGATGCCCCGTTATGGCAGCATCAGCGAGCGGCGGAACCGCTTACATGAAGTCATTCGGCTCTCCGGCGCTGAAGTCACCATGGGTAGCGAAAAGGAAACGCTCAGGGTAAAGGTGGCTTCGATACCCGGGATCCGGCTTCAGGTATACTTCATGGACAATAACAAGTACTTCAAACGCAAAGGAGTATATCACGACAAGCAGGGAAAATTCTTCGACGACAACCCACAACGCGCGCTATTCTTTGCCCACGCAACCCTCGAAACCATACGAAACCTGGGCTGGTCGCCCGATATCGTCCACACTTTCGGATCGATGAGCGCTCTCGTACCCGTCCTTCTGCGGACGTCCTACGCTGGCGATCCACTCTTCCAGAACGCAAAAATCATCTTCACCCCACGGGAATTCCCCGCCGAGCCCAAGATAACCTGGCTTCCGAACAACCTGAAGATCGACAGCGTCGACCTCACCGGACGCCAGTTGAGCGACGTCGCCCTCGAATATGCCGACGCCGTTATTTATCCACCAAGCTCCGACGGCAATAACAACGGCGAGCTCAGGCTGTACGATGATACGGATGAAATGGTGAAACAGATCGTCCAGCTTTACGATCAGGTACTCAGCGGCGTTCTTGCCTGAGACGGAGACCATTGCATCAGGTTTCCGTGGTTTCGATCTTCCGCATTACCATTCGTTTTTTGCGGAATCATGCAATAAAGGAAACCTGTACCACGTTTCTGCATTGATTCGGTCACGCGGACAAAACCCCAGCGGCGAAGCGTCCACTGGGGCTTTGTTATTCGTTTCAAGTATGAATCCCCATGACCGATAACGGGGTCGACCTCCGGCCACCGACCTACCCGGTCCCATATAGATTTCCATTAACCCATGTATTGCCGGAAGCTGTTTCTGAGTCCTGTCACGGCGGCGTTGTTCCTTCTTTTTCTGACGGCCTGCGAGGATCCGTCCAACGTGGGTATCGGCCTCATTGACGAGCAGGGCGGTGAACCGGTTTCGGTCGTCATCCCCGCCTCCACTTTCGAAAACGAACCGCACGACGACGAAACCGGGGGATCAGCACGGATCCTCGCCGGAATCGTCCACGACCCCGCACTTGGAACAATATCGGCGAAAGGATACATCGACTTCTCGATCCCGGCCAGCGTACCAAATGGTTTGCGCGATAATCCCGTCACACGCGCCGAGCTGAGGCTCGTCAACAACTATGTATACGGCGATACGAACGCCACCGTGACCCTCCGCGTCTTCGAAATGCCGGCGGAATGGGAAGACGACGGCGCCACGGCCGATACCTCGTTCACAATCGGCCCACAGATCCACGAGTTCAGCTTTTCAGCAAGAGACAGCCTTGTAGTCGTTCGCCTACCCTCTGAATGGGTGACTGCAAACGACACCACCCTGCGAAGCACCCGATTCAACACGAGCTTCCACGGCTTCCACCTCGCCCCGGTATCAGAGAACGCCGTCGTCGGCTTCAACGGCGTCAATTCCGTTTTCCGCGTCGTGGCTGGATCTGACTCTGTGGCGTACACCCTCACCAAATCGACCTCTACCTTCGAACGCTCGGGTGAGCCGCAGTTGCCCGAAAATATGCTTTTGATTCAGGACGGCCTGGGACCTGCCGCCGCCATCACGATTGACTTCGAAGCGGCTGACGTCCTCAATCACGCGATCAACCGGAGCCTCTTCCGCCTCAAGGCCGACACGACGGCGCTCGCATCACAAACCCCACCCGGCTTCCACCGCCCCAACCTCCGCCTGCTCGAGCTGTACGCTGTCAACGCCGCTGGCCAGGAAGCGGCAATCGGCAATCCGTACGAAATGAATGAGGACGGCGTGTTCGACATATCGGGCAGCGCATTGACCACGTTGGTGCAGCAGATATTGCTCAACAAGATCAACGTAACACGATTTATACTTCGTCCTCCCGCCAACCGGAATACGCTCGACCCGGTGTTCATCGCCGGATTGTCCGACTCGACCAGCGCACCGCACGTCGTACTAACCGTCACGACACTCGACCAATGAGGGTGTGCCTGGGTTGCGGTAGACAAATAAAAGGATATTGATTTTGAGAGAACTCGTCGACACCAAGATGCGTCGCAATTCCAGATACGTTATTATTTTGCGCTGGACGTGTGTCCTTGCACTGTTTTTTTGGGTTAATGCGGCTCAGGCTCAGAGTTCCTCGGATGGGTCCATCTACTCGAGGTTCGGCTTAGGAGATCTACACGCTTTCTCTACGTCGCAGATTCAAGCTATGGGAGGTGGCGGTACCGCCATGCTCGCCTTCAACTACGTCAATTCGGATAATCCTGCGTCCTGGAGCGATCAGTATCTGACGCGCGCCGCGATCGGATTCCAATACCAGGGGTTGCGTTCCACGGACGCTACGGACAATACCAGCCTGTTGACCCAGGGCACGCTGAATGCCTTCCAGTTCTCATTCCCGATCCTGAGCAGAAAACTCGGCGCACTGGTCTCCTTCCAACCGTACTCCCGAATGGACTATCGTGTCGAGGTCGAAGGCACGTTGATGCCCGACGGCATCATCACCGATACCACGCAGTACACGATCAACTATGAAGGAGACGGCGGCCTCCAGAAAGTCGTTGCAGGCCTCGGATATCGTATCAACCGTTTCATTACGGTCGGCGCCGGCCTCGATTTCCTGTTTGGTGTCCTCGATAACGGACGCCGAACGTCCTTCGACGCGCCGGGCTTCCAACCAACCAACGTGGTAAACTCCACTCGGATGGTGGGTTTTTCCGGAACCGTCGGCGCAATGGTCACGATTCCGGGAGTGGCTGGCAGACAAGACCTGCTTACCGTGGGGGCGTCTGCCTCGCTTCCGACCACACTTCGTGCTAACCGGGTGCGAACGTTGGGAGACGATCTCGACCAGGATACCCTCACATCCCGCGTCGAGGGAGACGTGTCGATCCCCGTTTCGTTGCGAATGGGCGCCTCGTACGTCCCCGATAGCCGCTGGGTGTTCGTCGTGGACGGCCGATACGAACCCTGGAGCCAGTTTGAAAGCGATTTTTCTTTTGCAGGTTATGACCCCGGTGGCGACCGCCAGCTCTCCGACCGCCTTCGCCTTTCCGCTGGAGTCGAAGTGACGCCTGCCGGAGACGACGCGCTTGCCCCCTATTTCAGCCGCGTAGGCTATCGCCTCGGGTTCTACACGGACAAAATGTACGCTAACCCGATAGATGACATAAGCTTGAGAACTACGGCCATCACGGCGGGTTTAAGTTTACCGACCCTATTTCCTGGCACGCGAATTGATCTGAATTTTGAAGTAGGAGCCAGGGGGTCAACAGAGCAAGGACTGGTTCGAGATACGTTCTACAGACTATCAGCCAATGTGAATATTGGCGAACGCTGGTTCCAGAAGCAGAGACTTCGCTGAGTGTCCAGTGTCTTAATACATTGACAACGAAAAAAAACATGACCAGGTATATGAACGACAGGTTCATCAGCACCCTGAAAACGCTTTTAGGTAGCATTGCCGCTTCACTGGTGCTCGTCTATACGGTGCAGGCGCAGCCTGCCGCTGCCCAGACTGCGCCGGAAGAGCAGGAAAAACTCGTGAAGTACAGCCTCTATTACGAGGACTTCAAAAACGGCAACTACGAGTCTGCCCTCCCTAACCTGCGCTGGATCCTGGAGAATGCCCCTGCCTTCCACGGCCCGGGACGACTCAGCGACGTCAACTATGAAAGAGCAATCGCACTGTACGACTCGCTGGCGTCGAAAACCGGTTCGAGGGACTGGCTCGACTCCGCCCTCGTGTTGTTCGACAACGCCGTTCCGGTGCTGACCGAAGCCGGCGCAGAGGTGGATGAATACCTTTGGACGTTCAACAAGGCAAGGTTCATCCAGAACCACGCTGAACAGCTGCCTGATTTACAGGACGAGGCGCTCGTACTCTACCGTAAAGCGTACGACCTCGCACCCGATCGCATTCAGCCCTACTACATCTACCTCCTGATCCAGGACTACGCAGCAGAGGACAAGCAGAAGGCAATCGACTTCATGGAAGACGTCGAGCAGAAGTTCCAGGGTAACGAAGAGGTGATCGGGTACATCACGCAGGTTAGAAACTCGCTCTTCACCTCTCCGGAAGAACGCATGGCGTTCCTGGAGGAACAGCTCGAAAAGAATCCAAACGACACGGAGATCGTGCGAGAGCTCTTTGAAATCTATCAGGAGCTTGGCGAACGTGATAAGATGTACGAGATCGGCGAGCGGCTGAACTCGATGGAGCCGTCTGTCGAAACGTTGCGCATCCTCGCCAACCTCCGACTTGGAGACGGCGAGCCCAAGGCGGCTTACGATATGCTCCAGCAAATGACCTCTATGCCAGGTTACAAGCCCATCGCTGAAGATCAGTACAATATGGGCGTCGCCCAGCAGCAGATGGGAAGCCTCTCGAGAGCTCGCCAGCACTTCCGCGAAGCGATCAAACTTAATCCGAACTTCGGCCGTGCATACATCGGCATTGGCGACCTCTACGTGACCGCCGTGTCGGAGTGCAGCTCGACCTTCGAACGCGAAGACCGCGCCGTCTACTGGCTCGCAACGGACTACTACGAGCGGGCCCGTCAGGTCGACCCGTCAGTGGCGAACATGGCCGAGACGAAGATTCGCAGCTATCGCCGCTCCTTCCCTGACCAGGAGGCCCTCTTCTTCAAAGGCTGGAAGGTGGGAGACTCGTACGCGGTCAACTACGGTTGCTACGCATGGATCGGAGAAAACACGACCGTAAAGGCCCCGTGATCGTCTGACATTCGATAACAAAAATGGCCGGCGAAGCTACCTCGCCGGCCATTTTTGTTTTTTTGAAACCTCGTTCGTTCTCTTTTCGGCAACGAGGCTATTACCGGTCCACTACACCCAGCGCTTCTCCGTTTCGCTCCAGGTCAACGACCTGCCCTGGAAGTATGACTCGTTGATGCCGGTGATCGCAATGACCCCGTCCAACCCGAACTCGGGCGGGCATAGGAGCGCTGCCCCGTCCCGAATGGCCGCGTGGTGGTTCTGGTGGTGAAGGTCCACACGCTCGCCGCCCACTTTGGTGTAAGACTCCAGGATCTCGTCCTTTCCGTGCGCCAGAATGTCCCAGCCCGTTGAAGTGAAGACGAGGCTGGCGTTGTGGCCACGGATGATGTGGTTGTTGCCCCTATTGTTGCCCATCGTACCGAGAATGCGAAGGGTCATACCCGGCGTGACCCCTTCCACGGCCGGATAAAGTGCGAGCGCTTCGAGGTTGTCGGGTAGATCCCGGTCGTCATCCCAGAGGAAGATGCCGCCCATCCCCGAAACCATGGTCGGACGAGTAAGCCCACATGCCCGCATCAGGCGGGAAATCCGGTGGATGAACAGGTCGCTCGCGATGCCGCCCGAGTAGTCCCGGTAGCAGCGCCATTCGAAATAGCGAGCCGGGCTCCACGGCACGTGCGGAGCGGGTCCGAGCCAGCGCTCCCAGTCGAGATCGTCCGGCTTGGGCATCGCGCGATCGATACCTGCCCGCCAGGGCCCCTGCTCGGCGGAATGCCAGCGAACGTAATCGATCTCGGCCTGAATGATCGGCCCCAGCTTGCCGGCGAGAATGGCTTCGTGAGCCGTCGTATAACTCTCGTCGCTCATGCCCTGGACGCCAACCTGTACCTTCAGACCGGTCGATTTCGCCTTCTCCGCCACCTCGAACGCCTCTTCGAGCTTGTGCGTCATCGGCTTTTCGACGTACACGTGCAAACCGGCGTCGAGCGCGTCCAGCGTCATCCGCGCGTGCCAGTGCTCCGGCGTGGCAATCGTTACGTAGTCCAGGTCCGGCATCTCGAGCACGCGCTCGTATTCCGTCATTACCGTGGCGTTGCCCTCCTCGGCGGCGACCAGCTCGGCAAAATGCTGGGCCCTCGACGCATACACGTCGCAGACTGCCACGACGTCTACGTTGTCGGTAGACTTCAGCGCGAGCAGTGCGTTCAGGTGCGCCCGCCCCATGCCGCCGCATCCTATTACGGCGGCCTGAAGCCGATCATTGGCCCCGATGATCCGGCCATAGCTCCTCGCCGAAAAAACCGGTGCACTGACTGCGGCAAAACCAGCCGCCTTGATGAATGACCGCCGGGTGATCCCCTTCCTGTTATCTTTCATGATCTAGTAACGGCTGGTTGATTCGATATCCCGTCTTCTCCAGTGGAGGCTTGTCAGAGGCTTTGCGGTGGGACGTAGGCGCCCATCTGCCGTTCCTCCGCCATTTGTTTTCGGTAGCCCGACTCCCTGAATACGCCCACCGGATCGATGGCGCCTCCTCTACGCCTGCGGACTTCCGCAATGAGCGGCTCGACGTCGGTCTGGAAGGCCCGCTTGAGCGTTTCCTCTGCCATCAACACGTCGTTTTCTTCCTGATACGCCGCGAGCGCAGCCCGGTCCACGAGGAGGGCCTGTGCGTACGCGCGTTGCAAGGCCACTACGCTCTGCAACAGGGCTTCGATGGGATCCTTGAGGTTGTGGCTCTGATCAATCATGTAAGCCGGCTCGAAGGGTTTCAGGCCTTCGTAGGCCGCGTCGACGAGCTCGTTGAAAACGAGGAAGAGCCGGTAAGGCCGGATCGAACCCGTCGTCAAGTCGTCGTCGCCGTACATGTTGTCGTTGAAGTGGAAACCACCGAGCTTACCTGCCGTCAGAAGCCGCGCGACGACGAGCTCTACATTGGTATTCGGGAGGTGATGACCGAGATCGACCAGGCAGAACGCCTTGTCGCCGAGCGCCTGTGCCAGCATGTACGACGACCCCCAGTCCTGTACGACCGTCGCGTAGAAAGCCGGCTCGAATGGCTTGTGCTCGGTGAACAGCCGCCAGTCTCCCGGCAGCTCCCTATAAATCTCCTGTAGTGAGCTCAGCACACGCTCGAACGATTTGCGGAGGTGCATCTGGCCGGGGTAGTTGCTCCCGTCGGAGAGCCAGATCGAAAGCGCCTTCGAACCAAGCGTCTTGCCCACTTCCATGACGTGCAGGTTATGCTCGATCGCCTGCTTGCGTACGGCTGCGTCCGTGTGGCACAGCGATCCGAACTTGTAGCTGAGAGCCTGTCCCGGCTGGTCCTGAAACGTATTCGAGTTGACGGCATCGAAGGTAAGCCCGAGCCGGTCTGCATGCGCCCGCAAGGCCGCTGGATCGTCCGGTTCGTCCCACGGAATGTGGAGGGACACACTCGATGACGTGGTCGTCAGCTGGTTGATGACCGCGATGTCCTCCATCTTTTCAAAGATGTCGCGGGGTTCACCGGGCCCCGGAAAACGACCGAACCGCGTTCCGCCGGTGCCAAGCGCCCACGAAGGGATGGCAACGTCGAACTCACCCACCTGCTGGATCACTCGCTCAACCGAGACCCCGCTTTGTTCTAGCTGCTCGGAAAGCGCTTCAAATCGCCGGCGGTGCGCCGCCTCGACACGCTGATTGTTGGACGCAACGGTATGTACTTCAAGCATTTCTTCAACCTGAGGTTAACGGGTTAATGATCACCCTAAACTTAACCGGAAGGACGTGATTTTGCACGAACGAATCGTTTCGTTCGAACAAATACGACAACGCTTCATCCAGCGACAACCGGAAACCCCTTCCCTACTTCCGACTCGTTAAGATACGAGTTCAGTGCTTACCAGAAATCGCTTGTCTAACTCCGTTGCATTTCCCGGCCTTCCTATCCCAGTAAAGATTTTTAGCCCGATTAAGTATCGCATCCGGGAGCCGATACTGAGCACGGCAGGGCTCGCTTTTGGGCCGGGAAGTACTGTGCGGCAACCCCGCCAGCCTTCTTCCATCCAGTAGAATCCGTAGAAGAAGTAAGAGAATCATGAGCGAATTCGCAACGACCAGCGCCGACCTTCTTCAGCTCGTCAGCTTCGTCATCGAGGACGAAGAGTTTGGAATCGACATTCTGAAAGTTCAGGAGATCATTCGGCCAGTCGAAATCACGCGTGTGCCGAACGCTCCTCGTTTTGTCGAAGGGGTGATCAACCTCCGTGGTCGCATCATCCCTGTCATTGACCTCAGGAAGCGATTTGGCCTGCCGAGCCGCCCACGCGATAAGGAGACGAGGATTGTCGTCGTTGAGCTGGTCAACAAGGTGGTCGGCTTCATGATGGATGCCGTGAAGGAAGTGATCCGGGTCGAGCGAAGGGTCATCGAGCCACCGCCCGAGCTCGCAATCGGGATCGATGCACAGTACATCAAGGGCGTTGCAAAGCTCGAAGACCGCCTGCTCATCCTGCTTGATCTCGAAGAAGTGCTCTCCGAAGAAGAGCACAAGGAGCTTTCTGCATCCGAAATAACCGGTTGATAGACCTCTGCTGAGATAGATAGTCCAATGCCTTCCTCTGCGCAGATTCGTTTGAAGGATTCGGATCCGCTCGTCAGGTGCGCCGCACTCGACGAGCTGGCTGCCAGGAGTGGGGAGTGCGTGGCCGCCGAGGCGGCGGCGTATCTCCTTCAGGATGAGGATGCCGGCGTTCGTGAGCACGCCGCAAGGTTCCTGACCGCGTGCCGGTCAAAAGATGCCGCCGAGAAGGTCGCACCGCTTATCAAATGTGAAGACATCCGCGTGCTCAACCTTGCTGGAGAAGTGCTTTTAGGTATCGGTGAAGCCTCAGTTGCCGTACTGGAGCCGTACCTCGATGACGACGATCGCGACGTTCGCAAGTTCGTGATCGACCTCCTCGCCGAGCTCCCTGCCGGTCGGCTGGTCGATGCCATCGCCCGGCGCCTGGACGACGAAGAACCAAACGTCGTTATTGCGGCGATCGAAGCGCTCGGTGCACTCCGGGGCGAGCAATACACCGACCGGCTCGCCGACCTGTACGAGCGCGAGCCCTACACCCGTCCTGCCGTCGTTACCGCCCTGTCGTCGTTCCGCAATGAATCGTCGTGCCGCCTTCTTCAAAAAGCGTTGAGCGACCCCGACCCCTTCCTCCAGCTAACCGCCGCCGAAGGCCTCGCATCGAGGAATGAGCCGGGCATATTCGACGTACTGGTGAAGCAGGTCCAGCAGGTCGACGCGATGGCCAGGCCCATCGTAATCCGAAGCCTGGTCGACCTGATCGAGTCACAGAATCGCCCACCGGAAGACCTCCCGGATTTCCTTCGTTCGCACCTGATCGAAATGCTCGACGATAGCGACGAGTCGTTTCAAATCGCCGGCATTCGCGGATTGAAGAAAATGCTCGACGAGACTGCGATCGTCGTTCTGCTCAGCCACGCCGGAATCAGCGAGCGCCTGGACGTCGAAATCTTCAACGCTATCGCGGAGGACAGCCGGAGCCTCCACATTCTCCTTCGTCTGGCCAGGATGCGGCAGATCGCGCCAACCGTCGGAGTCGGCTTCACGCTCGGGCTACTTTCGAAGGGAAATCCGACCGACCTCGAAATCTCGGACGCCTCGGGGTACATCATCGGATCGTTCGACGACCTGGGTACGGAGACCAAGCTGGCCGCCATCAACGTCGGCCTGCGAATCGGCGGCTTGTTGATGGAGTCCGTCCTGCACGTCGGCCTCGACGATCCGGACCCCATGGTCGCTTCGTTTGCCGCCGATGCGGCGAGCAGGATCGAAGCACTGTCGACTTCAACAGGATATATGGCGACGCCTGAAGAGCCTTTTTGAGTGGGTGAGATTATGAGTTTGTTGGAACAGCTTGATCTGTCGGCGCGAAACCAATCCGCCCTGTCCGAGCACATGTTTGGTGTGCTCCGTTCGTTCGTGTACGAGCACACCGGGATTTATTTCCAGGATAACAAACGGTATCTGCTTGAAAGTAGAGTCGGGAGGCGGCTCCAATCGCTGGGCCTTCCGGATTTTAATGCCTATTTCGACTTCTTGAGTAATGGCGGATTCCACCGCGAGATGCCTCAGCTGGTAAATGCCATTACGATCAATGAGACGTACTTTTTTCGGAATATCCCGCAGCTCGAAGCACTCGAAACCGAAATTTTACCCGAGCTGGCAAGGCAACGAGATCGATTCGTTTCGCGCCCGCTCCGGATCTGGAGCGCCGCGTGCTCTACGGGCGATGAAGCCTACACGATGGCGATGATGATCCGCGAAAAAGTCCAGCCCCGGTGGCCGGAGCTGCGGTTCGAGCTGATAGGCACCGATATCAACTCGGAGGTCATCGAGAAGGCGCGTGCAGGTGTTTACGGGACATACGCCGTTCGGAACGTACCTCCGGAATACATGAAATACTTTTCGGTTGAAGCCGAACGGTTCACCCTCCGGTCAGACATCCGGAATGCCGTGAGCTTTAAGATTCTGAACTTGATGAATCGGGCGGGCATGAGCACCATGAGAGGATTCGACGTCATCGTGTGCGCCAACGTCCTGATCTACTTTGACGGGCCGTCCAAGCAACAGGTCGTCGAGAGCCTCTACAACAGTCTCGCCCCCGGCGGGTACCTGCTGGTCGGATTCTCCGAAACGCTATACGGAGTAACGCAGGCGTTTCAACCGGTTCGCTTCGATAAAACGATCGCTTACAGGAAGGAATAGCACCATGCCAAAATCTGTACTGGTGGTCGACGATTCGACCACGATACGCAAAATGGTAATGTACGCTCTCCGTACCGCCGGCCTGAGGGTCATAACGGCCCGTGACGGCCTGGAAGCGCTCGAATTGCTCGCCGGCCAACATCCGGATCTGATCATTACCGACCTCAACATGCCCCGGCTCGACGGGTTCGGGCTCGTCCAGGCCATCCGTAAAGACCGCGCCTATAAGGAGGTCCCCATCATCATCCTGTCCTCACGGACAGGTGACGAAGACGTCGACCGCGGGCTCGAGTCCGGAGCCACCGCATTCCTGCCCAAGCCGTTTGACCAAAAACGGATCCAGTATGAAGTCGCCAAATACATTTGAATTGTAACCAAGCAGAGGCTGAATCATGAAGTTTCTGGTCGTAGACGACTCACCCACTATGCGAAGGATCGTCCGTAATGCCCTTCGTGAGATTGGATATAACGACCTCCTCGAGGCCGAGGACGGAAACGACGCGCTGGAAAAACTAGAAGGAGAAGGCGCCGACTTTCTCATAACCGACTGGAACATGCCGAATATGAACGGCCTCGAGCTGACCAAAGCCGTTCGCGAGCACCCCAAGTTCAGTTCGCTTCCGATCCTCATGGTCACCACACGCGGCATGAAAGAGGACGTGATCGCCGCCATGCATGCGCGCGTCAATAACTACGTGGTAAAACCCTTTACCCCTGAGGTATTGCGCGACAAGATTAACCTCATCATGAAAACCTCCTGATCGGCTCCTGCTATGACGCTTCACAACATCAACGACATCCTGAGTAAGATCAGCGAGCTGCGTGCCGTGTTCGTTCTCGGCCATCGCGCTGTACCCTTCATCGAGGAAGTGCTTTACTTCCTGAAGGAGATCACGCCTTTAATGGACGAGATCAACCGGTCCCTCACCGAGAGCACGCACTCGATGCCCCATGCGACCTCGCAACTGAAGAGCGTCTCGCAGGCCACCGAGCTCGCTACCACCGAGATCCTCGACCTGGTCGACGAGGTCTTCGAACAAATAGAACGCGTTGGCGCACGCCAGAACGAGATTGCCGCTGCCCTTGACCAGCGCGACGCCGCGGAAAGGGAAGTCTTCGAGATCCTTCGAAAAGGATTAACTGATCGCAAAGAGCTGCTCGACGAGGTGGAAGCCTGCTTCGCCCGGAAAGAGGCCTCGCTGATGCCGGCGCGGCAGGCCATGAAGGATCAGGTCGAGACGCTCGATTCCGTCCGGAACCGCATGAACCGGATCATGATCTCGTTGCAGGTCCAGGACATCACGTCGCAGCAGATCGCGTCGGTCAACCACGTGATCGAGTCGATACGAAAGAAGCTGGACCGGCTCGTCGAACGCCTCACCACCGGCACGTTCGATTCCGTGGACGACCACATCGAGCTGGGATCCGGTACCTTCGACTCCCAGGCTCGATACGACCGGTCGGGCAAGCTGCAGGCAGCCGTCGATCAGATCATCAATAGTCACACCTACGTCGCTGACTCAGACACACACCGGCTCGATCATCAGGACGCCGTTCCTTCATCACAGCAGGACATCGATGCGCTCTTCGGAGATAGCGCTTCAACGAGTTCGCTGGCTTCCAGTGACGACATCGACGCGCTGTTTGGCTCGACCGAGAAGTCTTCACAGGCCGAAATCGACGCGATTCTCGCTTCAGACCCTGAAGCAGGTTGCAAAGCCTCACAGGACGACATCGACAAATTATTCGGAGGTTGATCCCCTGCGTCTCCGGCAAAATTGATCCATAGTCTTCCTTCCCCTTGCTCAATATGGCCAACCATCCCATTTTCAACCAGGACATGATCGAGATCGTCGATAGTTTCGTGGTCGAAACCCGCGAAATTTTCGAAGCGCTCGATAACGATCTCCTCCAACTGGAAAACACACCCGAGGACAGCGAGCTCGTCGACAAAATCTTTCGAGCCGTCCATACGGTCAAGGGGACGTCAGGATTCTTGAGCCTCGAGCAGCTAAGCGTGCTGGCGCATCACTTCGAGGACGTTCTGAACAAGCTCAGGAAGCACGAGCTCAACTTCACGACGGAGATGCTCGACGTCATGCTGGACGCCTTCGACCTCATGAAGGTGCTCTTGCAGCAGGTCGTCGATCAGAACATCGAGCCCATCGACATCGATACGACCATCGCCCGTCTAAACGCGATATCCGAGGGCAAGACGGAGCAGACGCCCGGTCCAGTCCCGGCCGCTACGGGAGAAAACCTGGAACCTGACCCGGAATCCGAGACCGCACCGTCATCTCAAGAGGCAGAGGACATTCAGGAGTCACAGGAGGTTCAGGACAAGCCTGAATCCAATCCCACGGAGGAGTCCGTTGCAAAGGAGGTCGAACCGGCTTCAACCGATCCCGAGGCGCCAACGAAGAAGCAGACGGGCATCGGCCGAAAGAAAATGGAATCGGCCACCGACACGATCCGCGTGGAAGTGAGCCGCCTCGACAACCTGATGAACCTTGTCGGCGAGCTCGTGTTGAGCCGTAACCGCCTCATTCAGGTAATCAAAGACGGTCACACCGTCCCGAACCGGGAGGACCTGCTCCGAGACCTTTCCGATACGAGCGCTCAGCTCGACTTCATAACAACCGAGCTCCAGACGGCCATCATGCGCACGCGCATGGTCCAGATCGGCAGGGTCTTCAACAAGTTCCCCCGCCTCGTCCGTGACCTCGCCAAGGAGTTTAACAAACAGATCAACCTCGTAATCGAGGGTGAGGAAACCGAGCTCGATAAATCGCTCATCGAGGAGATCGGCGACCCGCTGGTACACCTTATTCGAAACTCGGCCGACCACGGCATCGAAAGCCCGGAGAAACGACGCGCCGCGGGAAAGCCCGAGGTCGGTGAAATCAGGTTGACAGCCGCCCACGAAGGCAACCACGTCGTCATCGTGATCGAAGACGACGGCGCCGGCATGCACCCCGAACGCCTCAAGGAAGCCGCCATCAACAAAGGCATCATCACGCCCAAGGAAGCGGCGGAAATGACCGACAAGGAGGCCTACCTCCTCGTCTTCAGGGCCGGTTTCAGCACCGCTAAAAAGGTCAGCCAGGTCTCCGGTCGGGGCGTCGGCATGGACGTCGTCAAGACGAACATCACGCGCCTCAACGGCACCATCAACATCGAATCAGAGCCCGGAAAAGGCACCAAGTTTACCCTCAAGCTCCCACTTACGCTCGCCATCATTCAGGGCCTGCTGGTAAAGGTCGCAGACGAGACCTTCGCCATACCGCTCCACTCCGTCATAGAAGTGGTCAGCATCGCCCGCAATGAGATCGACACCATACAGGGCCGCGAGATTCTCCGTCTCCGGAACCAGGTGCTCCCCCTCATCCGCATTGGTGAATCGCTCGGGATCGAACAGAACTACGATCTCGAAAGGCAATTCGCCGTCATCGTGGGCATCGCTCACCATCAGCTCGGGTTGATGGTCGACGACCTGATCGGGCAGAAAGAAGTCGTGATAAAACCACTCGGCAACTACCTTAAAAAAGTAAGGGGGATCGCCGGATCGACGATCCTGGGCGACGGCCGGGTCATCATGATTGCGGACGTGCCGGAGATCGTTCGCATGCACAACGAAAAACTCAACGGGACCGTGTTGGGGTCATTGCAGACCGCGTAGCCTCGGTCTTAACCACGTCGTTCCATGATCAAGATCCTCGTCGTCGATGACTCGGCCTTCATGCGGAAAGCGATTTCCATGATGCTGGAGCGCGACCCGGAGATCCGTGTGATCGATACGGCGCGAGACGGTCTGGAAGCAGTCGAGAAGGTCAAAAGGCTTGACCCCGACGTGGTCACGATGGACGTCGAGATGCCCAACCTCGACGGGATATCCGCGCTGAAACAGATCATGCGGGAGCACCCCTGCCCCGTCTTGATGATCAGCTCCCTCACAAAAGAAGGTGCACAGGCGACCATCGAAGCGCTGGGTGCGGGCGCCGTCGACTTCATCCCGAAACAGCTCTCGTACGTCTCGCTCGACATTGCCCGGATCGAAAATGAGCTGATTCAAAAAATTAAGTCGATCGCTCGTTCCCGCTTCCGCCTTTTCCGGCGAGATGTTCCGAAAACGACCCCGGCACCCGTCAGTCCCGGTCTACCTCGTCTATCAAAAAAGGACTACCGTATCGTGACGATCGGCGTCTCGACGGGCGGCCCTTTTGCCCTCCAACAGGTTGTCCCCGGGCTCCCGGCCGATCTCCCTGTTCCGGTCGTGATCGTCCAGCACATGCCGCCTCACTTCACCCGATCGATGGCCGAACGGTTGAATACGATGAGTGCGCTCGAAGTACGCGAGGCCGAAGACGGGATGGAGCTTACGCCCGGCACCATCACGATCGCGCAGGGCGGAAAGCACCTCGTCCTGCAGGGCCGGGCCGGACGCATCATCGCTCGAACACCCGACGAGCCCTCGGCAAGCCTGCACCGTCCGTGTGTCGACATTTTATTCGAGTCGGCCAACCAGCTCTTTGCCGGTCAAATCCTTTCAGTGGTCATGACGGGAATGGGCAAGGATGGTCTCGAGGGGGCTCGCGCCATCAAACGAAGCGGCGGCACCGTCTTTGCACAGGACGAAGAAACGTCTGTCGTCTACGGCATGCCCAAAGCCGTTGCCGAAGCAGGTATCGCGGACGCCATCCTCCCCCTCGACCAGATCGCGCCCGCCATCACGCGCACTTTGAACGGTGCGGTCACTCGAACCCCTTTATCGCCGTTCGTTGCGTGCAGACAAAGCGGTTAAAACCGCTCGCCGTCGGTTACCCTCAATCTTGATTTTTCCCGTTACAATGAGAACATTTCGTCAGCCGCACCAAAGCTCCCCGGCTGATGACAAAGCGTCTCATACTCCTTCTTGTGCTTTCCGGTGTAATACCGGTGCCCGTTCATTCAAAACCGTTCTCCCGGTTGCCAGCCGAGGAAAAGGGAAGCCTCGTCATCAATGAGATCCTCTACGACTGGCGAGGCGGCGACCTCGAGTTCGTCGAGCTGTATAACGCCTCTGACCAGCCGTTTTATACGGATGAGTTGTGGATTGCCGATAGCCGGAATTTGCCCGTCCAGGTTTCCGCAAGCCGTAATGTGCTAGCCCCTGGTACATTCCTCGTGATCTCGCGCGATTCGGCTACAATGGCAAGCACGTTTGGCGTGCCTTCGATCGTACCGGCAAGCTGGCCCATACTCAACAACACCGGCGACAACGTCTATCTGTATCATCTCGGCGAGGTCATTGACTCCGTCCAATACGATGATTCTTGGGGCGGTGACGGCGTTTCACTCGAACGTCGAACGTGGTACGGTCCGTCGAACGATCGGGCCAACTGGGGCTCCTGCATCGACCCGGCAGGCGCAACTCCGGGAAGGGCAAACTCGCTTTACCATGCGGACATGCTGCCACCGTTCCTCGTGTTCGCTGAGGAGCAGCCCGATAACCGTCTCGAGCTCTTTTTCGACGAACCCTTCGCCCCTGCCTCGCTCAGCGAACTTCTGATCGAAATCGATGGTGGGCGTCCGGAAAATATCGAACCAACGAGTGATACCAGCCTGATCTGTATTTTCCATAACTCGATACCCGATGGTTCGCTCCATCTTTCCGGTCTCAAGGATCTGGCCGGCAACGTCGTCGACACGTCGGGCATTGAACTGGCACGCTTCGCCAATCCAGGCGATGTGATCGTCAACGAGATATTGTACCAGCCGCGCACGAACCAGTACGACGGCCTGCCGAATCAGACGGAATACGTAGAGTTTTTCTCACGCTCACACAAGCTTCTCTCGTTGAGAAATGCGTACTGGACGGGCGAACCCGATGAAAAAGGAAAGGCGCTCGAGCTCTCGTTCGGTTCCGGACCTGTTGCAGTGAGACCAGGCGGCTTCGTACTGTTCTATGCCGACCCTCACCCTTCAGATGGGCTTGCTATGTTCCATGAAGCCTTTCCGGATATTGAGTTCGACCGTGATGACCTGATCCTCATTCCGGTTGCTCGCTCATCTCTGAACCTCCGCGACACGGGCGACGCCGTGCGCCTTTTCCGGGCAGACGGTACGTTGCTCGATGAGGTCTGGTACACCCCAAACCTCCACAACGCTGCACTGGTGGACCCCGCCGGAGTCTCGCTCGAACGCATCGACCCCGATGCCCCTTCTCCGGATCGAACCAGTTGGGGAAGTTGCCCCGTACCTTCAGGCGGCACACCTGGCGCCCCAAACGCATTGTACCGCTCGATACCAGACGAACAGAAAGAATCCACCGTTACGGTCTTCCCCGAGCTTTTCTCGCCCGACCACGACGGTCTCGACGATTTTGTCACAATAAGCTACTCCCTCATCGAAAACGTCTCGTCAGTACGCCTTCGCATCTTCGATTCGAGTGGAAGGCTCGTGCGGAACATCACCCCCGATTATATCGGCGGGCACGAAGGGCGGCTCGTGTGGGATGGGCTGGATGACGACGGGCGCGAGCTCCGTATCGGTATCTACGTCGTACACTTCGAAGCCGTGAACGTGGAAAATGGATTAACGGAAACCTGCACGCGACCCGTGGTGTTGGCCCGACCATTACGTTAAGTCTCTCCAGCCAATACCCTTGAAAACGATACGTACGGAAATACCCGAAGAAGCGGCAGCCTTCATTCGTTCGGGTGACGTGGTCGCCTTTCCGACCGAAACCGTGTACGGCCTCGGCGCCAACGCGCTGGATGCGTCCGCCGTCATTAAGATCTTTAAGGCAAAAGGCCGTCCTTCCGACAACCCGCTCATCGTACACATTGCCCGCACGGAACAAATTAGCGAGCTGGCAAAGGACGTCCCGGATTCCGCAAGTAAATTGATCGAGCGGTTCTTTCCCGGACCTTTAACGGTTGTCCTGAAGAAAAAGGATTCAGTTCCTGACGTCGTAACTGGCGGCCTGGACACCGTCGGGATCCGCATGCCGCTCCACGAGACGGCCGCCCGATTCCTCGAAGCGTGCGGCGTACCGGTGGCGGCGCCATCCGCCAACCGCTCCGGAAAGCCAAGCCCCACTACGTGGCAAGCAGTACTATCTGACCTCGACGGGCTGATACCCTGCATACTCATCGGCGACCCGGTCGAAATAGGCATCGAATCCACCGTCGTCGATTGCACGCAGGAAACGCCCGTGCTGTTACGCACAGGCGCCGTCACGTTCGAGCAGATTCGATCAGTGGTTCCGGAAGCCCTGCTGGCCGGCTCGAACGATAAAATCCTCGCCCGCAGTCCCGGCACGAAGTATCGCCACTACGCACCTTCCGGACAGGTACAGATCGTCGCTACTTTCGAACTTGCGATCCCCGGACCTAATCATGCTTACATAGGACTGGATGCACCCCAACAGGTGGATCAGTTTGGCCTCGTACAGCTATGTGATTCGGTAGAGCACTACGCGTATCGTCTGTACGACTTTTTCCGGGCTTGTGACGCCGCCGGCATCCACGTCATCTACTGCCAGGACGTTGAGCCTGTCGGCCTGGGACGAGCCCTGCACGACCGACTCAACCGCGCGTCGAGCCGCTAGCGGTCGGCCGGGTTCATCCTCTCGTTTTTTTGATCACCCACCTGCCCAGCGCCGGTACGGTTCGAAAAACCCGAACGGCTCCCCCGGCAATTGTCGGGCTGACGTACCCGTGGTGCAGGATTCTTCCCAACAAAAGCCTTTTGCTGAAGGCTCGCTCCCACGCATCGGTATAGGCTCGCTTCGCCTGCTGGGCGGTAATTCGTCCATTCAAAAAGTTGGACAGCACCGGCGTCGCCAGCTCGGCGCTATGCAAGGCCATCGCCATCCCGTCCCCACAGAGCGGCGCGATCATCCCGGCCGAGTCGCCTACCATAAACAGATCGCCGTCCGTGGCTCCCTTCTTTTCAAAGCTGATTTGAGCGATTGCTTCAAAGCTATCGGACACCCTCAGTAATCCGGCCAGTCGCCTACGGAGCTTCGTATTGCTCGAAAGACTATTCTCTAGCATGGCGTCCGGGCTGCCGCCGTCACGTTTCAGCCGATCGACGTGGGCTATCCAGCAGACGTTGGTCATGCCCCGTTCGATCCTCGACAGCCCGCAGTAACCTCCGTCGAATGCGTGCAGCTCTATGCGGTCCTCCACCCCATCTCCTTCGAAATGCGCCTTGAAAGCCACGTAGGGAGAGTTCTGTTGGATAAATGGGCGCGAGAGGGCACGATCCAACACACTCCGCTTCCCGAAGGCGCCCACCACGGCCCGCGCTTCGACGGAACCGACTCCCGTCTCCACGACAAATCCGTCCGAAAGGTTACCCCTTACGTTGCGGACTTTTGTCCCGGTCCGCACCTCCACCCTGGAGGCTTCAGCCTTCTTCAGCAGGATCTGATCGAATGCGTATCGGCTGAGGCCGAATGCCGTTCCGGGTAGTGGGGACTCGTAACTACGCTCGGATAAGGTTGTTACGAGGGCATTGCGTATCGGATGGGCTCCGGCGTCAATCACGGTGTCGAGCAGATCCAGCCGGCTCAACATCCGTTGTACTTCGACCGAAAGGAACTCACCGCAGAGCTTATGGCGCGGAACCGTCGACTCCTCGACCAGCAAAACAGACCACCCCTCTCGCGCGAGGTGTATCGCAGTGCTGCACCCTGCCGGACCACCGCCGATCACCACGACGTCGTACATGATCACCCGACCGGATTGCCTTCGTGAACGGGCGTATACAGCGGCTCAGCGACGACCGACCACCGAAAAGCCCAGTGCCAGCTAATGTCCGCCAGGTGAAGTCCGGCTTCCTCTACCACATCGACAAGTTCTCCTCTCTTAAAGCCACGAAGAACCGACAGGGGGCCGTCGTGCTCGAACATTTCAGAAACCGGTAGCACCTTCACGATCGACAGGATGCCGTAATAAGCCAGCGGGTGTCGATGCAGATCGTTGACGATCACCAAACGGCGTGCAAGACGTCCCAGCGTTCTCAGTACTTTCACCGCATCCTCCCGATCGAAATGATGGAGGAAAAGAGACGCCATACACACGTCGAACGATTTCTCCTCAAAAGGCAATGCAAAGACGTCAGCCTGCATCACGTGTACCCGACGCCGCAATTCAGGCGGCAGACGCCGATCGAGCGCCTCACCGGCATATCGGACCGTCTCGGAATTGGCGTCGATACACGTTATCGTCGCCGGAATGTGACGTGCCGAGAACCACCGGACGAGACGTTCTGGAATGTCCGCTATCCCCGTCCCCACGTCGAGCAGCTGCAGCTCCTCCCCGGGATATTGCTGGACATATGCGTGGATACCGTGCAGAATCGGCCGGAAACCTCCCAGGAAGCGATTGGCCGAACGGAGCTGATCGAGCGCACCGGTCAATCTTCCGTCCACGACGGAAAAATCGTCCATCATTTCCGGGGTGAGCACTCTTCGTTGAAAATTCGGCACATCTTTATGTAATGGTATTGTTATTGCATACCAATAAACTTAAAAAAGTTATGGCTCTGCAAATATCCGAAAGGGCTTTGCGAAAACGTGTAAAGATTACGTTTCGTTAAGCAAAGGGGTTTATTTCACGGTGCAAACTCACCTTGCACGGTGCACTCCTGTCCATCACCCCGGACGGTGCGTATTCCTCCGGAGCATGTGCAATCATTGCGTGGAACAGTGAAGTCATGAGCATAGGGAAAACCATTTCGGAAGACATGCTCGCCGAGGCTCGCCTCGATGGCCTTCCGTGCAAGGGTCTGGCCTGGGTCGAAACGACTAAAGTCGACGTGCGGGACAGCAAAGGCGAAACGCGCACCGTGAATGGTGTTCGTACCTGGCACGGCAAGGCAGTGCTTGAACGGGGTTCGTTTTCCTACGAACAGCTCTACAACCGGCCGCTCGAATACCACGGTGTGCTGACCGACGGCAAGAGCGAACGGCGCATCAAGGGACACGTATTCGTATCCCACCTATTGACTACACACGCGCCCTATGCCGGAGGTGACGGACAAGTACAGACCGGCAATTACGGGAAAAAAATCTACGTCGAATTCGTAGGCGCCGGGAGATTGGTGACCGATGACACGGACGAAAAATCGTAACTATGAATAGTCCGTGACCATTCACCCTCAAACCCACTTAAACGAAACTTTACGAGACTTTTTTCGATAAACCTGCTATAGAATTGTACGGCGCCCATTTGTATCTTGAGGCAATAATGTATTGACGGTATATGAAACAATCGGTACTGCTGGTAACCCTTTTCTTATTGCTCTCCATTGGCCCGGTTCTGCCGGCAGCCAACGGACAGCCCGTTGACGACCCTCCCGGAAAGGAGCAGGTCGTACCGCAGCCGTTTGTTCTTTCTGCCGCCTACCCCAACCCCTTCAACCCGACTACGACCTTTAGCCTTACGGTACGCGAACGGCAGACTGTCAAGGTCGAGATCTACAACATGCTCGGCCAGCCGGTGAGGCTGCTATTCAAGGGTACGATGGAGCCGGGCGAAACGCGCACCTTCACCTTCGACGCCGGGGACCTGCCAACCGGCATCTACCTCTACCGCGTCCAGTCCAATCTCTTTTCAGCGGCGCGACAGGTAACGCTCCTGCGCTAAACGCTCCGTGATCGGCTCATTCGATGAACAGGTCTCCATACGAGACCAGCTCACTCGAAGCATCAAAAATGAAGAGCCTAACGAGACCCTTCCGCCCGATCAGTCCGGGACTGAAGTTGAACGCGTACGACCCCTGTTGATACGCTTCCGGGAGTGACCCCAGCGTGATCAATCTGCCCGAGTTGTTGTAGGCGCGCAGTACGAGCCCGCCCCGGACGGAATCGGAAAACCGAACGTAAACCGGAACGTATACGAATCCCTCGCTGAACGGATTGGGATATGCCGGATCGACCACCACGGCCGCTCCGTATATCGGCGCGGTCCTCCAGTCGTCTTCATCCACCGATACGATCTCCCCGTCGATCGTCGTCTGGGTATACCCGGAGGGTGGAAGACTTGCCCGATCGGCAAACTCATCCTGCTCGGCCTGCGTGTCGCACGCACTTAATGTAAACGCCGTACAGAAGACGACGAAAATTGTACTGATCTTTCTCATGGGTTAAACCCAACCAGAGGATCGCTAAACGATTCGCCCCCGACACGCGTATCTTCCTCTCGAAACTACCATATTTGAACGAACCGTCCGTCTTTTATTGTTCCAGTCAGGACAACGACTCACTATGCCGCTTATCGAAGCCGATAACCTGCACGTTTCCCTCTCCGGAAAGGAAATCCTGAACGGGCTCTCGTTTGCGATCGATCAGGGGAAAAGCGTCGGCTTACTCGGTCCAAACGGCAGTGGTAAGACGACCCTGCTCCGGACCATCAGCGGAAACCTCCCCTACAAAGGGTCTCTCCTGCTCAACGGTATTCCTGTCAAGGAGTGGAAACCACGTGCCCTGGCGAGAGAAATGGCATTCGTCCGCCAGACGCCTGCCATCGGGTTCGATTTTACGGTCGACGAGTTCGTGCGGCTTGGCCGGTCGCCACATAAAACGTGGTTGCAGGGCTACAACCCCGACGACTTACAGATGGTCGACGATGCCCTCCGCCTCGTCGACCTGAAACACATGCAGAACCGCTCGGTGCTATCGTTGAGCGGCGGCGAGCTACAGCGCGTATTCCTGGCGCAGGCGCTCGTCCAGGAAGCCGGCATCTTGCTTCTGGACGAGCCTACCTCAAACCTCGACGTGTTTTACCAGTTCGAGTTCATGGAACGGATCCGCGAGCTCGTAATAGCGGGTCGGACCGTCATCACGGTCTATCACGATCTCGAGCTTGCTGCACGGTACGCAGACTTCCTCATCATCCTCTCCTCCGGCCGGGTAGTGGCGACCGGTTCGCCTGCACGTATATTAACGCCCTCCCTCATTGCCTCCGTCTTCCGGATGGAGGTCGAGATTCACGCGGATGCCGACGGCGCCCTGCACATTCACTATCTTTCACCCTTGTACCGCCCGGCGGTATTCGAGTGAGCCACCAATGACGACAACGTGATGAAGATCTATACGCGAACAGGAGACAAAGGAACGACCGGCCTCTTTGGGGGCGAAAGGGTATCAAAAGATAACCCGAGGATCGTCGCTTACGGCACCGTCGACGAAACCAACTCTTTCATCGGGCTCGCCAGGGCATTCCTCTCCGGCACGCCCGGAGCAGAAGAGATCGATCCGGTGCTCAAGGACGTTCAGTCGGACCTGTTTGTCGTCGGCGCCGACCTAGCCACACCCCTTGGCGCAAAGCCGACCGTACCTCGTATGGACGCCGCATCGGTCAAGGCCATCGAGGATACGATCGACCGCTTCGACCCCCTCATCCCACCTCTGAAGCAGTTCGTCCTTCCCGGTGGTACTGTCGTGGCCGCCCAGCTACACGTCGCTCGAACCGTCTGCCGGAGAGCCGAACGCCAGGTCATCGAGCTGATGGCGTGCGGAGAGATCAATCCGCATGTCCTCACCTATCTGAACCGTCTCTCTGATCTCCTTTTCGTGTTGGCGCGCCTCCACAACCACCTCTCTGGCACGGCGGACATACCCTGGATCGCTCCAACGAAATGAGTCGAGGCGCGGCCAGACCCGCGCCGGTAACGTTTGTTTTTTGAAGATTTGATTAATAGGCTTCCTCACATGCAACACTCATGTTACGCGCTGCTTACCATGCGCCTTCTACAGTCATGTGTTGCACTCGTTTAGTGAAGCCTTGCCTCATGAGAATCAAGCACCGCGCTAAAACCGTTTTCGTTCTGTTTGCCCTCATCGTCGGCGCCTATTTCCTCATCGATCGATCAAATCTCCAGAAAACCGTCCAGACCGCAACCGTCATCGAGGCAAGCAAGCCGGTGCTTGCGCTCGACGAGTTTGGTATCGCCGCCAGTCTTTTTGAGGTCGAGGAACATACTATAAAGCGCAACCAGACCTTCTCGCAGATCCTTTCGGAGTACGGGACGCCCGCCGAGACCATCACCACGATGGCGGAAAAGGCAAAGCCCGTCTTCGACGTCCGGCTGCTCCAGGCCGGCAAACCCTATAGAGTCTATCGCACTGCGTCCGGCGTCTCCCAGCTCGTCTACCAGGACACCCCCGTTCGCTACATTGTCTTTGACCTCGAGAAGCAAAACGTACGGGAAGGCAAACGCCCCGTGGAGGTCAAACGGCAGACGGTAGGCGGACGCATTCGCAGCTCGCTCTACGGCGCACTCGAAGAAAACGGCATTCAGCCGGCCTTGGCGGTCAAGCTTGCCGAGATCTACGCCTGGCAGATCGACTTTTTCAGGCTCCAGCATGGCGACGCCTTCAAGGTAACGTACGAAGAGGAGTTCGTCGATGGCGAGTCAGTTGGCATCCGGGCGATTCTCGCCTCACGCTTTACGCACGCCGGTGAAGACTTCTACGCCTTCCGATTTGAACAGGACGGCCGCGTGGACTACTTCGACGAAAACGGGAACGGCCTCCGCAAGGCCATGCTCAAGTCGCCTCTCGAGTTTGGTCGCCTGACCTCCGGTTACTCGCTCAATCGATTCCACCCGGTCCAGAAGCGGTACAAGGCGCACCTCGGCACCGACTATGCCGCGCCGACTGGCACGCCGATCCACGCCACTGGCGATGGCGTCGTGCTGGAAGCCTCCAGAACGAAAGGCAACGGCATTTACGTCAAGATCCGACACAACAGCACGTACACCACGGCCTACCTCCACATGTCGAGGATCGCGAATGGCATCAAGCCCGGCGTGCACGTGAAACAGAATCAGGTGATCGGTTACGTGGGCAGCACCGGGCTCGCAACCGGCCCGCACGTCTGCTACCGCCTCTGGAAAAATGGCGTCCAGATCGACTCCCGAAAAGAAAACTTCCCCCCGTCTGAACCGGTGCTCGCCCAGCATCGCCTGGCGTTCTTCCAAACACGCGACTCGCTCATTGCCAAGCTACACGAAAACCCGCTGCTTCCTCAGTTTGCACTCCAGGGGCTTTCCACGACGAGAACGACCCTTTAACCCTCGTCACGGTGACAAATTCGATTCGAGCATGTAGATTGCCGGGGATGGTTTCTCCATTCCCGGCCTTTTTTTGCGATGAGTTCCGAAACCGTAGGTTTAATGAGCACCATCGAAGACAGGATCGCTGCCCGGCTGAGTCATAGCCAGAAAAGAGCATTCCAAATCGCCGTGATGGCGGCCCGGAGAGTCATTGAACGTCGCCTCCGGCTGCTCCGGCTCGTCAAGACGGGTCTCAAGAAACTCGCCGGCAACGAAACGGCGCTCAGACGCATCCGGGACGACCTCTACGTGCTGCTGCGCCTCGCCGCTGCCTGGGCAAGGCGCGAATACCGGGAGATCCCGTGGAAGAGCATGCTGTACGCCTCAGCTGCCCTGCTCTATTTCATAAGCCCCATCGACCTCATCCCCGACCCGATGATCGCGATCGGTTTCGTCGACGACGTCGCGGTGGTTTCCGCCGTCGTCTCCGCCATCCATCACGACCTCGAGCGTTTCATCCAGTGGGAACTCGATCGAGAACGAGCGCTTCTTCGATAAGATACCCCCTCTACAGGCACACCATACAAAAGGGTAACAAGCCCATGTCAGGAACTTCACAGCCTGCCTACAACCACCCTCCCGGTATGACGTTTACTCTATTGTTGTTTGGAAATTGACTGCTTTATATCGGGAGGATAATTGACATGAGAGGATATAGCCTCACCACGATCATCTTAGTCGTGCTACTCGTCATTCTATTGATCTGGCTTCTGTAATTGCTTCAATAGGTGTCAGGGAGAAAGTGGTCTGCTTCTATAAATGAAGCAAACCACGGAGTGGGAAGTGTTGCCGAAAGGCGCCACTTCCCACTTTTGTTTTCAGCATGTCACGCGTTCTCCCCATCGTTGGTTTGCTTTCGTTCCACACCCTCCGGGAGCGATTCGATGTGCAATTTCTGTGTGGGCAGGGCAAAGCCAACCCCGATTTTCTGAAGCTCCTGGTAGATCTCCAGGTTGATCGCCTGCTGAATGTCCATGTACTTGTTGTAATCGGGCACCAGCACGAAGTAGACGACTTCGAATACAAACCCCGATTCCCCAAACTCTTTGAAGTGAGCCCGATCGAACCGGACGGGATTCTTGCTCTCGACGATTCTTCGAAGCAGACCGGGGATCTCCGAGAGCTGCTCGTGCGTCGCGTTGTACGGAACTCGGATCGTAAACACGATTCGGCGCTCGTACATGCGCTTGTAGTTCCGGATTCTGCTCTGCAGTAGGTCGCCGTTCGAAAAAATGATCTGCTCGCCGGAAAGGCTCCGCATTCGGGTCGTTTTTAAGCCGGTATACTCGACGGTGCCCGAAAACTGGTCGATTACGAGAAAGTCCCCGACCACAAAAGGCTTATCCAGGACGATCGATAGTGAAGCGAACAGGTCACCCAGAATGTTTTGAACCGCAAGGGCGACGGCGATACCCCCCACCCCGAGGCCTGCAATCAGGGGCGCGATCTCAACACCGAAGTTGGCCAGAACGAGCAACACAACGACGACCCAAAGCAAAACCTTTATCAGAACGCCAGTGGCCTGAATGGTCGTCACGGCGCCGGCGTCGGTTTCCAGCTTCTGCGCTTTGTATCGATCGATGAAGTGTGTTATCAGGCTATTCCCCCATAGAATTACCTGAATCATCGCAAGGACGAACGTGATCCTGCCCACCCAGAAAACCAGGCGCCCTGGCATCTCGGGGAACTGGATCGCCAGATAAAGCGCCAGCGCGACGAGGAAGTACACCCGCGTCTTTCGGACGAGGCCGGCAATCACGTCGTCAACCTGATTGGCGGTTCGGCCTGCAAAATTACCGATACGCCATACGGCCAGCCTGCGCACACCGATTAACAAAGCGGCGAAAATCACCCAGAGAACGGCCAGCAGCAGCCAGTCGAAGGTGGTCGCTCCCATTACGTCCTGCTGAAAAAAATTAGCGTCGAAAATCTCTCGTAAGCCCATTTCACACGTCTTTGATTACACCAACTGAACAAAGGGAGGTGGCGTCGGAGGAATTTCCGTTCCGAATTGCCAGCCGTTAAGATACAAGCCTCAGCGTGGCTAAAAAACCCGGAATCACATATCGTAAGCCCCGTCATTCAGCAGGTTGATTCAGGACGGAAAAAATTTTTCCTTAACCGCGTTTCTGCGGAACAGACTCTAAACCCGAAGGTAGACGCGGGCACTTGAGGAGCACCCCACGAGGTATTGTCATGGAAACAACAAGCGAACGCGATTATCAAGATCGGCGTGTAGGTCCGACTGTCTCCAAAGACAAGTGGCTCAATCACGCAAAATCTAAGCTGGCAAAGGGCTATACGCTCATCGTTGGTACGAATAAGAAAACCGCCAACTTCTACCTGAAAAGCAAAGGATTTGAAGCGTGCCCCTACAACGTGGCAAAGCAGCTGATTAAGGATGGCGCGGTCGTTGAAGCCGGAACGCATCACCTCGGCATTGTATACAAACTGAAAGACGACGTCCAGGTAGTAAAAACGACGCCTCGCGTACCCGAACCCGAAGACGAAGAGGTACTCGAAGACGTAGAAAACCTCCTGGACGACATCGCGGACGACGAGGAGGAAGAAGACGAAGCGGACATCGATACCTTCGACTGATCGATTTCCCTTTTCCGGCTTAGACCTTCCTCTGAAATTACAGAAGCCCGGTGCGCGTGACGCGCACCGGGCTTCATCATGTTCTGTGGGGCTGTATCAATACTCCGTCGAAACGACACGCAGCATCTCGTCGACCGAGGTCTCGCCCATCGTTACGAGGTGCCTGGCCGAGTCTTGCAATGTCCACATCCCCTGTTTGATGGCCTCGTTGCGGACCTTGCCTTCATCGATGACGTCGTGGGTCCCCAGGATGATTTGCCTGATCTCGTCGGAAATGGGCATGGCCTCGACGATGGCCCTTCTTCCACGATAACCGGTGCCCCGGCACGTCTCGCAGTCCGCGCGGGCGCCGGCCCTGTAAAACGTCGTCTCGGATGCCGTTTCACTCGTAAACCCGGCCCGCTCGAGCATCCAGGGAGACGGTTGCTCGTCGACTTCCTTACACGCCGGACAGAGCCGCCGAACGAGCCGCTGTGCGACGACGAGGTTCAACGTGTAGGCGATCAGGAACGGCTCGATACCCATCTTGTAGAGCCGGTTGATAGCGCTCGCGGCATCGTTCGTGTGCAGCGTCGAAAACGTCAGGTGGCCGGTATTCGACAGCTTGATGGCCAGCTCCGCAGTCGACCGGTCACGGATCTCACCAACCATCACGATGTCGGGGTCGTGGCGAAGAATCGACCGCAGAGCGTCCTCCATACCGTACTTGTGGCTCAGCTTTACCTGCCGTACTCCGGGAATAATGTATTCTACCGGGTCCTCCACTGTCAGCACGTTCACCTCGGGACTCACGACGTGGCTCAGCGCGGCGTATAGCGTCGTGCTTTTCCCCGATCCCGTCGGACCGGTGAGGATCACCATACCGTAGGGCTGCTGGATGGCCCACTTGAACCGCCGCTGGGCCTCCTCGTGAAAGCCCAGGTGGTCCAGGTCGGTGATGACATTTCGGTCGTCCAGCACACGGATGACGACGCTCTCCAGACGCAAATCGTGGTTGACCCCGGCCAGTGGGATCACCGACACGCGGAATCGGATGAGCGCACCGTCAATCCAGCGCTGGATGAAGCCGTCCTGTCCACGGTCGCGCTCGAAGCGGTCGATACCGCTCGAGTTGTCTTTGACGACGGCCAGAAAAGCCTCCGGATGGACGCGATCCTCCAGATGCCAGTTCGTCAAACGCCCGTCTATTCGAAACGTGATCTCGATGCACCGTTGCGGTGTCGGGACGATGTGGATGTCCGATGCGCCCTGCCTTACAGCCTCCACGAGGGCGGCCTCAAACAGGTTGATGAGAGCCGAACGAGATATTTCGGCTTCGAGCGCCGCTTCGTCGATCTCCCGCTTCGATTCCTCGAACGACGCGCCGAGATCGACCGCCATCGGCTCCTTCCGGATGCGTTCGAGATACTCGTTGCGCTTCGGAAACGCGATCTGTTGAAGCGTGCGTACGAACTTTTCCGGCGCGTAACACAGCTCGTAATGCTTGAGCCCGAGTGTCCTCAGAAAACGCCCCGCCTCAACCCGGGTGGGATCGTGCGTAACGAAGATCCATTGCTTCTCGCCAAAACGCGGATTGTCACGGCGCGAAACCGGCAATAGCGACAGCTCGCGCATGACCTTCCACTGCGCTTCCGTGAAAGCTTCCCTGTTCTCGTTGATGAAGGCAACAGCCTGATCGTGGGGGATGGCGACCTTTTTGAAGGCGTAGACGTCCGCCGCCTCGGCGAAGATGCCTTCACGGTTCACGTTTGGCTCGTCCAACAGGTAGCGCCAGAGCGGCTCGGACTGTCCGTGCCTTTCGGCTTCCTTCTGCCTTTTTAACGCCCTGTCGACCTGCTCCGAGCGGACCACCTCCCGGAAGAGCAACATGATCGTAACCCGGTCGCGCAGATCCAGAAGCGAATCACCCCCTTCGTCACGCTCGTCATCTCCGGCATCCGGCCAGAAATCTGCGTAGCTCGAATCGAAAGGTTGACTGGAAACAGAATCGCCCGATGACCGAAGAGACACGCCGTCGCCGGAAAAGCGCCCGACTGTACCGTCTCCATCCGAAAAAGATGCCGGGTGGTGAACGTCAGATTGCGGCATTTCGACGGATTCGTCTCCTTCACTTCTGTTTATCTGCGGCATACGGGTCGATACCTACTTGAATGGGCGTAGTGAGAAAATGGTGCTCCGGGTGTTCCCTTGGGACGAGGGACATCCATATAAGTCGGCTTCAGCCGCAATCGAGTTATCGACGCTTGCGGCCTTACCTTAAGCTGGATTCTCAACAAAACCTTCGAAAAAGCGCCGTCGCCCGCGCTGACTCAGATGCGCTCAGTCCGGTCTTTTAGTTGCTCTGCCCGGATGTCTTTGAGCGAATCCGGGTGGATGTAGCCCTTCCGCAGGGCATGATCTGCCACGGCCTCGGTTTCCGACGACAGTACGAGGTCGACGCCGAGGCGTCTGAGCTCCTCACCGATCGACTGTACCTGGTCGTCCCTGAACCCGCTCGTTACGTCCCGGATGTAGATCGACGCGATACGGTCTGGAAAGCTCTGAACGGCCTTCAGGTAGATCTCAGGGTCCTCCTGGCCGCTGTCGCCGATCAGTATGAACGGAAGCGTTGGATAGGTCAGAAGAAGCGTCTCGATCAAGGCGAGTTTGTGTTTCGAGTGCGGGATGCCGACCAACCGCAGCCGCTCGAAGTTGAGATCGCGAAGGAAAAGCGGGCCCATCGGGATGCCGTGTACGTCGATGAACTCGACGAGCAGGTCGTACAGGTTCCACGGGCTGCTGCTGACGTAAAAGATGGGATTGTTTCCTTCTCCACTCGGCCCGCTCCGGAGCGCGCGGTAAAAGCCGGCCACACCCTCAAACGGCAACCGTGACCGTGCGTTGTTCATCAGGGTGATCCGGACCATCTTCCAGAAGCTGGTTGCACCCGTCTCGATTATGGTGTCGTCGACGTCGCTGATCACACCGAAATCACAGTCCTCCGGGGGGACGAGGATGCGCCCCGTCGTGCGAACCTCCTCCTGTTCCGGCGCCACCCGATCCAGCAGCTCGATCTCGACGTCGTGCCAGAGCTTGTGATTTCGTGGCGGCTCACCCAGGGTGAAATGAAAGTCAAAGTACCCTTCCTCGTCCGTTATGGTCTCAAGGATCTCACCCGTTTCAAGGCACCGAGCGCGCAACCGGACGCCGGGGATCTCCGTGCTGCGAAACCGCCGGACCATCATCCGGATGTTCCGGTAAAAATTGTCGTGGTCGCTTGCTTTGGAAATGCCTTTGTCTTCGAGCACACGGCCTTTCAGGTACCAATTTTGGTCATTACCGTGGCCGCGATAGGCGAGGATTTGAACGGGACCGATCCGTCCCATCCGCTTTTTAACCTGATACCGAAGAAGGTCTACCGGTTTGCGCGCCTGGTGGGCGACAGCCTGCACCACCGTTACCGCGGCCGAAATCAGACGGGACAGCATCGATCCGTTAGTTCAGAAAAAGTCGCCTCCTTGTCGCAACTTCCGTCGCGGTCTCAAAAATACGCCTCACTTGTGATGCAGGAATAGAACCGTCGGACCTAATTAACTTCGAAGCATTCCTGAATGGTTTCGATGCGCAGGGGAGCATCGTACCGCTGCACTTCCTTTCCGTTGGCATCGAGCAACACCACGGCAAACTCATCCGGCGAAACGTCGTGGTAGGCACGAAGAAGGTCGGCTTCCGCTTTCGTCATCCCCGTATCTCCATCGACGCTCTGCCCTTTGGCAAGGACCCTTATCAGCCGGATTCCAGTGGCTTCGAAGTACTCATGCTCTTCCTGAAGCAGCCTGACCTGTAGCTCGTAAGCAGGACTCTTGCTCGAAGGAGCAAACACGATGCAGGCACGGCAAAGGCCAGGTTCTACCGCTCGTTTTACTGGAGACTCCATCTGAACACCTCATCGAGCCGGATTTAACGGATCAACACCTGGGTCCAGATTACAGCATAAAGGTAAAGGAATCACGTTTCTTATCAACGTACCCGCTTTTTTGCAACTCTACGGGTCTCGATACGTCAAAGCTTGCGTTATATACGCAACCATATGCCAACACGGTCCCAGCGATCATGCCCTGCCTGCTTGCCCTTCTTGCCCTGTTCGTCCCAAGGCTCGTTATCCTTGGCCTCTGGTTTTTCACCCCATGGTTCGAGGGCTTGTTCAACTCGATCCTGTTCCCCTTGCTCGGGTTCATCTTTCTGCCGACGTCCCTGCTCTGGTATACGGTCGTGCTGAACGTATTCGGAGGCGAATGGGGCGTCCTGCAAATAGTGGTGGCCGTTATCGCCCTCCTGATCGACCTCTCCCCTTCCACCGGCAGAAGGCGGAAGTAGGGTCATTCGGCATAGATCATCTTCCGAGTCATGCCTCCGTCCACGACGAAGTTCTGCCCGGTGATGAACCCGGAACGGTCGGAGAGCAAGAAGGAAGCTAGCGCCGCAACGTCTTCGGGCCTTCCCGCCCGCCCCACCGGGTGCTGCTCGTGGTCGATTGGCCGCAACGCCGGCTCCTCCCGGTTTGATGTTTTCTTCCAGTCGCTCACGACGATCCACCCCGGGCTAATACAGTTTACTCGTATTTCCGGACCGAGGCTGACGGCCAGCGCATGGGTGAGGGTGACCACTCCACCTTTCGAAGCCGCGTATGCCTCCGTGTTCGGCTCAGACTGGAGCGCCCGCGTCGAGGCAATGTTGACGATGGCGCCTCGCCGTGGCCGAAGGTGTGGCACACAGTGTTTTGCGCAAAGATAGTAGCCCGTAAGGTTGGTGCGGATAACCCGCTCCCAGTCTTCGAGCGTCAGGTCCTCGATCGGCGTGTTTCCAGGATCGGCTATGCCGGCGTTGTTTACAAGTCCGTCCAGCCTGCCGAAGTGGTCAATCGCCTGCCGGACTGTTTCCCGCACCGACGCTTCGTTCCCCGTGTCGGCTTTCACGTAAAGCACGTCCCCAAAATTCTTGAACGATTCGGCCGTCTCAAGCCCCGCTTCCTCGTCTACGTCGGCAATCACCACACCCTGCCCTTCCTCAAGTAGGTGCAACGCGATGCCTTTACCGATCCCCTGAGCGCCACCAGTAACGAGGATGACTTTTCTTTCCGATTCCATATCCGCTTCCGCTATTTGTGACACAAAATGGGTAGGTTCGGACGTACTATTTGCCCATACATTCCGACAATGTATTGCCGGAGGACCGATACGTACCTTAACGCCTGACCCCCGCTCCGATGAAGATAGAAACCTGGAAAGAACAGTTTACGGTCCGATCCTACGAAGCCGACGTCACCGGCCGAGCTTCCATTCTTACCCTTTGCAATTACCTCCAGGAGGCGGCCTCGAACCACGCGTATGCTCTCAGGCTGTCGGTCGAACAGCTTGCGGAGCTTCGGTTGATCTGGATGCTCGCCCGCCTTCGCGTTTCGGTTACCCGTTATCCTTCGTGGAGAGACGTCGTGACGGTCGAGACCTGGCCGTCAGGTGAAAACGGCCTCTTCGCGACGCGCGAGTTTATGATGTACGATGCCGAAGGGAACGAGCTTGCAAGGGCCACGAGTGCCTGGCCGCTGGTCGACGTCGAGCGCCGAAGGCCGGTACGTTTGCCCGAGTATATTCGCGAGCTGAGGGTGCCCCACCGTGAGTATCCGCTTCCCGGTGAGCCGCCGCGGCTAAAAGCGCCCTCTGGTGACATCATCTCCCGCGACTTCACCGTCCGTCGGAGCGACCTCGACCTGAACCGGCACACCAACAACGTCCGGTACGTCGAGTGGGCCCTCGAAACACTTCCCCAGGAAACGGTCGATGGGCTCACGGTGTCGGAGCTCGACGTCGTATTTCGGGCCGAAACCACCTTCGGTGACGAAGTGCTCAGCCTCGCTGGCGTTCAAAATGATGACGGGCGCCTGATCGTCGAGCATGCGATCATCCGGAAGAGAGATCAAAAAGAAGCCGCCCTGGTGCAGTCGACGTGGACGCCCGTCCGCCTTTGATTACGTCATTCGGCCTTGACGTGCTCACGCCCCTTCTTCGAAAGACGATCGACAGAGAACAGGTTGTAGCCTTCGGGGTCCGGTTTGCCTTGTATCAAATCGGCCAGGAGCTTACCGAGTCGAAACCCGAAGCTCATGCCGTGTCCTGAGTACCCGCCGGCCCAGAAGCTCCCGTCGATGCCGGGAACTCCGCCGATCAAAGGCAGGCGGTCGGCCGTAAACGCCATCGTGCCGCTCCACCGCCTGCTCACCTTCGCCCCTTTCGCTTTCGGAAAGTGCTTGTGCAGGTAGGCCTCAAGATCCGCCTGAAGTGCTGCGGTGGTCTGATCCTCGTACCCCACCTCCTCTTCGAGGTGCAGGTGCCGAGCCCCGCCCAGAAGGATCGAGCCGTTCTGCGCCTGCCGGATGTACATGAAGCCCCTGTGCGTGTAGGCGGGGTACCGAAGCCAGCGGCTTGCGAGCGGGGCTGTGGCCAGCATCTGCGCCCGGACAGGCCTGATCAAGACTGACAGCTCCGGAAGCAATCGAGGCAGGTATGCATTGAGTGCCAGCACCACCTGGCCTGCCTCAACCGTCCCGTTTTCGGTTTCAAGCAAAACATGTCCGCCTACCTCCTGAACTGATGCAACTGCATGATATGGACGTATGGTTACGCCGGACCGTTCGATCAGATAGTGGATGAACGCCAGCGGGTTCAGCATCGCCCCCGAAGGCACGTAGAGGCTGCCGGAAAAGCCTGTCGACCCGAGGCGCCGGTTGGTCTCCTCCGGCGGAAGGTAGGCCGCCGGAGCCCCGTCCGCCCGCATGCGCGACACGCACGAACGCAGCCGCTCGTCCTCCTCTGCTGTAGCCGCCACCGTCATGCTCCCGCTCTCCTCCAGCTCGAAGGCTGACCCGTCGAGATCGCTGAAAATGAGGTCGCGGTTCTCACGCGTGAAGTGCCAGATCTGTCTCGTCCGATCTGCGCCGTACGCAACGATGTCGCTCAAATAATCGCCGCTCGTACCCTGCAGCAAGAAACCCGCGTTCCGACCGGTCGCACCACTTCCCGGCTTACCGGCATCCAGCAGAATCAGCCGAAGGTCCGGCCGCTCCTGCGATAGCCAGTACGCCGTCGAACACCCGGTGATACCTCCGCCGACTATGGCCACGTCACACGAAAGGTGCTCCCTGATGAGGCTTCGCTGCCAGAATGAAATCGTCATACTTTACGGTCTCCTGTCGGATTCACAGCTTGGGGGCTATCTCCAGATTGGACGAGCTACCGGCAAGATACGAAGTATTTGAAATCTCGCTCGAACTTACTCCGCACGAACGTCGACGACGATGCGCCCCCGTACCTTTCCATCGAGTAACGCTCGGCTCATTTCGGGTACCCTCGACAGCGGGATGGTTTCACTGATCCGTTTGAGCCTATCACCCGGCAGCAGCCTGCTCATTCGAGCCCACGCCTCAATCCTATCTTTCTGGTCGGCGGTATTGGAGTCTATCCCGAGCAGGTTGACGCCTCGCAAAATGAAGGGAAAAACCGTCGTCTGAAGGTCGCTCCCACCGACGAGACCACAGGCGGCGACGCTCGCGTGCCGGCGGAGCGAGCTCAGTACTGCCGCCAGCGTTTTGCCGCCCACCGTATCGATTGCCCCGGCCCATCGGGCTGACATCAGCGGCTGCTTTGGTCCCTCGCCGAGCTTACTTCGTGGGATGATCTCGGAAGCGCCAAGGTCCCGCAGGTAGTCTGCCTGATCCATCTTGCCCGTCGACGCCACCACCCGGTACCCCTCTGCGGCGAGCAAGCAGACGGCCAGGCTGCCCACACCACCCGTTGCACCCGTAACCACCACGTCCCCGTCGCCAGACTTCAATCCGTTCTTTTCGAGCGCCATCAGGCCGAGCATGGCGGTCAGACCTGCCGTTCCTATCACCATCGACGCCTCAGGCGTCATCCCGTGGGGTAACGGGACCAGCCATTCCGACCGGACCCGTTGCACCTCCGAGAACCCGCCCCACGTATGCTCGCCGAGTCCCCAGCCCGTCCCGATGACGACGTCGCCGGCTTTCAGGTGTCTCGCATCGGTCGCAACCACCTCTCCCGCCAGGTCGATCCCGGGTACAAACGGATACGTCCCCCGGATGATCTTCCCCGCACCGGTCACGGCCAGCGCGTCCTTGTAGTTCAGGCTCGAGTAAAGAACCGAGACGGTGGTGTCGCCTTCGGGGAGGTCTGCTTCCTTCAGCAACCGGATCGACGAGACGATCCCCTCCCTTTCTTTTTCGAGTACGAGTGCTTTGAACGAATTCGCTGCCATGGAATCATCCTCACCCATTCTCGCCTTGTCCAATCACGTAAAGGTGAATACCTGGGACCGTGAAAAAAATCTTCCGAAGTCCAGCCAGGGCAACCATTTGGCTAAACTAATCGAAACGCAAATCGTATGAAATTATAACAAACCGCCCCGGTCGAGGTTACTGCCATGTCTGACACTTCACACGGCAAAGAGAACGTTCTGCGACCGATTTATCGCCGCGCAAACGAGTCGGGACTTCTCGGGTCGCACACCACGAACATGATGATCGGCCTGGCGCTGAGCCTGTTGCTCGTGGTCGCCATCGCCAATCTACCCATCAAAGACCGGCAAGGCCGCGTCGGATGGCACGTCGTTCCGCCATCGAAAGAGCTGACGCTCGAACAGCTCGGGTTAGAATCCCTCGCCCGTGCCGCTTTGCCCACGCCTCTTTCAGCCCTTGAAAACACGGCCGCAGCACCGGACGACGGGCTCGACGAACAATCGTCTGTTGCGGATGAAAAAAGCGCCGGCACGGTCGAACGCACGTATGAGCGCGTCGAGCTCACCAAAATTTCCGGCCATAAGGCCATCCTCGAGTTCGCCGAAAAAATGCCTGAGATCGTTGGGGGTGTAGGCGCTTACTACATCAACATCGAATACCCGAAGAAAGCGGCTGAGGAAGGCATCCAGGGGCGCCTGATTCTCGACTTCGTCGTCGAAACCAACGGCAGGCCGTCCAACATCACGATCGCCCAATCGCTTCATCCGCTGTGCGACTCGGCTGCCGTCCGTGCCCTTCGTGAGACCCGGTTCGTGCCCGGCAGGCAGAACGGCGAACCGGTCCGCGTCCGTATGCGCCTCCCCGTGCGATTCCAGCTCATCATGCCCGAAGAAGAGCCGGAGCAGCTGACGGGAAGCTGAGTCTCACGGATCAGGGTGCGTTTCCTCCTCGGGGATCGTTCCTTCCGCAATAAACGGAATCAGCGAACCTACCGTTACCGTCCGTTCGTCTACACGATCCCGCCACAACCGACGCATCCGTCCGTGACCTTCATCGAGCCGGAACGTTGCGTCCCCGCCGAGTTCCGAAAACTCCAGCGTTCCTTCCAATCGATCGTTCCTGAAAAACCGATCCCCCAGGTGAATGTCGACGTGGACGGTGTAACGTACACGGAACGAGTCGAATCGCCACGAATCGACGAAAACGACAAGGTGCTCCGATATCCGCATCCGGTTCGCAATCTCTTCGACCGCCGCCTTCACGTAATACGCCACCTCCGCTGAGCGTTCATCGTCGGTTTTGAGGTGGATTCGCTTCTGGTCAGAAGCCAGGAGCCGCACTTCCTGCCCGGTTCCGGCATACACGTCGAACCGAACCACGGCGTCCCGCCCATCCTTGAGCGCCGACTTGACGTCGTATATGAGGTCACGAAAATGGTCATGCTTTGACAGATCAAATCGTCCACTCGCTTTCTGAAACGGCACCCTTACGGGTTTCGCTCCCGACTCTGCTACGTAAGCCAGGAAGTGCCCCCGCACGTCGCGTCCAGCTTCCACAACCTCCCAGTCTTCACCTTCGAACTGGCGGCGTTCGACGACAACCTCGAGATTGTATCGCCCTTGGTGATAATCCTTATCGAGAGGAAAGTCGATCACAGGGTTGAGGTGCACTCGTTTCGGTGATGCCGTCAGCCCTCGCTGGTCGCACACGGGTTGCCCACGGAGTGACCCGCACACCTCGACGATGTACGGTTCCAGGCTACTCAGCTCAGCGTCTGGAACGACGGCAATCGTACCGGTCCCGTGGAATAAAGTATCGTAGCGCCCGTCGAATAGCGTGACCGTTGTTTCACCCGATTCAATCGGCGACGTCCGTCCCAGCGCGGTACGGCGGGCAAAATTGAGGCGAACTTCGAGGGTATCCCACCCGTGCCGTTCGACGTCGAGTCCCGAAATCAGGTAATCGGTCCGCGCACCGCAGGCACTCAGGAGGATAAAAAGTGCAACGCCGTACGTGCAGCGAGGCACCCTCGCAAAGATCGGCCTGTTCATGTTCAGCACCTCGGACACAAGAATTGCCTCACACCTTCAGAATACCCTCGCCGATAGCCTTGTAGATGGCCGTCAGGTGCGTGCCGTGTATGATCCGTTCCGCTTCGATCAGACCAGGCAGCTCCCCCGTATCAACCTCCATCACCCGCAGATACTCGCTGTCATCCAGATCGGGGTCAGCCACACGCATGGCATCCTCTGCAACGAAGAAGTACGCGTAATTCGTATGCTTGCTCGGCTCCGGCGCACACCGACCAAGTGAGGACCAGCGTTCGGAGGCATATCCCGTTTCTTCAAGCAACTCCCGCCGTGCGGCTTCGATAGGTTCTTCTCCCGGCTCCACCGCCCCGCCGGGCAGCTCGAGGCTGAGTCGCCGCACACCGTGCCGGTACTGTTCCACCATGACGAGCCTGCCTTCCTTTGTCAGGCAAAGCACACAGGTCCAGTCCGGATACTCCAGCACGTGGAATTCCGGCAGCTCTCCCCCGTTCGGAAGTAATACGTGATCCTCCCGAATATTCATCCACCATTTTTTCAGGAGGTAGCGGCTGCTTTTTATTTTCCAGGGTTGCATACCGGAGCAAGATTGATGGGGCCTTTCGCACAGCGTGAACCGACTTTCGGTGCACGTCGGTCTAACGCCCGGTTCACACGATACCTTACGACCGGTACACGTTCAGGGATTCAAGAGCCGTGAAACCCCTGTCCCATCCCCGGCGTTGGCGCGGCTCAATTTTACCGCCCGTATCATAACGAATAACTCAGAATCGACCAGCCAGCACAGCTTTTATGGATATCACCGGGATCATCTCGTCCGAAACGTCCATCCCTTACCATCAGGTCTCGAACGCCCTCGCCCTGTTTGCCGAAGGCGCCACCATTCCTTTCGTCGCACGCTACCGGAAGGAGCGCACCGGAGGACTGGACGAAACCCAGCTTCGAGCCATTCAGGACCGCCACCGCTATCTAACCGAGCTTCAGGAGCGGAAAGAAACCATCCTGCAATCTATTGCCGAGCAGGGCAAACTCACGGACGACCTGAAGCAGGCCATTGAAAATACACTGCAAAAAGCAGAGCTCGAGGACCTTTACCTCCCTTACAAACCCCGACGCCGGACCCGCGCAACGGTTGCCCGTGAAAAAGGCCTCGAACCCCTCGCCGAATGGATCAAGGAACAGAACCAGGCCGGCGTAACGGGACCGGTCGACTGGGCCGCCGCCGTGAGCCCCTTCATCGACGCGGAAAAAGAGATCAACACCATCGAAGATGCCTTGCAGGGCGCTTCGGACATCATCGCCGAGGAAATTGCGGAAAGAGCCGACCTCCGAGCCTTCACCCGTGAGTACATGCTCACAAAGGGGGTGTTCACCTCAAAAATCAAAGAGGATTACCCCGAGGGGACCACGCAATACGAGATGTATCGGGACTACAGCGTACCGGTCTCCGAGATCGCAGCCCACAACATGCTCGCCCTCCGGCGCGGCGAGTCGGAAGGCATCCTGACGTTGACCCTCGAGTTCGAGGAAGCCGTCGTCCTTTCGCACATGGAAAACGAGGTGATCTCATCACCGGACCCCGAAATCCAGTCCTTCTACCGATCCGTGATTGACGACGCCTTCAAGCGGCTGATGAAGCACACCCTTATCGGCGAGATCCGCATGCTGAAAAAGCAGGAAGCAGACGAAGCCTCCGCCGCCACCTTTGCCGCAAACCTTCGGGAGCTGCTGCTCGCGAGCCCAGCCGGCATGCGCCCCACACTCGGTGTCGATCCTGGATTCCGTACCGGCTGCAAGGTCGCGGCACTCGATCATACGGGCAGGCTCCTGGAATACCAGACCATCTTCCCCCACACCTCTGCTGAACGGCGCGAGGAAGCCGCCCGCATCCTGACCTTTCTGATCCAAAAGCATCACATCGAGCTCATCGCCGTCGGCAACGGTACCGCTGGTCGCGAAACAGAACAGTTTATCAAAGAAGTGATCTCCAGGCACGACCGGCAACCCGTCGTCGTCATGGTCAGCGAAGCGGGTGCGTCGGTCTACTCGGCCAGTGAGGTTGCAAAAGAGGAGTTTCCTGACCTCGACCTCACCGTCAGAGGCGCCGCAAGCATTGGCCGGAGGCTCCAGGACCCACTCGCCGAGCTCGTCAAAATCGATCCCAAGTCCATCGGCGTCGGCCAGTATCAGCACGACATCGACCAGGACCTCCTCCGCCGCAAGCTCGACGAAACCGTCGAGAGCTGCGTGAACTACGTGGGCGTGGACCTGAACACCGCTTCCAAAGAGCTCCTCCAGTACGTTGCCGGCCTGACGCCGTCCCTGTCTCGGAACATCGTGGACTACCGCAATCGCCACGGCGCCTTTAAGGACCGACGGGAAATCCTGAATGTCGAGCGGTTCGGTCCGAAGGCTTTCGAGCAATCCGCCGGCTTCCTTCGCATCCGCGGCGGCAACAACCCGCTCGACAACACAGCCGTCCACCCGGAAAGCTATCCCATCGTCGAACGAATGGCGGCTGACCTCGGCATTGACACAGCATCCATTACCCGTGTACCCGATCGCCTAAAGGAGATCGATCTGAAAAAGTACGTCACGGCGGATGCCGGTGAGCCAACGTTGCGCGACATCCTCGCCGAGCTCGAAAAGCCGGGACGTGACCCGCGCGAGGAGTTCAGGTACGCTACGTTTCGCGAGGACGTCACCACGATCGAAGACCTCAAGCCCGGGATGATACTCGAAGGTGTCGTGACCAACGTCGCGAACTTTGGGGCGTTCGTAGACGTCGGCGTCCACCGCGACGGCCTTGTCCACGTTTCACAGCTCGCCGACCGTTTTGTGAAAGACCCGGCGGAGGTCGTCAGAGTCGGTCAGGTCGTTAAGGTCCGAGTGGTCGAGGTCGATCAAAGCCTCAAACGTATCAGCCTCTCGATGCGCCTGGAAGACAAGCCAACTTCCGCCCATTCGGAAAAGCAAAAACCCTCCAAACACAAATCCTCCGAAACCCCGAGATACTCGATCGAGGATCTGAAAAGGAAATTCAACAGCCGGTAAAGGCTAGCATATCGATCAATCTAAAGGTTTACTCGGGCACAAGCAGCCGTCCCCTCGAGGTGACCACAAGGGTGTAATCTGTTTCAGGGAAGCGTCTTGCCTAAATCTATTGCTGACTGCCTCGATCCAACCTGACACCCCCAAAAAGCCCCCTCAATGGGGCTGTGGCACGCCGCTAAAACAGGAGCATTTCGCTCAACTATGGGCTCAGCCCCACCGTCCCCTTGAGGGGACCGTAGGGGTGTAGCGTGAAAATCTTTTGCCCATCCCCTGTCCCCGATTCGAGCGGCCTGCGTATCTTTTCCCTCGAAGAATGATCCAGGCTTTCACCAGACCACTCGCGATCCTTGCCTTCCTTTACCGAAAAAGCCCTCGCAGTGCAGGAAAAACGCCGGTCCTGCTTGTGCGTGGGACTCGATCCTGACCCGCGCAAGATACCGCAGCACCTGCTTTCGGCCTCGTCATTGATCGACGCCGTCATAGCCTTCAACCGGGCCATCATCGAGGCAACCGAACCGTATGCCTGCGGTTTCAAGCTCAACCTGGCCTTCTTCGAAGCGCTCGGCAGGGAGGGGTGGCGGGTGATGGAAGAAACGATTGCTGCCGTCTCATCCGATAGCCTGCTCATTGCCGACGGCAAACGCGGCGACATCGGCAACTCCGCCGAGTTCTACGCCCGCTCCGTTTTTGAACAGCTTGGCTTTGACGCCTGTACGGTTACGCCATACATGGGCCGGGATGCCGTCGAGCCATTCCTCCGGTACGAAGGAAAAGCCGCTTTTGTCCTATCGAGAACGTCAAACCCCGGCGCCCGCGACTTCCAGGAGTGGGGTGCTGCGGACGAGCTCCTCTTCGAACGGGTCGTGCGCCTGGTTTCGGAGTGGGCGCAAGACACTCCCGGCGAGGCCGGTTTCGTAGTCGGCGCAACCGATGCAAAAGCCCTAAAAACGGTCCGCTCGGCCTGCCCCGACCTTCCACTCCTGATCCCCGGTGTCGGCGCGCAGGGAGGCAGCGCGAAGCAGGTAATCGACGTCGCAGCCCGCGGTGCGGGACCAGTCATTGTAAACAGCAGCAGGCAGGTGCTCTACGCCTCGCAAGGACCTGATTTTGCATCAGCCGCAGCGATTGCGGCAAACGCTATCCGGCAGGAGCTTCAGCCCACGCGAACCTCCTGATCGTACCGGCAGAACACCATTAAAAATGAGCCGCCCCCCTTCCGCCGGACCCGGCCCGAATGAGCCGGGATTTTCGATCTCGCCAATCCGGCACTTCTACGGATTCGCGGACGATGTCGTCGAGGTCGTCCTTCACGAAGCGCCGCAACACACGCCGAGGCCGCCTGAAGCGCTCGTCCATACGTTATGGGCGGAACGCCGCTTTGACGAAAAAAACCTCGAAACGACGACCGGCCTCCCGATCCACATCCTCTCTACGGGCACGAAAAACACGGATGCCGGACCCGACTTCAAGAATGCCCGGCTTCTAATCGGGGACACGACGTGGGTTGGCGACGTCGAGATCCACGTTCGCTCGGCCGAATGGTACGACCATCGTCACCACGAAGATGCACGCTACAACAGCGTGGTGCTGCACATCACGCTCTTCCCCGACGTCTGGACCGGCAACCTGCTCCGGGCTGACGGCACCGCCATACCCGAGCTGATACTGTCACCCTGCCTGACCGAGTCGTTTCGCAATCTACTTTACCGGTTTAACACACAGCCAGGCCCCGCACCGGTCTGCGCCCCGCTTTGGAATGATTTGTCTCAAGAAATCAAAATGACGTGGGCCCGGGAGTCGGCACGCAAAAGGCTCCTTGCCAAACGTGACCGCCTGGCCAACGCCTACCTGGCACTACCAGATCTGGACGAGCTGCTGCACCAACTCATCTTTGCCGGGCTCGGCTATGCCAAAAACACCGACGCCATGATCACACTTGCGGAGCGCATCCCCCTTGCGGTCGCACGGACCATTAACGATCCGTTAGACCTCGAGGCGCTCCATCTGGGTGTCGCCGGCCTCCTCCCCACGGAAAAAGACCTGCTCCAGGCCGACCGTATAACCGTGGAAAACGTCATGGAGCTCCGGTACCGTTTCGAACGGCTCAATGCCGGTCTGGCCATCCCCGTGATGAGCGCTTCTTCGTGGCAGTTCTTCCGGTTACGGCCGGCCAACTTCCCGCCTCTGAGAATCGCCCAGGCAGCCTCTCTTCTCTCCGGAAAGGATGAATCCCTCTTCGGTTCCGATCCCGTTGGAAAGCTCGTATCCGCGCTTCAGGCACAAAACCCACTGAATGCCTTGCGCGACTGCCTGAAGGTCTCGCTCTCTCCATTCTGGCAAACACACGTCCGCCTGGACCGGAGATCCCACGGCAACTATCACAAAATCGGAGAAGAGCGAGTGGATACCTTGATCGTCAATGCCTTCTCGCCTATTCTTTTGCTATATGCAGAACAGCAGGAATTGCCGGAGATCGAAGAGCTCGTTTTCCGCGTGCTCGAGAAGGTCCGCGCCCGTTCCGACGAGGTCACGAGGCTGTTCAGCGGGCTCGGCGCCCGGCCGAAAAACGTCCTGGAGGCGCAGGGACTGCATCAAATCTATCGAAGCTTCTGCCGCGAACTGAAATGCCTGGAATGCGGGATTGGCAAGGCTCTGCTCGTAGGTAAGATATGATCAATTCGTACGTTTTTGCCTTAAGTATGCAAATCGGCGGACGATTACTGATTACAAGAAACAATATCACCTGAAATGCAAGAGTTTACGCCTGCCACTCGATTTGAGGAAATGCCGGTTCTGGACATGCGGTTTCCACCGCTGCCCCGGACGGTGGCCGTCGTATCCAAGCTGCTTTCCGAACAATCGGAAATCCCGGACATGCAAGGGCTGGTTGAAGCCGTCAACGCCGATCCCGTGGTGGCAGCTTCGGTACTCCGGCGCATCAATTCCGCGTACTACGGCATGCGACGTAGAGTGGCCGACATCCGAAAAGCCGTCTTCCTGCTCGGATTCCTCGAAGTGTCAAACATGGTCCTCACCGAGGGCATGTTGCGGCTGAGATCGGTAGTCCGCTCGGAAGAGCAGGTACACATTTTCGAACAGATCATGCGCGCGAGCGTCGGCGCCGCTTCGTACGCTCAGGAGATCGCCGTACACCTGTCGCTCGCCCGAAAGGCAACAGCCTTTACCGGCGGCATCCTGCACGCGGTTGGGCGCCTGGTGCTCCTTTTTAACAAGCCTGCCGACTACGAAGCCCTCTGGTGGACCAGCGAACGCGTGCTAGGTCCCACTGTAGAATCCGAACAATTGATCTTTGGGACCGACCACGTTCGCCTCGGTACCCGCGCAGCCGACCGCTGGCAGCTCCCTGAAGAAATCATCGAGCTCATAGGCCATACGCCGAACCCCGGACAGATTCGCGACACGAGCCTCCGCACACTCGGACTAACCGTAGCCATTGGCATCTCGGCCGTCGAACAGTTCGGGTTCGAGCCCCCGGAAGACAAACCCTTCTCACCCCCCAGTACGCTTTACGCACTGGCCAGGGCTACGGGAGTACCGCCCACCGAGATCATCGACGTCATCGAGAACCGGAAAGTGCCGATCTTCAACTTCATCAACGAGGTGGTCGGGGTCCAAGAAGAGGAGTGACACGCGTCAACGGACGAGCATTCCACCTACTCCTATCAACCGGTCGGTGCTGAGGCTGATGTCTGAGTAGTAAATCAGCGCCGTGTAGAGGTTCTCCGATCGGGGCGGCGCCGTCATCAGATGCTCCTGCAGGCTCCGGTCGGTCGAGTAGTACCGGTATTCATACTCGCCCTGTTTCAGCAAAACGTCGATCTCGTATCGCGCCCGTTCGGGTTGCCATTCCATCCTGTACGCCGGATCGCGACGCCAGCCGTTGAAGCTCCCCATGATGTAAAGGTCTCCCATCAGCGGCTTCTCGTCGGGCGGGACGAAACAGAATCTAACGTTTGCGTACTCCGACGACAGGTCGTGCTCTGCCACGGCACGCGAGCCTGAAATGACCGTCTGACCGTTGAGCTTCGGTGCGATCCCGCTCGCCGGAAAGCTCGCGTAATCCGGCTCGAGGATCACCCGTACGGGTTGCTCGCCGAAATCGACGTCCTCGATTTGCCCGCCGACCCGAAGATCCCGGAAGTCGAGGTAGTAGTTGGCCACGTCGCTATCGAAAGCATGCTCAGGTTGGAGGTAGAACCGCATGAGCGGTTGTGCGGCGAGGTCCACCTCGTTCGTGCATCTGGCAAGCTCGATCCTTCCGTTCTGCACGAAACATACGTCATAGTCGAACGAGCTTCCTGCGATAGAGCTCGGCGGCATGAACTGGAGAATGGGAACGATCGACGGAAACCCCCTTCCCCCTACCATTACCTGCTGCGACGCCATCTCCGGCGTCGCGGACTGCTCGGAGACGAAGAAAGGCCGTTCGAAAAGCACCGCGTCTTCCTGCCCCTGCTCCGTCACCCGCACGATGTAGTTCCCGCTGATTCGAAAACCGACCGCATTGTTCGGAAAGCGGTACGTGTAGTGCACGTAGTTGGCCTCGGTGGCGCGAGACGTGGTAAAATCGAGCAGGTCGTCCCGTTGAAAGGAAGCCATGTACTCCGGAGGAGATAGATCTCGCTTCCACTCACGGTCGGCGTGGTAAAAGTAAACCGAGAGCGGCCGGCCGGTCAGGCCCATGACGTCAAACTCGAGCGTGAGCTGCTCGTTCGAGCCGGCTATGAGGATGGGTATCATCGACTCGTCGGACCCGGTATAGAGCTGAACCGTCCGCACGGCGGGATCGTCCTCGTGTAGATTGATCTCGAACCGATCCACCGGAGGCGGCTGCCGCCGGGCCACTCTCCTCTCCTCACCCTCCTCGGTCTCCTTCGTCCCGGCGCATCCGGCGACGAGAAAAGCCAGCAGGATCACCCACCGCACGAGCGGTACGTACGCAAAGCGCCTGTTCCGTTTGTTGCCCATGATCTTCCGATTTTGTGTGTTGCAAAACAGGCGCCTCCTGGAGCCTCCGGACATTGAACCAGATTCAAATACCTTAACTACGATGTCTTCTCTCCCATCGTATTCGGTCTGCAAAGTGCTCCAGCCGGGCACTTTCATTCCGATCTCCAATCCGATTATACGCACGAATCGCCACTTCGACGAGTTCCAGTGCCTGATCGAGGAAACCACCCAGGAATAAATACTGAGCCTGCCTCGTCAACCATTCACGGTCGAGCTCCGCTTTTCTGCCAAATGGCCAGCCCGCCTGAGGGTCATCTGTAACTATACGCAAATTGTCCGCTGCCTGTTCGTATTTCCCGGCGCCGGCAAGAAGATCCGCATAAACGTTAGCTACAGCCCGATTAACAATCCTCAGATCCTCCAATTCTTCCGCCTGCGCTTCATAATCCTTACCGGAGGTCAACACGCGTACCACCTCCGGCCTGTCGACCAGTTCCAGGCGCGTCAGGACGGTGCTGCGGCTGGCGTGCGCGTACAGTGGAAGCCGGTGGTAAGCCGTTTCGTAGTACGCCCTTGCAACGTCAGATCGCCGCATTAGCACAGCCGCATCCCCGGCTGCGACGGCAAGAACGGGAGTAGCACGCGTGATTTCGAGCGTATCCAGCCGTTTCAGCACTTCCGCTGCGGCCTCCTCCATCAGCAACACCTGTGATAGAAACGACAGGGATGGAACGTACGTAGGCGCCTTATCCAGTGACTTTTCGAGGTTGACGAGCGCCTGCGTGGTATCGCCATCCCGAAAATCTCTCACCGCCGCACGGTAGTACCGAACGTGAGGCGGCAGATAGTGCGGACACCGCTTCTCGAACAGCGAGGGGATCGTAAATCGTCTCCCGACCAACGGACCGGCCTCCGAGGCAATCGCCTTCATCCCAAGCAAGTGCTCCTGCCATTCGGCCGCCAGATGGTATACTGACTTGCCATACACTTTTTCGAACGCCCCCGTCGCATAGACCTTCTTCAGCCGGTCCGCACCGTAGGCGTCAAAGAGATACCGGACGAATGACCCCATGGTGGTGTACGAGACTGATCCCCTGCCCGTCCAGAATCCCGATGGTGACAGGGTGGCCGCCAGCTCCTCCGCGAGATCCAGATCACTTCCTCCTTCGTAACCAACACCACACAACGCTGCGGCGATGACCTGCTCGTCTGGCGTAGGCATCCCGTCCGGCGGCTCGAGCGCAACGGCAAGCCCTTCGACCAGCCCTACCCGTAACGACGCCCGAAAGATGGGAAGCCCAACCTCCCTGCTGAAGACGTGGACGAGCTCGTGCGGGAAGACGGCATCGTACGAGCTCAGCAAAATGTGAAGCTGCGGCTTCCCGAGCCAGACCGGCGCCACACCGGTGTACCGCGATCCCGTCAACCGAGCCTTCGTCTCTGCATCGGGATAGAGATAGCTCTGGATTCGTCCGTTTACGTCCAGATCGAGCAGCCTGGCCAACCTCTCATACTCGAACTCGTGATCCCGCACGATCCGTTCGAGGTCGTCCGGCCGGATCGACTCCGCGTCGTAGTAAATGTCAAAATGCTCTGACTTTACGACGCTCCCAAGCACCTTCTGCGTGTACCGGGCCGGGGTGTTGATCCCGAGCGGCGCCGAAAAGAGATAAATCAGGCCGATGGGCAGGACGGCTGCCACGACGCCCTTTGTATAGCGAAACGGAATACCACCCGATTCTCTCCGGCTCTCGAGATGCCTCCCGAACAGATACAACACGACGGCCCAGAGCAAGGAGAGTACTCTGAGAACGATCAGTCCCGGCCTGATCGTCAACTCCTCGTCATAAATGGGTCCAAGAACGCCTCCAAAAACGTGGTTGTAAACGAAAAACTGGGGATGAAGGAATAGGTCGTATACCAGGGTACAGAGTGCAATCGACACTCCGGCCACGACAAACAGCGTCCGCTTGAATCGGACCTTCAATGCGTTGACGGCAAATGCCAGCGAGACGGCAAGAGGTATCCCGGCAACGGCAAAAAGCACGAAAAACGCCAGGCCCTGGAAGTAACCGCAGTTCGGGGTCCATACGAGTGACAGGGTCAGGAGGAACCACGGAACGAGGAGCGCCAGGACCTGATCGGAGAGCTGTATGCCGTATGCCGAACCTCTGCGAAAAAAGGAGAGCGACGACAGACCCGCGGTGAAGAACGAAATAGCCGCCACCACTGCCGACGATTCGGCGTGGAGAATGTTGAATAGCGGAATCTGCCAGAGTATTACGCCGAGGGCAACGTAGACGCCGAGGGTCGTCAGATACGCCCGATCCCGGATGGGCGGTATTCGGATAGGGTTAAACATTCACCCCGACGCCAGAGCCGCGCCGTCACGGCCCCCACTAAGAGTCAAAAAGGCCATGCCTACCCGGCACAGCCTTTCTGGTAAAAAGATAGAAGAAAGCTTACTCCCCACCCTTCTTGTTCTGGATTTCGACCCGAATGTCCTGTGCCATCTGCTTGAGCTGCTGCATCGCTTTGCGGACACGCGTCCCGGCCGCTTTGTTTCCTTTCTCGTAGAATTGGGTAAAGTCACGTTCCTGCTGCAGGACGAAATTTTTCAACTCTTCGAATTTGCTCATTTTTAGTCCTCCTTTTGTGTGGAAAATGGCCTGATTTGCCGCTTGGGTTGATTAACGAAACGAAACATAATCCACTCTTTTTCAGGTGTCAAGCGAAATACGCGGTTTTAGGCCACCTGAGGCCATTTATTTGTGAGTTTCAAGTTACTACGAGAGTGCCAAACGGTCCATTTTCGCCTTTTAGAGCCGCCGGACCCGTCAGAAGAACCGGCAATCCGCCCTCAACAAAGCGCCGAAGGGCCTCCGGATCGGCCACTTCCTCTGACCCCTCCAGCGATTCCAGCCCGAGGGTCTTCACGTATTCCCCATCCCGCAGGATGCCCGTGCGGTTCGTCCGGGTAAACATGACGACCCGAACGGTATTCGCCCCGAGCGCCCGTGACAGGCGGATCGATACCTCGACGGGATCGACGTCACGTGCCGTCTCGGCCCCTTCATCCAGCACCTGCGCCGAAACAACCGGGTATACACCGCTCCGGACCAGGTTAAGCAGCCATTCCGGCGCCTGTACCTCCAACCCGCCTGGACGGTCCACGATGAGGTGACGGTCGTACCCACGTAGGCCGACGGCCGGCACCACCGTGTTCGTCAGAATGGCCGCAATGGCACGGTTCGTCTCGACGACCGCACGATGGACGATCCTGGCCTCTTGCGCCGAGTGCACCTCGAGCACACCCTGCGTCCTGTGTACGTCGAATCCCTCGCCTTCGAGCATCCGCTCCGCCCGCTCTCCGCTGCCATGAACGAACAGGCCTCTGGGTGCGGGTCTCTTGTCGGCGCCGGCCGACGTGATTGACCGGGCAAGCGTCTGGATGAACAACGGTTCGAGGTGGTACCGGTCGAGGTAAAACAGATGGATTCTATCGGGCATGAGCATACTGCCATTTTTTAAGGCACGACGACCGTTTCCACGCCCGCGGTTTCCAGTTGTGCCCGCTCCAAAAGATGAGGGACCGGTGAATACGCCTCAAACTGTAAACAAGATACTCACACACATTGAAAACACAGGCGGCTGCTCCGTTCATTGTAGCCGTCGATGGGGGCATGTGTACGGCAAGCCCCCTTGCCAACCCTGTAGTTCCCCTATCCTCGTGCTAGTTTGAGTAGTTCTTTCATGCTCGACTTTACCCACCTTCATTGCCACACCCAGTATTCCCTTCTCGACGGGGCGGCACGGATCAAAACGCTGATCACAAGAGCGGCCGAAATGGAAATGAAGGCCCTCGCGATCACCGACCACGGTAATCTTTACGGCGTCCCCGAGTTTTACACCACCGCAAAAAAAGCAGGCATCCTGCCCGTCATCGGCTCCGAGTTTTACCTTGCCCCGTCCGGACTCTACGACCGGAACGACCGTACGCGTTACCACCAGGTTCTGCTCGCCAAAAACGAGGAAGGCTACCGCAACCTCATCCGCCTGTCGTCGATCGCGTTCACGGACGGTTATTACTACAAACCACGCATTGACCGTGAGACCCTCAAAAAACACGCGTCGGGTCTCGTAGCCACGACCTGCTGCCTCCAGGGCGAGGTGCCGCAATTGATCCTCAAGCGCGGAGAAGATGCGGCAAGAGAGGTGTTCGAATGGTACCTCGACCTCTTCGGAGACGACTACTACATCGAGATCCAGGATCACGGCATCACCGACCAGAAGCGCGTAAACGCCGTTTTGCTCAGGTGGGCGAAGGAGTACAACGTCAAGATCATCGCGACCAACGACGTTCACTACGTCGAAAAAAACGACGCCGCCGCACAGGACGTCCTGCTTTGCCTCCAGACGGGCAAGGAGCTAAATGACCCCAACCGGATGCGTTTCGACAACTCGGAGTTCTACTTAAAGAGCGCCGACGAGATGCAGTCCGCGCTCACCGATCTGGAGCCAGACGCCCGCGAAGTTTCGCTCACGAACACCGTCGAAGTGGCTGAGAAGTGCAGCTTCGAGCTGCCGATGGGTAAGCTCCTGATGCCTCACTACCCCATTCCCGCTGAATACGGGGGCAACATGGGGGCATACTTGAGGCACCTCGTCTTCGAAGGCGCGAAGAAACGTTATCCCGGCCTGCCCCAGAACATCGTGGATCGGTTGAACTACGAGCTCGACGTGATCCAGAAGATGGGGTTTGAAGGGTACTTCCTCATCGTTCAGGACTTCACCACCGCCGCGCGTAAGCTGAACGTCAGCGTGGGGCCCGGGCGCGGCTCGGCTGCCGGGAGCTGTGTCGCTTACTGCCTCGGTATCACCAACATCGATCCCCTTCGGTACGACTTGCTCTTCGAACGATTCCTGAACCCCGAGCGCGTCTCGATGCCTGACATCGACATCGACTTCGACGACCGCGGCAGGGGGAAAGTGATCGACTACGTCGTCCAGAAATACGGGCGTGAAAACGTCTGCCAGATCATCACCTTCGGTACGATGGGCGCCCGGTCGGTCATCCGGGACGTCGGCCGCGTGCTCAATATTCCGCTGGCAGAAACCGACCGGATCGCCAAGATGATTCCCGAAGGGCCGAAAGTCACGCTCGACACAGCGTTGCAGGAGGTCCCCGAGTTCAGAAAGCTCCAGCAGGATCCCAACCCGCAGATCCGCAAGCTCATCCACTACGCCAGGGTACTCGAAGGTTCGGCCCGGCACACCGGCGTCCACGCGGCAGGGGTCATCATCGCCCCCGGCAAGGTGAGCGACTACGTGCCCGTGGCCGTTGCGAAGGGCAAAACCGCGTCGGAGGACGTCGTCACGACGCAGTACGACGGCAAGTGGGTCGAGTCGTTCGGCCTGCTCAAAATGGACTTCCTGGGCCTCAAAACGCTGACCCTCATCAACGACACGCTCCAGCTCATCGAAGAGAACCACGGGATAAAGATCGACGTCGACGCCATCCCGCTCGACGACCAGAAAACGTTCGAGCTGTTCCAGCGTGGTGAGACCGTTTCGATCTTCCAGTTCGAGTCAAGCGGCATGCGCGAGTGGATGCGCAAGCTGAAACCCACGCACATCGACGACCTCATCGCGATGAACGCGCTCTACCGCCCGGGCCCGATGGAGCAGATCCCGCACTACATCGCGCGAAAGCAGGGTTTAGAAAAGGTCGAGTACCCCCACGAGATGCTCAAGCCCATCCTCGAGCCCACGTTCGGGATTCCGGTGTACCAGGAGCAGGTCATGCAGATGGCCCAGGTGATGGGCGGCTACACACTCGGCGGCGCCGACATCCTCCGCCGGGCAATGGGTAAAAAGAAAAAGGAGGAGATGGACAAGCAGCGCGCCATCTTCGTCAAGGGCGCGGCTGCAAAGGGGGTGTCGGAGGCCAAAGCCAACGAGGTCTTCGACCTCATGGCCGCTTTTGCGGGCTACGGCTTCAACAAGTCGCACGCCGCCGCCTACAGCGTCGTCGCATACCAGACGGCCTATCTGAAGGCCCACTACCCGGCCGAGTTCATGGCGGCAGCCATGACGAACGAGATGGGCGACACCAAAAAGCTCTCGGTCGTCCTCGAAGAAGCCCGGCACATGGGCATCGAGCTGCTTCCTCCGTCGATCAACCACAGCCACGCCCACTTCACCGTCGAGAACGGAAAGGTTCGGTTCGGGCTCGGTGCCATCAAGGGCGTTGGGCTCGGCGCGATCGAAGCCATCGTATCCGCCCGCAAGAAAAAGGGCCCGTTTAAAACGATCTTTGGCCTCACCCGGGAAATCGACCTGCGCGTGGTCAACAAAAAGGCGCTGGAGTGCCTGGTGCGCGTCGGTGCGATGGACTGCCTCGAAGGGCACCGCGCGCAGCTTGCTGCGGCCATCGACAACGCTGTCCAGTACGGCCAGAAGGTACAGGCCGACCGTGCGGCCGGCCAAAGCTCGCTTTTCGGAGGTAGTGTCAGTGAAGGAACGACTCTCGAACCCAACCTCCCGGTCGTGCCGCCGTGGCCACGTAGCGTCCTCCTGAAGCACGAACGAGAGCTGATCGGGTTTTACGTCTCGGGGCACCCGCTCGAAGCGTACACCGCTGAAGTGCGCGCCTTTGCGACGGCCAGCCTCGGCGACGTCGAGCGCCTCGAGCAGGAGATGCTCCAGTACGCCGCCCGCAACGGCCACACCAACGGCTACGGCAACGGAAACGGCTTCGGAGGGCCGCGCGGCCCCGTTCATAGTTTCATCGGGATCGTCACCGACGTCCAGCGGCGCAGTACGAAGACCGGCAAACCCATGCTCTTCGCCTCCATTGAAGACTTTGAGGGCCAGGGCGAGGTGGTCTGCTTCTCCTCCGTGTTCGACCGCGTGCAACACTACGTACAGGTCGACGAGATCCTGCTCGTCAAGGGAGAGGTCGAAGTCCGGGGCGGCGCCGTCAAGATCGTCGCGCAGGACGTATTCCCGATGTGGAAGGTCCACGAACAGCTCGTCCGCTCGATCGTATTCCGCATCCCGCCACAGACGCTCGACGTTAAACAGATCGACGAGCTGCGCGCCCTCTGCGACGCCCACCGTGGGCAGTGCAAGGTCTACTTCGACATCGAAGACCCGGCGTTACCCGGTGGTCGGCAACGCATCCGGGCGCGAAAATACGTGCTCGAACCAACTGTGGAACTTATGCAGGGGGTTACCCGCATACTCGGGAAGGATAACATCATCCTCGAAGGCGAATAAAACCCATCCATTCGCAATGCACGGTCCACGAGTATCCGACGACGGCTCCAAAGTCACCCTCGACCTGCACGGCGCCACTTTCGACGATGCCATCGACATAACCGTAGCAACGTTGAAACTAGCTTCGGAACGGGGAAGGTCCGTAGTGAAGGTCATCCACGGCAGCTCGACGAGCAGCCTGCTCTACTCAAACCGTACGATCAAAAACGAGCTTCACAGCATGCTCGACGCCGGGCTGTTCGATCGTTTCGTAACGTCATCCTGGAAAGCAGACGATTACCTCCTCCTGTCACTCCGGCTCTCGAAAAAGAACGACCCGCGTCCCATCACCCTTGCCGAAGTGATCCGATAGAAACTACCGACCTTTCAAACGTCGCGTCCAGGCTCCGTTACAGTTTGCGTGAATACGGTTGCGATCACTTCCGGACCGGCGCCCGATTGGATACATTCCCGGGTCGGGCACGTTTACCGGGTAAATTCAGCGAATAAGGGCATCGGTGGCACATGGAACCAGTCTGGATCGGCATAACGACTTCGTTTTCGGATGGCGAACAGAGCCTCGAGTTGGATTACGTGCGTGCCATTACTGCCGCCTCAGGCATGCCCCTACTCTTGCCCGTACTCGATGACGAGAGCCGGATTAGGGAGATCGTGGACCGGCTGGACGGCCTCCTCATTCCAGGAGGACCCGCCGTCACCACCGGACTGATCGGCAACCTCCCCGACGATCTACCTCCCTGCGATCCGCTCCGCTGGCAAAGCGATACGCGTTATGCGGCCGCCTTCCTCGAAGCAGGTAAGCCGATACTCGGCATCTGCTACGGCATGCAGCTACTGAACGCCCTGGCGGGCGGCACAATCTATGCGGACGTACAGCACCAGGTGGACGGCGCTTTGATACACAGCAAAAAGCGGGGCGGTACGGCTCACGACGTCCTCCTGGAGGTTGATTCTACCCTCTACGACGTACTTAAGGTGCCTTCCCTTACGGTCAATACGCGCCACATCCAGGCCATTGCGGAACCCGGCCGCGGCTACCGGGTGTCGGCTCGAGCCACCGACGGGGTAATCGAGGCAATCGAAAATGAAAGCGGCACCGTTCTCGGCCTTCAGTTTCATCCTGAGAAAATGCCGGAACAGATGGCGCCGCTTTTTAAATACTTCGTCGATACGTGCCGGTATGCGCCCGGCATCCGCCCGAGTCCACCCTGACGGCGCCCTGCCCTCGCCTGAAGAGATTAAAGATTGGGATCGCGAGTACGAACGGCTCGTCGAAGACGTCGGCCGCTTCGGTTTCTCGGAAGAAAAAACCGGGCACACCTGCGCCGGCTCGTGAACCGGTTCATAGAGCTGGAGCGAGAAAAGCCTTCGCACTTCCGGCAGGCGTATCTCCAGATCATCAAAAACCACTCGATGCTCCGGGCGTCGGATGCCTTCAACGACCTCGCCAACACCGTCGCCTCGGTAAATGGCAGGCTGCGTGCGCCCACCGAACCGCCCGTCCGGATCCCCTGATTCACACCGGGATTCTGAAGCGCTATTCCATACCCGGGATGCCCGTCATCTGCTCCAGCTCGGCTGCCTGCCAGAGGCCTACCTTCGTATTGGCCGCACGGACCGCGGCGACCTCTTCTGCCGTGACGGGTGACGCGTTGTTGCCGAAGTTTGAGCGCGTATAGGTCAGGACGTCGGCGATCTGCTGGTCCGTGAGAAAGGCGCCGGGCGTCATGGCGTTGTTGTACTCCACCCCCATCACTTCTACCGGGCCGTTCATCCCATTGAGCACCAGCCGGATCAGACGGCCCTTGTCACCCAGCGTCCACGGGGTCTGAGAAACGGGCGGGTAGAGCCCCTCTACCCCCATCCCGTTGGCCTGATGACACACCACACAGTACTGAACGAATATTTGCTCGCCGGAAGACATCCCCGCTGTCGACCCACCGGCTGCCTGTCCACCGGTGGAATCCCCTCCTCCACACCCCGCAACCGACGCGGCGAGTAGCAAAAAAAATACAAGAATCGTGCTACGTAATGACATCATTTCTCGTGTATGGAATAAGGAATCGAGGCTCGATTCGGGCGTCGTTCTCCAGAAACGAGTCCAGGACCCCCGAAGCATTGCTACACTCGGGTTACGTTACTCTGCAACTGCAACGAGCAGGTACGCGGAGCGAACCTTACACCGAGATCACGTAGTAGAACCGCCAAACACGGACTCAACAGAGCTTAAGCGCCTCGTGCGCCTAAAATATAGATCGAACAAAACTATGAAAACGTCCGACAAGGTAAGGCAGAAAGAGGGCAAGGACCACGTTCTGCTGTGGACGATGAGGATACTCGGGACCGCCCTCGCGGGAGCCGCGCTCTTCCTCGCAACGAAAGATATCTTTTCGAGCGGGATCGCGCTTGGCTTCTTCGGTATCTGCGCCGGGCTGGGATCGTTCACGGTCATTTCGAGCTTCCTTCCCGAATCTCGAAACGCCACCCTCAATCAGCCCGCCGTCATCCACGTGCCGAACCGGCACACCCGCCCCTACGAGGCTGCGAAAGAAAGTTAAAAAGGTGACACACACCCAAACGAACGCCGAACGGGAAAGCAAACGGCAATCCTGTTCGGCGTTTGGTTTTTGATGCAACCCTTCGCGATCCCCTGTCAGATATCCCAGGGTGAGCCTACTTCGACCGTCCGCGCTTTGGCACGTTGCATGAGCAGGTCCTGGAAAGAGATGTTTTCCTCTTCCGTCTTCGGCATTCGTCGGACGAAGCGACCGTCGGGCTGGAGATCCCACGCAGAGTACGAGTCTTGAAGGGCAAATTGAAGCGTCCGGATGAGGCGGCCCTGGTGCCCCTTGTCGGTGACGTCCACCACCACCTCCACCCTGTCGTCCAGGTTTCGTCGCTGCCAGTCGGCGCTGCCGATGAACGTTCGCGGTGATCCGTTGTTGTGGAAATAATAGATGCGGCTGTGCTCGAGGAAACGGCCCAGAATGCTGATGACGCGGATGTTTTCACTGTAATGCGGCAATCCCGGGCGAAGCCGGCAATGCCCCCGGACGATCAGGTCGATCTGTACACCCTCCTTCGACGCCCGGTACAGCTCCTGGATCATCTCGACGTCGTCGAGCGCGTTCATCTTGGCGATGATCCTGCCGTTTCCGTACTCCTTCTGGAAAGCAACTTCCCTGCGCACGAGCTCCTGGAAGGCCCTACGCATCTCCCGGGGCGCCACGATCAGACGGCGGTAATGCTGCTCCGGTGCGTACCCGGTGAGGTAGTGGAAGAGGTTTGCCACGTCGAACGCCAGGTCCGGATCACACGTCAGGAGCCCGATGTCCGTGTACTGCCGGGCCGTCTTCGGGTTGTAGTTGCCGGTGCCGATGTGGCAGTAGACACGGGGTCCGTCCTTCTCTGCCCGAACGACCATTGTGACTTTCGTGTGCGTCTTCAGCCCGACGAGCCCGTACGTGACGTGCACGCCCGACCGCTCGAGCATTTGCCCCCATTCGATGTTGTTCTGCTCGTCGAACCGCGCCTTCACTTCCACCAGGACGGCCACTTCCTTCCCGTTCTCCGCCGCCCGGATGAGCGCATTGACGATTGGCGACTCGTCCGACGTGCGGTAGAGCGTTTGCTTGATCGCCAGCACTTTCGGGTCCTCCGCCGCTTCCTCAATAAACCGCTGTACGGTCGCCTTGAACGATTCGTACGGATGGTGAACGAGCAGGTCGCGCTGCCGGATCGCGCTGAAGATATCCGAAAACACCTTCCCTTCCCCGTTCGAATTGAGGATCTTGGGGATCACCGGCTCCCATGCGGGATACTTGTGCTCCGGGAGGTCCAGGTCGGCAAGGCTGGCGCAGTGAGAATGGTCGATAAGGCCGGACGTCTCGTACACGTCCTCCTCGCTGAGCTGGAGCTCCCGCATCAGTAGCTGGCGGACCTTGGCGGGCATCGCCTGATCCACTTCGAGCCTCACGACCGTCGCAAACCGCCGCTCGCGCAGCTCTTCGGATATCATCTCGATGAGGTCGTCCGCCTCTTCCTCGTCTCGCCGGATGTCTGCATTCCGCGTGATCTGGAATGCGTTGACGGCTACGACGTCCATCCCCCGGAACACTTCTTCAAGGTTGTGGACGATGATCTGCTCGATCGGGACGAAGTGGAACTCGTCGTCCACAGGCACCCAGCGGCCCCGGCTCGTCGGGACCTTCAGCCGCGCGAAGTGCTCCGTCCCGCGCGTCGGGTGCCTCAGCAGGACGGCCAGTGAAAGGCTCTGGTTCGAGATGAACGGGAAAGGATGGCCAGGGTCCACCGCGAGGGGCGTTAGGATGGGAAAGATGTTGCGCTGGAAGTGCTCGTCGAGCTTCTTCTGCTGGTCTTCCGGGAGCTCGTCGTAGTTGAGAATGTAGATGCCTGCCCTTTCAGCTAGCAGCGGCTTGAGCTCGTACTCCCAGGCGTGGATCATTCGCTGGTAAAGCTGGCGGACGGCGGGATAGGCCAGCTTGAGCTGCTCTTCCGGGGATCGCCCGTCCGGCGAAAGCGTACGCACGCCGGCAGCCACCTGCCGTTTCAGACCGCCGATGCGCTTCCGGAAAAACTCGTCCAGGTTTGTTGACGTGATCGAAAGAAAGCGCACCCGCTCAAGCAGGGGCACGCGCTCGTCGAGGGCCTGGAAGAGCACCCGCCAGTTGAAGTCGAGCCAGCTCAGTTCCCGATTGAAGTAGAGATGCGGATGGCTCAAATCGGAGTTCTCCGGTACGGGCCGGGGGGACGTCGCCCTCGGCACCGAAAAAACCGTATCTCCGACCTCAAACCCGTCTCCGCCAGTTGGCGCCTCTGTCAAATTAGAAGAATTCGGCGTCTTTACGTGCTCTTCCTTCACTTCCGAATCCAATACTTCGCGCCCCACTTCGTTAGCTCCATCTAGTTGTGTACAAAACTCACGTTAAGACGCCTGATATCATGAATTGTGCCGGTTGAGAAAGGCTCTTTGTTCGATGCTAGCGCGCAACCGGTAAAGGGCCATCGTCTGCTCGTTCAAGCTCCGGAGATCACCCCCCTCTTGCGAAACCTGATAGACCTTTTCCAGGTGTTTTCTGATCACCTCGTTCACACGGTCGAGCTTTAGCAACACCATGGCGCTCGCGGCGGCCTCATACGCGTCTTCGTTCAGCCGAGGGACCGAGATGTTCTTTTTAAGTGTCCAGTTTTCAGACGGTTCGTACCGGTCGATGAGCACTTCCGAGACCAGCTTGTTCACCTCCTGCCCCAGGTCCCTTTCGAGCAGCTTCTGGGCGTTGACGGTCCCCTCCTCGTAAAGGGCGAGGATGTGCTGCGCGGTTTCGCGCGAAGGACCTTCGGTGAACTCGTCGAGCGACATGTGCCCCAGCACGTACTCAACCATCGGCACGCCGTTTTCGAGCATCAAACGGTGCAGGATCTTCTCCTCAGGAAGAATATCGTCACCCGCATACCTCTTACCAGCCGACGATTCCTCCTCGGTCTCTTCCGGCTCCGGCTCGTCGGTTTGTGGCGTGTCGATTGCCGTCTCGACGTTCGGATCGGGAACCCTCTGGGTTTGCTGAATACTGCGGAGCACCTCGTAAAGCCGGATGTCCGGCACGCCGAGCACCTCGCCCGCTCTCCGCATGAACGTCTCCTGCATGAGCGGGTCGGGTACGCGCGAGATGGACTCCACCACCGAACGCATCGCCGCGGCGCGGCCTTCCGGCGTGTCGAACGCCCCGTCACGCGCCGCCTGCTGATACTTGAACGAGACGAAGTCCTGCCGGTTGGCGTTCAGGTACGCAAGCACGGCCTCGGCGCCCTGCTCGCGCACGAAGGAGTCCGGGTCCTGGCCAGGAGGTAATGCAACAGCGTAGACTGCCAGCCCCTGCGTCAGCGCCAGATCGATCCCCCGAATGGCTGCGCTTGCGCCGGCCGAATCCGCGTCGTAGAGCATCACGACCCGCTTCGCGTACCGCCCCAACAGCTTGAGCTGCTCCACCGTTAGCGCTGTGCCGCTCGACGCCACGACGTGCTCGATCCCCGCCTGGTGTAGCGATATGACGTCGGTGTAGCCTTCTACCAGGATCGCCTCCTCGTACTTCCGGATCGCGTGCTTCGCCTGGTACAGACCGTATAGCACCCTGCTCTTGTTGTAAACGAGCGTCTCGGGCGAGTTGATGTACTTGGGCTGATCTTCCGCGGGGTGCAGGATCCTCGCGCCGAATCCGAGCACCTTCCCCACGTGAGAGAAGATCGGGAATATCACCCGGCCTCTGAAACGGTCGTAGTAGCCGTCGCCTTCCTTCCGCCGGATGACGAGCCCGGCTTTTTCAAGCACCTCGGGCGAGATGTGGTGCTCAGCGGCTGCCGTCATCAGCCGATCCCAACCCTCCGGTGCGTAACCCAGGCCGAACTTTTTGATGGTGTTCGCCGAAAAGCCCCGCTCTTTGAAGTAGCGGAGCCCGACTTGCCCTGCCTGCTCCCTCGTCAATTGCGTATAGTAAAACCGTGCTGCAAAACGGAGTGCATTCTGTATCGACTCAACCTCGCCGAACCGTTCGGCAGGCGTGTCCCGGTCCGGAATGGGTATGCCCGCGCGTTCCGCGAGCATGCGCACCGCCTCGGGGTAGCTGATGTGCTCGATTTTCGAAATGAACTGAAAGACGTTTCCCCCTTCCCCACAACCGAAACACTTGAAAATGCCGAGCGAAGGGTTTACGCTGAACGAAGGAGTCTTTTCGTTGTGAAAAGGGCACAATCCGAAGTAGTTCGACCCCTTACGCTTCATCCGGACGTAATCGCCCACCACCTCGACGATGTCCGTCGCGGCGTGAACCTGCTCGACGATTTCTTCCGGTATGTACATAACTCGTTTGCAACCACAGCCTGGTCCACCCACCAATCCTGACCGGCGGCGAGCGGCCTTTTCCTCAGGCAAGCGTCAGTTCAACGGTCTCGTCTTGAAAACCGATAGCGGAGGCCTGCTCCTCGATGGGACCGACTGGCGGGGGATCGGAACAGCGACACGAGTTTAGCCCCAAAACCAGCAACAACATCACTAGTGCGAGTATTTGCCGCATAGAAAACCTCCACTTTTGTTAATGTCAACCGGTTTCACCGTCACAAAGCCAGCCTGCTCCAATCTACAGCTCGCGGTAGAATTATTCGGAAAGCCCCGGCTCAGAAGCCATCAAATCTTTCACGGAAAAAATAAAACGCCCATTTTCGACTGGACTACGAGTTCCGGTTGATTCCGTTTCTGCTTTCTCGTTAAACTATGGCACCTTAGTCATGGCTCTCCACACCCTAACCAGTGCGCCAAATTGGAAATCCTGGGTATCGACATTGGCGGATCGGGCATCAAAGGTGCCCCCGTAAACGTACTTACCGGTGAGCTTACGGCCAAGCGTCATCGGATCGCCACCCCGCAGCCCGCCACACCCGAAAACATCGGCAACGTGGTGGCAGAGCTCGTCCGTTCGTTCGACTGGCATGGCCCGGTGGGATGTGCCTTCCCCGCCCGAATCAAAAACGGGATCGCATTGACGGCTGCCAACATCGATCCGTCCTGGATTGGAACCAACGTCGCATCGCTGTTCGAGCAGAGGACCGGGTGCCCGGTTCTCGTCATCAACGACGCCGACGCCGCCGGCGTCGCCGCCATGAAGTTCGGCGCAGGCCGCGGACGGAACGATCTGGTGCTCTTCCTGACCTTCGGCACTGGCATTGGCTCTGCCCTCTTCATCAACCAGACCCTCGTACCCAACACCGAGCTCGGGCACATCACCCTGAAAGGCCAGGTCGCCGAGCACTACGCCTCCGACCGCGCGCGAAAAGTCCATAAGCTGGGGTGGAAATCCTGGGCCAAACGCGTTCAGGAATACCTCGACCGCATCGAGTTCCTGCTCGCGCCAGACCTGATCATCCTCGGCGGCGGGATTAGCAAAGAAAAAAGAAAAGAGAAGTTTTTCCCCTTGCTCAAGACCAAGGCGGAGCTCGTCACCGCCGTACTGAAAAACGACGCGGGAATCGTCGGGGCCGCATACATGGCTTCGACGATGCTCTCGGAAAAGCAAGTCCCGCGAACCGGTTAATTCTCGAGCTCCCGGTCCACCTCCCAGATCCGAGCGAGCTGCTGGATGAAGGAGACCTCACCGGGTACGATCAACCCATCTGCCGACGCAATCTCCGCCAGGTCGTTGAGCACGGCAATGCGCTTCCCTTTCGGCAACGCCTGTCGAAGTGAAGCTACCGACGCGTCCACCATCTGCCCTCTGGCTTCACTCACGTAGACCAGCATGACCTGCTGAAGGATCTCGTCAAGCTTCGTTCTCGGCTTGTCCGGGTACCAGGTGAGCAGTTTCTCTCGCATGACCAGCGTCTCGGACGGATCGATCTCGGCGTCCGCACCGTGCGTGAGCGCAAGGTAAACCAGAGCCAGATCGTGTAATGGACCCCAGTCATGTGATTCAGATGATGGATTCATGTAGGCTCGTAAATATTAGATGGTTCAACTGACGCTGACAGGTTTATTTCTCCGCCTATGGCAGTGCTTCGTTCCCATATACCACGGTCCCCGAGGGCGCTCCGTGGGTCATTACCGCAACGGCGGTCCGCGCAATCTCTTCCTCGTTCAACACCTTACCTCCGGATACCACCGAAACGGCGTTTACCCGGATCGGATACAGCTCGACGGACAGGCTCTCTACCAGGGCTTCGATTGCCCCGCTGACGGAGTAGGACAGAACTTCACCCGGCTCAGGTTCCGCGTCCTCCCGAAATGTGAACAATATTATCGTCCCATCGTCAGCTATGCAGCCAATCGACTGCTGGACTGCCGACAGCACCCCCCAGAAAGCCGTTTCCAGGACCTTTCGTACGTGCTCGCGTTCAATCTCAAGGAAGGCGCTCGGACCGGCGGGTGGCGTCCACAGCACGAGGATGTCGAAGGGGCTGACCTGCTCGAAAAAATAATCCAGGCTCCGCGCGTCGTGCGGATCCACCGTTTCGCGTTTCAGTAACGCTTCCTCGGCGTCTGATCCCATATCAAGCGGCGAAAAGGTCTCGTCAGCCAGGATGGCCGTCGCACCGGCTGCTGCCGCCATGCGTGCAATGGCCAGGCCGGTGTCGCATCCGCCACCCACCACGACGACCTTTTTACCTTCGAGTCCCATGACCGTAACGGAAATGAATCAGAATAAAAAGTCTAAAAAGTTTTAACTTTTGCTCCACCCGAAAACATGCTGTCCATTGTTGTACGTCTTACCGGATGGATTCAATACAAGTCACCTATTCAGTACGCCCCTCCGAATTCGACATTGAAGATCAAGCCCGATCTATCCTCCTCGAGCAGACCGTCGAAACGCCGGATACGGTAGCCCTTCAGTATCCCTTCGTCAGGGAAAACCTCATGGGCAGTATCGCCAACATCACGCCAAACGTTGACGGGGGTTTCCTCGTTACATTATCAATACCTTCGCTGGTCGCCTCGCAGAACGTCGCCCAGCTCCTGAACGTGCTCTTCGGTAACGTCTCACTACACGAACGCGTCGTCCTCGAAGACTTCGACCTGCCCGCCTCCACCATCTCGATGCTACGAGGGCCACGATTCGGAATAAACGGCCTTCGCGACTTGCTCAACGTCTACGATCGGCCACTCACGTGCAGCGCGATTAAGCCGATCGGCATCTCGCATACCGAAATGGCCTGCCTGTGTACGCGGCTGGTCCGAGGTGGGATCGACCTCATCAAAGACGACCACTACCTCTCCGATTATTCGTTCAGCCCCTTCGAAGAGCGCGTGCGGACCTGCCGGGATGCCGTCGAAAAGGCCGCCGCCGAAACCGGCCATCGTACCATCTACGCTCCACACGTTTCGGGCACTCCCGACGAAATAAAGAGGCAGGTCGAATTTGCCCAGGAAGAAGGAATCAAGGCTGTTCTGATCGCTCCCATGCTCATCGGGCTCCCAACTTTCTACGAGCTGGCTACCAAATACCTGGAGATCCCGGCCATCACGCACCCGAGCTTCGGCGGCTCGATCCGCATCCGCGAGCACGTGCTTTTCGGTAAGCTCTTTCGAATGCTTGGCGCAGACGCAGTCATCTTTCCAAACTACGGTGGGCGGTTCAGCTACCCGGCTGCCTTGTGCGACCGGATCGCGTCGACCCTCAGGGCACCGATTGGACAAATTCGGCCTGCCTTCCCGGTCCCGGCGGGCGGCATGAAGGTCGATCGAGTGCCGGAGCTCGTCCAGTTTTTCGGCAAGGACGCCATCTTGCTGATTGGCGGGAGCCTGCTCGAAGCCGGCGAACGCCTCACCGAGCGCACGCGTGATTTCGTCGGTGCCGTGACAGAGGCCTCCACCCAGCTCGTCTGAAACCGGAACCGTTGCCTGCCGTCAGGCCTTTCAGAGAGGATTTGCCCCGTGATTCATGCACACAATTGAGTTCTCCATGCCCGATAAACCAGACCCAAAAGCCCCTGCCGGCACACCAATGGAAGACAGGCCGGTTCTTCACCGTTTCGAAGAGACGCCGGAGGGGTTCCGCTGGCGCGAGATCGAACTGTTACAATACAAGCCGGAGGGGACGCACTTCAAAGGAATCACCCGGCAGGCCCTTTTCAACAGGCCGGACGAAATCCCTGCGGCGCTCCGCTACTTCGAGATCGAACCGGGCGGATACAGCTCGTTCGAAAAACACCGACACGTACACGCGGTGATGATCCTTCAAGGAAGAGGCCGCGTCCTGGTCGGAGACTCGGTCTACGACGTCGCACCCTTCGACCTCGTGTACATCCCCTCCGGAAAGTGGCACCAGTTCCGGGCCGACGACGATGCCCCGCTCGGCTTCCTTTGCCTCGTTGCTTCCGATCGGGACCGCCCTGAATGTCCTGGAGAGGAAGACCTTGCCGTCATCCGCTCGATCCCCGGCCTCGACGCCTTCGTCAGACTCTAACGACAACCTTTTTATCCGAACGCATGACCCTCGACCTTCAGTCACGCATCGAAGCCCTGATTAACCGTCCCGCCGCCGAAATTGAAGAGAACGACGGGACCATTGCGGAATTCCTCGAAGCCCTGAACTCCGGAACGATCCGGGCAGCCTCACCCACTGCCGACAACCAGTGGGTCACAAACACGTGGGTAAAACAGGGCATACTCCTGTGTTTTCGGCTTGGCAGGCTCATCGACTTCACGTCCGGGATCTTCCCGTTTTTCGACAAGCACACGATACCCCTCAAGCCGCTCTCGATTGAAAACGGCGTGCGAGTCGTCCCCGGTGGGTCTTCGGTCCGCACCGGCGCCTACCTGGCCCCGGGCGTCATCTGTATGCCGCCGATGTACGTGAACATTGGAGCCTACGTCGACGAAGGCACGCTGATCGACTCGCACGCGCTTGTGGGTAGCTGCGCTCAGATCGGTAAACGGGTACACCTGTCGGCAGCGGCTCAGATCGGCGGCGTGCTCGAACCCGTCGGCGCACGCCCGGTCATCATCGAGGACGACGTGTTCGTCGGCGGGAATTGCGGGATTTACGAGGGGTGCCTGGTTCGTCGGGGCGCGGTACTCGCTCCCGGGGTGATCCTGACGGCCGCCACACGAATCTACGACGTGGTCAACGACACGATCATCACCCGTACGGAGAGTGCACCCCTCGAAGTGCCAGAGAATGCGGTGGTCGTCCCCGGTGCACGTGGTATCGATACACCCTTCGCGCGCGAGCACAACCTGTCGCTCTACACGCCGGTCATCGTGAAGTACCGGGATGAGAAGACCGACGCCGCGACGACGCTTGAAACCACCCTCCGCTGAACCCGCAGAAGACTGGATACTTACTGGTAGATCGTCACCGTATCCGGCACGATCAGGGCTGCCGAGAACCGCTGCTTGAAGGTTGGCAGGACGCGCTGGACCTGTGCCCGGGTTGCAAAATCGCCTACCCGCACGCGATAGTAGGGCTGCCGGTAGATCGTATAGACGGGCGGTTGCTCCTGTCGGAACAGGTCGGAATTGGATCCACTGCTGCGTTGCTCATTCCACCAGGCGATCAAGTCCTCCACCATCTTGTCTGCTTCCTGCTTGCTGACCGTATTCAGGATCTGGATTCGGTACCCCTGTACGGTACGGGCCGTGCCGGACGCCGCACGTCCTTCCATCAGGCTCTCGGGTACGTCGTGGGTGACGTCTATCGCTTCCGGTGGCGCTTCTTCCCCGTAGGGCGCGGGATCGAAATCCTCGTAATCCGCCAGATTAATCACTTCCTCTTCGGCCGGATCCGGCGCCGTGTCGTCCACGTCGCGTGCTTCTCTCGATCCGGCACACCCAACCAATGCCAGGGTGTACCCGACGAGCACAACGAATGCTGCTTTTCTACAGATTCTACTCATGGATCGGCACCCGAGTCGGGTGCGGCTTTCGTTTTTACGAGATTAGGAGGCGCCGCTTACGATGGCTACCGATGCGCTGGCGCCGATCCTCGAAGCCCCGTGCTGCATCATCGCCCGGGCGTCTTCGTAGGTACGGATCCCTCCGGCTGCCTTCACTCGGAGACGGTTGCCTACCACCCGTTTCATCAGGCTGACGTCCTCCACCGTAGCACCCGCTTTCGCGAATCCCGTCGACGTCTTGACGAAATCCGCCTTAGCATTCGCCGCCAGGATGCAGGCTATCACCTTCTCCTCGTCCGTAAGCAGCGCCGTTTCGAGGATGACTTTGACGATGACCTCCCGATTATGCTTCCGCGAGGCGTCGACGACGGCACGGATGTCCTGCTCAACGTAGTCGTACCGCTTGCTCTTCAGCTTGCCAACGTTGAGCACCATGTCGATCTCCGTCGCACCGGCTTCAATGGCCAGTCGCGTCTCTTCCACCTTGGCTGCCGTGAGCGTGGACCCGAGCGGGAAACCGACCACGGTACAGACAGCCACCGGCGAACCGGCAAGCAGCTCCGCGGCCAGGTTCACGTAACACGGTGGAACGCAAACCGATGCAAAACCGTACTGCCGGGCTTCTTCACAAAGCTGCTTGACGGAGTCTTCGTCGGCCTCGGCCTTCAGGAGCGTATGGTCGATACTCCCGGCAAACGCCTCACGATCCCAGGTTCGGTCTGACGAATCGGTTATTTCAGATTCGGGCAAGCCACGAAAATGATCTATCGATAGCATAAGGTACTGACCGGCCAGATCAGGGCCTCCTGCCATTGCTTTCAGGCGTGCGTACAGCTTCTCGACTGGATCGTCTGGTATCGTGTTGGGCATGTAGGCGTACTGAGGTTGATTTTTTATTCCTGCTTTATGAGCTCGTCCAGATTGTACCGTTTCCTTTTCTCCCAGAGCGTTTTCTTGGATATCCCGAGAATCTCGGCTACCTCGGCGTAGCTGGCCTTCGTCTTACTCAGTATGTGGATGATGTATTCCCGTTCTAGGTCTTCGAGCGACCCTCCGCTCGCAAAACGGAAGAGATCCGATCGGTTGTCCGTCTCCACCAGCTCGTTGACGTTGGCAATGAGGAGATCGGATGCGTCAATCCGGTTGTTTCGTGCAAAGATCATCGAACGTTCGAGGACGTTGCGGAGCTCTCTTACGTTCCCGGGCCAGGTGTGCTCGAGCAGCTTCTGCTCGGCCGCCGGTGTGAACCCCTGGATGTTCCGGTTCAGGTCCTGATTGAACTGCTTGACGACCGCATTGGCAATGGTGAGGATGTCACGCCCGGTCTCCCTCAGCGGCGGCATGCGCAGGCTCACGACGTTGATGCGGAAGTAGAGGTCTTTCCGGAACTGCTTTTTCGCTACGAGCTCTTCCAGGTTCGAGTTGGTCGCGCACAGTATCCGCGTCGTAACCCGGATGTCCTCGATCCCACCCAGCCTGCGGAACGTCCGGCTTTCGAGAAACGAAAGCAGCTTCGCCTGAAGGGCGCTCGACATTGAATCGATCTCGTCGAGGAACAGCGTCCCGCCGTCGGCTACTTCGAGCAACCCCTGCTTCGAGACCCGAGCATCGGTAAACGCGCCTTTTTCGTAGCCGAATAGCTCGGCTTCGAGCAGGTTGTCCGGCAAGGCCGCACAGTTGATCTCGAGGAACCGGCCCGCATTGTAGGTCGAGTTGTAGTGGATCGTTTTCGCCACGAGGTTCTTTCCCGTACCGGTCTCTCCCTGAATGAGGACGATCGTGTTCGGTACGTCCCGGAGCGTTCGGACCGTTTCCCGCACGCGCTCGATTGCGTCACTCTCCCCGAGAATCCCTGAGATTGGGTACGAGGCACGCTGCGAGTTGCGAATCTCCTCGAGCTCGGTCTTGACCTCGTACATCTCGATCGCTTTGTTGAGCAGCGTTCTCATCTCCTCCAGGTTGACCGGTTTCTGGAGATAATGAAAAGCCCCCAACCGCATCGCTTCGACCGCCGTCTGCACGGACGAGTGCGCCGTCATGATGATCACCGGTACAGACAGGTTCCGGTCCTTGATGGCCTCGATCATCTCGATCCCGTTCATGCCGGGCATCATCAGGTCTGTCAGGATGACGTTGGGCACGTCCTCACGGTCGATGCGCTCGAGTAAGGCGACCGGGTTCACGAACGAAACGGCGTCAAATCCATCCCGACGGAGTACCGTGACGAAAAGTTCGCCGAGCTTGGGTTCGTCATCTACAATGAAAACCTTCTTCTTCATCCGAGATTTCCGCGCCAATCAGGTAAATTCGTAACACACCCTGCCGGAATTATAGAACAATTCTCCTGCCATATCAACGGCAAAATGATCTTGTGTACATTTCGTTTCGAAATGTTTTACGTTCGGACCAGCACCGATAGTCCCTTTGGAACGATGGTCAGGTCCAGCAACGTCGCTTTAAGCGCCAGAATCTCTCCGTCCGCGTGTATCGGAATACCTGGCTCGGCGCTCATGTGAAGCTTTGCAGCACGGAAAATATTTACCTCTCTGGCGCCGACGTGTTTTCCCTTGAATACACCAGGTAATAACGTAAGAATACGTGGGATTGACACGTACCCGACGGCACACACGTCAAATAGACCATCCGACGCCACGGCATCGGGTGTGAGGAGGAACCCTCCCCCCGACGAGTATCCATTGCCCACAGTCACGAGAAAACACGGCCCGCCGAACAGCTTTTTTCTTCCGTTCTCAGTGACCTCAAAGAGCCGCACGTCCGGGTATTTCCATTGCCTTAGTGTCTTAAATACGGCAGCCAGATAGCCGCTTATTCCGGGCAGTACCTTGTAGTCCACTGCGTTATGCGCCGTCTGCGCGTCGAACCCTGCCCCCACCGCATTGACGAAAATCTGCCGCTTCCTCACCCCTCCTTCAGTCCATTCGATGATGCCGTAATCGACCTTTTCTGAGTGAGCGTGCATCAGCGCCTTCATCGCCTCTTCCAGGCTCCCGGTGATTCCGATCACCTTTACGAAGTCATTCCCCGTTCCCGTGGGAATCGCCCCCAGGTGAACCGGTCTGCCGGATGCAATCACCCCGGCTGCCACCTCCTGCACGGTGCCATCACCGCCAACTGCCACCACCACGTCGTGGTCGGATGCCGTTTCAATCGCGATCTCCGTTGCGTGTCCGGGTCGCTCGGTTTCGAAGAGATGGTATTTGATACCGGATTTCTCCAGCTCTTCTTTCAGGTTGCCAAGTTTCTTGTCAGGATTACCCTGTCCGGCTGTCGGGTTGAAAATGAAGGCGTACCGCATGTTTGAAGGGTTGTACTCGGGGTTCGAAAAGAACTGAACTTACATCAGAGTCGGATTCATAAGAAACAGGTTATCGCGGTTCGTACCTTTTGACGTCAATCCGGCCACCCTCGACGATTCGGACGATCAACTCCAACGTCGGATCCGTATCTTGCGTCCGGGCCGTACACGCGGCAGTAATCGGTTTTTAACCCCTCAGATGGAAAAGCTTTGTGTGAACAGGAATTGGCGACGATCACTTCGGGTCCGACACAGCCTGATCGGACTTCTTTCACTTGTCTTGTGGATGCCCATCACGGGCTGCTCCGAAGCAAACCCGGATCAAGCAGTTGCCGGGACGTACACCGACGCCTTCGGCCGGACCGTCCATCTGTCAAAGACGCCGACTCGTGTGGTGGCGCTCGCTCCCAGCCTCACCGAAGTCCTCTACACCGCCGGTGCGGGCGATTTGATCGTGGGGGTCACGATCTCGGACGATTATCCACCGGAGGTCGAATCGCTACCCCGATTCAACACGCTCCCTGTCGACTTCGAGGCCATTGCTGCACTCGAGCCTGATCTCGTGCTCGCGACCGACCAGATCAACAGTCCCCGGGATGCCGCGACGTTCGAATCGTTGGGCATCCCTACTTTCTTCCTGCCGTCCTCCTCCGTCGAAGACGTTATCTCCTCCATCCGCACGGTCGGCGATTTGCTCGGCACCTCGGAAGCCGCAAACAGGGCCGCCGACTCCCTCGAACAGCGGATCCAGATGCTCGAAGCCGCCACCAGCCGTATTGAGGTCCGGCCTTCGGTCCTCTTCTTGATCAGCGCCGATCCGCTCTTCTCGTTCGGGAGGGAAAGCTACGTCCACGACCTGATTGAAATGGCTGGTGGCACGAGCGCAACGGCAGACCTGACGGCTATCGCCCCCGTCCTCAGCGAAGAGTTCGTTCTTACGATCAAACCCGACGTCATCATCGGTACGTTCGGCAAAACGTTCGACGCCGACGACCTCCTGAGCGCACATCCCACATGGGCTGTCGTTCCGGCGGTGCGGAACCGCCGCGTCTACACGATCGACGACTCGCTCATCCAGAGGCCGGGACCTCGACTGATCGAAGGAGCCTACCAGATGGCCGAGCTCCTCCACCCCGGCTTGCTCGCCTCATTGAACGGTTTCTCCAGCCCTGTTACCCATGATTAAAAAAATCCTCATCGCGGCCGGTCTCCTGTTGGCTACCGTTCTCTCGCTGACGGCAGGTCTCGCGCTGGGAAGTGAAAACCTCTCCATACACGACGTTTTCGACGTCCTCAAATACCGTCTGTCCTTTGGAGCCACTGAAAAGCCTGACCTGACCACCGATCTGATCGTCTGGCGTCTTCGTGCACCCCGTGTGCTGCTGGCCCTGATCGTCGGCGGCGGGCTGTCGATCGTCGGCGTTACCATCCAGGCTCTCGTTCGAAACCCCCTCGCCGAACCCTACATCCTCGGTATTTCGAGTGGCGCTTCGGCCGGCGCATCGCTTTTTTACCTGGGGTTTCTGCCTCCCGTCGCCGGCCTGATGCTGAACCTCCCGATCGCCGCTTTCGTCGGCAGCCTGCTCTCCATAGTCGTGGTTTACCTCACGGCACGTACGGGCACCTTCGTTTCGCCTGCCCGGTTGCTCCTCGCAGGCGTCGCCGTGTCCGCACTGATGTCTGCCGTCACCTCGTTCGTCACCCTCACTTCGCCGAGCCCCTATAAAATGCAGGCGGTCCTGTTCTGGCTGATGGGGTCGTTGAGCAACACGCAGTGGAGCTCGGTGGCGCTCCCGGCCTTCACGGCCATCGGCGGTCTCGTGTTGCTCATGACGTTCTCCAGAACCCTCGACACCTTTCTGATCGGTGAAGAACCTGCCCGAAGCCTCGGCGTGTCGGTGGAGGTGGCCAAGCGAATGCTCGTACTGCTGATCGCCATCGTTACCGGCACACTCGTCGCCTTTTCCGGCACCATCGGATTCGTCGGCCTCATCATACCCCACGCGGTCCGATCGATCGTTGGCGTCACACACCGCCGCCTCGTCCCCGCCTCGTTCTGCGCCGGCGCCCTGTTTCTGCTCTGGGCCGACCTCGCCGCCCGGACGATCATCTCCCCCCTCGAGATCCCGATCGGCATCCTCACGGCGATCTGCGGCGTCCCCTTCTTCCTGGTCCTCCTCCGGCGCAAGAGGTATCACTTCGGGTGACCGTGTCGAAAAGGCCGGCCTCGGTTGCTTTGACCGGCCAGTCAACGGTTGCTCCCTTCCCGGTAAACCACAGACTATTTGGACCTTCGGCCATTTCAGGTCATTTTGACGGCTCCAGGGATGCCTTGCTACTCGTTATTTTCGTTGTCTTTACGCCCTTTCGTCATTCATTGTCCGAAAGTCTTTCCCAACGGTTGATGTTGATATCCGGTGGATAAGTGCCCGTTTGGCTGGAAAACTCTGTGGGGAAAAAGTGCGCCACTTTTCCTTGCTTTACCCCTCAACCACCCATAGTATTCGGTGGTCATGGGCGCGGTATCCTTGCGACTTCCTCCAGTGTCTACCATCAGTATCTCCAGTTGCTATGTCGTCTTCGGTTCAAAGTGTTTGGGCAAGATGCCTCGATTCCGTGTCGCGAGAAGTCTCCGGAATTGCGTTCCAGACGTGGTTTCAGCCTCTCCAACCCGTGTCGCTCAAACAGGAAGGTGACCGGGTCGAGCTGCTCATCGAGCTGCCGAGCCGCTTCTACCACGAGTGGCTCGATCAGCACTACACCAAGCTGCTTCACGATACGGTGAACGGGGTGGTCGGCCGCGCCGCCACCGTCGCCTATCGGATCGCGGATCGGGATGAAACCCAGGCGCCCCGGCACGAGACCGAAGATGCTGCCGTCGTCCGAAGGCTTCCCCCGTCGCCAGGGCGCAACGGGTCGAAAAAACGCCAGGAAAGGGTCCAGAACCCCGTCGAGCCCCGGCCGGTCCCCGTTCAATACGCATACGCCGAACACCCACTGCAAAAAAACTACACCTTCGACACGTTCGTCGAAGGCGACTGCAACCGCCTTGCCCGGAGCGCAGCGCTCGCCATCGCCCAACGGCCGGGGCAGACCTCGTTCAATCCTTTTCTTGTATATGGGGGCGTCGGCCTCGGTAAGACGCACCTGGTTCAGGCCATCGCCAACTACGCCCGCACTCACGGTACGACCCAAAAAATCGTCTACCTCTCGAGCGAGCAGTTTACCGCCGAGTTCGTCCGGTCCGTCAAAAATCACAGCATCGCCGAGTTCACCCGGTACTACCGGCAGACGGACCTTCTCATCGTGGACGACGTCCAGTTCTTCGGAGGAAAGGAAAAAACGCAGGAGGAGTTCTTCCACATTTTTAACGACCTCCACCAGCGCAACAAGCAAGTCGTGCTCTGCGCTGACCGCCCGCCAAGGGAAATCGCCGGCATCGAAGAGCGCCTTCTCTCCCGGTTCCAGTGGGGTCTCAGTGCCGACGTCCAGGCGCCTGACCTGGAAACGCGCATGGCCATCCTGCGGAAGAAGGCTGCCCTCAGCGGGCTTGTGGTACCGGAGGAAGTCATCGATTTTGTGGCGCAACGGATCAGATCGAACATCCGTGAGCTCGAAGGAGCGCTCACCCGCCTCTTCGCACACGCGAAACTCCAGAACCGGACCATCGACCTTGCATTCGCATACGAAGCCCTGAGCGACCTCCTTCAGGAGTCGCCCAAGCACGTAGAGATCGAGGACATCCAGCGAATGGTCGCCGACTTCTACCACCTCTCGCCTGCCCTCATCTGTTCGAGAAGCAGGAAACGGGAAATCGTCAACGCCCGGCAGGTCGCGATTTATCTCGCCAAGCAGTTTACCACGTACACCCTCGAGTACATCGGCAACTTTTTCGGTGGACGCGATCACTCGACAGTCATCCACTCCTGCACCATGGTCGAAAACCGTATGGACGTCGAACCGGCTTTTGCCGACGAAGTCAATCGCTTACGCCGCTCGATCAACGGAGCGATATCCTGAATTCACACGCGCGCACCTTCGACACCCGCGTTTAGACAAAAACTTCCGCAACGCCACGGCGTATACGACGGGATACTTTCAATAATTTCTGAAAGAAGTTTGATGTCCAGCTCCACCCTGGCCGGTGTTCTGGGTGACGGCGCGATCGAGCCACCGGCGTCTCGGCCACGCGTCCTCTCGCTCCAGACGATACAAAAACCCGTTGCGGAAGAACTCTCCATTTTCCAGGAGCACTTCCGTAACTCCATGTATTCGCAGGTCGGACTGCTGGACAAGATCATCCGGTACGTCCTCCGGCAGAAAGGCAAGCGAATCCGACCCGTCCTGGTGCTGCTTTCCGCCGCCGCTTGCGGGTCGATAAACGAAAAAACGTACCGCGCTGCCACGCTGGTCGAGCTGCTCCACACCGCTACCCTCATCCACGATGACGTGGTGGATGATGCCGAGCGCCGCCGCGGAGTGTTCTCGATCAACGCGCTCTGGAAAAACAAAGTCGCCGTCCTCCTGGGCGACTTCCTCCTCAGCCGTGGCCTTCTGCTGGCGGTCGAGCACAACGACCTGAAGCTCCTCGGAACGCTCTCGCACGCCGTCCGCCGCATGAGTGAGGGCGAGCTGCTCCAGATCGAAAAATCGCGCAGGCTCGACCTCGACGAAGAGACCTACTTCCGCATCATTTCAGATAAGACCGCCTCTCTGATCGCGGCCTGTACCGCCAGCGGGACGATGAGCGTCACGGACGACGAGGCGCTGGTCGAACGTATGCGGACCATGGGCGAAAAGCTCGGCATGGCGTTCCAGATACGCGACGACCTTTTCGACTTCGGGGTCGACGACGTCGGAAAACCACTCGGCATCGACCTCCAGGAGAAAAAGCTCACCCTGCCCCTCATCTTCGGCCTCCGCCAGACCGATGCGTCCGAACGGAAACGCATCCTCCGTATCGTGCAGAAAAAGGTGAAAAGCAGGGCCGACGTGAGGGAAGTGTCCCGTTTTGTCGAGTCGACCGGCGGTATTCGGTACGCACGAGAGGTCATGAACCGTTACGCAGGTGAAGCCCGGCTCTTACTCCAGGACCTGCCCCCGTCCGACGCCCGCCAGGGCCTGATCGACCTGGTTGACTACACCGTTACACGGAAGAAATGATTGGGGCTTGATTCGGTGCTGGTGGAATGCAGATAATGGTACCAACGTCGTAATCGTGCACATTCAGTACGCTGCTATGCCCACACTTCACCTCCTTGGCACCGGCGCCGCAGTGGCCGATCCTCACCGTACCACCACCATGCTCGCCTTCACCGACGGCGGGGACACGCTGGTCGTCGACTGCGGCGGCGACGTCGTTCAACGCCTCCTGGCAGCCGGCATCGACCTGAATACGATCTCCGCCCTCATCATCACACACGAGCATCCCGACCACGTGAGCGGCTTCCCGCTGTTTATGGAGAAAATCTGGATCGCCGGCCGCCGCAAACCCATCCCCGTATACGGCATCAAGCCTGCGCTCGACCAGGCAAAACGCTGCTGGGAATGCTTCGACACGACGTCCTGGAAGGACATGCCCGAGATCCAGTGGCGGTTCATCGACTACGAAGAGGGCGCGCTCGTGCTCGACGACCCCGTCTGGCACGTCTCGGCCTCTCCGGTCGTCCATCCCGTACCAAATGTAGGCCTACGCGTGACCCACAGGCCGACCGGCAGGTCCGTCGCCTACTCGTGCGACACCGAACCCGTCGAAACGGTCGTGCATCTGGCCGGAAAATCGGACATCCTGGTTCACGAAGCCAACGGATCCATGAAAGGCCACACCTCGCCCGAAGACGCCGCACGGATCGCAGCCCGCGCCGAAACGCGCAGGCTCTTGCTCGTTCACGTACCCCCGGGCATCGACCGGTACGACCTGACCGAAGCGCGCAACGTTTTCGCCGCCACCGAGGTCGGGGAAGAGCTCGGCGCCTACTCGTTCTAACCCTCGCTCGGCTCCCAACCGGTCAACCACTGCCTGCCCTTCTCCTCGAGGACGAAGGTTTCCTCCAGGGGATGCCTTACGCTGATGTAGGCTTCCTGAAAGAGATAATCCACGAGGTAATCGATCCGGTCTTCCGGTACGCCCTCCAGTCCCACCCATTCCCTACCGGTAACGCCCAGTTCTATCTGTCTTAGCAGGCTGCGAAGGATGGGTTCGTCGTCGGCTTGGATGGTCATCCCGCGGTGCCTGCCCAGGCAGACGTCACACTTCCCGCACGGCGGCTTGATTTCCTCACCGAAATAGGCCAGCAGGAACTGGCGACGGCACGTCACGGAGCGTGCGTAGCGCAGCATGTCGAGAAAATGGCGCTCGGCGCGCCGGAACGACTTTTGAACCAGAAGGTCGTCCACCGGCAGACGCTGCGCCCGCGCGTGATTGAAAACCACGCGAAAGGCCGTACCCGGAGGTTGCCATGAGAGCAGCTCACGCGACGCGAGGAATGCCAGCCCACGGGACAGTCTCATGCGGTCAATCCTCATGCGTCGTTGCAATAGCCGTAGATCGAGCTCCCACCAGCCCAAAAAAGCGTCAGCGTGTACGACCCGTAAGAGTTCGGTTACGAACCGCGCCAGCGCCCGGTTGCCCGTCTTGTCAACGTACTCCCGGATGCGCTCGACCGGCTGGTCGAACCGAAGCAGTCCGGTGTATTTCTTCAACGGGAGCACCTGCCACGTCTTCTGCCGGGACAAAATCTCGACGGCCCTAACCAGCTTTCCCTTCGAAAATCCGGTCACCTTTTGCAGGACCTCATACCGAATTGTCACCGGACCATTCGGCAACGCCCCGATCGGCACCTGCGCCACGCTGCACACGGCGTCGTAGACGATTCTGACCGACCGTGCATCTGGATGGCCGGACTCTAACAGGTGCCGCTGGGTACGCGTGTCCTCGTGCTGATAGAGCAATACGGCAAATGCCTTCTTCCCGTCGCGGCCTGCCCTTCCAGCCTCCTGGTAGTAGGCCTCCACACTGCCCGGCATCTCGACGTGAATGACGAACCGGACGTCGGGCTTGTCAATTCCCATCCCGAAGGCGTTCGTAGCGACGATGATCCGCTTCTCCCCTTTCAGCCAGGCCTCCTGCACCGATGCCCGGGTCTCCGCTCCAAGCCCGCCGTGGTAGACCTCGACGGTTTCCCCCTGCGAGGCCAGCCACGACGCCCACTCTTCCGCCGACTTCCGCGTCGCCGTGTAGACGATCCCGCTCCCCTGCACGTTGTGCAGGATCTCGACGACCTTCTGCCGTTTGGACGGAGTGCGAAATATGGACCACGTGATGTTGGGTCGGTCGAAGCCCGTCGCCACCTGGACCGGCGCCTTGAGCTCGAGCATTTCCACGATGTCGCGCCGAACCAGGGGCGTGGCGGTGGCCGTAAAAGCCGCGACGGGAGGATTGCCAAGTAGCTCCCTGGCACGTGCAATTTCGCGGTACGCCGGCCGGAAGTGCCGCCCCCACTCGCTGATGCAGTGCGCCTCGTCCACCACGATCCGCTTCACCGGCAGGCGCGAAACCCGTGCCTGGAACACCTCCGTCTGCAGCCGTTCGGGAGATACGTACAACAGCCGGTACCGGCCGTATTCCGCGTCCGTCCATCGCTGGTCGATCTCGCGAGCCGAAAGGGTGCTGTTGATGAAGGCAGCCGCGATCCTTCTCGCCCGGAGCCCGGCCACCTGGTCCTGCATCAAGGAAATGAGTGGCGAGACGACCAGCGTCAGCCCGCCCTGCATTATCGCCGGAAGCTGGTAGCAGATGGACTTTCCTCCTCCGGTCGGGAGAATCGCCAGCACGTCCTGCCCATCGAGTATCGTCTCGATGATCTCCCACTGCCCGGGTCGGAAATCGTGGTGTTTCCAGTGTTTTCGAAGGAGCTTTTCTGCTTCGGACCGGCGGCTTGTGGTTTCGAAGGACATACCTGGGTGTGACGCGGGACTGCTTCAGGATGGATAGCTTATACGGTCCCTCAGCTCCTCAGCATTGCCCTTGACGACCGCCACGTAAATGTCGTCGCGGTTCCGCCAGACGAGCACCTGGTCGGTCCCCAGATCGTGAAGGTCGAAATGGTGCTCTTCCTGGATCTGACGGAGAATGTCGGCGCCCAGCTCGACGAGATTTTCGTTTCGGTCTAGAAAGGCATAACTGTAGGCGTAGAGGGCGAACGGTCTACCCGAAACCTGGTCCTCGTAAAGGAATACCGGCGCTTCTGCGTTGGGAGCAAATTGCACGATAGCCACTCCCGTCAAGGTCGCCTGAGCGATCTCCGGCAGCAACACCCTGACGCCCAGCCGGTCCAACGCAAAGCGCTCAGCCTGCTCGTTGTTGCCCGGCCGGAAAACTGGCTCGAGGTCGTCCAGCTGCTGGATCGAAAGCGATAGCAGGTTTTTCTCGGGATCTTCCGGCTCCACGCGAGAGAATAAATAGCCGATCAAGCCCGCCGCAAAGATCACCGTTACGGCAACCAGCAGGTACGTCAGGCCTTTATCAGTGCGATGACGATCCCTGTACGACGGCACGGGCCGGCGAATCTCGCGAACGGGCTCGTGGACGACAGGCGCCGGTCCGGGTTCCGGAACGGGCTCGACCAGCTGTTCAACTCTGGCTCGTAACGTGGGCGGCAGGGTCGAAAACGAGCGGTCGGAGGCACGCTGAAGGGCGTCACCAATCCAGTTGCCCGAAAGTGTCGAATAAACGAGTTGCTCCTCTGCCGGTGTTAGCGTCTGCCGGAGGAGGCGTTCGAGCTCGATCCGTGCCTGGCGATGCTCTTCACTGGCGACGTCCGTATCGAGGTCCAAAACGTAGCCCGCGTCGGTGCACGACTGCCCTTGCAATTCAACCAACCCCAGGATGGCCCGGTACCGGACCGGCAACAGCGAGATTGCCACACCGATCTTCCGATCGATCACGTCCATCGCGACCTCCTGCCGGAAACGGTGCGACCCATCGCCGGTTGACGTATCCAATGGATCCTCTTCCTCGTGAATCGAGTGCATCAAGCGCAGCAATCGGTGAACGTCGTCCCAATCGCCGGTCACAGGGTCGTCGTCCTTCGCACGCTCGTACGTCTTTTCCACCAGGTGCGCCGCCCGATCGGGATCGAGCGTCAGCGTCTGCGCGAACTGAAACAGGCGTTCGAGATGCCGCGTCGGCCCTTTGACTTCAATTGCCCTGTTACCTGCCGGCTCAGACATAAAACACCCAATCGAATTGCTACTGGAACCCTTAACTCGAAACCCAACGCTGCAACTTGTAAGACCAGGCGGGGTTGCGTACGGTCCAGGATTATCTGCAATCGCCCACTCAGGACTTGTCCACAAAAACGACGCTGACGGCTGCTCCTTTCCGTATGCTGAGCAGCTCGGCCGCACTTCCTCCGTTGACGGCTATCTCGAGCAGGTCGCTGTTCCCGAAAACCGCTACGGGATCGCCTTTTTCGACAGAGCCATACGTTTCGCCGATCCCCTTGAGAATGGACGTTCCGGCGTAAACCTTCACGCCTCTGCCTTCACGCCAGGCCTCAAACTCCGCCCGCTCGATGTTCGTGATGCAATTCCCGAAGTGGTCGATGTGAACTACCCATCCCCTCAGCCCCTGCGTGTCGGCAATGGGGCGGACCCACCGGAGGTCTTGCAGGGACTGCGTCGGCGAGCCGAGCTCGCAGAGCTTGCGGCCGTTTGCCAGGTGCGCCGCAACCGGTGCAAAAATGTCCCGGCCGTGGAAGGTGTTTGACGGTTCCGGCGTCCGCCAGAATGCCGGCTTGTCGAGCACGACCACCTCGTCAGGCTCGCCTCCACTGGTGACCAGGGAAAAGAGGCCGTTGTCCGGCCCAACGAAGTAGTGCCCGTTGTGCCGGAGTGCTACCGCCGGACGCGACGTTCCCACACCCGGATCGACGACGACGAGATGGATGGCGCCTTCCGGAAAATACGCGTACGCCTCTCGTACGACGAACGCCGCCTCCATGATGTCCTGCGACGAGATGTCGTTCGTCAGATCGATCAATTGCACCTGAGGGCAGATCCGAAGAATGGTGCCCTTCATTTCCGCAACGTAAGGATCACGAGTTCCAAAGTCCGTAGTCAGCGTAAGTATGGGCAACACAACGTTCGGTTCTGCAAGGGTGGACTGTAAAGCATTCGCGTCGATCGGCCCTTTAGGACCGGTGGCCTGCCGCCGTTACGACGTCTTCTACAAGGTAATAATCCCGGGCCATTACTTCTTGAATCCGCCATTCTGTATATACTGAATCTACGGAGATTCATCGAACCAGTAAAAGTTGACCTGCCCGTAAGGAACAGCCGGGCCTTCTGCCGGTCATACGAGTGCCGAACCTACGCTGTACGCACTGAACGATATGTCCGAGAACAATCCAGCCGCCCCCGTGGGAGTGAGCGTGCCTCCCACGCTCACGCTCTCTGATCGCCACCGAAAAGCCCTCAAACATTTCGTACGCTTCTGGGGCGAAATGGCGTCGCAGTGGGGTATCAACCGGACGATGGCCCAGATCCACGCCCTGCTCTACGCAATGGAGCACCCGCTCGACATGGAAACCATCATGCAGGTGCTCGAGATCAGCCGGGGCAATGCCAGCATGAACCTTCGATCCCTCCAGGAATGGAAGCTCGTCCGTAAAGTCTCGGTGCCAGGCACCCGGCGCGACTACTTCACGGCTGAAAAGGACGTCTGGACCATTACGGCGCTGATCATCCGCGAAAGAGAAAAGCGGGAAATTCGGCCGGTCAAAAAGCAGCTTCTGGAGTCGAAAGCCATCCTGCTGGACGACGCTGCAACAGACTGTACGAACCTCCAGGACGTGGAAAAACACTTCTGTGAGCGGATCGATCAGCTCATTGCGCTCATGGCGGTCTTCGAGGGATTTTCGAGCAAGCTGCTGCCCCTCATCGACGCCCGAAACGCCCCGCTCATACGGCAAATGATCCGCTTTGCCGAGTCGCTTCAGCCGGCCGCAACCGAAAACCCTGAAAATGAAAACGACCTGACCTGATGGCTACGACGAAAACCGGCAATGAAGGCGAAGATATTGCCGCGCAATACCTCGAAAAAATCGGTATGACCGTCATGGACCGGAACTACCGGTTCGGTCACGAAGAGCTCGACCTCGTCTGCTTCGAGCCCAACGAAAAGAACGACGGCGGAGAGATCGTTTTCGTGGAAGTCAAAACGCGAAGGGGAAGGAACTACGGCGAGCCCGAGGAAGCGGTCACAAAAGCAAAACAGCGGCACATCGTGTTCGCCGCAAAGGCCTACCTTTACGAACGGCGCATCGAAGGGGCCAACTGCCGATTCGACGTGATCACCGTACGCCTCGGCGACAAAGACCCGGAAATCACGCACATCCGCGATGCCTTCTGGGCTAACTGATCACCGGGTAGGCCGGTACTCCTTGGGCACGTCGTCCGCGACCCTTTCGTACGCAAAGTACCCCATCTGGGTGATGCCGTACGGATCGAGCGTATCGCCCTTGTAATCCACGAGCGTCGAGCCTTTATCGAGCTGAATCCACGACGTCTGGAAGTTCTCCTTCCTGACGCCCAACTGCCTGCCTCCCGTCTGCTGGCGCATCCACTTGGCGTAGGACGGATCTTCCATCTCCCCCTGATAGATGATCTCGACCGATCCGTGAAACTCGATCTTTTTCTCGGACGGTGTCGGTCCGTCGAACACGATCGTCTTCGGGTCGAGCGGGAACCGGTAGTTTCCTGCAAATGAGCCGGAAGCCGTCGGTCCAACGGCTGTGGGTGTACCCCCTGCGGATACGTCGAACGCCGGCCTGCTGAACGTCAGGAACCCTTGCTCTTCCACCCTGCCTGAGATCAAGGCGAGCAGAAAATGCCGCAACGACCCCATAAACGCCTTTCTGCGATTCTCTTCCCATTCCGCCGCCTGCTCGGGGCTCTCGGGTTCCAGCTCTTCGTAAAGTGGCTCGCCATCGTACCACACTCGACCGGGCGTCGCGCCAAACTCCTTCAGAAAGTACTGAATCCGGTAGCCGAGCGCCCGGTTCTCGATGACGAGCGTCTCGCTCGCCTTTGCGGTAAAGCGCACGACTTTGTCGTCGAAGCTCAGCACCTCCGGGTTGAGAATCTTGGTCTTCTCGGCGTTTGGCGTCTCCCCGATGAATAGCCGGGTGAAATGTTGGAGCTGTTGCTGCCAGCGCTTGTTCTCCTTCGCCTCAACGGTAACTTCCTCGAGTTCGATGACCGTTGGCTTGAGCCGGAAGTCAAACACTCGTTGCCCCCCTTCTCGCACGACAATGTCCATCGATTGCGGCTCAAAGCCGACGATGGACACGTACAGCCGGTGCGCGCCCATGGGTACCCGTTCGAGGCGGTAGCTCCCGTCGTTCCCCGTGACCGTACCGATCATCGATTCGGCAATGAAAACGTGCGCTCCGGCCACCGGCGCCTCAGTGCTGTCATTGATCACGGTGCCGGTAAGGTCCGTGTAGAGCGTCTGCTGGGCAAACACCGGGCTGCAAAACAGCACCAGTGCCGCAAGCTGAACGAAAAGTACCCTTACCCTGTTCATGCGATTCCTCGAAGGACTTGAAACGACCTTTAGAAGTGCAATGACCTAATACAGGATAAGTTCAAACGGCGCAAGTATTGTGCCCTCCGCCGGGATCCATCGTATTGGTGCGAAATGAAGGTGTATTTTGGACGAACCGCACGCAACATAGTACAAACGTGTCCCGGCTACGATACGCCTTGAGAGAATGAGCGCTCAATACGATTCCCGAATGGCGATAATGGCAACAGGGTCCTCGAGGCTGCTCGTGTCGCCGACGTCCTCGCCAAGATATGCCGCTCGTATGATCCGCCGCATCACCTTTGCGTTCCGGGTCTTCGGGAGCATGGTGACGAAACGAATCGCCCCCGGTTTGAGCGCCCGCCCCAGCTCGTTGATGACCAGCTTCATCAGCTCGTTCCTGAGCTTTTCGTCGCCCTTCGTGCCCGTTTGTAGAACGACGAAGGCGGCGATGTCCTGCCCTTTGACGTCGTGCGGAACACCCACGACGGCCGCTTCGACCACGTCCGGGTGCGCGCAGAGAATGGACTCGACCTCTGCCGGTCCAATGCGCTTCCCGCCCACGTTGATCGTGTCGTCACTACGCCCCAGAATGTACCAGAGCCCGTCCTCGTCGACGGCGGCGAAGTCGCCGTGCACCCACATGCCCTCGAACCGGCGCCAGTACGTATCGACGTATCGATCCGGATCGCGGAAGAACCCTCTCGTCATGCCGATCCACGGACGCCGTATGACGAGCTCACCGACGGCTCCGCGTATCGACCGGCCCCGATCGTCCACGACGTCGGCATCCATCCCGGGCACCGGCCCCGAAAACGAGCAAGGTTTCATCGGCTTGAAGAAGTTGCCGCACAGGATTCCGCCGCTGATTTCGGTGCCGCCCGAGTAGTTCAGGATGGGTTTTTCTCCACCCAGTACGTTCCGAAAGAGCCAGAGCCACGATTCGGGATCCCACGGGCTTCCCGTGGATCCTGCCGCACGAAGTGACGATAGATCGTGACGCCGCACGGGCTCGGTGCCGTAACCCATCAATGCTCGAATGAGGGTTGGAGACACCCCGAGGTGCGTCACTCCATGATCGGCAACGATTTTCCAGACACGGCCGGGGTCGGGGTAGTCGGGTGCGCCGTCGTACAGCACCATCGTTGCGCCGATTAATAGCGTCCCAAAGACCAGCCACGGCCCCATCATCCAACCCATATCGGTCATCCAGTACAACACCTCCCCCGGCCTGAGGTCCATCGGGTGGTACATGTCCTGGGCGGCTTTTACGGGGAAGCCGCAGTGTGTGTGGACCGCCCCCTTGGGCGTGCCCGTCGTGCCGCTCGTGTAAATGAGCATGAGCACGTCCTCCGCCGAGGTTACCACCGTCTCTGCCGTGTCCGGTTGATCCGCCATCAGCTCGTCCCACCAGTGGTCGCGACCGGGTGTCCAGGGCGCCTCATCGTCTTGTTGGACGCGTCGGTGAACGATCACATGCCGCACCGACGGGACGTTCGCTAGCGCCACGTCGGCGACGGGTTTCATGGATACCGTATGCCCCCGGCGGAAAAAGGCATTGCTCGTAAACAGGGCCCTTGCCCCGGCATCGTTGAGACGTGTCGCCACCGCCCCGGGTCCGTACCCGCTGAACAGCGGCAACACCACCCCGCCGATCTTGATGACCGCCAGAAACGCGATGACGAGCTCCGGCGTCATCGGCATGAACAGCCCCACCACGTCGCCGCGCCCGATTCCAAGGCTTTTCAAAGCATTGGCGCAGCGGCAAACCTCACGGTTCAGCACGCCATACGAGAGGATTCGGACGTCCCCTTCTTCGCCTTCCCAGCGTAGCGCGGCCAGGTCCTTGACAGGTCCTTCCTGCCATTTGTCGAGCAGGTTGTGGACGATGTTCATCTCCCCGCCCACACACCACTTCGGAAACATAGGACCGCCACTCAGGTCGACGACCTCAGTGTAAGGTTTATAAAACCGGACGTCGAGGTCCTGTATCACCGCGTCCCAGAACCAGGCGATGTCGTTCGTGGAACGGGCGAGCAGCTCGTCGTACGAACCGATCCCGTGCTTGCTCATGAACCGGGAGAGGTTGCTGTTTGCTATCCACTCCTGACGTGGCTCCCAGACAACCTCCTGGCCGAAGGGAAACGTCTGCTTCATGAAAGTACCGCCGTTCTGATCGTTCACACCACAATCGTGGAGTGTAGCGGCTTCGTGCGGACCTCGAAAGACGTGAACTGTAATGAACCCGTGAAGACCTGCCTCTTACAGCACCAGATCGAGCGCTTCGTGGAGCGAGCGGACACCCGTCACCTCCAGCTTTTTGGGCACCACGACCCCTTTGAGGCTGTTGGCCGGAACGATCGCTCGCTCGAATCCGAGTTTCGCGGCCTCCTTCAATCGGGCTTCGATGCGGCTGACCGATCGCACCTCACCGCCCAACCCGACCTCCCCGATCAGCACCGTCCCGGTGTCCGTCGGGATGTCGCGGAATGACGACGCTACGGCTACGATTACACCCAGATCGACGGCCGGCTCGTCGAGCCGCACGCCGCCTACCACATTCAGAAAAACGTCGTGTGTCGACAGCCGCAAGCCCTCCCGCTTTTCGAGCACGGCGAGCAGCATTTGCAACCGGCGGTAGTCAAAGCCGGTAGCCGTCCGTTGCGGCGTGCCGTAGGACGTCGGCGTCACGAGGCTTTGCAGCTCTACCAGCACCGGCCGCGTCCCTTCCACCGAACACACCACGGCCGACCCGCTCGAACCGTAGCTCCGCTCCGAAAGGAAGATCTCGCTCGGATTGCTCACCTCCCGCAGACCCGAGTCGTGCATCTCGAAGACGCCAATCTCGTTCGTCGAACCAAACCGGTTTTTGACCGCCCGCAGGATCCGGAACGAATGATGCCGATCACCCTCGAAGTAGAGAACGGTGTCGACCATGTGCTCGAGCACGCGCGGCCCGGCAACGATCCCTTCCTTCGTCACGTGCCCCACCAGGAAAGTCGGGAAGTTCATCGACTTTGTGACCTCGAGCAGCGCCGCCGCACTCTCGCGCACCTGGCTCACGGACCCCGGTGCGCTCTGGATGTCCGGCCGAAAAAGTGTCTGGATCGAATCGACGATGAGCAGCTCGGGCTCTGTTTCCTGCACGACTGCGACGATCTCCTCTACGTTCGTCTCGGCAAGCAACAGGAACTGCTTCGACGTCACACCCAGCCGTTCGGCGCGCACCTTGACCTGCCGCACCGACTCCTCCCCCGTCACGTACAGGATCCGACGGTCAGGCATGTACCGGCCCATCTCCGTCATCAGGGTGCTCTTGCCGATTCCCGGATCACCGGCGAGCAAAATGAGCGACCCGAGCATGATCCCGTCCCCCATCACCCGGTCGAACTCACCCACGCCCGTTTGCATCCGGATTTCGCCGGCCGCCTCCACGTCCGAAAGCGATAGAGCTCTTGCCCCGGCGCCCCGCGCGCCTACCTGTTTCGGCACGCGTGCTCGAACGGGCGCAGGAGCCACCTCCTCAACGAACGAATCCCACGACTCACAGCCCGGGCACCTGCCCATCCATTGTGCGGTTTCGTATCCGCAGACATGACAGACGTATTTCGACCGGCTCTTAGCCATTTTCTTCTGGTTCGTTTGAATACAAACGGTCCGTTTTTCGTATTAACCGTTACTATCACCGGCCGAAAAGCGGCTTTGGTGACGAAATATCGGTATAGATTTGGTCGTAATGTACGTCGGTCTGGTGACACCGTTACGTCGTTCGCCGTTCTCGACCTTCTCTTCCGGCACTTACCCTCTCCTGAGTCGTTATTTCGCAGCCGAAATCTCCGAACAGGTTTGGGAGCGTTACTGTATGGCAGCCACGTTGATGCGTTTACTCGATCCCGCCCGGACGCTGGGCAGATACGTGCTCTTGCACGTCGGCGCGCTCAGCATGCTTGGCGACGTCAAGCTGTACCGGAAGAACCTCTTTTCCCAGATGGTTCAGATCGGGACGGAGTCGATCCCAATCATCGCCCTTGCCGCAGCCTTTTCGGGCGCCGTGACCACGGTCCAGACTGCCTACCAGCTCGTTTCCCCGTTCATCCCGCGTAGCATCATCGGGTCAATCGTCGCACCGTCGATGATCCTCGAGCTGGGCGCCGTCGTGACCGGTTTCATTCTTGCCGGGCGTGTAGGCGCGCGCATCGCCGCCGAGCTCGGCACCATGCGCGTCACCGAGCAGATCGACGCGCTCGAAGCAATGGGCCTCAACTCGGTCGGGTATTTGATCCTCCCGCGGATCATCGCGGGGATCGTCATGTTTCCCGTCCTGTACGTGCTTGCGTGTCTGGTCGGTATCGGCGCCGGCGTCATTATTGCCGACCTCGGCGGTTTCGTGTCGTCGGGTGAGTTCGTCCAGGGTGCACGCGAGTTCTTCAAGCCTTTTGACGCCTGGTTCGGCCTGATCAAGTCCATCACGTTCGGCTTTATCATCACCTCCGTCTCTTGCTTCAAAGGGTATCACACCACCGGGGGGGCCGAGGGTGTCGGCCGGAGCACGACCCAGGCCGCCGTGACGTCCTGCGTCTTCATCCTGATTGCCGACCTTTTCCTTGCAGTTTTCCTCCTGTAACCATGATCCGTATCGAACACCTGTCCAAACAGTTCGACGGGAAGCCGGTCCTTCAGGATATATCCCTCGACATCCACGAAGGCGAGACGATGGCCATCATCGGACGCTCAGGCTCCGGGAAGAGCGTCTTGATGAAGCACATCATCGGCCTCCTCCAGCCCGAAGAAGGCCGGGTGCTCGTGGACGGCGTGGACATCAACCGCATATCCTACAAGCAGCTACGCCAGGTCAGAACCCAGTTTGGCGTACTTTTCCAGGGGGGCGCGCTGTTCGATTCGATGAGCGCTTTTGAAAACGTGGCCTTTCCCCTGCGTACCTTTACCGACAAAACCGAAGCCGAAATCGAACGGGAAGCGCGGAAGTGCCTCGAGCTCGTCCAGCTCCCGGACATTGGTGACAAAAATCCGTCCGAGCTATCGGGCGGCATGCGCAAACGTGTGGCGTTGGCCCGGGCCATCGCTCTGAGGCCACGGTACATCATCTACGACGAACCGACGAGCGGGCTTGACCCCGAAACGTCCAACACGATTGACGAGCTGATCAGCAACCTTGCCGACCAGCTGAACGTGACCAGCATCGTCATCTCACACGACATGCACTCCGTCCTGGCCATTGCCGACCGCGCCGCCTTCATCCATCAGGGTAGGCTGCACTGGACCGGTACGATCGATGAGCTGCACCGGAGCACCGACGCCACGCTCCTCGGCTTCGTCCGGGCTAATGAGTACCAGATCGGCTATCCTGAATTGATTGCGGAAAAACGCTCCTGAACCATACCATGCGATTAGCGAACGAACTGAAAGTAGGAATCGCCATCATCGTCGCGGCGGTCGTTTTTTTTATCGGCATCCGCTTTTTTTCGAGCCTCCCCCTCTTTCGCGGCACGTACGAGCTGGCTACCGCGTTTGAAGACGCAGGCGGCTTGATGCGCGGCAACGCCGTCCGCATCAACGGGATCGCAGCCGGGAGCATCACGAGGGTTCGTCTCGACCCCACAACCCAGATGGTGCAGGTAGGCTTTAAGGTCGACCGGGACATCGTAATTCCGGAGGGTTCGTTCGCGCGGGTCGGCGGATTTGCTGCGCTCGGATCGGTCGACATGGAGGTCGTGCTCGGTCCGCCGGGCAATCCACCGCTACGTCCCGGATCCGTCATTCCCGGAGAATCCACACCTGACCTGATGAGCCTTGTCTCGGAGCGTGCACCGATGCTTACAAGCCGGCTCGACAGCGTCCTCGTCGCCGCCGGCGCAACCTTCGAGCAGACGCAATACCTGCTCGGCAATACGAACAGTCGGCTGAACAGGGCACTCATCGAGCTCGAAAACGTCGCCACCTCGCTCAACAAGCTCCTGTCCGCCGAGCAAGCTCGTATCTCCACCGTCCTGACCAACTTCGAGTCCCTCTCATCCGACCTCGACCGGTTCACGTCCGAAAACAGCGATTCGCTCGCCCTCGCCGTTCAGAACCTGAATCACCTCCTCCGGCGTGTAGACGGCGACCTCGACACGCTGGAAAGCACCGCCGCAAGCCTCGATACCCTGCTCGTACAGCTCCGGCACGGCGACGGCACCGCGGCAAAACTGCTAAACGATCCCGCCCTCTACACCCGGCTGGATTCGATGACCACCACGTTGAATCGGATCCTGACCGACTTCGAATCCAACCCGGGCCGCTACCTCCGTGAAATGAAACTCATCGAGATTTTCTAACGGTTTCGAGTTTAGAACACTTTTACGTATTGACATGCCGACTTACGAAGACGCGCTCGCACTTTTCCACGAATGGACGACCAGTGAAAGTCTGCGCCGTCACGCTTACGCCGTTGAGGCCGCCATGGAATACTACGCCAAACTCCTGGGAGAGGACGAAGAGCTGTGGCGCATGACCGGCCTCCTGCACGACATGGACTATGAAAAGCATCCGACCGCCGAAGAACACCCGTTTGTCGGCGTACGCACGCTGAAGGAGCTCGGGTACCCTGACGTCATGCTTGAGGCTATCCTCGGGCACGCCCTCTACTCCGGCACACCACGCACGACGCGGCTGGCGAAAACGCTGTTTGCCGTCGACGAGCTATGCGGTTTCATTTTGGCCGTGGCCTACGTCAGGCCGACCGGACTCGAAGGAATGGAACCGAAATCCGTCCGAAAGAAATTAAAGGATAAAGCCTTTGCGGCTGCCGTCAGCCGTGAAGACATTCAATTAGGCGTGGAAGAGCTCGGTATCGACCTGAACACCCACATAACGCACGTGATTGCGGGGCTCCAGGCGCACGCCAAAAGGCTCGGATTTGAATGATACACGTCCCGTTTTCCCTTTCCATTTGCCGTTTGTTGGGGTTCTAGATGCAAGAGGAAAACCCGAATTTCGTGGATGGCACCGACGGGACGGGCGCGGAAACTCCTCCTGTATCGTCGATCCCCCAAGCAAAAGCCCTGACGAAGGAAAAGGCCCGGGACCTCCGAGTGCTCCTAGCCCGGTACGTCCGGCGCCACCTGCCCCCGCCCTCTCCCCCTGTCGCCCATTCGGTCGAGCCTCCAAAGGTGCAAGGCACCTACGCCTCCATTCTCAAATTCCTCCGGATCATCCCGCTGTTCCTCGGACTCGTTTTTGCCCTCTCATTCTTCTGGGACTTCGACGGGATGCGGATCTCCGTCCTGGGCTATGAAGCTTCCATCGAAGGGCTCCTTCGCATCCTCTCGGTCAGCGGCCTGATCGGCTTCTTTACGAATTGGCTGGCCATCACGATGCTCTTCAATCCTCGCCAGAAGCGTCCGATTTTCGGCCAGGGCCTCATTCCGGCCCAGCGTGAGCGGGTCATTTTCCGATTGGCGCAGGCGGTCTCGAAAGAGCTCATCAACGAACACATCATCAAGCAGAAGATCGAAGAGAGCGGCGTCATCGCACGGTACCGCGAGACCGCGCTCGGCGTGACCCGGGCAGTCCTCGAAGACCCCGATTTCCGGCGCGACATCAAGGAGCTCACCGCCGACTACGCCCAGAAAGTGCTCGGCTCGGAAGAGACGCGGAAAATGCTGACCCAGCTGATCGTCGAAAAGGTCGAGCAAAATGCCGGGCAGGGCTTCGGAGGACTTGCCCTCAAAACCTACCGATTCCTCAACGAGGCCGACTTCCAGCGGCGCATCGACAAAGCCGTGCGGGACCTCCCGACGTCCCTCGACGGCGCCCTCAGTAAAATGGACGCCCTGCTCGACCGGCTCCCGCAGAAAATCGAAGCCCGCTCCGAAGAGATCGAGCAGTGGGTTACCCGAATCATTCTCGGATTCGTCGAAAATCTCGACGTCTACGACATGATCATCACGAACATGAAGCAGTACGACGAGCAACAGCTCGAAAACCTGCTCAAGAACACGTCGAACGAGCAGCTGAACTACATCAAGTACCTCGGAGGAGTGTTGGGTGTGATTGGCGGCCTCGTGATCTGGAAGCCCACCGTCTCGCTGATCCTGTTCGGTGTCCTCGGGGTCACCCTGTACGTTGTCGACGAGCTGATATTCCGCGCACGCAACCGTCAGGTGACCGGAAGCTGAGCCGGCCTCGCAACGGCTGCCGGAACGAAGACCTGTGTTTCCGGCTCGTCCTCCCTGAAGTTCAGCAAGATTTCCAGTACGCCGTCGCGTGTGGGTTCTTTGATGATGAGCTGTCGAAGCCTGCTCGCATTCCGGAAGCCTTTGAAGTAGCCCCCGTACATACGGCGCATTTCAAGCGTTCCCCGGTGCTCCCCGAGCCACTCACACTTGAGGGTGAGGTGCTCCGCAACAACGCTGACACGTTCCTCCCACGTGGGCGGCGGCGGAACCTCGCCCGTCTCCATGTAGGCCTTCGTGTCACGGAAGATCCAGGGGTTCCCAATAGCCCCGCGACCGATCATCACGGCATCCACACCGGTTTCCTCAAACATCTGCCGGACCTTCTCCGGTGTAGTCGCATCGCCGTTGCCGATGAGTGGAATGCTGAGTCCGGCCTCGTCCTTGATTCGCCGTAGCCAGTCCCATCGCGCCTCACCACGGTACATCTGCGAACGCGTCCGGGCGTGCACCGTAAGCGCCTGTACGCCGACGTCCTCCAGCATTCGCGCCACTTCGAGGATCTGGATCGTCTCGTCGCTCCAGCCGAGCCGGGTCTTAACCGTCACTGGCCGCGTTGCAGACGCCACCACCGCCTCGGTGATGGCCTTCATCTTGGGCAGGTTCCGCAGGATCCCGGCGCCCCCATCCTTACAGACCACCTTTTTTACCGGGCAGCCGAAGTTGATGTCGATAATGTCCGGGTTGGCTGCATCCACAATTCGGGTGGCCTCGCGAACCTGTTCGACGTCCCCTCCAAAGATCTGGATGCCGACCGGCCGCTCCTCGTCGTAAATGTCCAGCTTCTTATGCGAACCATCGGATTCGTACAGAAGGCCGCCCGACGAGATGAACTCCGTAAACACCAGGTCCGCGCCGTATCGCTTGCAGATCAGGCGAAACGGCGGATCGGTCACGTCCTCCATGGGCGCTAGGAGAAGAGGCCGGTAACCGAGATCTATGGGACCTATCTGCATCGAAACGAAAAACCCGGAAGGATACTGGAGCCTTCCGAAGTCATTATTAAATAATAGTCAGGCTGTTTTTCGGCCCTTCGAACGTGAACCACTCGGACCGGTTCCGCCTCCCTCATTTGTAACCCCTGCGAAAAACCTACGTAGAGGCGGATACAAAGCTTTCCGGAACGGTTCACCTCACCGACCGGACCAGACCTCGCCCGTTTCCACCGTGTGTTCTAGTTGAACCGCCATCCCCGAAACGACATGGAACAACGAAAAAATACACTGCTCACCATCGGCCTTGCCCTCGTGTCCACCCTGCTACTGGCGGGATGTGGCCCGAACCTGTTCGAACGGATCTCCAACTTCTGGTCGCTAAGTTGCTGCGGCGTCGTAATCGTCATCCTGGACGTCATCGCCCTGATCGAGCTAGCCGGCAGCTCCCGCAGCACAGGCGACAAGGTCCTCTGGGCTCTCCTCATCATCTTCTTCCCGATCCTCGGCGTCATCCTCTACTACTTCTTCGCCCGAAGATAACGGGTTTCAGGTTGCATACCTCCATGCTGAATATATAGCTGGTCTCCAATACAAACGCTTTCCCCTTTGCCTCCTTTGGCGGACGCACCGTAAGACCGTCGCCTAAGGGGGCTTTTTGTTGCCTTCGCAGCCTTTCCGTGTAACCTTCTTGTATACTTACACATACTGCACATCCCAACGGCAAATCACTTGTTCCATCAGGGGTAGTTGATGTAGTAATAATTACTGGTAGGCGTCTGCGCTCTTGGAAAAGGCGCTGGAAGCGCTACCAATTGATGAATAAACGTGACGAGGGTCGAAGCCATGCGTGAACAAATCCTTACAGCCCCACAGGATTCGGGTGACGCCGTCCTCGGCAAGACGCTGCCTTCCCTGCTTTACGAAGTGAGCGTACGTTACCCCAATCCCTGCGCCTTCAACCACCCGGACCCCCTGGAGTGGCGGTCCTGGTCAACCGACGCCTTCCGCGAACAGTCGGAAGAAATTGCGGCCGGATTGATGAGCCTCGGCCTGCAAAAAGGCGACCGCGTCGTGATGCTCATGGAGAGCGACGTCCACTTCGCCCTCGTCGACATGGGCTGCCTGCTCATTGGACTGGTCGACGTGCCCATCTACCTCACCCACGCCCCGGAGTCGATTTTCTACATCGTAAAACATTCGGAGGCGAAGTGCATCGTCCTGTCTGATGCGTCACAGATCGACACGCTGGGGTCGTTCCTGCCCGTCCTGCCCTCGGTCCAGACCATCATCTATGCCCGGAACAAGGATCATCTGAAGGTCGAGTTCGCTAACTCCAACATTCGTTTTCATTCCTTGAATGAGGTTCGGCAGTTCGGAAGGCCCACGCTCGATGCTGATCCTTTTTTCATCCACATGAAGAGCGAGCAAATCGAGCCCCAGGACCTGGCGACAATTATCTATACCAGCGGAACGACCGGCGACCCCAAGGGCGTCATGTTGAGCCATGAAAACCTGACGTTCAACGCCCTCACCGCTTTCTCGGAGCTTGGGGATTACCGGCCGGGGCCCGACGGAGAGGTTGCCCTGTCCTTCCTGCCCCTCTCCCACGTGTTTGCCAGGGCGCTCAACTATGGATACCTGGCGTACGGTACGAGCGTCTACTTCACCCGCCCGGACGACCTCAGCCGTGAGCTTCAGCGCGTCCAGCCCACAGTGTTCGCCTCCGTACCCCGCGTCATCGAAAAGGTGTACAATCGTATCCTCGAAAAAGCCTCTTCGATGACCGGACCGAAAAAACACCTCCTCGAGTGGGCGCTCGACCTCGCCCGTAAGTACGAGCTCGGTAAGGAGCCGGAGGGATTCTATCGCGTTCAGCTCAAGCTGGCGGACAAGCTGGTCTACGCGAAGTGGCGCGAAGCACTCGGCGGGCGGGTGCGATACATCATCGCTGGTGGCGCCGCACTCAACCCTGAACTCGCCAATATTTTTGCCGCGGCTGGAATCACGATCCTCCAGGGCTACGGCCTCACCGAGACAAGCCCCGTCATCACGTTCAATCGTCCCAGGCGGAATCGGGCAGGCACCGTTGGTCAGCCCCTCCCCCACGTCGAAGTGAAGCTTGCGGACGACGGTGAAATCCTCACCCGGGGGCCACACGTCATGATGGGCTACTACAAGGAGCCCGTCAAAACGGGACAGGTCATCGACGACGAGGGCTGGTTCCATACGGGCGACATTGGCGAAATCACACCGGAGGGATTCCTTCGGATTACCGACCGGAAGAAGGACCTCTTCAAGCTCTCGACCGGGAAGTACGTGATCCCTCAGGTGCTGGAAACCCGCCTGACGCGCGATCCTCTCATCGAGCAGGCCCTCGTCGTCGGCTCGGGGTACAAGTTCTGTGCAGCCCTGATCTTTCCCAACCTTGAAAAAGTCCGGGAGCTCGCAAACTCCGAGGGACTCGACCCGAAACTACCCGTCGAAGCCCTGCTCGATCGGCCTGAGATCAAGGCGAAGTTTCAGGCGCTAGTGGACGAAGCCAACGAGGGCATCGACCAGTGGTCGCAAATCAAACACTTCGTCCTGATCCCCGAAGACTTGAACGTCGAAAGTGGAGCGCTCACCCCAACCTTCAAAGTGCGGCGGTCGAAGGTGATCGAGCAGTACGACGAGCAGATCAAGGCGCTTTACGAGTCGACCGAACGCGACCAGAAGATGCAGCCAGCCTGACCCTTCCCTATCCTCTCATCAGACAAACGGAGCGTACGAACCATGGCGATGGATTTTGAACAGATGGGCAGGCTGATGCAGCTCGCCCAGAAGATGGACGTTGATAAAGTGATGAAGCTCGCCGAAAAGGTCGATCTCGGCGAGCTGATCGGGCTCGTGTCACAGATGGACGAAGCGACGCTCGCCAAGATGACGCAGATGCTGAAAAACCGTGGAAACGGCAAAAAACACGAAGCCCCGCCGATCGACAGCGACTTCTACGGCCTCTTCGGCTTGCTGACCGAACACCAGGACGCCGTCCGGAGAAAAGTTCGCGCCTTCATGGAGGAGGAGATCCGGCCGCTCGTCGACGGGTATTGGGCGCGTGAGGAGTTCCCCCACCAGATTGTCGACAAGTTCCGGGCGCTCGACCTGGCGAAGGAGGTCTGGGGACACGATGGTACGCGTGTAGAAGGCGCGTCGGTGCTCGAAGGGATCATCTCGATGGAGATGGCGCGGGTCGACGTTTCGGTCTCCACCTTCTACGGCATCCAGCTCGGCCTCGCGCTCTGGTCGATTTTGCTGGGCGGGTCAGACGAGCAAAAAAAGGAATGGATCCCCCGCATCCTCAGCTTCGACGCTATCGGCGCCTTCGGCCTCACCGAGCCGGAAGTGGGCTCCGCCGTCGCTGGTGGGCTCACCATGACTTGCCGACGCGAAGGCGACACCTGGGTGCTGAACGGCCAGAAAAAGTGGATCGGCAACGCCACCTTCGCCGACTTCGTCGTCGTCTGGGCGAGAGAGGAAGAAACAGGCCACGTCCAGGGCTTCATCCTGCGGACCGACAACCCGGGCTACAAGGTCGAAAAGATTCCCAACAAGATCGCCCTGCGCATTGTCCAGAATGGCCTGATCACCCTCTCTGACTGCCGCATACCCGAATCCGACCGACTGGCGAACGTCCGTTCGTGGCGCACCGTGGCGGACGTCCTCCGGGCTACGCGCGCTGGCGTGGCGTGGATCTCGGTCGGGTGTGCGATGGGCGCCTACGAGCTCGCCCTCAAGTATGCCCGCGAGCGTGAGCAGTTCGGCAGGCCAATCGCCTCCTTCCAGCTCATTCAAAACAAGCTCGCCGAGATGCTGGGCAGCCTGACCGCCATGCAGACGATGTGCCTGCGCCTCTCCCAGATGCAGGACGCAGGGCAGATGCGCGACGAGCACGCCTCGCTCGCCAAGATGTTTGCCGCTGCCCGTTGCCGTGAGGTCGTGGCGACCGCCCGCGACCTCTTCGGCGGGAACGGCCTGCTCGTCGAGTACGGCGTCGCCCGTTTCTTCGCCGATGCCGAGGCCATCTACTCGTACGAGGGTACGAACGAGATCAACGCACTCGTCGTCGGCCGCGCCATCACCGGCGAGAGCGCATTTGTTTGATTCTCCGTTTTCAATATTCAATCTCGTATTCGCATGGAAACTGCCGTAGATAAAACCCGGACACGGTCCGGGACGGGTGCAAACGCGTTCAAACCCTTCCGAAAGGTTGCGGTGCTCGGCGCCGGTACGATGGGCGCGCAGATCGCCGCCCACTTCGCAAACGCCGGCCTCGAGGTCGAGCTGCTCGATGTCGCCGCGAAGGACGGAGCTAACCCAAACGCGATCGTCGAAAAGGGTCTTCAATCGGCCCTGAAGGCCAAACCCGACCCGTTCTTCTCAAAAAAAGCGACAAAGCGTATCCGGACCGGGAATTTCGACGACCACTTCGACCGCCTGCGCGATGCGGACTGGATCGTAGAGGCCGTCGTCGAAAAGGTGGACGTCAAGCGCCAGATGGCCGAACGCATCGAGCAGGTGGCCAGCGAAGACGCCATCGTATCGACGAACACGAGCGGACTCCCGATCGCGGAGATCGTCGAAGGGCGCTCGGAATCGTTCCGTGCAAGGTTCCTGGGCACCCACTTCTTCAACCCGCCTCGATACCTCAGGCTGCTCGAGCTGATTCCGACCGTACACACGGACACCGACGTGCTCGAGCGGGTCGCCTGGTTCGGCCGCGTCCACCTCGGTAAGGGCATCGTCGTCGCAAAGGACAGGCCGTACTTCATTGGCAACCGGATCGGCGTCTACGGGATGATGCGGGCTATGTCGTTCTTCACCGACAGCCGGTACACCATCGAAGAAATCGACACCCTGACCGGTCCGCTCGTGGGGAGGCCGAAGTCCGCCACGTTCCGCACGGCCGACCTCGTCGGGCTCGACGTCCTGACCCACGTCGCCCAAAACCTCTACGAAAAGATCCCCGAGGACGAGAGCCGCGACGTTTTCACTGTCCCGGAAGTCCTCCTGAAGCTCGTTCAGACCGGCACACTGGGTGAAAAAACGGGAGCGGGGTTTTACAAAAAAGAGGGCAAGGAAATCCTCTCGATCAACCCGAACACCGGTGCCTACGAAGCGCCCGCACCCGTGCAGCTCGAAGGGCTGGACGATTTGCAGAAGCTGTCGCTCGACGAGCGTCTGCGCGCGCTCTACGAAGACACGGGCCGCGCCGGGCAGTTTTTCCGGGAGACAACCCTCGACCTGCTTGGCTACTCCGCACGCCGGATTCCGGAGATCAGCGACGACCCCGCCGACGTCGACCGCGCCATCCGGTGGGGTTTCGGTTGGGAAAAAGGTCCCTTCGAGATCTGGGACGCGCTCGGCTTCGAGCGGGTCGTGCAAGACATGAAGGCGAGCGGCATCCAGCTTCCCGGCTGGATCGACACCATGCGCGAAGCCGGCCACGACAGGTTCTACGTCGAAAAGGACGGTGAAAATACAGTCTACGTCCCGACGGAAGAGCGATACGTCCCCGACGACCGGCCGTCAGACGAAATCTCACTTACCGCCATCCGCCGGCATCCTGACAGAACGATCTGGCAAAACAAAGAAGCCGCCCTGCTGGATCTCGGCGACGGCGTGGCGCTCTACGAGTTCCGCTCAAAGGCGAACACGCTGGGAAGGGACGTCATGTCGGGGCTAGTGGAGGCCATCGAACGTATCGAAAACGATCCGGACCTCCGAGGCCTCGTGATCGGCAATGAAGGAAAAAACTTCTCCGTCGGCGCGAACCTCGGGGAGGTCGCCATGCTGGCGGCGTCCGGGAGCTACGACCAGATCGAGAGGCTCGTGGCCTCCTTCCAGCAGATCATACAACGGATTCGATATGCGGGCAAGCCGGTCGTCGTCGCCACCCACCAGCGCGTGCTTGGAGGCGGGTGCGAGATGGTGATGGCGTGTCCGCACCCGGTAGCCGCTGCGGAGAGCTACATTGGCCTCGTCGAGCTTGGCATCGGCCTGATCCCGGCCGGTACCGGCACCACCCGGCTCGCGGCACGTGCTGCCGAGCTCTCCCCGACCGCCCATCCGAGTCACATCCAGCCTTACGTCCAGCGGTTTTTTGAGAACGTGGCGATGGCGCGCGTTTCTACGAGTGCGGTCGATGCGCAGGAGTTAGGTTACCTCGCGCCCGGTGCGGTCATCGTGATGAACGAGAACCGTAGGTTCCACGCGGCCAAAATGGAGGTCATCCGGCTGTCCGAGCAGGGATACCTGCCCCCGCCGATGGAAACGGGCATTCGTGTGCTCGGGCGGCCGACGTACGCAGCCCTCGAAATCGGCGTCCGCCAGCTCGAAGAAGGCCGGTTCATCAGCGAATTCGACCGGCATCTGGCACTCCAGCTTGCCTACGTCATGACGGGAGGAGACCTGTCCGCGCCTCAGGAGGTCAGCGAGCAGTACCTGCTGGACCTCGAACGCGAGGTGTTCATGCGGTTGCTCGGGGATAAGCGAACGCAGCAACGCATCACGCACATGCTCACCACGGGTAAACCGTTGAGAAACTAGCCTGCAATCACAAGTAGATAAAGCCGAATGGAAGCGAAGAACGGAGCATACATCGTCAGCAGTGTCAGAACCGCCATCGGAAAGGCCGACCGGGGCTCCCTCCGACACTTTCGCCCGGAGGAAATGGGCGCCGTCGCCGTCAGGGAAGCCGTCAATCGGGTGAAGGGGCTCGAGCCGGAGCTCATCGACGACGTCCTGATCGGTTGCGCCTTTCCTGAAGGCCCTCAGGGGATGAACGTCGGCCGGATCATCGCGCAAAAAGCCGGCCTCCCGGACACCATCCCCGGCGCCACCGTCAACCGGTTCTGCTCGTCCGGACTTCAAACGATTGCCATGGCGCACCAGGCGATCGTGTCGGGCTTCGCCGACGCCGTCGTCGCAGGCGGCGCCGAGTCCATGAGTATGGTCCCGATGACCGGCTTCTTCTTCCAGCCCGATCCAGACGCCGTCTCATCCGATCCCAACGTGTACGTCTCGATGGGAATCACGGCGGAAAACGTCGCGGAAAAGTACGGCATCTCTCGGGAGGAACAGGACCGTTTCGCCCTCCGCTCGCACCAAAAAGCCGTCGATGCGATCGAAAGTGGGCGCTTCCGCGAGGAGATCGTACCCTTGAAGGTCGAGTACGACCTGTTCGAAAACGGCACGGTGAAACGACAAGAGAAGCTGTTCGACACCGACGAAGGCCCTCGTCCGGACACGACCCTCGAAGCGCTGGCCCGCCTGCCGGCCGTTTTCAGGGCAAACGGCCACGTCACGGCCGGCAACTCCTCTCAGCGCTCGGACGGAGCCGCCGCCAGCGTTCTCCTGAGCGAACGGCTGATGAACGAGCTCGGCGTGGAGCCGATGGCGCGCCTGGCAGGCTTCGCACTGGCCGGCGTGGAGCCCGAGCTGATGGGTATCGGCCCGATCGAGGCCATACGCAAGGTGCTGAAACGAGCGGGACTAAAGGTCGAAGACGTCGGACTCGTCGAGCTCAACGAAGCATTCGCCTCCCAGGCCCTTGCAGTCATCCGGGAAGTGGGGCTCGACGAAGACCGGGTCAACGTAAACGGCGGCGCCATTGCACTCGGCCACCCCCTCGGCGCCACCGGCGCCAAGCTCACCGCCACCCTACTCCACGAGATGAAGGCGCGCGGCATACGCTACGGCATCTGCACGATGTGCGTTGGCGGCGGCATGGGCGCTGCCGGCCTCTTCGAGAACCTCATGCTTTGAGGGTTCTGTTTTTAACGCACGCGAAGGCGCGAAGAAGGTTTTTTGGCGGGCTGGAGCTGTAAGTGCCTGATTGCCAGTTCAGGCGGCTGTGTTTCATATCGATCCCTCATCACGAAGTGACTCGTGATGACAAGTATATAGGGCATACAAACCCCTACGTTGTCATTCCGACGAACAATGTGAGGAGGAATCTTCCCGAAGTGCGGCCTTACTGGTTGGCACTACTAGTTGAGGAAAGCACAACAAATGCTCCCCTGGACGGGCCTGTCCCGCGCTCGACGCGGAAGGAGCTTTCGCGGAGCGACTGTGGGGTTGATACACCGGTATCACTAGGAAACCCTTCCTGGATCTCCGCCTTCGCGGAGATGACATTCCTGTTAGCGCCTCAGTAACACATGACCTCCCGCTTTCGTCCAGGCCCCACTAGATAGCATCCGCGCCTATCCGCGTCATCAGCGGACAATAAATCAATCCAACCGGCGAATCTTGATGTTGCGGAACTCGACGGATTCGCCGGTGGGGCCGTGGATACCCTGGAAGCCGATCGGGCCGCTTTTGGCCTGGTCACGGATCGCCCGGTTGAATTTGTTTGGCGTGCCGTCAGGATTACGGTTCGGCTCGGTCCAGTCGTTCAGGTCCATGTCGATGATCTGCCTCCCATTCAGGATCACCTGGATCAGGTTGTCGTCGGCTGTGATTGTATACCGGTTCCACTCTCCCGCCGGCTTGGCCGCGTGCATTCGGGGCGAAAGCAAATCGTAGATGGCGCCAACCTGACCGTGTGGCGTGTTGTCCGTCGTCTCGTGGATCTGCACCTCGAGCGCCGAGAGTATGTCCTTGGGATCGGCGGTCCGGATGAAGATGCCGCTGTTGGCCTGCCTCGGCGTCCTGAACTCGAGGTCGAGCACGAAGTCACCGTAAGACTCCTTCGTCCACAGGGTGCTCCGATCGTTTGCCTTCAGTATACCGTCTTCGATGACCCAACTCTCGTCGTCCGCCAGCACGGCATTTGAAAGGTCAGCCGCGAATAGATCCTGCCATTCAGATGTGTTTGGATGCTCGACGACCGGCGCTTCTCCTGATTGAACAACCGGCCGGCTCTGCGAACAACCCGAAAAGGCAACCAGCACACCCAGTACCACAAAGACAGATAAAACGCGAATTCCAGACATAATGAACACCTGGTTGGATTCCTGTGAATTAGGCCAATCGTGCAGGGCATACGCCTGCCCGTGCATCAAAATCTCCCATGAATGGTTCTGTATTATCCAGTATATTATCCTCAATTACTCCGAAATATTTTTGGATAACCTCCGGAAGAGAGGCCAAATTACGAGTATTTTCCTCGAACCTATTCCTGCCATCAAGTCTGTGACGTCTCTTCGTCCTTGTGTACATAGCCCGGCTTCGTTTTCGGTCCCGTTGACACGGAAGTTGAGATCCTTTTGTTTGTGGCTTTTCCTCACGTTGCTGATATCGCCGGCTGCACTGTCGCAGGATGCTTCGATTCTCCTCGGCGTCCGTTATCAGATCCCCGTTCCGAAAAGGCTTCCGTACTACGTCGAGGGTCCTGATTCACTCTCGCAGGCAGCCTACACCACCATTCTGATCACCAAAAGAGGCGAATCCGTCTCCCTCTCGAGCCACGCCCGTGGCCTGCTCGTTCCTCGCGACGGAGGTGTCTGGCGCATCAGCACCCGGCGCAGTGCCTACAACGACTGGGTCGAGGACTTCGTCCTGTCGGCGCCGCTCAACGAGCGGCCCCAGCGACCCGGCATCCAGACGTACAACGGCGAGTACTGCATGGGCTACCGGGCACAGATCGTCCACTACGCGGGCCCGGACTACATCGGCCTCGAGCAGACCAGCACCGGCTATTGCGAGGACGGCGCCCACCCGTGGCTGTTCAACACGTACGCCTTCGTCCCGTTCGACAGCACGATGCACCTGGGCCTGCCCATTCGGAACGTGCTGGGTACCGCCGGACGCGAAGCCATGTACGAGGCTACCGACTCCTTCCTCAAAAGCTTGAGAAGCGAGATCCAGCGCTCGATGTATCTGCCGGAGCCCGATGCTGCGAACTGGACCATCAAGCGGGACGAAGGACACTGGAAGGTCGTCATGCGCCTCGATGGAGGCGGCGTCGCCGAAGGCACCTACACCGATCTCGATCTCGACCTCCGGCTGCCCCCGCGCCTCGTGGGAAACACGGACCTGTACCCTGACTGGAACACGATCAAGGCCTACGCCTCGGACGCCGTCGACGCGTTCTCGTCGCCCCGTCGCGACTTGCTCGTCATCTTGCATCCTACCTACGTCACCGCTCACCTTCTAACGGACGGACGCATCGGGCCGCCACGAGTGTCCTACGAGTTTGGACCCAGAGCTACAGCCGTGATGGCACGCTGGGGCACCACCTTCGAAGCACTCCAGTGGGCCAGACTGATGGACTCTCCCGAAGACAGTCTCTCCGAGAACGCGCCTTAAACCCTTGGGCGGTTGCGGAGCAGATCCTCGATGACGCCCTGATCGGCTAGCGTACTCGTATCGCCCAGGTCGTGGGTGTCGTTGGCCGCTATTTTCCTCAGGATGCGCCGCATGATCTTCCCCGACCTCGTCTTCGGCAGCGCAGACGTGAACTGGATGAAGTCGGGCTTGGCAATACCGCCGATCTGTTCGCGGACGTGGTTCATGAGCTCGTCCCGGAGCTTTTCGTCGGGTTTTACGCCGGCGATGGTCGTCACGTAGCAGTAAATCCCCTGCCCTTTGATCTCGTGCGGGAAACCGACGACGGCCGCCTCAGCAACCAGCTCGTGCGAAACCAGCGCGCTTTCGATCTCCGCCGTTCCAATGCGGTGGCCCGAGATGTTGAGCACGTCGTCTACCCGGCCGGTGATCCAGTAATAGCCCTCCTCGTCCCTCCTGCACCCGTCTCCCGTGTAATAGGCTCCCTCGTGCTGCGAGAAGTAGGTCTGAACGAACCGCTGGTGGTCGCCGTAGACGGTCCGAGCTTGCCCCGGCCAGCTTCGCTTGATAAACAATAGTCCCTCGGCCTCACCCTCTTTGACGTTGCCGCTCGGGTCGACGATCATCGGCTCGATGCCGAAGAAAGGCAACGTCGCCGATCCCGGTTTCTGTGGAATGGCGCCGGGAAGCGGCGTGATCATGATGCCGCCCGTTTCGGTCTGCCACCAGGTATCGACCACCGGGCATCGGCCTCCGCCCACTACTTCGTGATACCACCGCCAGGCCTCCGGGTTGATCGGCTCGCCGACGGTCCCGAGCAGCCTCAGCGACGCCCTGCTCGTACGCTCGACGGCCTCATTTCCCTCTCGCATGAGCGCACGGATGGCCGTCGGCGCCGTGTAGAAGATGTTCACCTGGTGTTTGTCGACCACCTGCCAGAACCTTGAAGCATCCGGATACGTCGGGGTGCCTTCGAAAAGCACCTGCGTGGCTCCGTTGGCGAGGGGACCGTAGACGATGTACGAGTGGCCCGTCACCCAGCCGACGTCGGCCGTGCACCAGAAGACGTCGCCGTCGTGGTAGTCGAAAACGTACTGGTGCGTCAGCGACGTGTACACCAGGTAACCCGCAGTTGTGTGCACGACCCCCTTCGGCTTTCCGGTCGACCCCGACGTGTAAAGGATGAACAGCGGGTCCTCAGAGTCCATCACCTCGGGCTCGCACTCGATGCCCACCTTCGCGACCTCGTCGTGGTACCAGAGGTCCCGGCCTTCCACCATGTTGACGTCTGCACCGGTCCGCCGAACGACGAGCACTGTCCGGACGTCCGGACACCGCTCGAGCGCCCTGTCCGCGTTGGCCTTGAGCGGCACGCTCCGGCCGCCGCGCCTTCCTTCGTCGGCCGTCAGGAGAAACGTGGACTGCCCGTCAAGTATTCGATCCGCCAGCGAATCGGGTGAGAAGCCGGCAAACACGACGGAATGTATCGCGCCTATCCGGGCGCATGCCAGCATCGAATAGACGACCTCGGGGATCATTGGGAGGTAAATCGTCACCCGGTCGCCCTTTTTTACGCCGTGATTTCTGAGCACGTTTGCGAGCCGCCCGACCTCCTCGTACAGGTTCCGATACGTGATGATCGCACCCTCTTCGTTCGGATCGTCGGGCTCGAAGATGAAGGCCGTCTGGTCCGCCCGGTCCTTCAGGTGGCGGTCCACACAGTTGTAACACGCGTTCAGTTTTCCTCCCTCGTACCAGCGGATGTGCAGGTCGCGGCTGGCATACGACGTGTTTTCGACCCGTTCAAAGGGTTTGATCCAGTCGATCCGTTCGGCCTGCTGTTTCCAGAACCCGTCCGGGTCCTGAACGGAGTACCGGTACAACGCATCGTACTCCGCTCTCGAAGAAACGTATGCACGCTCTTTGAACGCTGCTGAAGCTTCGAACTTCTGGGCTGCCCCGGAATAGGCGGCGGTTACCTGATCGACCATACGGCGCAATAGGGTTTGGTGGTGGATAAGCGACGAAGTTTCCGGAGTACTTTATCCGGTACGACAGGCTCAATTGATGCACGTCCCGCCTTTTGGTTCCGACAAAAATGAATTTTTGGTTGACGGCAGGCACCCAATTTTGGTCCCCACCCCGTTCGTCACTTCGATCGTGAGCTCAAGTACCGTTTGTTCAGGGCGTCTTGCAGCTCGGCCACCACTGAAAAGACGTTGCGAAGCAGGTTCTGCTGCACCTTGCGGAGCGTAAAGGGGTCGATGTGGTTGTCAGGCGCCTCGCCGGACTCGAACGCCCGCAGCTGATCCTCCAGCCGGTAATCGACGAGGTGGCGATAGGCCTCGATGGCGGATTGCAACAGCTTCGAAAGCTCGGGGATTTGCTCCGAGGAGTACCGCAGCCGGTCGAATGTGTTGGTGGAATCGAAGTACCTGAGCTCGATCGCGAGCAGGCGGGCGGCATTGACTACCGGCAGCACACCCCGCTCACGGATGTCAAACATGTTCCGGTACTCACCCGACTTCTGGAGCACGAACCGCCGGAAAAGCGATAGCGGAGGCGTTTTTTCCAGCGCGTGGCGTGCCATGAGGGCAAGGAAGTTCCGAGCGTGGTCCATTTCCTGGACGTTTAACGCGTCCACGACGTCCCGCTTCAGCTCCGTTACGAGCTCCTCCGGCCCGTAAATCGGGCGCAGATCGAAGAAGAGCCCGGCATTTTGCAGCGCTGCCCCGTCCGCCTGAAGGATCCACGTCCGGAACGTCTTTTTCCATTCCTTTAGCGGTTTTCGCCAGCGGGGGTCCCGGGCGACGATTTCACTCATCGGGAAACCGCACGAGGCCATGCCCTCGTTCACCATGCTTGCGATCCGGTCGAACCACATCTCAGCCTTTCGGGCTTCCTCTATCGAGTGAGGATTGGCGTACAGCAGCGCGTTGTGCTGCTGGGAGTTCAATGCCATCTCCTGCCGGCCGCTGCTACCGAGCCGGAGCCACACCCAGGGTAGGTCCACCCGCAGGTCGGCGTGTTTCTGCCGCAGATCCCGCTCGGCCAGCTCGACCGCGCGCCGAACCATGCTGTCGTACACCACCGACATGATGCCGTTGAGCATTTCGGGCTGGACGCCCTGACGGTAAAGCCTCAGAAGCTGCTCGTGCGTCGCAGAGCGGATGCTGGCGAGCTCAGAAATTTCCACCGCATTGTTGATCCTGCGGACCGTCGCCACCGGGTCCTGCCCCCGGAAGTGGGCGGCGTCCCGGTCGGTCAGCACACTGAGCGGCTCCTCCTTCCCTTCACTGCTCTCCCGGACCACCACGAGTCGGTTTACGTTCCGGTTGAGCATCGTCATCATCGCCTCGAAGAGTGAGGCGCTGGACGGAATCGTCACCACCGGCGAGGCCATGATGCGGCGTACCGGCGTGTCGACGGGAAGGCCCCGAGCGATCAGCTTGTTGCGCAGGTCGCTGTCCACCACGATCCCGGCGACCTTACCGTCCTGCATGACCAGGATCGAATCGACGCTTTCCCTCCGCATGATGCGGGCGGCCTGCTGCGCCGTGGCGTCTATCGGGCACGTCACCGGTTGCCGGTGCTCGAACTGGTTGAGCCGGCGATTGAACAGCAGGTGAGCACCGGCGACGTCCATCTCCCGATCGAGGTGTCGAACGAACTGCTTGACGTCGTTCTCGAAATACTCGGCAAACTCCGGATACGTCGTGGTGAGCTGGCGGAACCGTTCGCCCTTGAGAAACACGCACACCGTCGGCTCGACGGCTTTGGCTTCGTAAATGGCCGCACCGCCCTTGAGCAGCCCGAACGAGCCGATCACGTCGCCTTCCGAGCATTTGTCGATCAGGCGCTGCTTCTCGACGTCCATCAGGCGCACAACCCCCGATTCCACGATGTACAGCCCTTTATGAGCCGTGCTGCCCTGCTCGATGATGACCTCCCCCTCCTTGAAGTACTCGATCGACATGTCGGCGAGGATCTCCTTTCGCGTACTCTCTGGAAGCAGATTGAACGGGGGCGATTCCTCGAGGAGATCGTGAATCCGTGACGTGATCGCAGAGGACATGGTTGAGGTGTGCTACCGGTTCAGGGCGTTTGACTGTTTTGTTTGGGAGAACGAATCAACGAGCAGTCCGCATCTGCCTGCGGGTCATTGTACAAAAGTACGACCGGAAATTCATCATCCGCTCACTACGCCCGATGCCATCACTCCTGAAAACCGGAAAGGCCGTACAGGGCGCGTTTCGAGCTCCCGGCACGGCCCGTGCATACCCTGCACATACCCGCCCCTCTCATGCACACTAGACTGACATAACGATCAGCAGAGGTTAAGGTCCGCTGACCGCCGGCCGCAGGTCCTTGTCCGCAAAACGAGCGCCGAGGGCTGCCACCTCGTCGGAAATCTGGTTGTCGCTACCCACTTCAAGGTAATCGAGTAAAGCTCCGCGCTGGATGTCCGGCAAGCTACGTTCGATTTCCGCGCGTTCCTTGTTGAGCAGCGTTGCCACGGCGTCGTGGTTGAGTCCCCGTTCGCGCTTGATTCGCCCGAGCGCGCTCATGACGATCGGCGCCAACAGCGTCAGCAGCCTGCTCACCTGCTGGACGTCGAGCCCGCTCGCGCGGCTGATCCCCGTCTCCACGGCCCCCCGCTTCCCCGTCAGAATGTGATCCAGAATGGCGTCGCCATTCAAGGAACGGTTCAAGACCGAATGTCCATTCCGGTTCGTACCCTTGAGGTAGGTCGTGAGGTCTTCCAATACACTACCGTCGTGATCCTTTTTGAGCGCCGACTCGAGCGCACGGGCGTCCGTTGCCGACCGGTTGGCGTTCCGCGCCAGCCCTCCCAGCAGCAGAGGCAAGGCTGCCGCTACTCCTCTCCTCGTCTTGAGCTCGTTTGCGTCTATCTGCTCTCCAATCGCCCGGATGGTGTCCTCTGTCATCCAACGATTGATCTCTTCGAGTATTACGGGCATGGCGTACAGATCTGGTTATGTCAGATTGCGCTAGTTCAAGCTAAGTCTGCGAAAGACGGTAAAGCTGTTACCGAAGCGGTCGTGCAGGAGGATCGAAACCTCGGCAAAGCCCCCCATGTTCGCCGCATACTGCCAGGTAGCCCCCTGCTCCCGCCTGATCGTGTACTCGAATGGGCCGTCCTGCCGGGACTCCTGTGTAACGGGCGTCGGCTCCTGCCAGTCCTCCGATACCTTATCGCTCAGCCGGTCGCCCTCCAGCAGGTCGAAAGCTCGGGTAAACGATGCCTCGCCGTCGGTTGAAAAAGGATTCCCTGTGCCGGAATAAAAATCGCTGGTAAACAACTTTGGCCGGTAGAACGGCATTCTCTTCGTCCGGCTATCGACGGCACGCGCCATCATAAAAACCGGAAGTAATGCGAGTCCCACGACGACCAGAGATAGTATGGCTATCCACGTCATGGCTCTATGTCAACGTCTATGTTCTCTTGTTATCGCTGTGAGCAAGCCTAGATATGACCGTGGATCAAAATGGATCTGCTTTTTCGACGGGTTTCACCCGGTTTCACGAACACGTTGCAGGCGGGATTAACCTGAAACGTTGAACCATATCGGGAAAAAGAGTCTCACGCGAAGACGCGAAGGAAGAATAAACAACAGTCCGCTGTTGGACGCAGATTTTGCGTAGACGTTTTTAGTGTGGGTAAACCGAAGGCAGGACGTCAAACGCCACAACAACCCAAACAAACACGTCATCTTCGCGAAGGTGGAGATCCAGGCAACGGTGTCGTATGGCTATACGTTTCAGCCTCGTGCGTCCCTGTTCTGGATTTGCTTCGTCAGTCGCAAGCTCGTGTCGGCTCGGGGGCCGGAATGACGTTTGTTTATTAAGGGATTAGCAAAAATAAACGAACTGCCATTGGACAGGTCTGCAACAATGTATTCTCCCGGCACCAGTTCTGAAATCGCCGGGCTAAATCGAACCCGGGATCGCAGGGCACTCTTCGACCGCCCACTATTCTTCACGCCGCGTCATGCAAACATGGTTACGCTAGTTGAGATACAGCACCCAGCGCCGATTTCGGATCGGATTCTTCCCGGAATGGATTCCAGCCTCGGCAGAATGGATGAGGTGAGAAAGGTCATTGGGGGCTGGGTGGGCTTTTTGTCGGAAGGATGCCCCTAAAGGAACGGTTTTTTTGTTTTCACAGCTACCGACACGCAAGTTTCTGCTCGGCACAAAGAAGGCGATGAGTAAATGGATGCCTTTTACCAGGTGTAACCGATCTGAGCTCAACATAGGATCCTCCCCGGGCACAAATTGCAACTCTCCCTCATGAAGGATCCATCCAAACATAGTGCCAAGCGGATACCCGTTACCGGAAATTACATGGATCGCCGGTACTCACCTCCCACCTCGAAGAGCGCCTCCGTTAGCTGGCCAAGCGAGCATACCGTCACGGCATCCATCAGCGCCTCGAATACGTTCCCGCCATTCCTCGCCGCACGCCGGACCTGATCGAGCATACGGGGCGAAACCTCGGCGTTCCGCTTTTTGAATGCGATGAGGTTTTCGATCTGGTGCCGTTTCTCCTCGTCCGTCGAACGCATCAACTGGGTCAGAGCGCTTTCAGGCTGGTCGGGCGCGTTAAACACATTCACCCCAACGATAGGCAGCTCGCCTGTGTGCTTTTTGTGCTCGTAGATCGCCGACTCCTCCTGGATCTTTCCCCGCTGGTACATGGTCTCCATGGCGCCCAGTACGCCGCCCCGGGCGTTGATTGCCTCCAGCTCCCGCAGAACCGCCTCCTCGACGAGATCGGTCAGCTCCGTCAGCAGGTATGAGCCCTGATTGATGTTTTCGCACTTTGCAGGCCCGAACTCCCGGTTGATGATGAGCTGAATGGCCATCGCGCGCCGCACGCTCTCCTCTGTCGGCGTGGTGATGGCTTCGTCGAAAGCGTTGGTGTGAAGGCTGTTGCAGTTGTCGTACACCGCCAGCAGCGCTTGAAGTGTCGTGCGAATGTCGTTGAACTGAATCTCACGCGCGTGCAGACTTCGGCCAGACGTCTGAATGTGATACTTGAGCATCTGGCTGCGCGGACTTGCGCCATATCGGTCCCGCATGGCTACGGCCCAGATCCGTCTTGCCACCCGTCCGATCACCGAATACTCCGCATCCATCCCGTTCGAAAAGAAAAACGAGAGGTTTGGAGCAAAGTCGTCGATCTTCATGCCACGCGAGAGATAGTACTCAACGTAGGTGAAACCGTTGGCGAGCGTGAAGGCAAGCTGTGTGATCGGGTTTGCCCCAGCTTCCGCGATGTGGTACCCCGACACCGACACCGAGTAATAGTTGCGCACCCTGTTGTCGATGAAGTAATGTTGCACGTCCCCCATCATGCGGAGCGCAAACTCGGTCGAGAAGATGCACGTGTTCTGCGCCTGGTCTTCCTTGAGGATGTCGGCCTGCACCGTGCCCCGAACCGTACTGAGCGTATCGGCCTTGAGCCGCTCGTACGTCTCCCGGTCGAGCCAACCGCGCTCGACGAGCTCCCTGCCCGACGTGCCCAGCAGCCCCAGGCCAATGCCGTCGTGGTTTTCGGGCAACCGGTCGGTCCGTCCCGAGCTACCGAACGGTACGTACACCGCACGCTCCCGCCCAGGTAACGAAGATATACGGCTTTCGATATCCTCCCATTTACCCTCCTTCCGCAGGTACCGCTCGACTTGTTGGTCAATGGCCGTATTCATGAACATCGACAGAATCATCGGAGCCGGACCGTTTATCGTCATCGACACGCTGGTCGACGGATGGCAGAGGTCGAAACCCGAGTAGAGCTTCTTCATGTCGTCGAGCGTGCAGATTGAAACGCCCGCGTTCCCCACCTTCCCGTAGACGTCCGGTTGTTCGTCCGGGTCACGGCCGTAGAGCGTGACCGAGTCGAATGCAGTCGAGAGCCGCACGGCGGGCATACCGGCAGCCAGTAGGTGAAAGCGGCGGTTGGTGCGCTCCGGGCTGCCCTCGCCCGCAAACATCCGGGTCGGGTCCTCCTCCGTTCGCTTGAACGGGTAGAGCCCGGCCGTATAAGGGAACCGCCCCGGCACGTTTTCGAGCAGGCCGAACCGCAGGCGCTCGCCCGGGTCCTCGATGCGCGGAAAGGCTACACGAGGCAATCGGGTGCCGGAAAGCGTCTCCGTATACAATGGCGCCTTTACCTCCCGGTCGCGAACGCGGTACGTGAGTTCGTCACCCCGGTACGCCGCCTCCATTTTCTCCCACGAATCGAGAATATCCCTTGCCGTATCGTCGAGCCGGCTCCAGGCTTCCTGTGCGAGCCGATCTACGCGTTCGGCGAGACCGTCTGTTGCCCCTTCTTCAATATCCTCCAGCTGTTTCCGAACGCCCCGGGCTTGCCCCCACCTCCGGGCAAGGTCGATCTGTTGCTCGCACCACTTCCTATAATTCCGGCACGTATCAACGATCTCCCCCAAATAGCCCTGCCGCCGGGGCGGGATGATGGTGAGCCTGTCGACCACGTCACGCACGGCTATTTCCAGATCCTCGATTTTTGTGGCCCTCCCGAAGCCGAAATGGACGTTCAGGTGATCGACCAGCGCCCGGTAGAACCGGTCGACACCGGAATCGCCGAAATGCGACGCCATTACAGGGTACACAGGCATCTCCTCCGGACGGGCCTGCCACAACCCGCGATTGCGCTGGATCTGCTTCCTGACGTCTCGCAGAGCGTCCTCGGCGCCTCTCTTTTCGAATTTGTTCAGGACGACGAAGTCCGCGTGATCGAGCATGTCAATCTTTTCGAGCTGCGTCGGCGCGCCGTACTCCGGCGTCATGACGTAAACCGACACGTCGGCCAGGTCGACGACCTCGGTGTCGCTTTGCCCGATGCCCGCCGTCTCGATCAGTATGAGGTCGTAACCGGCTTTGGCGGTCGCCGACACCGCCTGCCTCAAAGCCTCCGAGATGCTCCGATTGGCCCGGCGCGTGGCAAACGACCGCATGAAGACGCGGTCGGCTCCGGCGCCGAAAAGGGCATTCATGCGGATACGATCTCCGAGCAGGGCTCCGCCCGTCCTCCGCCGCGTCGGATCTACCGCCAGCACGGCCGCCCGGAGGTCATCGATGTCGTTCAACAACCGGCGGAGCAGCTCGTCTGTGAGCGTCGATTTCCCCGCACCTCCTGGACCGGTAATCCCAATGACCGCCGCATTTTTTGACGCCCCGTGCGATTTGAATACCGGCGAACCGTTTTCAATAGCGGTCAACGCTCTCGCCAGAGATCGGACGTCATCGGGATAAAGGTCAGACGTTTCATTCTTTTGACGCCCGTTTTGCCTGCATGCCTCGAGCATGAGGTCCACCATCCCTTGCAAGCCAAGCCGCATCCCGTCGTCCGGCGAAAAGATCTTGCTCACGCCGTAGGCTTCCAGCTCGGCGATCTCGTGCGGCACGATCACGCCTCCTCCGCCGCCGAATACGCGAACGTGGCACGCGCCGAGCTCTTTCAACCGGTCGATCAAATACTTGAAGAACTCGATGTGTCCCCCCTGATACGACGAAACGGCTATCCCGTCAGCGTCCTCCTGGATTGCCGTCTGTACGATCTCGTCCACCGAGCGGTTGTGGCCCAGATGGATCACCTCCGCTCCCGATTGTTGGAGCAACCGCCGAATGATGTTGATCGCCGCGTCGTGCCCGTCGAACAGGCTGGCGGCGGTGACGAAGCGTACGGGACGGTCTACCATTTCGATCGAGCCATTCTATGGAGGACGAAACCACCTTATTACGAATCAACACACCCTGCGTACGGGTTCTATCATTATATAACAGACATCCTTATCTGAATAGATACGGATCTGTCGCCGCACGCTTTCAGTCCTGCTCCAAGATCAACGAAATAGAGGTAATACGATGAAGATACTCGTAACCGGCGGAAATGGATTTCTGGGTTCGGATGTTTGCCGGGTCGCCGCCGAAATGGGCCACGAAGTGACGAGCATTTCCCGATCCGGACGCCCGCAACGCAACGGCAGCTGGGTGAGCAGGGTCAACTGGATCGCCGCAAACGTCCTCGATCCGGAAACCTGGCGCGAACACTTGCAGGGCATCGACGCCGTCATTCACGCCATCGGCATCCTGCGCGAACACTCCGAAAACGGGCTGACGTACGAACGGTTGAACGGCGACTCGACGGAAATGGTGGCGTGGGAAGCCGAGCACGCCGGCGTTCCCCGATTCGTCTACATTTCCTCGTACGGAAAACCTCCGTTCCTCCCGCAACGGTTCATCGACTCCAAGCGCCGTGCCGAGGCAGCCCTTCGCGGGCGGAACATCCGCGAGTCCATCTTGCGCCCCGCCCTGATTTATGGGGATACCCGTCCTTCGACGAGCATCGGCGCCTCGACGCTCCAGACGCTTTCCCACGTGCCAGGTCTGAAACACTCGATCCACCGGTACCGTCCCCTGCACGTGACGCAGGTCGCGCTGGCGGCCGTACGCGCCGCCACTGAAGAAGGCTACGAGGGCACGATCAACATCGACAACATCGAATACCTCGCGGGCGACCAGTGGAAAACTTTTCTAGAACCGCGACAGCAAAACCGTTACCTGAAGCCGGTCCTGATCGGCGGCGTCGTTGTAGCCGCCGCTGCCCTGACGCTGCCGCTCGTTCGGTCACGGACGGTCCGCAAACCGTCCGCTAACGTCTTCAACCGGCTGCTCGGGAAAAACCACCGATAGATAGCAATCGCCGACCTGTTCGAATAAGGCTTGCCACGCGCTCGCTTCTTCAAAGCAAACGGTGGCGGTCTGCCGTTCCAGATCGATCAAGGTACGCAGCTTCGTGGGCGAAATGCGGAGTCCCGTCCGCATGGCCTTGAGGGTCGCCTCCTTGATCGTCCAGAGCAGGATGATCAAACGGTCACGTTCGAGGGGCGTGGCATCGAGCAGGGCATATTCCTCCGGGTGGAGTAGAAATCTTGGGAGGTCCGGGTGGCGCGTGTTGATCCGTTCCATGTCCACTCCGACCTGCCGGCTCGACGCTACGGCGACCGCCCGGTCGCCGGAGTGGGCGAGCGAAATGTAATACGGGTACAACGTACACTCGAGTGCACCACCCGCGTGTATGCCAAGGTAAACCTCGGACGGTTCAACCCCTATCAGCTCCCCGAGCAGGCTGCGCACGACCACCCTTCCCAGCAAAAACTCCTGCCGGCGCTTCGCACTTTTGAATCCGGCCATGCGTTGCCGTTCCTCTTCGGAAAGCATCCGCGCCCACGAAGCGGCCTGCTCCGGATCGAACGTCGCCAGCTTTAAGTGAACGTCGTCGGGAAGCTGCATCAAATGCCTGTCGTAAGGGATAGTTCAGCAGTGGAATGAGTCTCAAAAGATACAAAAACGGGTAACGACCGAGGCCGCTACCCGTTTTTTGTTCATGACCAGGTCCTTTACCCGCGGGCCGCTTCGTAGTTTTTCGCGACCTGATCCCAGTTGATCGTGTTCCACCAGGCTTCGACGTACTTGGGCCGCTGGTTCTGGTACTTCAGGTAGTACGCGTGCTCCCAGACGTCCAGGCCGAGCACGGGTGTATCGCCCTGCATGTACGGGCTGTCCTGGTTCGGGAGGCTGTAGAGGTCTAGCTCGCCGCCGCTTTTAACGACGAGCCAAGCCCAGCCGCTGCCGAACCGCTTTCCCGCCTCCGCTGAAAACTTCTCCTTGAAGGCCTGGAACGAGCCGAACTTCTGGTTGATGGCCTCGGCAAGCGCACCGCTCGGCTCGCCGCCGCCATTCGGTTTCATCACCTGCCAGAACAGCGAGTGGTTGGCGTGGCCGCCCCCGTTGTTCCGGACGGCCGTCCGGATGTCCTCAGGTACGCTGTCGATGCCTCTGAGCAGGTCCTCGATCGATTTGTTTTGCAGGTCGGCGTGTCCTTCGAGGGCTGCATTTAAGTTGTTGACGTACGCCGCGTGGTGCTTGTCGTGATGGATCTGCATCGTCTGCGCGTCGATGTGGGGCTCGAGCGCGTCGAATGCATAAGGCAAATCAGGAAGCTGGTGAGCCATATTACCTCCACAATTCGGGTGAACGTGTCAGAATCTTCAATCGTCGATTACAAACGAGCCGTCGTGAGGATATGTTTTCCCGTTTCACCTCCCCTGGTATACCAGAAACGGCCAGGCACGACAACAGACACCCTTCACAAAGCAACAAGAATCAACGACGTATTCGAAATATCCCCCTCGCCCCCGATTCTTATGGAAGTGTAACGATCCCGCAAAGGAGTTTTTTATCTTCAATTTGCGGTCCGGTTTGCCGCAATTGCCTTAAAACGAACCGCTCCGTACACTAAACCGGTTCCGACCGCCGGACCCCACATGCGGACTCCGGCCCGTAGTATCCCTTTTGCACCACGACTTTGGCCTTTTTCTCCGATCCCCCTGCCGTCCGGCGCCACACGCTGCAGCTCCAGCCTCGCTGGTTGTGGAGAAGGATATCTCCTCCCCAGCTTTTCGTTTTGTCGTTCCTCACGTTGATCCTGGCGGGCACGATCGGTTTCAAAACCCTACCCGGCCTCTACACGGCAGAGCCGCTGGGCTGGTTGGACGCCTTATTCATGGCCACGAGCGCCGTCTGCGTGACCGGCCTTACGGTCGTCGATACTGCCACGTTCCTGACGTTTCGGGGGCATGCTTTCCTCCTTCTTCTCATTCAGCTTGGAGGACTGGGGATCATCACCTTCACCAGCCTGATCATCGTATCGCTAGGCCGGAGGTTGTCCCTGCGGCAGGAAGCGCTCACGCCCCGGCTCGTAGGCACACAGCCGGAACACCGATCGAAAAACCTGACACGCAACGTGGTCGTCTTTACGTTCGCGATCGAGCTGATAGGAGCCGGCCTTCTTTATCTCGCCTGGGCTCCCCGATTTGGTTGGAGCGGGGCGCTCTGGCCGGCAATCTTCCATTCGGTCAGTGCGTTCTGCAATGCCGGCTTTTCAACCTTTTCGGACTCCCTCATCGGACTCCAGCAGACGCCGGTGAGCCTGCTCATAATCGCTTCGCTGTTCGTCATTGGAGGTATCGGGTTTCTGACCCTGGAAGAGCTGGTCCTGCTGCGAAAATCGAAAAAACAGCAGCGGCAGTTCCGGCTCTCGTTGCACACCCGTATCGTGATCGCCACGACGATCGTCCTGCTCGTTTCCGGCTGGACCTTCTTTACGACGTTCGAATGGTCAGGTGCCCTGAACGGTCTACCGGCGTGGGCGAAAATCCTGAACGGGCTGTTCATGAGCGCCACCGCACGAACGGCAGGATTTAATGCAATCGATTACGGCATGGCGACCGATCGGTCGAATTTCCTTACGATCCTGCTTATGTTTGTCGGGGGATCTCCCGGTTCGACGGCCGGTGGGATTAAAACGACAACCCTCGCCCTGATCGTCTTGCTGGCCTGGTCCAGGCTGAGAGGGTACCCTACGGTGAACCTGTGGGGGCGTTCGATTCCGAACGAAACCATTCAGCGAGCGGTCGGACTCATGGTCTTTGCATTCGCCCTCGTCACGGCCGCAACGTTTATCCTCACGACGAGCGAGGCCACAGCCACCGGCGGTCATGAGGGAGGAGGACGGTTTCTCCACCTCATGTTTGAATCGGTGAGCGCGTTCGGTACCGTCGGGTTGTCGATGGGCATCACCACCGGGCTAACCACCGTCGGGAAGTGGACGGTGATAGTCCTCATGTTCCTGGGGAGAGTCGGCCCTATGACTTTTGCCGCGGCGCTGTCCCGGCGCCGCTTACCGGTTGAGGGTGCCATACGTTACGCTCATGAAGAAGTCGACATCGGCTAAATAGAAGAAAAACATGAAACGTTACGTCGTTATCGGGCTCGGCAACTTCGGTTCGACGGTTGCCCGAACCCTTTACTCGAACGGGCATGAAGTGATTGCCCTGGACGTCGATGCATCGAAGGTGGATGCCATCGCGGCTCACGTCACCAAAGCAGTCGTCGGGGATGGCCGGACGATGCAGGTCCTCGACCGTGTCGGTGCGTCCGGAGCCGACGCGGGAGTGGTCGGCACCGGCGACGACATCACGGCGAGCATACTGGCCACCATGGCGCTCCGCGACCTGGGTGTTCGTACGGTTTACGTAAAGGTCATCTCGCCCGAGCACGCACGGGTCATGAAAAAGCTCGGGGCGACTGAAACGATCTTCCCCGAGAAGGAGTCGGCGCAAAGCCTCGCCGCGCGCATGATCAATCCGGATTCATTGCTCAACTACATGCGCCTCGGATCCGGCCTGAGCATTCAGGAGATGGCGGTCCCCAATGCCTGGATCGGCAAAACCCTCATGGAGCTCGCGCTCCGGCAACGGTTCAAGGTCTCGATCGTCGCCGTGCACGACAATCTACGCGACGACGTTACCATTCCTCCCGACCCCACCGCCCCGCTCAAGGATTCAGATACGCTGCTCGTCGTGGGTAAGGAAGAAGCCCTCTCCCGCGTAGCCCGGCTTTCGTGACCACATTGAGCCTCGAAGCAGAAAGCCCCCTGCCGAATCGCACGGCAGAGGGCTTTCGCTTTTTGATAAATTGTGTATTTGCCTAGAGCGACCAGCCCTCGCGGTACGGAGGACTGACGTACTGGTTTGCTTCGTCGACGTTGGTGACGCGCATGTTTTCCGCGTCCCATTCGATCTTCTCACCGTCGACCATCAGCGACACGAGGCCAAGGAGCATCGTCTCCGTGAGCGGTCCGCCGTATTCGAACGGGCTGCACGCCGTGTCGGTGCCTTTGATCGCGTTGACCCAGTTCATCTCGTGGCCGCGCGAGCCGTTGGCAATACGCGGGAACTCCTGCTTCGGCTCGCCAACCTGTTCGGCCAGCGACTTCGGCAGGATGCGCGGGTTGCTGCCGTACGTCTCGTGCATCAGCTTGCCCTTCGTACCCACAAACATTACGCCGCCGTCGGGATTGACTTTTTCGCCCGGTTCGAGCTCTTCCGGACGCGGCGGAAGCAGACCGCCGTCGTACCAGGTCATCTTCACCGGCGGCATGTTGCCACGGGCGGGGAACTCGAAGTAGGTGGTCGTCGCCAGCGGGAAGGACTGCCGGTTGAACGGCGTGAAACGCGTCTCGACCGTCTTGGGAGCCTTGAGGTCGAGCGCCCAGAACGGGTGGTCGATCAGGTGGGCGCCCATGTCGCCGATGGCGCCGGTGCCCCAGTTGACCCAGCCGCGCCAGTTAAACGGGTGGTATACCGGATGGTAGTCGACGTACGGTGATGGCCCAAGGAAGAGGTCCCAATCGAGCCCCTCAGGCACCGGATAGTTGCCGGCCATCGCGTGGGCGAGACGCGTGTCGAGCCCGACCTTGTTCCAGCCCGTGTCGGGCGGAACAGTGGACGTCTTCGCCGGAGCAGGAATGCCCTGGCCCCAGAACACGACCGGGCGGTTCGTCCAGACGTGCACCTCGGTGACGTCGCCAATCGCACCCTGACGGATCCACTCGTTGATGCGGCGCGCGTCGTCGCTCGAGTGGCCCTGGTTGCCCATCTGCGTGACAACGCCCGTCTCCTTAGCTTTCTTCGCAAGCGCCCGCGCCTCGTGGATCGAGTGCGTGAGCGGCTTCTGCGTGTACACGTGCTTGCCCAGGTCCATCGCGGCCATCGAAATGACGGCGTGCGTGTGATCGGGCGTGGCAACCATCACCGCGTCGATGTCCTTCTGCTCGTCGAGCATGCGGCGGTAGTCCTTGTACGGCTTGGCGTCGGGAAACATCTTGAAAACCCGTGCGGCGAACGTGTGGTCCACGTCGCACAGCGCCACGATGTTTTCCGTGCTCGAGACCGCGCGAATGTTGCTCAAGCCCATACCACCGATACCTACTACCGCGATGTTGAGCTTGTCACTGGGCGCCATAAAGCCCTTTCCTCCCAGCACGTGCCGCGGGACAATCGCGATCCCGGCCGCCGTGAGAGCGGCATTGCTCAGGAACGCCCGCCGTGACATCCCTTTTACCGATTTACTTTCTTTCTGCATGGTTTATGAATAGGCCGATGAAAAAGTTAAGGGAGTGATGTTGTTTCTGTTATATATGAAGCGAACACGGCAGATCGTGACCTGCATATGCCTCGCGATTCATATCCCCCGAAAACTGCGGAAGCGCTTAATCATAACGCACATGGGTATTGGGTGCAACAACCAAAAAGGAATTAACGCAGCCTTCCTCTCACGTATTCATGTACGATTCCGTTACGACTCGTCACCCAACTTACACCCGGTCTGTCCCCATCGCGCGACGCGTATCCTCAGAGTTGCCTGCCAAAATACGCTACCGTCCATTTCACTTCGCCGGACTCTACGACACCCTCTGACCGGAAATCTGTGCACGAACTATGCCAGAATGAACTTTCTGCCACATGTTTATCCGTTTCAGCACGAAAGTGAGACCATATCTTCACGAGCCCTTTTCTAATACTTTTCTTGCTGAATCGTATCCATTTGGCTAACTTGTCGCGCTGAAATCTTGGCCGGAAGGCTTTTTGAACAAAGAATCGCGCCGGCCTTTAACGTCGATTCATCCCCAGATCTCATGGTCGCACAATTCCTGTTCTTTTTTCTGGCGATTGTGTCCATTGCGGCCGCACTCGGTATGATCATTTCCCGCAATCCGATATCGAGTACCCTCTGGCTCATCCTCAATCTCTTTTGCATCGCAGGGCTCTATTTGACCTTGAACGCGCAGTTTATCGCGGTCATTCAGGTGCTGGTGTATGCGGGAGCCATCATGGTGCTCTTTCTGTTCGTGATCATGCTGCTCAACCTGGACGCCCTGCCGCGCCTCAAGTTCATCAATTGGAAGGGGGTCGTGGCCTTCCTGATCGGGACGGCCGTACTCGCCCAGCTGATGTACGTGGTGGCGCGCGGCTTTGGTGTGCTCCCCGTCGGGACCCTGCCGGATTCGTCGGTCGAAAATGGCACCGCCCAGGCCGTTTCCAGAGTGTTGTTTACGGAGTATGCGTTGCCCTTTGAAATCATCGGGGTGCTCTTGCTTATTGCCACGATCGGCGCCGTCATACTGGCCAAGAAACGATTCACCTGATAATACTAGACACCCTGTATAGAATAGTGGTCATGGAAATATCCCTTACCTGGTACCTGACGCTCAGCGCAGTGCTGTTCACACTCGGGGTCTTGGGCGTCCTGCTCCGGCGAAACGCGATCGTCGTGCTGATGTCCGTCGAGCTCATGCTGAACTCCGTGAACCTGACCATCGTGGCCTTCAGCCAGTTCCTGGGGGATGTTTCGGGTCAGGTGCTCGTCTTCTTCAGCATGGCCGTCGCGGCGGCGGAAGCGGCCGTCGGCCTGGCCATCGTCATTGCCGTCTTCCGCAACAAGCTGAGCGTGGACATTCAAAACATCAATCTGTTCAAGTACTAAGTGGAACGTTGCCAACCCGACTTCGCGCGGTGAGGCTCCGGCTCGTTCTCAGTCAATGGTGATTGCGACCTCATGGAGGCAAACCTGATCATAGGACTCATCCTGCTGCTGCCGCTGGCAGGAGCCGTTTTCAACGGGATCGTCGGCCTGTTCGTACCGGCAATCCGAAAAGAGGGACTCATCGGGACGGTCGGGACGGCGGTCGTCGCCATTCCCTTCCTGCTCGCGCTATACCTGTTCTTCACCTATGACGGCAACCCCATTGTCGTCAATTTTTATACGTGGATGGCGGCAGGGGACCTCAGCCTCTCCTTTGGTTATCGGATCGATGAGCTTTCGCTGATCATGGCGCTCGTGGTCACCGGCGTCGGCGCCGTGATCCACCTCTACTCCATCGGATACATGCACGGCGACAGGGGATTCTGGCGCTACTTCGCCTTTATCAACCTGTTCATCTTCGCCATGCTCAACCTGATCCTCGGGAACAACATGGTCGTGCTTTTCCTGGGCTGGGAAGGCGTCGGCCTCTGCTCCTACCTGCTGATCGGGTTCTGGTACGAGGATTTCAAAAACAGCCTGGCAGCAAACAAAGCCTTCATCGTAAATCGCGTCGGCGACTTCGCATTCCTGCTTGCCATGTTCCTGACGTTCAGGGAGCTGGGCGGACTCGACTTCGACACCATCCTCTCCGGCGCGCCTGGCCTCTCACAGGCGACCGTAAACTGGATCGTCCTGCTCCTCTTCATCGGCGCTACGGGTAAGAGCGCGCAGATCCCGCTCTTTGTGTGGCTCCCCGACGCCATGGCGGGCCCCACGCCGGTCTCAGCCTTGATCCATGCTGCAACGATGGTCACGAGCGGCCTGTATCTCCTCGCCCGGCTGTCACCCGTCGTGCTGGCCGCACCCGGCATCATGGTCGTCATCGCCATCGTGGCCACCCTGACGGCGTTCATGGCCGCCACGATTGCCATCACACAGAACGACATCAAGAAGGTCCTCGCCTACTCCACCGTTTCGCAGCTCGGCTTCATGTTCATGGCGGCCGGTGTGGGCGCGTTTGCCGTCTCCATATTCCACCTCGTGACCCACGCTTTCTTCAAAGCCTGCCTCTTTCTCGGGTCCGGCAGCGTCATCCACGCCATGCACGGCGTCGAGCACGCCCTCGAACACGAGGGGCACAAGGGTGGCGAGCATTTCAATCCGCAGGACATGCGCACGATGGGCGGCCTGAAGAAGTACATGCCCGCCACGAGCCTGACTTTCCTCATCGCCACACTCGCCATCGCCGGCATTCCCCCGCTCTCCGGTTACCTGTCCAAGGACGAGATCCTCTTCCGGGCATTCGAATACGGGTACGACGGGAACACCTATGCCTGGCTCGTCTGGGGCCTTGGCCTGATAACCGCCTTCCTGACGGCGTTTTACATGAGCCGGGCGTACGTGCTCACCTTCCTCGGAAAGGAGAGATGGCCGCATGCCGACAGGATCCATCCGCACGAGTCACCCGCGACAATGACGATCCCGCTGTACGTCCTCGCCTTCCTGTCGGTGGTAGGCGGCCTGATCGGTATTCCGGCCGTCTTTGCCCACGGCGAGTGGAACTGGATCACCCACTGGCTGACGGCTCCCGAGGGAGGTCCGGTGGCGGTGCCCGAGATTGCCCCCCACGAACCGGGCTTCGTGACGATCGAAATCGTGCTGCTACTCGTCGGCGCGCTCATCGCCATCGTCGGCGTCTACTTCGGCATGACGGCTTACCGCAAACACGGACTCGCGTTCGACGAGAAATTGCGGGCAGCCTTTGGCGGCTGGTACCGCCTGAGCGAGGCTAAGTACTACTGGGACGAGCTGTACGACCGAATCGCCGTGAAGCCGGTCGTCGAGGGCTCCTATCAGGGTCTTGCCCCCTTCGACCAGCGGATCGTCGACGGAGCGGTCAACGGCGTCGCCCGGTTGACGCGCGCACTTGCCGGAACCTTCCGGCAAATCCAGACCGGCTTCGTCCAGAACTACGCCCTGAGCATTGCCTTTGGTGTCGCGCTCGTCCTGGCGCTCATACTCTTCGCATAGAACGGTCGTGAAAGGCCAACATAGATTGCGCAAATGAATCAGACCAATCTTCCCCTCACATCGATCGTGATCTTCCTGCCTCTCGTCGGGGCACTCTTTACGATGTTTTTGAGGAACGTACAGGCGATCCGCTGGACGGCGCTCATCGCGACCCTCGTGACGTTCCTCCTGTCGCTTCTGTTGTGGGTGAGGTTCGACCCCTCGGCCGACCCCTCACTACCCCAGCTCGCCGACGTGTTCGCTCCCTTCCCGCAGATGTACGACGTCAAATACTTCGTCGGTATCGACGGGCTGAACCTGCTCCTGATCCTGCTGAACACGTTGCTCGGACCCATCGTCGTCCTGTCATCGTGGACCTACATCACCAAGCAGCATAGCGGGTACTACACCCTCCTTCTGATTCTCCAGACCGGCGTAACCGGCGTATTCGCATCGTTCGACCTGCTCCTCTTCTACATCTTCTTCGAGCTCACACTCATCCCGATGTACTTCATCATCGGGATCTGGGGCAGTGAAAACCGCATCTATGCCGCCGTCAAGTTCGTCATATACACGCTCGTCGGATCGTTACTCATGCTGGTTGGCATCCTGTTCCTCGGTATTGCCGCGGGCAACGGGGTCAACGACGGCATGTTTACGACCGACTGGTACAAGCTCCTTTCATTCAACGTACCGCTGGGCTCGCAGACCTGGCTGTTCTTCCTCTTTGCGCTGGCCTTTGCCATCAAGGTGCCGCTCTTCCCCCTCCACACCTGGCTGCCGGACGCCCACGTCCAGGCTCCGACGGGCGGCTCGGTGATCCTGGCCGGCGTGCTGCTGAAAATGGGGACCTACGGCCTCGTCCGGTTCTGCCTCCCGTTCTTCCCGAATGCGGCGGTGCAGTACGCAATGCTTTTTGCCGTGCTCGCCGTCATTGGCATCATCTACGGCGCGCTCGTTTCCCGCGCCCAACCCGACGCCAAAAAGCTCATCGCCTACTCTTCGGTCAGCCACCTCGGCTTCGTCGTGCTGGGAACGTTTGCCTTTACCCTGGAGGCCATGCAGGGCGCCATGATCCAGATGGTCAACCACGGACTCTCGACGGGCGCGTTGTTCCTCATCATCGGCATGCTGTACGAACGCAGACACACACGTCTGATGGCGGACTTCGGCGGAATCGCACGCTCCGTGCCGGTATTGACCTTCTTCATGGTGCTGTCGGTCCTTGCCTCGGCCGGACTGCCCGGACTCAACGGCTTCGTCGGTGAGTTCCTGATCCTGCTCGGCTCGTTCAAGAGCACCGTCCTTTCGAACCCGATTCTCGTCGCTCTCGCCACGTCGGGCGTCATTCTCGCCGTGGTCTACCTCCTCTGGCTGGTCTACCGCACCTTCTTCGGGCAGATTACCGACGACAGAAATTTGAGAATGCCTGACCTGAACTACAGGGAAGTCCTTCTCCTCGCTCCGCTTGCTGTGCTCATGGTGGTGATGGGATTCGCGCCCCACCGCTTCCTCGAGAAAAGTGAGTCGTCCACCCGGTTCCTTTTGGAAACCGTGGAGCAAAAACGGACGGCAGCCATGGCAGCCGCCGAAAGTGAATCAACCGTCTTCGTGGACCTGCACATGGTACGGCTCCCCGGCCCTGGAGTCGACGTGCAGGACTGATCGTTAACCCGGATCCATTGATCGATCCGAAAAATATGGTGCCGTGAAGTACACCCTGCACAACCTCATCACCGGATCCAATCACGTCGAGGGATTACTGGCGTTGATACTGATTGCATCCGTTTGTTTTTCGCTTACGCCCCATACTGCCTTTGCCGCCCCGGAAAGCGCCGCTTCGGTGACACTTCAGCAAGAAGAAGCGCCCGAAGAGTCGGACCCTTCCCAAGCGGCACAACAGGATACCCCGCTCGAAGCAGCGCCTGGTGCTTCTGAAGCCTTCAGCGAAGAGGATCACGGGCCGCTTCCCCCCACCTGGCTGGTCATCCCGTTTGCCTTGCTGCTTATTATGATCGCAACGGGTCCCCTATTTTACCCGCACCACTGGCACCACCACTATCCGAAATACGCGATCGGGCTCGGCATTTTCGTATCGTTGTACTACATCTTCGCACTGGGCTCTAGTACACCGGTCGTTCACGCCATCGAGGAATACCTGTCGTTCATCGCGCTGGTGGCCTCGTTGTTCATCGCCGCAAGCGGCATCTACCTGAGCATCAACGCGAAGGGTACCCCAATCAACAACGCCATCCTGCTGTTTATAGCGTCGGTAATCGCAAACCTGATCGCGACGACCGGTGCGGCGATGCTATTCATCAGGAGCTACATGCGGCTGAACAAGGGCCGCCTGAAGCCTTACCACATCGTCTTTTTCATCTTCCTCGTCGCCAACGTCGGTGGCGCCCTTACCCCCATCGGCGACCCACCGCTCTTTCTCGGATTCCTCCGCGGCGTGCCGTTCTTCTGGACGATTGGTCACGTGTGGTACATCTGGCTCCCGACCACGATTCTGCTCCTCGCCATCTTCCTGGTGTTCGACATGCGCAACAAGCTGCCAAGCGCAGAAATCGACCCCACGGAAAAGAAGATCAGCCTGCTGGGAACCAAGAACTTCATTTGGGTGATCATCATCGTCCTCTCTGTCTTCATTTCGCCGCAGGTTCTTTCCTGGGTTCCCGCATTGAGCATAGGAGGCATCCACCTTCCCTTCGGGATCCGCGAGATCATCATGTTCAGCGTGGCTTTCCTCGCCTACCGGTTTGCCAACAAGACCGCGCTGGAACGGAACGAGTTTTCATTCGAGCCCATCCGGGAAGTCGGCTGGCTGTTCCTCGGCATCTTCGCCACCATGCAGCCAGCCCTCCAGCTGATAAGCCACTTCGCGCAGGAAAACTCTGAAACGCTCGGTGTCGGCGCCGTTTACTGGGCGACAGGTATGCTTTCGAGCATCCTCGATAACGCGCCGACCTACCTGAACTTCCTGGCCGCGTCGATGGGCAAGTTCGGAATGGACGTGAACGTAGCCGATCAGGTTCGAGCCTTCGCGATGCCGGTCGGACAAATGGATTCGATCATATTCCTCCAGGCCGTATCGGTCGCTGCTGTGTTCTTCGGAGCCATGACGTACATCGGCAATGCGCCGAACTTCATGGTTAAGTCCATTTCGGAGGAAAACGGCGTCGACATGCCGTCCTTTATGGGCTACCTCGTCCGTTACTCGATCCCGATTCTTCTTCCGGTTTATTTCGTGATTTACGCCATCTTTTTCAGCGGCTGGTTCTAACCTGAACTGCCGGAGGCAAACGCGATGAGCGAACCACTGAAACCAGAAGCACTCGAAGCCGCCAGAGTCGAGCTTCCCGGTTGGACGGTCGACGAGAACGCCCTTTCGAAGACGTTCGAGCTGAAAGACTTCAGGGAAGCAGTGGGTTTCATCGTTCGTCTTGCGTTTGAGGCTGAGTCGCTCAATCACCACCCGGAACTACAGAACGTGTACAACCGGGTGGTGGTCAGGCTCACCACCCACGATGCGGGAAACAGGGTCACTACAAAGGACCTCGAGCTGGCGCGTGCCATCGAACGGCTCTACGGGAAGTAACAACCGAATCCCGATACGGATCACACCGAATGATCATTGTAACTGACAATCCTACCCAATGGATATCTCACAGGCCTTCAACTCTATCAGCACTGATTTGACTGGGGCGTTTTCGCTCGTGCTTGTCGTGCTTCTCGGTCTCGTCATCGTGATCTGGGATGCTTACCGGAACGATGCGCCGGAGATTCCCTGGCTCGGTGTGGCCGGTCTTTCGATTGCCCTGGTCTGGGAGTTCTTCCACCTGAGCGAGCCCACCGGAACGGCATTTCTGGGCATGATCAGAACGGGCGGATACGCCGCGTTCGTCAACATCATCATTCTGCTCAGCACCCTGATGACGTTCATCCTGTCAGTCCCGTATTTGCAGCGTATCCGTCACGGGTTTGGAGAGGTATACGCCCTCATTTTGTTCTCCGTCGCAGGCATGATCCTGCTGGGCACGGCCAACAACCTCGTTTCGATCTTCGTCGGGCTCGAAACGATGTCCGTCGCCCTCTACATCATGACGGGGCTCATTCGGGACGACGAAGGCGCCGTCGAGAGCGCCATGAAGTACTTCCTGCTGGGCGCGTTCTCGACCGGATTCTTTCTTTACGGAATAGCCTTGCTCTTCGGCGCTACCGGCACGATGTACCTCCCGGAATTGTCGGAAGGCTTGATCGAGTCGAACAGCACCCTGCTTTTCTGGGCAGGCGCCGGTCTCTTGCTGGTTGGATTCCTGTTCAAGGTCAGCGCCGTACCTTTCCACATGTGGACGCCCGACGTCTACCAGGGCGCGCCGACGACGCTCACCGGATTCATGTCGACGGCGTCCAAGGCTTCCGCCTTTGCCGCTCTCATCCTCGTGTTTTATTCCGCCTTGCCCACGGAGCGGTGGAACGTCGTCCTGGCCGTCGTGGCGGTCATCACGATGGTCATCGGTAACGTGATCGCGGTTGCCCAGTCGAACGTCAAGCGGTTGCTCGCCTATTCGTCGATCGCCCACGCCGGTTACATCCTGGTGGGCCTCGCCGCCGGATCGTCGGCGGGATACTCGGGAGCCCTCATCTACCTGCTCATCTACGCCCTGATGAACATCGGCGCGTTCGGCGTCATCGCGTTACTCGAGTGGGACGATCGCGCGGGCAGCATGCAGACGCTTTCCTCGCTGGCCGGTGTCGGCCATCGCCATCCGTTGCTTGGCGTCGCGATGGGCATCTTCATGTTCAGCCTTGCCGGCTTCCCACCGCTCGGCGGCTTTTTCGGGAAGGTCGCGGTCTTTGCCCCGGCGATAGATGCCGGCATGACCTGGCTCGTCATCATCGGCGTGCTGATGAGCGCCGTATCGGCGGTTTACTATTTGCGTATCCTGTGGGTCTTCTGGATGCGCTCGCCGGAGGATGAACCAGCCGCGGCCGAAGCCCAAAAAGCAACCTTCGCCGTCCCGGGACTTTCAGCCGGCGTGATCGTAGCCTGCGCCGTGCTGCTGATCCTGATCGGCTTCGTACCGGGACTTTACGAGGTCACCGCATCCTTCTTTGGAGGGGACGCAGCCCCGATAGCCCTCACACCTTGAACCGTCACGACTGATGCGAGACCTGATCAAAGAGCTGATCCCCCACGCTCCACATCTGGGTCTGTACGTCCATCCCGACATTCCCCCCGAAAAGATCAGGAACGCCCTCTCTGATTATGCCCGCTCGATGCAGCCGGACGAGGTGGTGGCGCTGTACGACGGGACCCTCATCGGCAATGCCAGGGACGGCGCCGTGTTTGCCCGGGACCGGTTCGTCTTTCAGAATTTCAAGCTCGATCCCGTCCAGGAAGTCCGGTATTCGGACCTGATCATCGTCGAAAACAAGCGGAAGCTGCTGGGTGGGCGAAAGGTACGGATCGACGTCAACCGGGGCCGCGCCACCGTCACACTCACGATGGATTTCTCCGGCAAGCCCGACGCCGCCGAGTACGTTGCGCGGTTCCTGAATGAAGCCATGCTCCACGGCGCCGCACTCGAAATGGATGAACGCCGGGAGAAGAGCAGATCAAATACCGACGTTGAAGCCGTCAAAATGGCCCTCGAACCCCTCTTGATTGCCGGCAAACTTTCAGAAGACGACTATCGCCGAATGTTGGAGGCGCTGCGGTAGCTCATGCCGCCGAAGCGCTATTGGTAGCGTCGTTTCCCACGCCTGCCCTGACTTGGTGGAGTACGTCAGACACAAACGTGTCGAGGTTGGTGTAGGGCTTGAAGAGGATCTGGCGGGCGCTGTCGCGGTTGCTGTAGAGCCAGTTGGCCAGGATGTGCACTTCGTCGATCTCTTTCTTCAGGTAGCGATTTGGCCTGCTCAAACCCGGCCGGAAGTGTTGCCGGATCCGTCGTTCGATCCGCTCCGCTTCTCCGTCGGATAGAGGATTACCAACCAGCAGGGTATCGACGAGCCTTCCGAAGCGCACCACGAAGAGCTGTTGGTGATTTCGGTCTGCGGCCGGAAGGAGTAATACAGCATTGTGGTCGAATACCGGCGCGGCAACGTGGCTCTGCCGCGCGATCACGCGTTCGAGCCGCTTGAGCCAGTCGCGGTACTGTGCTGCCTCCTCGAAGTTGAGTGACGCAGCGGCTTCCTTCATCGACTGTTCGAGCCGGTCGAGCAGTGCCCTGTCTTTCCCATTCAGGAAAGCGCGCACTCGTTCCACTTCTCTCCGGTAAGCGTCCGGGTCCGCGGTAACGCACGGGCAGCAGCACCGGCCCATCGCCCCATAGATGCATTGCCCGCCCCGCTGGAACGTTGCGTCGTCGCACTTGCGCAGCTTGTAGAACCTGTTGACCAGGTCGACCACCATCTCGGCGCGTTGTCTGCCCCCTACCGGCCCGAAATACTCCGCTCCGTCGTTCAGCACGAAGGGCGACCACGAGATCCGCGGGAAAGGCTCATTCACGTCCAGCCGTATGAACGGGCGGTTTCTGTAGCGTAATTGGACCCGGTTGAATGACGGCTGCATTTCCTTGATGAGACGAGACTCGAGCAACAGGGCGCCAAGCTCCGACCCGGTTTCCGTCCACGACACGTCGCGAACGTACTCGAGCATCTTCCGGACCTTCTCCGGATGGCCTTCGATCCCCGTGAAGTAGCTCCGCACCCGGTACGCCAGGCTCTTCGCCTTGCCGACATAAATGATCCGCCCGGCCGAGTCCTTCATGAAGTAGACACCCGGACGCTCTGGAAGCTGTGGCAGGATCTCCTCACGAATGCGGCGCAGGTGTGCAGGCTCCTTGGTCGGCTTGCTATAACGACGGTATTGGAAGGAAAGCAGGTCCTCCAGCGTCGTGATTTCGTACTCGAACTCGACCCGCGAGAGGAAACGGAGCAACACCTCCGCCGTCACCTCGGCGTCACCGAGCGCCCGGTGCCGACCGTTGAACCGGAGCCCGAAAAAATTGGCTACGGACGTGAGTCCTTTCGAATGAAGCCCGGGAAGCAGGCGCCTTGCAAGCCTGAGCGTACACAGCGACTGGTTGGGCAGCGGCGGCAGCCCTGCCCGCATCATCTCGGCGTTGATGAACCGCTGGTCAAAAGGCAGGTTGTGCGCCACCAGCACGCCGTCTTCGAGGAAACGCACAAATTCGGGCATCACTTCGGCAGCAGTCGGCTGGTTGAAGAGCATTGCCGTCGTGATGCCCGTGAGCTGTGTGATGAACCGTGGCACTGCAATTCCGGGGTTGACGAGCTGCGTGAAGCGGTCCACGACGCGGCCGCCCCGTACCTTGACGGCCGCGATTTCGATTATCCTGTTGGTATCAGCTATGGTGCCGGTCGTTTCGGTGTCGGTTACGACAAACGTGACGTCACGTAAGAGCCGCTTGCGCCGAAAACGACCGGCCGAAGCTTCCATCATAAGCTTTGCCCCAATCCCCAATCAATGGGAGGCGCCATTCGTCGAGCGTAATTCTCGGGTAACTGCATCGAGATCCAGACCGAGAAGGGAGGCAATCACGTGATTGACCTTGACGTTCTCATTATTCCCGATTAACAGCTCTCTTCCCGGTCCCCAGGCGTACAGGTTGACGTCGGCCGCCGTGTGTGATCCGGTCGTAAAGCCGATCCTCGAACGACGGCTGATGATCTCGGTGACGGCGCGTACGGGCCGGCCTCGCTCGATCGCCGCCTTGATCATCGCCATCTCTTCCGGTGAAAGGTCGTCGATTCCCGCCTGCTCGCGCATGATTTCCACAATGGCCGTCGAGTCCTCTTCGAGCGCATCGGCAATCGGTCCGGCCGAGCGCTTCACCTTCGAGAGAACGATCGGATCCCAATCGTACATGCTCCGGCCGTCCACGTCCCGGCCAATCGTCATGCCTCCCGTTTCGTGGTCGGACGTCGATACGACCAGCGTGTTTCCGTCCTGACGCGCAAATTCGAGGGCTGCTGCGACGGCTTCGTCGAATGCAATCACTTCACGAACGGCGGTAGCGGCATCGTTGCCGTGCTGCGCGTGGTCGATTCGGCTCCCCTCGACCATCAGGAAGAAGCCGTCCGGGTGCTTGGAAAGAAGCTCGATGGCCTTCCGGGTCATGTCGCTCAGGCTTGGCTGCTCGGTGGGATCACGGTCGATCTCGTAATCGAGCTGGCCGCCGTTGAAAAGCCCAACCACGGGCGTCGCCGTCACGCTGCGGAGCTCGTCCGGTGTGGAGATGACTTTTACACCCTTGTTTTCCAGCTCTTTCAGCAGGTTTCGTCCATCCTTCCGGTTGCCTCCCTCGCTTTCGTCCACGAAGTTGGACCGGCCACCCCCAAACATGACGTCGATATTCTTCTCTATCTGCTGGCTCGCAATTTCAGTCTCGTCGCTGCGGCTCGCCACGTGTGCAGAGAACGCGGCTGGCGTCGCGTGGGTGATCGTGCTGGTTGCCACCAGGCCAGTCGCCATTCCTTTCCGCTCGGCCGCTTCGAGCAAGGTACCGATCGGTTGCCTCTCCATATCCACACCGATCGCGCCATTGTACGTCTTTTGACCGCTCGCGTATGCCGTAGCGCTCGCCGCCGAGTCGGTGATGCGGCCCGTCAGGCTGTACGTACGTACCGACCCGACCTGGATAGTGTCGATCGTAAGCGCCCTGCCCAGGATTTCCTTTGCGAAGTAGCGCCCCATCGTGAAGCTCGTTGGCCCGGCGCCGTCCGAAATGAACAGAATCACGTTCTTCGGAGATTCCCTGCGGCCTGCCACCTCCGTGGTAACCCGGGCGTTTTCATTCACAGTCGCAGACTGGCCCAGAACCGGCGATACGACAAGCAGGCTTAAAAGAATGAGAGAAAGCAATTGCTTTGGCATGATTCGAATAGAGTTTGAGGAAAAAAGGCGTTGTGGATAGGCCGGAGCCACAGAACGACGCTCTATACCTTAAAATAACATTCAACAGCCCGATCAGATACCCTCATAACGTGAATTTAACCCACTCCACCTCACCTTCAGGCTGGATGATCCAAATGGATGGGCATTTGACCGGATAGAAGCAGAATGCTGAGCCCACGAAACTGGAGAAAGCCGACAAGGTTCGGACAAACGGCTTACAAATGGACGCAGTCCCGGTTAAAATTGCCGGGACTGCGTCTCTGATCTTTCCGAACCTACAAACTTACCAGCCTGGATTCTGCCCAAGGTTTGGATTGGTCAACAGGTGCTCTTCCGGGATGGGATAGAAGATCATCTTGTCCTCCCACCGGCGTGAGACCTCGCTCCGCCACAGGATCTCTCCGGAGGTGCCGTTGGACAGGCGGTACTCTCCCGTCACGTCGATGTAGATGACGCCATCGATCCGATTTGCCGGCTCCTCGGTAAAGAAGTACACGTCGGGCGTGCCGTTTTCGTCCAGATCGATCAAAGTGTTGGCGGCCGGTACGTAAATCCCTCTCCACTGCATCTCGAGCAGCTTGCCACGATTCCACCGGATCAGGTCGTAGAACCGGAAACCTTCGAGCGCCAGCTCGATTCCCCGCTCTCTCCGCACCTCCAGGATGACGGGATCATTGATGCCGGGGAAGTAAGTGGATTGCAGGTAGGGATCCACCTGCGTCGGTAATGAATTCAGGCCGCCGGTGATACCGGCCCTCTTGCGCAACGCCCCGACGGTACGCGCCCAATCGTCGGCGGTGAGATTGCCGAGTTCAGCCTTCGCCTCGGCGTAGTTCAGAAGCACTTCGGCGTACCGAAATACAGACACGGCGTTCGTATTGTTGGCGCCACCGTCGATGGCTACGTCGTCCAGGCTCCACTTGATGGGCTGATACCCTGTGTAGGTATAGGTGAAAGCCGGCGGTGCAGGAACGGTTACCCCGACGTTCGTGCGCGTGTAGCCCGGCGTCCGGATGGTCTGCTTCAGCCTCAGGTCCCTATCCTTGGTTTCGGTGGGGAAATCCATGGTCTCGTACCCTTCCGTGTCGGTAAACGGCGTACCGTCCAGTTTCAGATAGGTATGAATGAAGGGGCGAATGAAGCTGAACCGAACACCCGTCGTTGCGCTGGTATACCACCAGTTAGCCGAATGGCGAACACCCAGCGCCGTATTCGAGACTACGGACAGGATGATTTCGTTCGACACCGGTGCGTCGCTTATGAACAGCTTGCGGTACGACATGTCCGGACCATCGGCTTCGTTCAACGAGTACCTACCGCTGTTCATGAGCTCCTGCGACGCGCTTACAGCTTCGTTCAGCCAGCTTGCCGCCGAGCCCGCCAGGCCAAGCTCCGGATGGTACTTTCTGAACGTTCCCTCGAACAGGGCTACCCGCGATTTGAGGGCGAGCGCCACGTCCTTCGTGATCAGCGTACGAGTCGGCTCGTTCGTCTGGCGAAGGTTCTCGATCGCGAAGTTTAGGTCCGCGAGCACGTTTTCCATGACCAGCGCCCGGGAGTCACGGCCTGAGTAGAGCTTCTCATCGCTGACGTCCAGCGGTTTGTCTATCCACGGCACGTCACCGTACCGTTTCACCTTCTCGAAGTAAAACCACGCCCTGAAGAACCGTGCCAGCGCGTCGTAGTGCTTCTTGGTCGCATCCGGAATGTCCGGGTTCGTGTTATTGACCAGGAAGAAGTTGATGTTGCGCAGCGCGCCCCACCCCCAGTTCCAGTCACCGCCAAGGGCGACGAGGTCGTAAGCGGAGGCGGAAGTATTGTCGTTCACCCTCGAGCTGTACACACCGGTCCGGATGAAGTCGGGGACATTTCGGCGCGCCGCGTAGTCCGACACGGCGTCGGCCCGGGTGATGTTGTCCGCGCTCGGCATCCAGTTGTAAAATGAGTTCGTGTATAGTTGCAGGCCGCTTTCGCTGCCAAAGACGGCGTTCTTGTCTGTTTGTGCGACCGGGTTCTCCTCCAGGTCGCAGCCGGTAAGTAGCAATACCGCAAACAGAACGGGTATCGTTAGCGAGATGTATTTCATGATTGCCACTCTCTTGAGGATCACTGGTCTGTTAGAACGTAACTGAAAGGCCGAGCGTCAGGCTTTTCAGCATGGGGTAGTTGTACCCGTCGCCTGCGTTCGAACTGGTGAACAACTGATCCGACGGCGCCGTGGCGTTTTCCACGTCGATGTTGTCTACGATCTTGTAAAGCGGTGAATAGGTCCAGATGTTGTCCGCTGAGAAGTAGATCCTCGTTGCCCTCGCTCCGTACTTCGACGTCAAGCTCCGCGGCAGGTTGTACCCAAACTGAAGGTTCTTCAACCGGCAGTAGGCCGCATTCATCACGTACTTCGATTGCGGCTGCCGGAGGATACCCTCGTTCCGGTTCGCCAGACGCGACACGTACCGCGGGAAGAACGAATCCGGGTTATCTTCGGACCAGATCATCCCCGGCTTGAGGTGCCACTTCGGGATGTCGCCGTAGGGCCGGTTGTACTGCCCCCAGAACAGGTTCGACTCGTAACGCGGGTACCAGTCCTGTTTGCCGATGCCCTGGAAAAAGGCCGAGAAGAAGAAATTATTCCAGCTCGCCCCGAGGTCGAGGCCAAAGGCATAACGCGGCGCCGAGTTGCCGATGATCACCCGGTCGCCCGGATTGTTGGCAGTGTTGTCACCATCCGAAATGACGCCGTCTCCATCAACGTCCTTCAGCTTGATGTCACCCGGGAAGATCCCACCCCACGACGTCGACCGGTAAACACTCTGGTCGGCGTGGTTCTCGATCTCCTCCTGGGTCTTGAAGAACCCTTCGGTGATGAAGCCCCACATTTCGCCGACCCTCATTCCTTCGTAGTAGTCGTCGAGGAACTTGTCGGGGTTGTTGTAGCGGGTGATCACGGATTTGTTATCCGACAAGGTGAACCGGATCCGGTAATCGAAGGGCTTGGAGGCAATGTCGAACTGATCGCCCCAACCCAGCATCAATTCCCAACCGGTCGTTCTCAGGTCGGCATAGTTGCCTCTGGGCGACGTGGCGCCGAAGACGGCCGGCAACGTCATGCCGATGGTGAACATGTCCTCGGTATTCCGAATGTAGGCATCTCCGGTGAACTGGAGCCTGCCGTCGAGCATCTCCAGGTCAAGCCCGAGGTTCTGGGTGGTAACCGTTTCCCACGTCAGCCCTTCGGGCAACACGGATGGACGGCTGGTATACTGTGGCTGCACTCCAGCCAGAATCCGGTCTGTTTGCGAGATGTTAAAGGTTTCCTGGAAGACGTACGCCCCGATGTTACCGTTGCCCATCGAACCGTACGATCCTCTAAGCTTCAGCTCGTTAATGAACTTCGGCGAGACGTGCCAGAAGGGCTCCTGGGAAATACGCCAGCCGATGGACGCCGATGGGAAGAACGCGTACCGCTCATTCTCCGGGAATTTCGACGACCCGTCGTAACGGCCGTTCAGCTCGAGCAGGTAGCGATCGCCGAAGATGTAGTTCAGGCGGTAGAAGCCGCCGAGGATGGCCCACCGTTCGAACCCCCCGCTCGTGCTGATGGCCTGCCCGAGCGCCAGGTTGATGTCGCGCGCGTCCTCGAAGATGAGGCCGTTACGCTCGGCCATCAGGCGCTCGAACTGCGAGTTTTCGTAGTTTACACCCGCCGTGACACTCAGGTAGTGGACATTCTTGAAGACGTTCTGGTACTCCCCGTACAGGTTGGAGGCGAGGTAGTAACGACGCTCGTCGGTCCGCTGGATGTCGTTGTACTGGGTGCCCACGTATTCGATGACGCCGGGAGCCCGGCTGTAAGGTACCTGCACCCGCCGGCGCATCTGGTCGCTGTAGGTGTTCTGGAACGAAAAGTCACCGTTGATGCGGAATCGGTGGTCGAAGAAATCCATCACGAACCCCGTCGTGTTCCGCAGCGTCGTCCTCTCCGTATCGAACCCGTTCTTCCCGTAGTAGAAGTCACCCACGGTGTAAGCGGCCGAGTAGGTAAGCGTCCCGTCCGGGTTCAGTAGCGGAGCCAGGGGGTGGCCTTCGTCCGCTATGTTGCGCCAGATGCCACCGCCCTCACCCACGTTGAGCGGGTTGTAGTACGTCCGGTTCGAGACGAGGAAGTTATTGTTGACCTGCAACCACGGATACAGCCGTATCGAGCCGTTGGCTCGCAGGTTGAGCATGCGGTAGTCGTCCGGACTGTACCTGAACAGGCCTTGCTGACCCATGTACCGGCCGGAAATGAGGAAGCTGGCGTTTTCACTGCTCCTCGATACCGACAGGTTGTGCTCCATGCTTGTCAGGTAGTCCTTGTAAAGCAGGTCGTACCAGTCGGTGCTGTGGTAGTAGACGTACCGGCCATCGGGTCCAATCTCGGTCTTGGGCAGGCTCGGATCCTCCGAACGCCGTTTCAGCTCCTCCAGGTATTCCTGCGAAAACGTGAGCGTCTTGTTGACGTTCTGCGGGAGTGACCCCTCCCAGTTCACGAACGACTCGTTGAACATCTTCGCCCACGTGTAGCCGTCGGTAACGAACTTCTGCGATACGATGGGCCTCTTTGCGCCGCCGATGACGCTATACGTGATGGCCAGGTCGTCCCGCTGCGGGCGCTTCGTCGTGATGAGCACGACGCCGAATGCGCCGCGGGCGCCGTAAACGGCCGCCGACGCTGCGTCCTTCAGCACCGAGATCGATTCGATGTCGTTCGGGTTGATCATGCTCGGGTCGCCTTCCACCCCGTCGATCAGAACCAGCGCAGAGCCGCCCTGACCGATCGACGTCGTCCCTCGGATGTTGATTTGGGGTGTCTCCGTTGGTTTACCGTCCAGCATTCGGATGTTCACGTTGGGCATGATGCCCTGCAGCCCCTGCGTCAGGTTGGCGATGGAACGGTTTTCGAGCGCTTCACTGGTCACCTGATCCACCGCACCGGTCAGGTTCACCTTCTGCTGAGTACCGTAGCCAACGACCACGATGTCGTCGCCCAGCTCGAGCGCTGCAATCGCAAGCTGGACGTTGAGGGTCGACCGCGCCAGAATCGGGACCTCCTGCGTCTGGTAACCGATGAATGAAAATACCAGTGTGTCGAGCGAGGTGGGCGCCTCGATCGTGTAGCGGCCGTTGCTGTCGGTCGTCGTACCGATGGTCGTTCCCTTCACGACGATGTTCACTCCGGGGAGAGGCTCACCGTCTTCGGCCGACGTCACCTGCCCGGACACCTGGAAGGCTGCCAGCTCGTAGCGGACGGGCTCATCCGCCGGTGCTTCAGGTTCCGGTAGCGGTTCCGGTCCGGGTAAAACGATCACGTACCCGGTCGGCGACAGCTGAAAGGTGATGTTCATCCCTTCGACGACCTTGTAGAGCGCCTCGAGCACCGTAACATTTTTGAGCTCGAGGTTGACCCTGCGCTCGCGCATCAGGTCGGTACGGCCGTAGCTCAACAGCAGGTCGGCGCGCGACGTTATGGTCTTCAGCGCCTGCTCCACCGTTACGTCCTCGAACGTGACGGAGATCACCTTGTTGAGCTTCTTCAGGTTGTTCTCGCGCATCGAGCCGAGCGACAGATTACCGCCGTCGGCACGCATCGTCTGGCTTGCGTAGTACTGAGCCCGGGCGGGCACCGCCAGGAGAAATGCCAGCGCAAGACAAATAACACCGGTCAGCTTCCAAAGAACCCGCCTGCTGGATCCCCCGCTCGTGCTGCCGGATGGTGTGGTTAGTAGCCTGGTGCTCATAACGAATACGGCATGTTGGTGTGACTAAGTAAATCGACCCACCCCACTCCGGCAGGTCTCTACGGCGGTCTAATCGCCTCGTCTTATCGGTAAAAGACTACCCTCCGCTCGTCTCCCTCGTATTTCAAGTCGAGTGTGGCGGAGATAACGTTCAGTATCTCGCGTACCGACTCGGTGGTAAAACGGACATTGAGTAGCTTGATTTCTTCTGTGGGCACCTGCACCTCGACATCGAGGTCGTACCACCTTTCGAGCTGGTCGGCCACGTAGTCGAAAGGCGCGTCGACGAACACGAGCCTCCCTTCGAGCCACGCCATGTACAGGTCGAGATTGACGTTGTGGCGTACCGGCCTCAACTCACCTTTACGAACCACACCCAGATCGTTCGGCGCCAGCGTTGCCGAACTGGAGGGCTCGGCGGCAGCCTGAAGTAGCACCCGCCCCTCCGACACGACCACCTGCACGTCCTCCTCGTCCTCATAGCTGCGTACGGTGAACGCCGTCCCCAGCACCTCTACGACGGCGTCGCGCATCGTCACACGGAATGGCCGGTCCGGGTCCGAGGCCACGTCGAAGTGCGCCTCACCTTCGAGCGTGACCTGACGAGCACCTTCCCGGAAGGACTCGGGCACGACGAGACGGCTCATCACGTTCAGCCGGATCTCCGTCCCGTCTGCCAGCGTGATCGTCGCACGCTGGCCTTTTCCGGTTTCGAACACCTTTACCGGCGGTGCCGTAACTGCCACGTCGGTCTTTTCCGGCAAGCCGATCATGAGCACGGTGACGATGCCTACCAGCGCCAGAATGGCCAGCGTTCTGAACACAATGGGCGTGTGCCGACGGATCCGGTAATCTCTCGCAGGGCGAGGCGGCCGATCGGCGCGCGCAAGCCTGACGTCCGGCCAGATCCGCTGCTGGACGCGCTTCCACGCCGCTGCCGTATCCCATTCGGATTGCACGGGACCCGTCACGTTCCAGATGTTGATCAATCGCTCCACACGGCGTCGATGCTCCGGGTTTAGCGACATCCAGTGGTTAATCTCTTCACGCTCTTCGTCCGTACATTCGCCGACGACAAATCGAGTAAGTGCCTGTTCGTCCGGTTTGTAGCTCATTGCTGGTCTTTCATGGATGTATGCAGCACCTCCAAGGCTGGAATAACCATTAATTTCATTCTGTTAGAGAGGTATCACTGCGGGGAGTAAAACGATACTTTCACTTCGTCCGAACTCCTCTGCACAAGTCTTCTACACCACCACTATCGGTGAGACCGGCTTTACCCTGACACCTCCGAGAAGTTTTTTTGAAGAAAGGCGTGCGACGGTGGCCGAAGTGAACTAGTCAAGGTACACGGACAGCCTTTCCTCGAGCATGTGAAGGGCGCGGCTCATCTGCGTCTCAACCGTTTTGATCGAAATGTTCAGAACCTTTGCGATCTCGTGATAGGTCAGGCCGTGCTGGCGCGAAAGGTCGAAGATCTGGCGGCGACGTTCGGGAAGGGCGTTTAGCGCCGACTGCACCGCCCGTTCGAGCTCGTGGTACTGGAACTCGTCTTCGGCATCTTCCTCAACGAAGTGCTCCGCTGACAGCTTCCGATCGAGCAGCACCCTCCGGTTTTTCTGCTGTTCGAGGTACTTGATGGCTTCGTTCCGTACGGCTTTGAAAAGATAGGCGCGAACACCGTACTCCGGATCGAGGCCATCTCGTGACTCCCAGATACGGACAAAGACGTCCTGCACCAGGCTCTCCGTGACGTCTCGGGAACTGACAAAATGTGAGGCAAACCGGCAGAGCTCTGCGTAGTAGCGTACGAAAAGGCGTTCGAAGGCCTGCTCGTCACCTGTACGTACACTTTTGACCAGGTCTTTTTCCTCCTCTTTCTGCACGTGATTTTGCATTTATCGATTCAAGGTCCAGCCGCCGCATCGAATTCGTCCAGCTTCCCTGCTCTTCCATTGCTCTGCTTTCAACCATGATATGAAATGTAAGCCGTATGCACCGCAGCGTCTACATGGTACCGGATTATCCCCTTCACGTTATTTTTCAGAATATTGACAACATGAGAGACGCCTATGCATTTTCTTGCACTTTTTCTGAGCAAATAACGCCAATTCATCTTACAGCAGAGGATACTCCATGAAGGTAACGGTTATAGGCGCCGGAAACGTTGGGGCGACCGTCGCGGAATCGATCGCCCGCAAGGACATGGTGAAGGAAGTCGTGCTAATCGACATCGTCGAAGGTCTACCTCAGGGTAAAGCCCTGGACATGCAGCAGGCCGCTCCCATCCACCTCTACGATACCCGCATCACCGGCACCAACGACTATGCCGACACCGCAGGGTCGGACATTTGCGTGATCACCGCCGGCCTCGCCCGTAAACCCGGCATGAGCCGCGACGACCTGCTCGCCAAAAATGCCGACATCGTCGCGTCGGTCGTCCGCCAGTTCGTCGAGCGCAGCCCGAATGCAATCCTGATCGTCGTCTCGAACCCGCTCGACATCATGACGTACGTCGCCTACAAGACGAGCGGCTTCGACGCACGCAAGGTCCTTGGGATGGCCGGTGTGCTCGACACGGCGCGTTACCGGGCATTCATCTCCGCCGCGCTCAACGTATCGGTACGTGACATCCAGGCTCTCCTGATGGGCGGCCACGGCGACTCGATGGTGCCGCTTCCGCGCTACACGACGGTCGGTGGCATCCCGCTCTCCGAGCTGATGGACAGCGAGCAGATCAATCAGATCGTCGAACGGACGAAGGTTGGTGGCGGCGAGATCGTCAAGCTCATGGGCACCAGCGCCTGGTACGCACCCGGCGCAGCCGCCGCGGAGATGGTCGAGGCAATTGTGAAAGACTCCGGCCGGGTATTGCCCTGCGCCGTATGGCTCGATGGGCAATGGGGCCTGAAAGACCTGTTCATCGGCGCACCGGCGCGGCTTGGACGCAACGGCGTCGAGGAAGTGGTCGAAGTCTCACTCAACGACGAAGAGCGGGCGCTTCTCGAACAATCGGCCGCACACGTGCGCAACGGGATCGCCGACCTCGAGCGCATCCAGGCTGCGAAAAGCTGATCCACATCCAACCGATCAATCAAGCCGCCCTCCGTTTGGGGGGCGGCTTTTTTACCCTATATAAATTGAGTGCCTATCGCTTTTATTTCCATCCCGATCGGCCAATTACGGTTTATCGCTTTTCTCACTTCACCCGGCAATAACTACCTATTTTGATTCGTTGTATCTTTTCGTGCAGCGCCCGGCGCTTCGATTGGAAAGGGGTGCACACGTTCACCTGCTTTCCGCTTGTCTTCGAGCATCTTTCCGGTACAAAAACAGACCCCAGGTTCTGACGTGAAACTAACCATTCGTCTCGTAATCGGGCTTCTCTTCGCTCTTCCGGTGCTCGTTCTTTTGTGGGCTGGCTGTGATTCCGCCGAAGAACCGGACGAAGAGCTTATCATCGAGGACATCATCGTCGGACCGCCTGCCGTCGCCGAATACGGTGTTACGCTAAGGGTTCACTACACCGGCTGGCTGGAGAACGGAACCCGGTTCGGCTCATCGTACGACAAAGGCCAGCCCTACGAGTTCGTCCTGGGAGCGGGAGAAGTCATCGAAGGTTGGGACCGGGGCCTGGTCGGTATGAGGGTCGGCGGAAAACGTAAGCTGACGATCCCACCTTCGCTGGCCTACGGCGAAGAAGGGGCGAAGGACGAGTCGGGAAACTACGTGATCCCTCCAAATGCCAAACTGATCTACGAGGTCGAGCTCCTCGAAGTGCGCGAGAACAAGTGACAGGATCACGGCGATGGGGGGCGCAGCTCGACGATCGTCGCGCCCCAGCCGCTTGAATCCTCGGACGCCAGGCGGTACGATACCACGTTAGGGAGGCGGTCCAAAATGGCGTGGACCGTCCGCCGAAGCACTCCTTTCCCCTTACCGTGGATGATCCGCACCCGGTAAATCCCCTTCTTCGAGCAGGCGTCTAGGTATTCCGGAACGAGATCCCCCACGTCGGCCGGGTCGAACACGTGTAGGTCGAGGATTCCGTCGATCGGGTATTCAACGGGTTCCATCAATCCACCGGTTTTTCGAAGATCAGGATGTGCTGCTGTGGCAGGTAGTCCTTGGTTTCTCTCCAGATGAGCCCCACCGCACTCATCTCTTTCCTTGCCTGCTCTTCGGTCATGCGATGAACAGGAGCGACCGGCAACGTCTCGTCCTCACCCCGGTATTCCACGAGAACGACCCTCCCCCCGGGCTTCAACGCTTCCCTGATGCCTTCCATCATCTCGCGCGGATGGGAAAACTCGTGGTAGGCGTCGACGATCAACACGACGTCTATCTGCCCGGCAGGAAGGTGCGGACTTGTAACGCTTCCCCGATGGGGCACGACGTTTTTGATGCCGGTTTCTTCCATCTTCTCCTGGACCAGCCGGAGCATCTCTTCGTCGATGTCGACGGCGTACACTTTCCCGTAGGGTACGTGCGGCGCGATTCGAAACGTGAAATATCCCGTGCCCGCGCCGATGTCGGCCACCACGTCTGCGGGGCGAAGGTCGAGGGCTTGAATCACACGGCCGGGCAGCTCCTGGACCTCCCGCGCCGGACGGTCCATCCATTCGGCTCCGGGATGGCCGAGGACTTCCGCAATTTCACGGCCGAGGTAGTAGCGGCCTGTGCCCCCTTCACTTTTCTCCCCACGCTCCTCGTAATACGACGCCGATTCGGTGACTTCTTCTTCCGTTGCAGCCCGTTCGCAACCGGCGAGCAGCGGCCCGAAAAGCAAAAAAAGTCCAGTCAGAGCAGGGAGTATCAGTCGCAGTCGAAGCTTGTAACTGCCGGATTGTAGCATTGACCCGATAGGCAACACGATGCTTGAGGAATGTGGACAAACTGGTAACGCATCAGTCTCCAGTAAGTTGTGAAAGGACCTGCTGCCACGTGACTCGGGCAACAGGTCCCATTATATGCGTTCAATTTGTCGTGGTCTCCTGCCCGTACTCGAACCAGATCAACATCGCATCCGTCCGGGGGCCGAAGGGGCTGCCTGCTTTTTCGTAGTCGGTCAGTGCAGTCCGGTAAAAGTCCGAAATGAGTTGCCGGAGGTACGGAGTTGAGACCCGCCTTTGATTGTTGTTTTCATTCTGAGGCTTCTTGAAATCCATTGACTGCTATTCGTGGCTGATCTCCTAGTGCTACGCCGGGAGTATCGGCAGGCAGACGGGATATCATAAGCCTGCACCGGCGGGGTACGCAGAAGTTACAGCCTTCCGCCGGGCTTAATGACTATTTAATCAGGCAGGCCGAAATAACGCTTCACCTGCTCGTAGTCCGTCACGTCGATCGGCATCTTTCCGATCGGAAAGCTCTCGATGATCACGATTTTCAACCTGCGATCCGGTTCGGTCCGCGGATCCACCGAGTCGACCGAAAGCTCGTAGAAAACCTCCAGGAACCCTACGTCGTAGCCGAATCCCAGGGTCACGATGTAGTCAACGGCTTCGACGTCGGGGTTGTCGTACCCGTAGGTGAAGGGCATCGCCGTCCACGTGTTCTGCTCGCGGAAAAAGACGAGCACGGCGCCCTCGTCCACAACCGTCCGCGTGATGCCCGGCACGTCGTACTGCACCGACGCGACGGGACCGTTTACCTGGGCGTCGGCCATGCGAAAATTCACCTCGTGGCTGAAAACCTCGGCGTTGCCCGGCCCCGGAGGACCTTCCGGACCACGACATCCCGGCAATCCAAGCAGTGCCAACGACACAAACAAAGACAGGAATAATTGATACCGTTTCATAATGAGACCTCGACGGGCTGACTGATGGATACGGTTAATCGCCTCCCGCCCGGTTGGACTACAAAATATGCGCCTCGGGTTTTGAAGACGGCGTAACTACTCCCAGTGGCCTCCATTCGGCACAGGCACTAAGATTTGTTATTTCAGCACTTAGCGCCTCAAACGGCAGACAAAAACAACAGTAAAACCATCCATCCCAATACAGGAAAAGCTGCACCTTTACATCAATGCCTGAGACACATTCCGTCTTTTGGAATGGACACTCCACGGCATTCCGACCCATCAGTCGCGATAGATTAAGACTTTCGTTTCGCCAGATTCCGTTATGTAGCCCCTGAACATGCCGGTCGTATTGAACGGCATCGCGACGTTCCCTTCACGGTCCAGTGCAATGACCCCTCCCGTGCCGCCCATCTCGGTAAGCGTCCCATGGATGACGGCGGCCGCCGATTCGGCAAGCGAAAGCCCGCCGTACTGCATGAGCGCCGAGATCCGATACGCCACGACGCCCCGAATGAAGTATTCCCCATGCCCGGTAGACGAAACGGCGCAAGTGGTATTGTCGGCGTACGTTCCGGCGCCGACGATTGGTGAGTCACCGATGCGGCCGAACCGTTTGTTCATCATCCCTCCGGTCGACGTTCCTGCCGCAAGATTGCCCGCTTCGTCAAGCGCGACTGCACCCACGGTGCCGTACTTCTCGAAGGGCTCGCTCTCGAAACGAGCCGCTCCGGATTCTTTCATCCGCTGAAGCTGTTTGACCCGTTCTTCCGTTCGAAAGTATTCGTTGGGCACCAGCTCGAGCCCCTGCTCGCGGGCAAACACCTCCGCCCCCTCCCCGGCGAACATGACGTGCGGCGACCGCTCCATCACCATACGGGCGAGCTGGATCGGACTCTTGACTCGCTTTACGCCCGCCACGGCGCCTGCCGTCAGGGTCTTCCCGTCCATGATCGAAGCGTCGAGCTCGGCCGTGCCTTCGTTGGTGAGTACGGCGCCACGGCCTGCATTGAAGAGCGGCGATTCTTCGAGGACCTGAATGGCCGCTTCGACGGCATCCAGACTGCTCCCGTTCTGCTGCAACACGGCATACCCGGTCTTAAGCGCTTCTTCGAGCTTCGTACGATATGCCTGCTCCCGCTCAGCCGACATGCTTCCCCGCTCCATCGCACCGGCGCCGCCGTGGATCGCAAGAACGACCTTTTCCCCGCGTTCATCCTGTGCCAACGCCGCCTTGAAGCCACCGGAGTATATCAGAAGAATGGATAGAAAAATAAGCAAGAGAAATATTTGATTCACACGGTTCATGTTGCACCGTCGTTTCGTGTTTGAAGGAATTGAAACAAACAGTTATTGCAAGGCTAATTTGATGCCTCAAGTCAGATAATACGTACAGAAGATATCCTCACGGATCGGACTCGCATTGTAGGAAACATGCAACAAATCCTGCAAAACAACCGGCTTACCAGTTTGTTACGGAACGACAGGTGCTCATGCTCATTGCAAATAATTAATTTGACGGCCGATTGGTTGTTTCAACAGGCATGAATGTCTCGTTGGGAGTCGGTCTCAGTTTATTCTAAACCTTTTCGTAACATATTTAAATAGAAATACCGTGTCAGATACTACAGAATCCTTAAGGATCGGCAACCTCCTTTCGAACGGCTCCAATCGGTACCAGGTGCTTCAGGACAAGAACGACGAAGACCTGATGGAACTCTTCCAAAACGGCTCCGTCGAGGCTTACAATATACTCGTTGAACGCTATTCCGACCGGCTCATACACTACCTTTACGGGTTCCTCGGCGACGTTCGCCGGTGCGAGGACCTGCTACAGGACACCTTCCTTCGCGTGTATAGAAATCGCCATTCCTATCAACGCATCGCAAGGTTTTCCACCTGGCTCTATACGATCGCAGGCAATCTGGCGCGGTCGGAGTACCGCAAAAGAAAACGACGCCGCGTCTACTCGATCCAGGCGGTCAATCGCGAAGATGAGGAATACGATCTCGCCGTACCTGACGAAGCTTTTACGCCGGACGAATATGCGGAGAGCCAGCTTCAGGATCGATACATCCGTGAAGCGCTGGACATGATCCCCGCCTCGTTCCGAGAAGTCGTCGTGCTCCGCGACGTGCAACAGCTCGCCTACGAAGAGATCGCAGAAATCACCGGGCTCCCGATGGGAACGGTAAAAAGCCGCATCAACAGAGGCCGGAGCAAGCTTCAGTACCTCCTCAAAGACGTTTATCCCTACCCCCGGGATTAGCCCCGACCGGAGACCCAATACAAAAGGCGACCTGGAGGCTCAATAAACGGCTCCCTGTCGCCTTTTTTATTTTTGCGCCTCACCGAAGGTAGTCAGCAACGAACTGCATCACCGGATTTTCGGCAACGAAAAATGTGAGCGAGTCTTCTCGAATGGCAAACCGGTCCACCTCGCTCACGAGCTGTTGGAATCGCTGTTCCTGCTGCATCAAATCGCCTTCCAGGCACGCCATGCGGGTCATGATGAGCTGTCCGAACCGCAGGCTGTCTCCGGCTGCCTCATACGTCCCACCGAATTGATTGCAACCGGTCGAGCCTCCGACACGTGATTCCGCTCCGTCAAACCGGATGTAGGCCTCTCGGCCAGCCATCCCGGCCGCCACGGGGTTGCCCTCCATCTCGACGAGCCTCCAGTACGTGCCGGTCAGGTCCCCCGTTGGAATGCCCCTTCCGCAACCCCTGAGCGAATCACCATTCACCTGAACCTCCACGGAATGCGTAAACTCTTCGCCGCTCATAGAATCCTGGCAGGGCTCGGTGCGCACGACCATCACGAGGCTGTGACCGGTTGTGTCAACCTGGAACGTGACCGAACCGGCGGAGTCGTCCCTGACAGGCTCTGCAGCCGGGAAGAGGATCCGCGTGGCGCCGTAGTCTCCGGAATATCGGAGCTGCCGCTGCGGAACGATGTCGATCGTCCATCCCGGTTCCTGCCCGACTGCCCGGAAGGTTATCCCCATCAGTCGCGCCGCTGCCCACGGATTGTCCGCGCGAATGCCCTCGCAGTCTTCGTGCGAGGTGCCCACGTCGTCCAGCCGAGCCTGCCCGCCCTCCACGTGAAGCACGACCCCACCCGCTTCGAACCGGCCGCCCGTTGCCAGGTCGGCTCTCGGCAGGGTGAGCACGCGGTCTCCCAGGTCGACGGTCGCCGAGTCACCGTAGAGCCGGGCGCTGAAACGGTATCCGTCAACGCACGAATAGACGAAATGGTTGGGCTGTTGGGCGTCGAGCTCGTCAAAACCTTCCTTGCTTCGATCGCAGGCAGCCACGCCGGCTGTAACCACCAGCACGGCTGGGATAATGATCCAGGTATCGATTCGTTGTTTCATAGAACCCTCCTTCTTCCGTTCGCGCCCTCAATTCCTTCGTCCGTACTCGATGCCTGGCGTGCATCAGTGGAATGCATCTACCCTACGACAGCAGACCGATCACAATCATCACGGCGGCTACGCCAACAAGGATCAAAAGTGCGGTTATCAGATCTCTGCGCAGTTTTCTATTCATGATTCGTCCCGGATGATTACATCACGACCACATTGTCGAAGAATACTATACAACAAATCGACGTCAAGAAGTAGTCAAAATCGATCCTTCCGGTGATTACTGCGACCATTCGGTAGGTTGCCGGTCCCACCGATGCTCGCGGAGGCGTGCAATGAGCGTCTCGTCGAGGGGTCCTTTGTCACTCGCCGCAATGTTGGCCTCCACGTGTTTGATTTTACGCATGCCCGGTATGGTCGTGCTGACGTCCGGGTTCGAGAGGATGAACCGCAGCGCCATCTCGGGCATGGTCGAACCCTGAGGAATGAGCGGGCGCAACGCCTCCGCACGGTCGACGCTGGCGTGAAGGTTCTCCGGCACGAAGTAGGTGTTCCGCCAGTCGCCTTCGGGCCATTTACTGTCCTTCGTGAGGGTACCCGTCAGCGTTCCCTCGTCGAAGGGGACCCGGGCGATCACCGCCACGTCCATCTCCCGACACGCCGGGAAAAGCTCGTCTTCGGGATTCTGGTCGAATATGTTGTATATCACCTGCACGGCGTCGACGAGCCCGCTCCTGACGGTCCGCACCCCGTTCCACGGCTCCCACCGGTTCAGGCTGATCCCCACAGCGCCGATTTTCCCCTGCTGCTTGAGCCGTTCAATAGCCTTCGCCCACCGGTCGTCTTCGACCCACTGATCCTCCCAAACGTGGAACTGCATGAGGTCGATCTGCTCGACGCCGATGTTCTTCAGGCTCTTCTCTACGTACTCCTCGATGTAATCGGGCGGGAAAACCTCGTCGAGCGTGTACTCACGTTTGCTCGGCCACTTGCGGTTTTTCGGTGGAATTTTGGAAGCCGTGTACAATTTTTTATCGGGATGATTGCGGAGCAGACTCCCGAGCAGCTTTTCGCTGTGCCCGGCTCCGTAAGCCCAGGCAGTGTCGAAGAAATTGCAACCCAGCTCGACGGCGCGCTCGAGGGAATCGATCGATTCTGCATCGTCCGATCCCTTCCACTCTCCCATGCCCCACATCCCGTACCCGATCTCACTCACCTGCCATCCTGTTCGTCCAAATCGTCTGTAGTTCATAGAGATATCGATGGTCTAGTGTGTAACTGGCGTCGAGTAAGATAAGAATCGACAAATACTCCGTTGTAACCTCTAATCAAAGTACACGTAGACGCAGCCGAAAGACGGACAGACCACGTCTGCCTCACACTCTGATCCGACACGTCTTGATGCGAAAACACGCGAACGAGAAATGAGACACCTTAAGAAAGCCATTTACGCAGTAGTCGTCATCGGGCTCGCCGTAGCCATAACTGCGTTTGTTCGGTCCTCGAATAGTTCGAACAAAGAGGCCGAAGTCCCTTCCGTTGAGGTAACCCGTGGTGACCTGGTCGACAAGGCGCTTGCAGTGGGCACCATTGAACCCCGTGTAGAGGTCAGCGTCAAGTCGCAGTTCTCAGGTGTGGTCAAAGCGCAGTTTGCAGACGTGGGCGATTTTGTCCGCGCCGGCACGCCCCTGCTCGAAATCCTGCCGAACCCGACCCCGAAAGAGCTCGTCGACGCCGAACGGCAGATCGAGCTGCGCGAGATCGAGCTGAACAACCTCAAGACCGAGTACGAGCGTCAGCAGCAGCTCCTGGACAAGAAGCTCATCTCCGAGCAGGAGTATGAACGCACGAAGCGTAGCTACGAAGAGGCCGTGCTCCACGTCAAAATGGCGCGGGAAGCCCTCGCATTGCTCCGTGAAGGCAAGGTCTCGACCGAAAAGGGCGACTTCGAAACCGTCGTGCGCGCACCTGTCAGTGGCTACATCCTCGAAAAGGAAGTCGAGATCGGCGACCCCATCGTCCCGCTGACGTCCTACCAGGACGGCACCGTCCTCATGACGATGGCGAACATGGAGGACCTCATTTTCCGCGGTACCGTGGACGAAATCGACGTCGGCCGCCTGCGGGAAGGCATGGAGGTCGAGCTGAACGTCGGCGCGCTGGCCAATGCGACCGTCAAGGGCGTCGTTTCGAAAATCTGGCTCAAAGCCAAAAAGGAAGAGAACAGCACTGTCTTCCCGATCGAGATCGAGATCACCGAAGCCGTACAGCGCGATCCACGGCATCCGGAAGCCGACCCGGTCCCGGTTACACTTCGCGCTGGCTATTCGGCCAACGCCGACATCATCATCGAAAAGCGGGAGGACGTCCTGATGATCCCCGAACGGGTCATCACATTCTCGGGCGATACGGCGCGCGTCACGTTGCTTAAAGAAGACGGAACGACTGAGGAATTGCAGATACAGACCGGCCTTAGCGACGCCATCAACATCGAAGTCGTCAGCGGGCTCGAGGAAGGCCAGCGCCTGAAAGAAAAAGAACTGAAAGAGATCCAGTAGTCGGCCACGACCATGCGCAATTTCGTCGCATTGCAACAGTTCATTCAGGATCTGCGAACGCAACGGCTCCGCACGATACTTACCGTGCTCGGCATCACGTGGGGCACCGTCGCCGTCGTCGTGCTCCTCGCCTTCGGCGTCGGTCTCGAAAAGCAGAACCGCAAAAACATGCACGGCATGGGTGACGGGATCGTCGTCGTATGGCCCGGACAGACGACCAAGCCGTACAAAGGATTCCCGGACGGACGGCCGATCCGTTTCCGCGAGGAGGACGCCCTCCTGCTTGCAACCGAAATCAGCGACATTGCCGAAATCAGCCCGGAATTCATGCAGCACGGCGTTCCGGTGCGGGTAGGTGAATCGGTAACGCAGCCCGGCATCACGGGCATATACCCGGTCTACGGCGACATGCGGAACATCATCGTCGAACCGGGTGGCCGATTCATCAACGATCTGGACCTGAAGCTGCGAAGACGCGTGGTCGTGCTCGGCGACGAAATCAAGCGCCTCCTCTTCGCCGATCAACCGGCAGTCGGAAAACAGGTGCTCGTAGGCCAGACCCCCTTCACCGTCGTCGGGGTCATGCAGAAAAAAATTCAGAACTCGTCCTACAACACCCGCGACCAGGACCGCATCTTCATCCCCGCCAGCACGCTGAAGTCGGTTTTCGGGCAGACGTACCTCTCCAACATCCTTTACAAACCCACTGATCCCGACCGGAGCCCTCAGGTCAGAACGGCCATGTATGAAGTGCTTGGACGCAAGCACAAGTTCGACCCCACCGACAAAGACGCCCTCGCCGTGTGGGATACGAACGACATGGACCGGTTCCTGAAGTATTTCCACCTGGGGTTCAACATCTTCATGATGATCATCGGCAGCTTCACCATGACCGTCGGCGGGATCGGGGTGGCGAACATCATGTACGTCGTGGTGCGAGAGCGAACCCCGGAAATCGGCATCAAGCGGTCCGTCGGCGCGCGCCGGTTCGACATCCTGAGCCAGATCTTCATAGAAACCTTCATGATTGTTGCATTTGGCGCCGCCCTCGGCTTCGGACTCTCCATCTTCATCATCAAGGGCCTTGCGTACCTTCCCATCAAGGATTTTGTCGGAACCCCTGAGATGTCGCCCCTCGTGGCGATGACGACCATGGGACTGCTTGCTGTGATCGCCTTTTTTGCAGGCTACTTCCCTGCCAGGAAAGCGTCGAGACTCGACCCCGTCGAGTGTCTGCGTTAACACCCCACCCTTACCGGTGAACCTCTGAGCCAGCCATGTGGAAGATTCTGATCCAGGAGTTCTGGGACGACCTGAAAACCCAGAAAACACGTGCGTTCCTCACCATGTTTGCCATCACGTGGGGGACGATCGCCGTCGTGCTTTTGTATGCTTTCGGCAGCGGCCTGGGCAATACTATGAAGAATGGCTTCCTCAATGCCGGAAACTACATCTTCATGATCTACGGCGGCGAAACGAGCAAGCCATACGAAGGCCTCGCCAAAGGCCGACCCGTCAGGCTCAGAGAAGAGGACCTGGGTACCTTGCTGAAAACGATCCCCGAGCTCGAAATGGGGAGCGTTTCCTACGGTAGGTGGGGGGCCAGCCTGAAGGCCGGCGAAATAAAAACCACAACGTTCATGGAAGGCGTCGATCCATCGTTCGAGGACCTGCGCCGTCTCTATCCGGCCGCTGGTGGGCGTTTCCTGAACGTCATCGACAGCAAAGAGCGGAGGCGCGTCGTATTCCTTGGTGATGCCATTGCCGAACGCCTCTTTCCCGGCATCTCACCCATCGGCCAGACGCTCATGATCGACGGGCTGCCGTTCACCGTCGTAGGCGTCATGCAGAAAAAAATGCAGACGGCGATGAACAACGGCCCGGACGCCGAACGGGCGATCATCCCGTCGACCACGTTCAGGGCCATCTACGGCTACCGGAACGTCAACCACCTGATCGTTCGTCCACGATCGCTCGAACGCGCGCCCTTTATCAAACAGGAAATCTACCGCGTCATGGGGCGCAAGTACCAGTTTGACCCCACCGACGAACGCGCCCTGGGGGTCTGGGACTTCATCGAGGCGGAAAAGGAGATGTCGAAGGTCTTCCTGGGAATCCAGATCTTCCTGGTCGTGGTTGGCGGACTCACATTGCTGCTTGCCGGTGTAGGTGTGGCAAACATCATGTACGTCACGGTACGCGAGCGTACGCGCGAGTTTGGCGTCAAGCTCGCGCTGGGCGCCCGCAAGCACCACATCAAGCTACAGGTCATCTTCGAGGCGCTGCTGATTGCCTTGACCGGTGGCGCGGTGGGTCTGGGCTTCTCGATCCTCGCCGTTTCGCTCATCAGCGGGATCGACAATAAGGGGGGCGCCATGGAGTTCCTGGCCAATCCTCAGCTTTCGATCCCCTCCGCGCTTATAACGGTGGCAGTTCTGACCCTCATCGGCCTGCTGGCGGGTTATTTCCCGGCGCGGAAAGCCGCCTCCGTCGACCCCGTAGAGTCCCTCCGATTTGAATAGTCCAAAAGCACGTACGGTCGTCTCGGTAATCCCGAAACGACCGTACTACCCCAACTCACGCTTACGTCTCACGGTCGAAACGTATGGAAGCGCTTCTAATCCGAGGGTTTAAAAAAATCCTACACGGCTGGCTCCATACGCCCCCGCTCTGAACGCGGTTTGATCTCAGGCCGATCCACACGAACGATCGCCACGGCAAGGTCCGAATCAATGTAGCGGTCCGTTATGGGCTTGCCATGCTCGTCCCGGAATACGACTTCGTCCTTCTCGAATGAGTAAGAGGCGGCATCAATGGTAAACGTGGAACCGTTTTCCAGATACACGCGAAACTTCTTGCGTTCCATACGACTACCTCGACAGTTTTTTGAAACGATGTATACAGCAGCTTTATTGATCGTAACGCGAATACTGGTCCGAGTAATCTGCCTTTCTTCCCCGCTTCGTTCGTAACGCTTCTGTCGCAGGCGACCACCGGTAAGGTTGGTTCGATTTTGGAATTAACGCTTCATATCTCCTAATACTACGTCCGCTGCTAATAAGCAAGAGGTTATACAAATATATTCAGGCATTTTTGCCTTTATGACCTACTGGTTACGCTGTATCGAAATGCTACTTAAGGATTTTTTAATCCGCCGGATTCACGTCTTTAACCCCTTATTTATGCAACTGAGCCCGTTCCACGGGATCTTTGTGGCTGCTTTTAAAAGCCGGGTCACCCAGCCGGCCTCTATTTGTAACCACAACCCCCAGCCTTTGAGGAGGCAACTATACAATGAAATACGTAACGGTTTCCGTTATCACCCTGCTTTTTGTCGGCGGGCTATTCCTATCCGGTTGTTCTACCGCCCCGACCGCCGAGTTCGATGCAGCGCTGGCCGCGCTTGACTCAGCCGACCAGGTCGAGGCCGACCTGTACGTCGCGGACCTGTATCAGGCCGCTCAGGACTCTTTTGCCGCTGCACAGGCCGAACTTGAAGAGCAGAATGCGAAGTCTGCCCTTACCCGCGACTATTCACACGTCGCCGAGCTGATTTCGTTCGTGCAGACCACCGCGATGTCGGCAATCGAACAGGTCGAGACCCGTAAGGAGGAGCTGTTCACCAATACACAGAATCTGATCGCAGAAGCGCAAGCGGCCGTCGCCACGGCTCGCGAGCTCGCCGCAAAGGCGCCCCGCAGCAAGGACAAAGTTGCGCTCGTGGCTATCACCGAAGACGCCGGCGACGCCGAAGCGTTGCTGAAAGACGCCATCACGGCGCTCGAACAGGGCGACGTCCTGAATGCCAACCAGCTCGCCCAGAACGCCCTCGAAAAGGCAAAGGCGCTCATCGACGAGCTGAACGGCACGTCGGAATCAACGCCTCAGGCCGGCTAACCCGACCCACTAACGGCGTTTAACATAGATCACCCCGGCTTCCTCACCACGAGGCCGGGGCTTTTTATTTATGCACGCGAAGGCGTGAAGACGAAGGTAGGACGTCTAATGATACCAGCAACGCTAACCAAATACGTCATCTCCGCGAAGGCGGAGATCCAGGAAACAGTTTCGTCTTGCTATTCGGTTCTGCCCCGTGTGTCGCTTTCCTGGATTCCGGCTCGGGGGCCCGAATGACGTTTTGATAAGGTGTGTGGCACAACGACAAAACCAAGCCAATAGTATGGTTCGCCGCTTAGTTTTCTCCCGGCACCGATTCTGAAATCGCCGGGATGTGCGTAGGGGATCCATCGCGCGTTTAGCGAATGGCGCTCACGGCACTGCCTCTCTTTACTGGCACCAAGCAATCAGCGCCGTTCGGCACGGGCTGTGGGTATCTTGGGGAGAGATGGATCCGTGCGTTTTCGATTTCAAAGGGGTTTTC
>CBINFS010000005.1:0-155561 GCA_966250015.1 uncultured bacterium | reverse complement strand
GGCCGCGCGAGGTAGAACCCTATAGCCTAACGGCGCCGTCGCCTGGATCTCCGCCTTCGCGGAGATGACGTACTTGTTGAGTGTATCAATAGCCTGAGACGTCCAAACCTTGGGAAAGCCTCTAAAAACCAAATGCAATCATCTGCGCCATCAGCGGCCTGTTGTTAGTGCACTCCTTTCAGCATTTCAATGACTCACGCGAGGTGCAGGTGGGACCGGCCATTGGGTTGCTTCTTATTGGCTTCCTGTGGGCCGGTCATCATGTTTTGGACGTACGTATCGAGGTGCTCCTGAAGGTCGACGATTTCTGCGATGAGGGCTTCCGCATCGTCAAGGTGGCCAAGGTCGCGTTCGATTAAGAGTGGCCAGATCGCATCATTTGCCGCCTCTTCCCACGTCAAGGCATGTGTGAAGGAGTAGCCCATGGCTTTCGCGGCCAGGTTGGCAGCAGTGGTAGCCCGCAGGATTCGGTCCGATTCCGACATTCCTTCGGGATACGTCGGCTCGTGATGCAGACGGATGACGTCAACGAGGAGGTCGGGAAAGTTGAGCTTCCGTGCAACGAATTCTCCGGCTTCAGTATGGTCGTAGCCGAAGAGCAGCTGTTCGAGGACGCGAAGGTCCGGATCGTCGACGTGTTTCGTAAGCGTTTGTTTTTGATAGAACTCGACGGCTTCCTTCGGGTAGTTGAAAACCAGGATGATCTTCCCGAAGTCGTGGAGAAGTCCGGCTGTGAAGCTTACACCGATGCGGTTTGGGTATTGGCGAGCGAATTCGGTGCGATCGCGTGGTGATCCGTCGAGCAGGTGGCGGGTAAGGAAAGCGGTGGCGAGACTGTGCCGGATGAGACTGTTGAAGATCGCTTCTACCGGGCCGTCAATGGCTTTCCTTAGCTTGAGCATGTTCATGCCCACGACGATGCCGGCGACGGCAACGGGACCGAGCATGACGACCGCACGCTCGGCGCTGCTGATGGAGTGGCGGAGACCGTAGTACGCAGAGTTTACGATGTGGAGCAACCGGGCGACCACGACCGGATCGCGCTGAACCATTTCTGCAACGGGACCGACTTCGAGCTTCTCGGGGTGATCGATGAGGTCCATCGCTTCCACGAGCGTCTGTGGAAGAGGCGGGCAACGCAGCTCAAGCCTGCTCAGGGTCCTTCGAGGGGTCTCGGTCGTAGTTATGTATCCGTCGGTGGACATAGGTCGTTGGAATCGGTTATACCGGTTCAAGGATATATCTCCAGTGCTCCGGGTCGTGATAGTCGGCGTGCTTCTTCGATTGCTCCGGTTCGGATGCAAAGCCCGACCATACGGCGGCGTAATAGCGGGTCCTCGGGGGATTGATTGAAAATGGTTCTGTAAAGGGAAAGGGCGTGATCGATCCAGCCCTGCTGCACGAAGGTTTGTAGCAGGACATCGGCGTAATGGATGGATCGTCCCTTGATCATTCTGCGGGCGACACGGGCTGCCAGATCTGCCTTGTTAAGGTAGAGGGTAAGGCGGAAAACGTCGTCCAATAGGTCGTCGGGAATTGATTCAATCCCTTCGGGATAGGCCAGCGATACGTGTTGAAAGGCTCCTTCCCAGTCCCGCACCTTCCACGCCAGTGCTGCGCCGAGCAGGTTTTGATCTCGAAGACTCAGCGGCTCATCCCAGGTCGGAATGCCGTCCGGGACGTTCAGCATCGAGGTGTAGAGGTAGGCTTCGTCGTGGCGTCCTTCCAGTTGAAGCACTTCGATAATGACCCGGTGGCCAGCCCATTGAACCGGGCAACGCTGGAGCGCCGTATTTGCCAGCATCCGCGCCTGGCTGCTATTACCCGTGTTCATTTCAGCCACGGCAAGGGCGATCAAGAGAGCCGTGTCACTCGTGGTTTGCAATAGCTCTCGCCCTGTCGATAGAGCCGTTCGGCAGTCATGCCTCCGCATGGCTTCCCAAACGGGCTTAACGGCGGCAGGAACTCCTTCTACCCGCGTGAATGTCAGTATGGGCGGCAAAAGGGTTTCGAAACTCGAGCTGTTGACTGACATGGTTCTGGTGTTGCGGCTGGGGTGTCGGTTGAGTCCTGGCAATTGTGGCGTGGTCTATCGCAGGTAATCGAGCAAGGTCGTTTGTATGAGGCTTGCCGTCGTTTTCAGGGCTGCCTCGAGGCCGAGCTGCTCGCGTTGCAGGTTCATGAGCGTCTCGATCAGATCGGCGTCTTCGAGGTGGGAACGGCGTTCCTCTAGTAGCAGGCTCGTTTCGCGCATTTGGTCAGACACGATGGACAGCCTGTTGGCGAGATTGCCCGTTTCGGCGGTGAGCGAAATCACGTGGTCGCGCGCCATTTGAACCCGTCCCAGCGCCGTTTCGATGGCGGCGTCATCGTCGGCGTAAAGGGCGTTGGCGAGGTCCTGGAGGGCGTCCGTTATGGTGAAGGTGGTGCCGTCGGTCGAGTCGTGTACTTCCCACAGGCGCTGTCCGTTGAGGGCGATGTCGAGCGAGATGCCCGGGGCGATGTGACGCGTTCGGCTTCCACGTGAGCCGTCAGCTACGTAGGGGGTGCCGTGGTACGTCACGGTAACCTGGGGCGGGGTTGCGGTGTTATCGACCGTCGAGCTGAACGGCTTCTGGGTGCTCCTCGATCCGGCAAACAGATACTCGTCTCCGAACTTCGAATTGAGCTGATCGGGTACGTTCTGGAGGATGAACTCGATACGCTGGATGTAGTCGTTTCGCTCGTCGGCGGAAAATGTGTCATTCCTTATCCGAATGCCTCTTTCATAGGCTTCCGTATAGAACTCGACGAGCTGGTCGAGTGCTTCCTGCGTGTGGTTGACCCAGTTACGAGCGGAGTCGATCGTTTTCTGGTAATGCTCGTACCGGTCGTTGATGACGTCGAGCTTTCGTGCCAGGGCGTAGCTGGTAGGGTCGTCGGAAGGGCGGTTGACCCGGATGCCGGAGCTGGATTCCTCCTGCAGCCGGGCGATCTCCCTCTGACGATTTTGAATGGTGCGCGTGGTGAGTAACTGGTAGAGGCTACGCTCTCGCGCGACGAATAAAGGGTCCATGCCTTAAGGTAGTCCGTTTAGAGTTCCAGCAGCTCGTCAAAAAGAACCTGAGTAGTCGCCAATACGCGGGCGGCTGCTGCGTAGGCCTGCTGGTACTTGATCAGGTTGGTCAGTTCTTCGTCGATGGAAACGGCAGATACACCATTTGCCATGGCATCCAGATGATCGACAACGGCGGATTGACCTGCAGCACGTGAGGACGCCTGATGGATCTTCTGGCCGATAGCGGAGGCCAGATCGATGGTAAAAGATTCAGTAGTGGTGCTTAACGATCCAAGGTTAGTGGTACGGAGGTCGGCGATGGCCGAAGCCATACTGATCAGCTTCCCTCCAACGTCGTAAAATGCTTCGACGGGTGCGATTAGCGTATGATCGGCGGTAACAGCGTCAGATAGCCGGATGTTGGACGCGTTGACGTCCATGATATCGGCCGGCTGCTCGAAGAAGTCAACGGGCGGTGTACCGAGCGGATTGCCGGCATCGTCCAATGGGTTGGCATGCAGCGCATTTACACCTGCGACGAGTGACCTGGCCAGCTCGTCCAGCTTCGCGGTGGTATCCGGCAGCGTCGTATTGATTGTTCTGAGCCAAGCACCCAGGCGGCCGTCGTTTTGACCGGGATCGGTCTTGAAGACCACACCGGTCGTTCCAAACTCGACCGTGGGGGTCCCACTCGTGTTCGAGAGGGTAAGGTGTGTGGTTTTGTCACCCTGGACGACGGCCATGCCGTTTATGGTGACCATATAGCCGCCGCGAGCCTCCTGCTGAACGCGTAGCGGCACGAACATCGACAGCTCTTTGACGAGGAGGTCACGTTTGTCTTCGGCGGCCAGGTCGGGCGCACCCGTCATGCGTGCACGCTCGATGGTCGCATTTAGCCTGGCGATTTCGTCGATCTTCTTATTGATGTCGGTAATGCCGCCTGCAAGCGCTTCGTAGGTCTGATCGGCGAGCTCTTTGATCCCAAAGCTGAGGCGATTGAGGGTGAGGGTGAGGTTTTCACCGGCGCTTCGGACGGCCAGGCGTACCCCCTCGTCAGTCGGGTGGTCGGCGAGGTCTGCCCAAGCGTTCCAGAACTCACCCAGGACGTTTTGCAGCGCGCCCTTTTCGGAAGAAGCCATCAGTCCCTCGAGCGCGCTCAGGATTCGTTGCTCTTCGTCGGCTGATCCGAGCATCGAGCGGGCTTCCCAGCCCGCCGAGACGAGGAGACCGTCCCGCAGCCGTTCGAAGGTCTGGAGCGACACACCTGCGCCCGTAACCGTCCCGGGACCGAGCTGGGTGTGGAGTCCCCTGTTGGCCAGGGAGTCCGCCTGTAGCCCGATTCTCTGGCGTGAGTACCCTTCGGTGTTAACGTTCGCGATGTTCTGACCGGCCACGTTCATGGCGGCCGTCTGAACGCGAAAGGAGCGCCGTGCGATTTCTATGAGCTGATGAATACTCATTATCCCAGTTGATTGACCAGGGAGTGTGCCTGTGTAGCCTGAGCAGGAACACCGTTCGACGTATACACGCGAGCCGTTGAGGTCTCATTGAGCTGGAGGAGTCCAATGATCTCCTGGCCCATCTGAAGGGCGTGCTGCAAGGAAAACTCGAGGTCGCTGCACCTGTTTTTCGTCGTCCCCGCAAGATCGAGCATGCGCGAACGAAAACTCAGAAGCTCGCGGCTCGTGACCGGATCGAGGTCTTTCAAAGCGTCTGCCGTTTCCTGAAGACTGGAAGCATGGTCCTTCTGATTGAGAAACCTGCTCAACAACCGGAGCTGACCTTCACGTTTTCGTCGCAGCACCTTCAGCTTCTCGGCCAGTCCGCTCGATATGAGTGTTTGCTCTTCGAGCTGATCCACCTTCATCGTACGCAGAGCTTCCAGCTGGCCTTCGATGGAGGATTCGAGCTCCTTCATGGCCTCATATTCCAGCATGAGCGTCTTTAACAATTCTCGTGCAAGGACGGGAGGACCACTTTCTTCATCTACAGTCCGTTTCGTTTGCGTCGTCATCGGCCTTCCTCCTCGGTTTTATTGATTTCCTGCGCCGCACTATCGCTCGGCCCGTCATTCAAATTTTCCCAGCTGCGCAGCAACATGTCGGAAAGCTTCAGCTTTCCGCTCTTTACGAGATGGTCTGCCAGCACGCCGGTCAACAGGTCTCGCTGGGTGTCGTTGTAGCCCTCCATCCAGGCAGGGCCGTCCTCACCGCTGAAGTTGCTTTTGAACAGGCCGTCGGTCATCGATCGGACCAGCTGTCTCGCCAGGATCGCTTCAAACTGCTTTGCGGCCTCTTCGATATTCCGGGGCTTGCGGGCTGATCCAAATGGATCGATCGGTACCTGTGTATGGAGGGAATCGATTTTCATGGTCAGGACCTATAGAATGACCAGCTCGCCCTGAAGGGCGCCGGCGCGGTCGATTGCCTGAAAGATTGCGATGACGTCCCGCGACGTCAGCCCGAGGTCATTGAGCGCGGTGGCCAACTGCGTGACGTCGGTATTCGGCGGCAGCACCACGGAACGAGCGATTTCCTGCTCGACGCCGGCCGTGCCCACGGCGCCGCTGACGGTCTGGCCGCCGGAGAAGGGAGCAGGCTGCGATACGAACGGATCGGTCTGCGTCGAGATGACGATGCCGCCGTAGGTGACCATCACTTCGCTCACCCGTACGTTCCCACCGGCGACGATGGTGCCGGTACGTTCGTTGATGACGACGCGGGCGGGGATGTCGACCGGTACGGTGAGTGCTTCCAGGGCTGCAAGGAATCCCGGCGTGCCCCCATCGACCTGGGGAACGTTGATCCGGATCAGGCCGGCGTGTTCGACGGTGGCGGCGTTCGGGAAAGCGCTGTTAATGGCTTCTGATATCCGCATTGCGTTGGTGAAATCCGGCCGTTTCACGACGAGCCCCAGTGTGGATACGTTCTCCATCGACAGTTCGGGGGCCGTCGTCACGATTGCACCGTTCGGCACACGTCCGGTATTGGTGTAGTTGACCTGTACGCTCGAGCCAAGCCCCGATGCCAGAATGGCGCCCGTCGAGAGGGGACCCTGTGCAATGGCGTGGACGATGTTGGTCGTAGGGTTTAGAAGCGGCGTCTGGAGCAGCACACCCCCTGATAGGGAGCGGGCATCTCCGAGGGCAGACACAGTTACGTCCATCGCGCTCCCTGGTCGTGCGAACGCATCCATCGTCGCGGTAACCATTACAGCCGCGACGTTTCGGGACGCCAGCATGGACGGGTCGACCGAGATGCCGAACCTCCTGAGCATGTTCGCGATACTCTGGACGGTATACGGCGAATTGCGTTCACCTCTGGCGCGGTCTCCAGTCCTGTCCAGCCCGACGACCAGGCCGTAGCCGGTCAATTGCACGGGGGCGGCGCCTTCCACCGCCACGAGCTCCTTGAGACGCGCCTCGCCGGCACTCTGAGCCCGTCCCGTGTAGACAGGAGCGGATAACAGGATAAAGAGAAAAACGAACCGAGCTGTTCTCATGACCGTCAATTTCCTAATGCGTAGTAGGCTCCAGCGCCGAGGAGGGCGTAGACGCCCCAGCGGACGAGCGCGCCGGGTTTGAACCACTTGCGGCCAAAACCCGCCCGTCGATATTCGATGTTGGCGTTTGCGATCTGGTACGAGAGGACGGAGTTGTCGTAACGGATGTCGTAAGGCCGAACCAGTCCGCTTACCTTCATCACGTGGGCTTCGCCGTTGACGCTGAGTCTGCGCTCACCCTGTATGGCAAGGTTGCCCGTTGAGTCCACACCTACGACTACCACGGTCATCGTGCCGTGAAGCAGGTCGCTTTGTACCGACTCGTTTCGGTTCAGCCCTTCCTTCGTGATGCCCGCATCAAATCCAAAGCGGTCTTTCAGATCGTCGTCGGCCTCGACGGATCCGGAACCGGAGAGGTGGGCGTTGGAGCGGTTTTCCCACCCGCTTTCCCGCTGTGCGTTGGTCCTCTCCGCCAAGATGATCGTCAGGATGTCGCCGACTGACCGTGCCTTGGGATCGGCGAACATCGATACCTGGCCGTAAGCCGGTAAAACGAAACCGGCTATCAGCAGGGAGAGGCAAGCGATTTTAATGTAGGGGCCTGTGCGGTACATAAGTTGGCTCGACAGTTTTGGTAATCGTAGATATCAGAGCGTCTCAACCCATTCGGCGATGCCGGGACCGACCAAACGCGCACGGTACATCGTCCCGGTATCAGGCGAGTAAACACGGACGACGTCCTGCTCGAATCCGTTTTCGCGCGCCTTGCACGTGAGATCGAGCTGGATCGCGCCGCGCCGGTACCGCATCAAAAGGCTTTCGCCGGTACGGACCGCGTACTCGGGCCGAACGTCTGAGGCGCGTAGCACGTCGCCTTCTTTTATCAAGCGGGTCGTGAACAAATTGCCGGAAGCATCGCGAAATGCCTCTGGCCGAAGCGGGATGCCGTTAAAGCGTGTCGTTTCGATCCATGCGTAGGTGATGTCCGACGGTTCGATCTTCTGGCCGGCATCGAGGCGAGTGAGCGCGGTGGCAACGGAGTCGAAGTGCGCCACGTACAACATCGCCCAGCCGGTTTTTGCCCAGGTTCCATCGGGTTTTTTCTCGAACAGGTCCACGCGCGTGCGTGCCCGCGGTACGGCGCCGGTATCCGTAAAGGAGACGCGCACTTTGCCGGTTGGGCTGAACCCGTTGCTGACCCGCTCAACACGGATCTGAATTGACGATACCGTTTCCGGGAAGCTCTCTGAAATGGCCTGCACGGCTGCATCACGAACTTTTTCCTGCGGTTCGTCGACGCCGGGCGAGGCAAGGACGAACGTGGACCGTAGGATCAATCCGATGATGAGGAGGGCGTACATGACCGGGTTACTCAATAGTGGGTCGGCTTATCGTTTGAGGTTGTTGGCAAGCTGGAGCATGTCGTCGCTCGTGGTCACCATTTTCGAGTTGATCTCGTAGGCACGCTGTGCCGAGATCAGATTGACCATCTCCTGTACGACGTCGACGTTGGCGCTCTCGAGAAAGCCCTGTCGTACGACACCGATCCCTTCCTCACCGGGGGTTCCGATCAAGGGCTGGCCCGACGCCACCGTTTGCTCGAAGAGGTTGCCGCCAATGGGGTTCAGGGCGGCCGGGTTCTGGAAGCGCGCCAGCTCGATACGGCCGACCTCGAAAAGCTCGGGATCGCCCTGCGTACGGACTTTAATCAGGCCGTCCTGGCTGACGTGGATCTCGATTGCATCCGGAGGGATCGAAATTTCAGGTTCGACGGTGAGGCCGGTTTGTGTCACGAGGGTGCCGTCCTCATCGAGCGTGAAGGTGCCGTCGCGGGTATACGCGATCGTACCGTCTGGCTGCTGAATCTGGAAGAAGCCGTTGCCGTTGATCGCGAGATCGAGGGAGTTGCCGGTCTCGACGAATCCACCCTGGCTAAATTTCCGAACCGTAGCGATAGCCGCGGCCCCGTGGCCGATCTGAAGCGCAGCCGGAGGTGTGTCACCCGTCGTCTCACCCTGGCCGGGCGTTTGAATCGACTGGTAGAGCAGATCCTGGAAAACGATCGTCGACTGTTTGTACGCCGTCGTGTTGGCGTTCGCGAGGTTGTTCGCGATGTTGTCGACGCCGGTCTGCTGGGCGCTCATGCCCAGTGCCGCAGTCCGTAGTGCACGTAACATATTATCAACTGTTATGAGTGTTCACTAAAAGCGGCCGAGGTCCCGAGTAATGCTGGAGAGGACCTGATCGGTGGTCTGTATGGTCTTCTGCTGGGTTTCAAACAACCGAAAAATGGTGATCATCTCGGTCATTTCCTGAATGGGATCGACGTTGCTCCCTTCGACGAACCCCTGCCTGACCCGAGGCTCGACGACGTCATCAGGTTCCTGTCCTCCTGCGTCAAAGGTTGCTCCTTCGATTCTCCGCAAACCTGCCGGGTTTTCAAACGTCACGATTCGCAGCGTGCCCAACTGCTGATTGTTTGCGCGGATGTTTCCCGCTTCGTCGATCGTAATCTCGCCTGCGTTCTCAGGGATGTGAATCGGTCCGTTCTGGCCCTCGACCAAATGGCCTGAGGGTGCGCGCAACATGCCGTCGGCGCCCAGGGAAAAACGTCCGGCTCGTGTATACCGGAAGGCGCCCGTATTTTCGTCGGAGAGGACGAAGAAGCCGGCGCCATCTATGGCGACGTCGAGCGGGTTTCCAGTCTGCTCAATCGGACCGGCCTGCATGTCGGCCCATTGGGACGTCAGGCGGTCACTCTGAGGGCTACCTTCGGCGTCCAGCCGTTCGTTCAACGTCTGCACGAAGGAGCGGTCTTTTTTGAAGCCGACCGTTCCGGCGTTCGCAAGGTTGTTTGCCGTCTGTTCCTGACGCCGGACCAGATCGGCCATGGATGCGAAACTGTTTTGTAGACGAAGCAGCATGATGTCGGGACTTTGGTTCGGTGAAGGGCTTGCGCAAAGCACCTGCCAAAACGCTTATTTGCGCCGGGGACAACTAATTGAATAGCCCGTTAAAGGAAACGGGCACGATTTTCCGTGTTGAAGGGGCAGTATTTGCCGGAGATGGGCGGGTTTTTTCCGGGAATTGAAACCAAACTGACCTGGTCGTGAAGATTGCGCGGCGATCGTCGATCTTGTTTTATCTCCTGATGGCGCTGATCGTCGGGGGAGGTACCGCAGTCGTCGGAGCGATGGCGACGCCGTTTGGCGCCTGGCTGGGGGTAATTCCGCTCGTGATTTTCGGCCGGCAGGCTTTGCACAAACCGCTGCGTCGCCTGCGCCTTGCCCGGCAGCCATTTCCTCCAGAGTGGCGTGAATGGCTCGATCGATACGTGCCTCTTTACCGTAGCCTTGACGACGAGGGGAAGGAACGATTCGAAAGGGACATCCGGTTCGTTCTCGACGAGTGGCGATTCGAAGGCGTTTCTGGCATCGAACCGAACGATTACCACCGGCTGAGCGTCGCGACCGGCGTTGCCGTGATGCTGCACGGCCGCGAAGACTGGGAGCTATCGCCGAACCGTACGGTGCTTTTTTATCCGGATCGATTCGACGAGAACTATTTCGATGGCGATTACGCCGAGTACGACGGGATGGCACACGCGCAGGGCCCCATCATCCTTTCGATTCACGCCGTCGAGCAAAGCTGGGCTCGGCCGCACGACGGGAGCAACGTCGTCCTGCACGAGCTTGCCCACCTCTTCGATTTTGATAGCGAGTTTGCCGATGGGGTGCCTTCGTTGCTCGACCGGAAGTCGGCAGCTGCATGGCAGCGGCTCGTAAAGCAGGAGATGCAGCGCGTACGGTTCGGAAAGTCGATTTTGCGCAGGTACGCGGCTACCAACCCCGCGGAGCTCTTTGCGGTTGCCGTCGAGGTCTTTTTCGAGAAGCCGTGGCTGCTCCGGCGAAAGCATCCCGAGCTCTACGATGCGCTCGTTGCGTTCTTCAATCTGGATCCCGACGTTGATCCGCAACCGGAGGTGGAGGACGAATCCACGGAGGAGGCTGCGGATACGGACGCGAATTGAGACTATGCCTTCAAGACAAACGAAAAGGGATCCCACGCAATCGTGAGATCCCTTCAAAAAAAGGAAGTCGAGGTGGGTCAAGCTTCAACCGGATCCACGTGGACTAATTTGCGATTGTTCCGGGTGGTCGAGAACCGGACGGTGCCGGTAGCCTTGGCGAACAGCGTGTCGTCGCCGCCACGTCCGACGTTCAGTCCTGGGTGGAACTTGGTCCCACGCTGGCGGACGATAATGCCGCCTGCCTTGATGTACTGTCCACCAAAGACTTTTACACCCAGCATCTTCGGGTTCGAGTCGCGACCGTTCTTGGTAGAACCTGCGCCTTTTTTGTGTGCCATATCAACCTCAGTAATAAATTCTGCGCATTTCGAAGCGGAACGAGGGGTCTGTTCCGCGAACCTTCAGGCAAAATTGCGTCAGGCCAGCGATACGGAATCGATCTGGACCTGGGTGTACCGTTGCCGGTGTCCTTTCTTTACGCGGTAACCTTTGCGGCGCTTTTTCTTGAATACCAGCACCTTGTCGGCCTTGACGTGCTGGAGAACCCGGGCCGTCACCGTAGCGCCTTCGACGACCGGTGCACCGACCTTGACGTCACCGTCATTCGAGACGAGAAGGATTTTGTCGAACGTCACTGTTTCGTCGATCCCGGCCTTCATGAGGGGGACAAAAATCTTATCTTTCTCGCGCAGCTTAAATTGTTTACCGCCGATCTCTGCAATTACGTACATAAATAGCTCTCCTTTGGGGCGCCGGGCTGGTTACCGACGCGAGAGGGTGGTAGAAAAAAGTCTCGCTTACAACGATAGCTTAACAATATACGTTCCGATTCATCTTAAAATCAAACAATCGACTCAGGTGCAAACAGAACAGGAATTTGATGGTGGCATCCGCCCGGCCGTTTTCGGAAAGCTGATCTGCATAGGGCGCAACTACGCGCAACACGCGGCCGAGATGCAGGCGACCGTTCCGGACGAACCCATGATCTTTCTGAAGCCCTCCAGCGCAGTAATTGGAGATGGAGGTGAGGTGGTCCTGCCGGCGAAATCGAAGGAAGTCCATCACGAGGTGGAGCTGGTGGCCATGATCGGGCGGACGGGTAAGAATATTCCGGTAGGTGAAGCGCTCGATTACGTCGCCTCGTATGCGGTAGGTTTGGACATGACGGCCAGAGACCTCCAGGCGGCTGCGAAAAAGAAGGGCGAACCGTGGACAGTAGCGAAAGGCTTTGATACGTTTGCTCCCCTTGGACCGCTCGTACCGGCAGCCGAGGTGGAAGACCCGCACCACCTCACCATCCGACTCTTGATCAACGGAGAAGTACGGCAACAGGGTACTACGGCCGACATGATCTTTTCCGTGGCTGAGCTCATTTCTTACTGCTCACAGATCTTTACACTCTATCCCGGAGACCTGCTCTTTACTGGAACGCCAGACGGGGTTGGGCCGGTAGCGGAAGGAGATCGGCTGGAGGCGCAAATCGAAGGCTTCCCACCGCTCAGGGTGACGGTTCGGCGGTAACGTACCCTCAGGCGCGGCAATAATTTTGACGTTTCCTCAAATACCGGTCGTTATATTGCTGCAATTCTGATGGAGGGGAACGGCGGCCTCCGGTTCGTGCCTGGTTGTCGCTGCGTTGTAAGCAACCTCAAACCTAAAGAAACACGATACGGTCCAGGGATGAAATCGGTCATTTTCTTGTCATTCATTCTGTTGCTTTCGGGCTGTTCAGGCATGACACAGGACATCAAAAACGTTAATCCAAACGCTACCAAAGAAGCCAGGCAACTTCTCCAGTTCCTCTACGACATCCAGGGTGAATACATCCTGTCGGGGCAGCACAACTTCATCAATACCGGGTCGAAGTACACCGAGCTGATCAAGGAGATGACCGGCAAATATCCGATCGTGTGGGGTTCGGACTTCAGCTTTGCCTACGAGGGCGACCAGCCCGAGCGCTTTCAGCACTGTGGACCGCTGAACCTGCCGGATCCGGGGAGTAACATGGACGTCCCGCGATCGGAACGTGTGGTGGAGATCCTGGACGTCTCTCCCCACGAGATGAGGGAGGCGATGGTGCAAAACGCCATCGATAAGCACCGGGAAGGCTTCATCATTACTCTGATGTGGCACGCCTGCCCGCCCGGATTCGGTGATTCGTGCAATGGGGAAAAGATCTGGGCAATGGAAAACCGTCCGACGCCGGAGGAGTGGGAGGAGCTAACGACGGATGGAACGCCGACCAATCTCGCCTGGAAGCAGCAAGCCGATACCATCGCCTACTATTTGAAGCAGCTCAGGGACGCAAACGTCCCCGTCCTGTGGCGGCCCTACCACGAGATGAACGGCGTCTGGTTCTGGTGGTGCAATCACAAGGGGGAGAATGGCTTCAAGAAGCTGTGGATCATGATGTACGACTACTTTGTGAACCACCACGAACTGGACAACCTGATCTGGGTGTGGAACACCAACGCCCCGCGTGACATCCCAGGCGACGAGGCCTTTGCGTACGAGGACTTCTGGCCGGGCGCCGAATACGTAGACGTGCTGGCAGCCGACGTATACCGGGGTGACTGGAAACAGTCGCACCACGACGACCTCCTGAAGCTCGCAAACGGGAAGCCCATCGCCATCGGTGAAATGGCCCCGCCGCCGACGCCCGACCTGCTGGACGCGCAGCCCAACTGGACCTGGTTCATGCCCTGGGGTAATCTGGTGCTGTGGGGAGAAGGTCCCGAAAACATCAAAGCCCTTTTTGCCAGTGATCGGGTCCTGTCGAAAGAAGACGTAACGATCGACGCGGACGGCACGTACCGGATCAACCGGTAGGCTTAAGCGGCATCTTTGCCTGCAATTCGGGCAGCGGATTCCCTATATGCGACGTCGAATTGGGAACAGGAAGGGGCGATTATGCAGCGTTCGAGCGGCCAAATCGACGTAAAGGGAATCGCGTATTACTACGAGATCCACGGGGAGGGCGAGCCGCTTCTGTTGCTCCACGGGGCGCTCGGCTCGATCGATTCGTTTGGGCCGGTGCTTCCCGCGCTCTCCAAATATCGACAGGTGATCGCGGTCGATCTCCACGGTCACGGCCGCACACCGCTTGGCAGCCGCGATCTCAACCTGATCTGTTTAGGAGACGACGTAGCGCAACTCCTCGATGTGCTCGGTTTCAAACAGGTAGACGTCCTCGGGTTCTCACTGGGAGGGAGCACAGCCATCCGCATGGCCGCCCAACATCCTGGGATGGTTCGTCGGCTCGTACTGGTATCGACCTGTTTCGCCCTGAACGGCTTCTATCCGGATTCGCTGGTTGAATGGGCGAGTATAGGGGCGGGTTTGGCAGGGGAATTTGAAGGCACACCGATGTATGAGGCTTACAAAGTCCTTGCACCGAACCCTGATGACTTCCCGCGCCTTTTGGATCAGATCGGCGCCATGATGCGCACGCCCTACGACTGGCGGGACGATGTTAGGGCGCTAAAGACGCCGGCTATGCTTGTCTATGGCGACGGCGACGTGATTCGGCCGGAACACATCGTGGAGTTTTACCGGCTTCTCGGTGGATGGATGAAGGCTGAAAGCCGGAAGCGCGAAGACAAGCATAGCCGGCTGGCCATCCTACCGGGTCGGACGCACTACGACGTCGTAAGCGCCCCCGAGCTTGTAGATACCGTTTTACCCTTTCTGACGGGTGAACGAAAACGAAGTGAACGCACGTAGTATCGGTTCACCTCACGCGGAAGCATTCGCCGCAGCCATTTTGGTGCGATTGAGAAGCTCCTGCGCTTCAATGAACTGTTCGCGTGCGACCTCAATGTATTCGTTCACCTCGTCGATGTAGCCGTCGGCAGACGCCGACCAGACGCGGTTGAGATACCGCTCGCCGGCGGCGAAGTGGCTCATCATGTCTGCATAGGCTTGCAAGCCGTATACGTGCGCGATGGTGTCGCGACCTTCAACGAAGGTGTTGATGTCTTCGGGGAGCAGCTCGTCAATCCGGTGTCGGACGTCGTAGGGGTTCAATTGATCCTTTTCTGAGCTGAGACGCTCCATGTTTTCGACGATCCGGGCAAGGCTGTTCTCGATCTGTTGAAGGGTGCCTGCCAGCCGGCCTTCCTCCTTCACGACCCGGCGAGTCGAAACCCGGACCACGATGACGCCCGCGATACCGACCACCAATGAGACGACGAACCAGGTCCATTGAACCTCAATTTCGTCCAGAACGGTGAACAGGGATGCGGCGAGGAAGCCAATCGTTATCAGCAGATATCCTAACTTTTTCATGTGCTTTAACCGGTTGTTTTACCCGGGTAAACTTTGAGAACGGGTTTTATCCCAGTCCACCGGTGAAGACATAATAGAGTGCGAAACCGACACCAACGAGCGCTTCGCCGACGATGAACCCTGCGGCAATGGGAATGCCGACCTGCTCGCTCTGGCGGTGTCCCAGGCGCCAGTCCGAAAGCAGCCGAAGCGCGGTGCCGATGCTATATGTCAGCACGATGTTAAAGGGCAGGTAGAAGCCCAGCCCGACGAGAATTCCGAGCCCACCCACACCGCTGGAGCTCAGCAGGGCGCCTATTCCTGCGCCTGCAAGGTATTTCTGGACGGGAACGTCGCCTCCGAGGATACCCTGGATCATACTGGCGAGCGCTTGCGCCTGAGGCGCCGGTAGCCGCTCGCTTCCGAGGCCGTAAGCCTGGTGCAAAACGAAGATGAGCGTCATGACGATGATTGGACCGAGCCAGCTTCCCAGGAACTGCCCAAACTGCTGCTTTTTGGGAGACGCACCGACCAGGAAGCCGGTTTTCAGGTCGAGCATGAGGTCGGTAGCCTGGGCCATCGCCACGCAGGCAGCCGCCCCCACAATTACGGACGAAATGATCGCCGCCTCGTCACCGAGCCCGCTGGAGATGATGATCAGAATGGTCACGGCAATCAGCGTCATACCGCTGAGAGGCGACCAGTTGGTCCGTCCGATCGTTTCCGATAGGATCACACCGGCGACCCAGATCCAGAGCGTGCCGAGCAACGCCATGAGCATACCCCGGAGGATGCCCATATTCTCAACCGAAAATATGGCGAGGATAAAGAGAAGAACGGCCGCTCCTCCGACTGCAATGTACAGGAGCTTGATCGGCATTTCGTCTCTGGAAAGCTTCGACTTGATTTTTGCCGCCATCTGCATACTCTTGATGGCGCTGACGATCAAAGGAAGAGCGAGGACAATACCGGTGAGCGCTCCGCCAATCAACATGCCGATACCAACCGGTCTAAACAGGACCACACGGAGGTAATCGGCCATTCCGGTACCGGACGCCGTGAGCTCGTCGGGAGAGGGCAATACTCCGAGTCCCGCCAGGATTGGAGCGAGTATCCAGTACGAGACGAATCCGCCGATGATGAAGAAAAAGCCGCCCTTTCCAGCGATGAAGCCGACACCGATGGTGAGCAGGGAGACGTACCAGACGCCGTTCATGTAATCCGGCATCCCGATCAGGTCACCGAGAGCCCAGTTTTCAAATCCTCCCACCTGTGTGGCAAAGTGGACGATGCCGCTCAGCAGTGCACCGCCGATCAGCAGTATAGCCTTGCGAATACCTGCACCGGGTGATTTGAGGATGGTAGCGACCGCAACGCCTCCGGGATAGGTCAGGCGTTCGTAGTCGATCATCTGCTTTCGGAGCGGAATGATGAAAGCGATTCCCAACACGCCGCCTGCGATACAAGCAAAGACCATCAGGATGGCGCTGAAATCCGTAGTCCCCAGAATGAAAAGGGCCGGGACCGTAAACATCATACCCGCAGACGCGCCGTTGACGGCGGATGCGGTCGTTTGGTTGATGTTGTTTTCGATGATACTGGTTCGGCCGAGGAGTCCCCTCAAAATACCGAAGCCGAGAATCGCAGCCAGCTCGGATCCCTCGATGGAGAAGCCAAGGATCAGACTGGCGTAACCAATGCTGATGGTTATCAGGGCGCCGAGGAAGTAGCCGATCAGCAAGGCCTGCCAGGTCAGTTCTGGGTATGGCCCCCTTCGAATGATGCGTTCGTCTTTTAACGGTATTTCAGCCAAAATTGACCTCTCTTAGCAAGTATCTGCAATTGGATGAATGGATGCTGCTCGATGTATTCCGATTGATTTGGACTGGAGCCGCGGTAAAAGTAGGAGGGAGACGTTCACCATGCAACCGCACGCAATTTACACGGTCACGTTTCCGTAGCACGAGTGGATGACGTCCAGCGCGCGGTCGACGTCGCTCATCGAGACGTCACGGTGCGTAGTAGCACGGATCGTCGACGGTCCGAACACGGAGAGCGCCACCCCGTTTTGCTTTAGCTCGTCGATCACACGTGAGGCCTGCCCGGGCGGCACGTCGAACATGACGATGTTGGTTTCGACTGTCTCGGGGTCGATGGTGAACGTGGGGCACTCGGCGAGTCCATAAGCCAGGCGTCTTGCTTTGTCGTGGTCTTCGGGGAGCGTCGCCCGGTTGTGCTCGAGGGCGTACAGGCCGGCGGCAGCGAGGATGCCGACCTGCCGCATGCCACCGCCCAGGAGCTTACGGAAGCGGTGTGCTTTCCGGATTTTTTCCTTCGATCCCACGATCAGCGAACCGACCGGTGCACCCAGGCCTTTGGAGAGGCAGACGCTCACGGTGTCGAACGGTCTGGCGTACTCCTTTTCAGGAATCCCCGAAGCCGCCGACGCATTCCAGAGGCGGGCGCCGTCAAGATGTAGGGCAATCCCATGCTCCCGTGCGACTTCAGCGATGCCGAGGATGTTCGACAGGGGGTAGACCGTTCCACCTGCTTTGTTGACGGTGTTTTCGATGCAGATGAGGGTGGTACGGGGCTCCCAATAGTGGTCCGGACGTATTGCTTGCCTTACCATTTCCGGGTCGAGGATACCCCGCTGGCCGTCGAGCACCATGAGCTGAACGCCCGACAACACGGCTCCTGCGCCCGACTCGTAGTTAAAAATGTGAGCGTTTCGTTCTACGATGACCTCGTCACCCGGGTTGGTGTTCACCTTCAGGCCGAGCTGATTGCCCATGACGCCGGACGAGACGAACAGGGCAGCTTCCTTCCCGAGCAGGTCCGCCACGTATTCTTGCAAGCGGATGACGGTCGGGTCCTCCCCGAAAACGTCGTCGCCCACTTCCGCCTCGTACATGGCCCGGCGCATCCCTTCGTCCGGTTTAGTGACGGTATCACTGCGTAGATCTATCATCGAACGTCTCGTCTGGTTGATTATCGGGACGGGTGTACTCGAACCGGAATTAGTGTAGCCAACCGTATCAATAGATGTCGGCTCACAAAAGATAAGAAGGCGCCGGTGGGTATTTTGCGAAGAAATGCGGCATTACCTGAGCATCGGAGATAAAAAACTCCGTCGTGCTCAGTACCCCATGGCAGACATGCGGCGCAGGATGGTGTTCGTATAGTTCCCCATGCGATGGGGAGATCGGTTTCGGGGATTGGGCAGGACGGCCGCCAGCGAAGCCGCCTGGCGCCTGGTAAGCTTCGATGCCGAGGTGTTAAAGTGGTGCTGTGCAGCTGCTTCGGCTCCGTAAACGCCGCGGTCAAACTCCACGACGTTGAGATAAAGGACGAGGATCCTGTCCTTCGTCAGGATCAGCTCGGTCAGATAGGTGAGAGGGACTTCGGCGCCTTTTCGGATGATCGACCGGTGGGTCGTCATAAAAAGGTTTTTGGCGAGCTGCTGCGTTATGGTGCTCCCGCCCCGCCAGGTCCTTCCCCTTTCCTGGTTGTCTTGAACGGCTTGACGGACGGCTTCCCAATCGATGCCACCGTGCTCGTAAAAGCGCCCGTCCTCGGCTGCTATGGCAGCGTGCTTGAGGTGGTCGGAGATTTTGTCCCCCGAGACGGGTACGTAGACCTTCCGGTAGGGCTCGTCCTCAAAAAACGATTCTATCCTCCGCTGTATCTGTACCCCGGTAAACGGTGGGAACACGAACGTGTAGAGCAGAAGGAGAAGCGTACAAAGAGCGTAATACCCTCCCACCAAAGCGACAGGGAAGAGAAGGATTTTCCGGAGAAGGCCTCTGCGTTTGCGAGGCCTGCGTGCATTGGGTCTTCTACTTTTCCGTGCGCCCACGCTCGACTCCCGGATGTTCAATCCATATCCGTCCAGTCTTATCGGGTTATCTCGACGATCTCCATTTTGACCTTCCCTGCCGGAACCTTGATCTCAACTACGTCGCCGACCGACTTGCCAAGCAGACCTTTCCCAATCGGGCTGGTTACGGAAAGCTTTCCTGACGCCAGATCCGCTTCTTGAGAGGAAACGAGCGTGAACGTGTTCTCCGTACCGTTTTGCAAATTTCTAACGCGGATTTTCGAGAGAATGTAGGCCTTGGAGTTGTCCACCTGATTCTCGTCGACGACCCTGGCTCGGCTGATGGTTTCTTCAAGTTTGGCGATGCGGGCCTCGAGGTGGCTCTGTTCTTCCTTAGCCGCGTCGTATTCTGCATTTTCAGACAGGTCCCCCTGTGCGCGAGCTTCTGCGATGGCCGTAGCAATCCGGGCACGTTCCTTCGTTCGCAGATAAAGAACTTCTTCCTTGAGCTTCTGGATACCTTCCTGAGTGAGGTATAAGGGATTGTTCTGGTCCATTGAGGCCTTGTACCGTTGGGTCTACTTATGGGCGGATACAGTTCGAATACAAGCGTAAAAACGAGAACGCCACGGCCCTTACGGGCTGCGGCGTTCGTTTCGCGAGTACCTTACACTCCCGTCACGTATAAAATGATCCGCTACGGAGTGAAAACGCAACAAACACAGGTCCGACATTCAGTTTACCAGCCTACCCTTCGAGAAACGCGAACCGGTTTCGGGTTTTCAGTCGGTTCAATCACTTCCTCATATTCAGTTGCCGGTACGGCGTGATAGGCTGCCTGTCGTGTCGGGGACGAAGCAACTAACGGCCCTTCGTATATTCGCCTGGCCGTCCAGTAGCTTTCCCGCCAGTACGGATCGTTGAGGTCCGATATCGTCACGCCCTGCGTGGTTGAGGCGTGGGCAAATTTGTTTTCACTGAGGAAAATGCCGACGTGCCGTGCTTTCGACCTCGGATGGAAAAAGACGAGGTCCCCAGTCTGAAGCTCGTGCGGAAGGACGTGTCTACCTACGTTCACCTGCTCACGCGTTGTTCGAGGCAGGCGGACCCCGAGCACCTGGTTGCACACGAGCATGACGAAAGCAGAGCAGTCAATACCGTCGTAATCACTCCCTCCGTATCGGTACGGTGTACCTTCCCATTCCCTTATTACTTCCCTGAGCCGGCGTTCGAGGTCAGAGGAATACTCATCAGTCTCGTGCTCATCATATTCGATGCGGCCGGGTGCGCTCACCGGCCTCGACGGTCTATCGGGCTCTTCCGGCTCAGTAAGCCTCGACGAGGATGCACAACCGCTTGAAGCAAGCCATAGAAGTAATCCTCCGACCAGTACCACGATACGATTCCACTTACAAGACTGCATTTTCCTTCACAAATGGCACAATGGTTGTTCCTCGTCAATAAACGTCACCGCACAGTGATCGGGAAAGGAACAGAGATTGCTGAATATTCTCAAGAGCCGCCCGACGTATACGGGCATAATATCGAGCTTAACTGGTTGAGGTTAAATAAACCACCGGGAAGATGAGGACTCCCGTCGCATTTGGCTTGCGCGTAAGGACTTTTAATACCAAATTGATCCGGCACGGGGATAGAATTGAGACTTAATTAACCTAACTTGAATAATAGGCTAATTAGGGATAAATCTTTGGAAAAGGGTTTATTTAAAGCGTTCAAAGAAGAGTGGAGGAGGCGAAAACGCAACCAGAGCGAATAGAGGGCGTTTGTTCTATCAAAGTCTGTTTGCTTCATTTTTCACGGCGCGGACGCCGTCACGCATAAATCGGGTAGTCGCACCAAAATCATACTTTCGAAGAGATGAAAGATTACAAAAACGTCTGTATCACTGCCGTAACCGCATTTGCGGCTGGTTTCCTGACGGCGATGTTCGTGACGCCCCAGTCCGGTTCGCAGACGCGCCGGAAGGTGGCGCAATACATGAACGAGCAGTCGCAGCGTCTGGCGCAGCAGCTCCATTCAGTTGAGGAGCAGCTGACATCGCTGGAAAAACAGATCGAGAAGACCAGCGAACAGTTCAGTCAAAAAGTGGCCGAGGCGACGAGCAAAGTCGTGAGCCACGTCGTACCGACCATCCCCTCGGACGAGACCAGCTTCGAAATCGACGGCGCAGAGCTCATGAGGGACCTTCGGAGGATGCCACACCAGTGATTGGTGGACCTGGGTGAGGCCAAGTATTAATTGTGCAAACAATAATTGGATCCTAAAAGGTCTGAATTCGTTATGTAGGTGTGAGGGGTCGGGTTAGCCTGTTTTTGCACAACCCGATCGAAGGGAAATAATTCAATCTTTGGTGTACCAATGCCCTATCCTGAAGCACTCGTCAAACCAATGCGTGAGGAACTCACCCGGCTTGGCGTGGAAGAGTTACTGGATCCGGAAGCCGTCGACCGGGCGATTGAGGAGAGCCGTGGTGGAACGATGCTGGCTATCATCAATTCGGTTTGTGGTTGTGCTGCGGCAAATGCCCGACCGGCGATCGCGCTGGCTATGAGAACTCCAATTCAGCCCGATCGCTACGTGACGGTATTTGCCGGACAGGATCTGGAGGCTACGCAGAGGTTGCGAGAACACCTACCGGGTATTCCTCCGTCGTCGCCATTTTTTGCGCTGCTCAAAAACGGGGAGCCGGTATACGTCATCGAGCGCAGGCACATTGAAGGGCGCAGCGCAGGCGCTATTGCAACGGATCTCGCACAGGCTTTCAGCCGATACTGTGGTACGGACGAAACCACCAACGGTGAACCCGAGCGTCCACACGTTGAAGAGCCTGTGATGAACGGCGATCTACCGGGTACGTTCAGGTCGATCCTTTAAGAATATTTCTATACGATGAAAAAGCCGGTGCCCTTTTGGACGCCGGCTTTTGTCATTTTTCGGATTCGAGGCTACCTGGCACCAAGAAGCTTCTCACGCCAGGTGACGAATCCATAGTAGGCCAATCCGGCAACGGAAGCCAGTAAAAGAACCAGCCACGGTGATTGATACCGGAGGGCAACAAACACCGGTACGAGCGTGATCACGCTGATGAGGCCGTATCTGAGGTAAGGAAGCGCCATATCCCACATTCGCAGGCGTGCCAGGTTCAACATTACGAGGATTTGTATCAGACGGACGCCGGCGCCTGCCAGCCCGATGTATAAGAGGGTCAGGTAAAGCCTGCCGGTCATTCCCCCGGCAAGCAGTGCCGTTGCCAGAAAAAGGAACATGAGCGTGCTCGTTGCCAGGTCCGCTCGCTGCCTTTCCAGAACGTCGAATAGTCTCGTCAGGGGTGATGCGACCGAAGTGAAGAACAGCCAGGGCGCCAGATAGCCTACGTAGCGGCCTGCTTCACGCCAGGAGGTGCCAAAAACGATTTCGAATACGTCCGGTCCTGCAAGCATCAACGCAATTGCGGGGAAAATGCCGATCATGACGAGCCGACTGTGAACGGTTCGTGTCAGGCTTGCAAGCCCGCCCGACCGATTGGCTTCGGCGGCGTGAACGAAGAAGACCTGTGCCACGGCGCTGCCAATAAGGCTGAGTGGAACCGACAGCACGTTGGTCGCCAGGCCAAAAAGACCCAGCACGGCAGCGTCGAAGAACTGGGGCAGCAGGAGTAGGGGCAATCGGGCCACGAAGGCGCTGAGAAGCGCGCTGGGCGTCGAATAAAGAGGGAAACGCCTGAACCGGCTCGCTGTGTATGCGAGCTCTTTCAACTGAATCGCCCGGAAAAACAGCCGCCCGGAGCTCTTCAGCAGGTTGTATCCATAAATACAGAACGATACAACGTACCCAAAAAGAAAACCGCCGATGAGGCCCCCCGTGCCAGCATTAAAGAGGGGCGTGCCGGCCGTGATTCGCGATCCCACGGTGGCAATACTTCCGGCAACCTGGCCCGACGTGACGGTCCTGAAGCTCTTTTCGCGCGCGAGCCATACTTCTGAGAGCTTCCCCAGACGCATGAACAGCAGGGTGGGACCGATCAGAAAAACCCAGGGCGCGATGCCAGGCACTCCGGCACGATCTGCCAGTGTTTCCCGCCAGGGTATCAGCAGCAGGCACAGAGAAGACGTCAAAAGCACGAGCAGGAACGAGAGACGGAGGACGCCGGCCGCTTCGCGATCGTCGTCGGGAATCATGACGGCGTCTTCATACCGAAAGGACGCCAGTGGCATCAAAATGGTGAGAACTGCAACGAAATAGTTCGCAACGCCAAACTCGGCCGGAGTGTACAGACGCGTCAGGACCGGCTGGAGCAAAAAGGAAATGCCCATCGCCAGCACAGCCCCCGAGAGCAGGGTCAGGACTGGTCCCCGAAATCCCTCGACGGAAAACAGGCGGCTTATTTGTCCACCGATCTTAGTGCTCATGACCGTCCTCCGAAGGGAGGTAAGCGTAAACACTCCACGGCCCGCTCGTATAGACACGCCGGAATTGCATACCGGAGAGGGGCGTCTGCCTGAGGAAATAGTCTATCCCGTACCGGTCGGCGAGCTCCTCGATCGCCTGATCGGGCATTCGTTCGTACGCTTCGTCCAGCTTAGCAAGGAGGCCTGCGCCTCCCCGCTCAGGCAAGGGAACGGGCGCCTGTGCAATGATCCGCGAAAACCAGGTGTACATCTCGGCGTCATCGTAAGGGAACGCCTTGAAGTTGACGAAAACGGCGCGTTGCGCACGGAATCGGAATGAGGAGACGGAAGGCGGGATTGCAAAGACGGCATCGGTGGGTGTGTTGTCTCGTACCCACGCCTCGACCGCTCCGAGCCCCGGTTCACTGCAGTATTCATCCGACGTTTGCAGAGCCGGAGGGCCTTTGACCAGCCACAAAGCACCGGCGACAGCCAGAACGGCCCCGATCACCAATCCGGTGAGCCGTGCTTTGTGACCCAGAATCCGGTCGATGACGTTCCGTAAGCCGAGTGGAAGTAAGCTGATAATGGCGCCACAAATCAACGCGACGAGTAAAATCCGGGCAAATACCGTCGTCATGAATAGCTGCAGCTTGGCCACGAAAAGCGAAGGATGCACCTCCGTAAATACCACGCCAACGAGCAACAGGGCTGCGATGATTAGGAGTGAGCTCAGGAAGAACCGGTGTGCTTCTCTCCTTAGCTGGTGTCGTTGGTAGAACAATGCAGCGATACCGGCTGCCGCTAAAACGCCGAACCGAATGTAGCTCTGCAGTGGGAAAGACGACGGGAGGTAGTGGTGGGGATTTCGGAACCGGGCGACGATGTAAAATAGGGACGGCTCCCGGACAGGGAGGTCCATTGTACTGAAGAGCTGCTGATAAAGAATAGGCCCGAGTGAAGGCAACGCGATGAGCGCATAGACGGCTCCAAGCAGGACTCCTGTTTTACGTTTTTCGGGGTCGAGTAAGGCCTGAAGTACGAGGATTCCCGCCATCTGGAGGCCGACGAGCGCTTGCATCCACGTCCCAAGCCCAAGAAGCAGCGCTGCCGGGAGCCATCGTTTTCGAAGGAAAAAAACCGCTGCCCACAGAACCAAGGCCCACGCCATCATACTCGGGACCAGCATGCTGTGAACGAGGTCATTGCCTCCCAGCGTCCACTGTGGCGTCAAAACCAGAACGACGGGAACGGCTAGCGAGGCAGCAATCCGATTGTGCACGATCTCCTGTACGAGAGCATATATGGCGAGGGCAATCGCTTGCCACGACACCACATAGGTTACGAGCACGGCAGTCCATACCGGCATCAGTATGGCGAGACCCTGAAGAAGGAGCACGGGGTAGAGCCGGATGTTGAAGGACGAAGCCTGAAGCTGAACGAACCAGTCCTCCGTGAAAAGCTGAGGGTTCAAACGATGGAGAAGAAAGGGCAGGAGCTCGTCCTGATCGCTCGATCCATATCCATATCCGAACCGGATAAAATAGATCAGTAGGCAACCGGTTGAGACCAGGAAGGGTAGCAGCCAGTCCGGATGCGGCGAAGAAGGATCGAGGTGGGAAGAAGGTACCCTCAGATTGCGCCGGTTTTTTTGAGGTGAGATAAGGGCCATCTGAACGTCCGATCAAGGCCTGAAAAGTCGATAGAGGAGGCGTAGTTCAGGCCTGGTCTCTTTTTCAGCCCGGTAGTAGGGGACCAGCTCTGCACCGAGGCGGCGCTTGAACTCGGCGATGGATGGGGTGTTGGCGCCGACAAAGTCGAACCGCTCCAGGCCGTCGCCTCGCAGACGGGGGAGGACGCACCCCAGCAAAACGGTCATCGCGTCACCGGGCAAGCTGCCGGCGATCCAGTAGTATCCGGTTTTTCCATCGTGCAGGACAGCGAGGCCTGCCTTCGGCTCGCCCTCGGACTTCGATCGTGCAACAAATAGTCGTACGAGCTGCTGCTCGCACAATTCGTCCATCACTCTCCTGATCGCCTCGATCTCGGCGGGATATCCACGCCGGTGACGTTCGTAGCTCTGCGCCGACAGTCCGACAATGGTTTCGGACAGGTCTGTCTCTTCCGAAATGATGAACGCCTCTCTCCCTTTCTTGAAAGTTCGCCGTGCGCTCTCCGACCACCGCGCTATCAGCGTCTCCTCGGGATCAAGTGGTATGGTGTAGGAAAAAAGCGGACGAACGCGCCACGACCGCCAGGAGGCAGGGCGAACGTCGGTAACGGAAGGAAACAAATGAAGGACGATCCTGCCAAACTGCGATTCGATGCCCGAAAGGAGAACTTCGAATGGTGATTGCCGGTCGTGAACGGCAGCGCCATCGGTGGTGTCGTCCAGTAAAACAGCGCTATACGGCGTGAAGGGGGGCACCACGGTTTCGCGGTACGGTCCCCGTTTTCGATGGAAGAGGAGAGCCCCCGCCTCCAGCACTCGTTCACGGCATTCCGACGACACGCCGATCAGGGAGAGATCGAGGCCAAAGTGCCGGCTTACCGCTTCTGCGAACGCCAGGGTGGAAAAGGGTGAACGCTGCGGGCTCTTCTCCCAGAGTCTTTGCCAGGCCTCGCGCACGGCGGCGTCTTCAACGGATAGTATGCGGTACTTTCGCTCCAAGACGGAAAGTTTGCTCCAGTTCGAATTCGAGCTTCAACGTCGGAACGAAGATACGCACCCGGTATCAGAGTATGTACTGACTGAGGTCCCGGTTTCTAACGATGGCGCCTAGCCGTTCAGTCACCATTTCCTTCGTGACGACGATGTGCTTCGAATCGATACGGTCGGGTACCTCGAACAGGATCTCTTCGAGCAACGTCGTGAGGATGGTGTGCAGGCGTCTCGCGCCAATGTTTTCTACCTCGCTGTTGACCTGGGCTGCCGTGCGGGCGATTTCGCGTACGGCTTCGTCACTGAACTCTATTTCGACACCTTCCGCCTTGAGTAGGGCAGCGTACTGTTTTAGCAGAGCGTTTTTGGGCTGCGTCAGGATCCGGTAGAAGTCGTCTTCATTCAGGTTCTTGAGCTCGACGCGAATGGGGAATCGTCCCTGCAATTCGGGGATCAGATCACTTGGTTTGGCTACGTGGAAGGCGCCGCTCGCAATGAAGAGGATGTGGTCGGTCTTTACCATACCATACTTGGTGGTGACGTTGGAGCCTTCGACGATGGGGAGGAGGTCACGTTGCACGCCCTCGCGCGACACGTCGGGGCCGCCGCCATTGCGGCTGCTGCGTGAGGCCACCTTGTCGATCTCATCGATAAAGACGATCCCCGATTGCTGCACGCGTTCCAGGGCCTCTTTAGTGACCTTGTCCATGTCGATGAGCTTCTGCGCCTCTTCCTGCGTCAAAATCTCCCGGGCCTCTGCGATGCTGACGCGGCGCTTTTTCTTCCGTTTCCCGCCGAGGTTGCCGAAGAGCTCCTGAAGGTTCATCCCCATCTCTTCCATACCGAGTGGGCCAAAGACCTGAAGCATCGGCGTCTGATCGGACGTGACGTCGATTTCGATCTCGCGATCGTCGAGCTCACCGCGTTTCAGCTTTTCTCTGAACTTGCTCCGGGTGCGCTCTCTCAGCTCCGCTTCGGTTTGCGGTTCGGTGTCGTCAGCGCCAATTTCGGATTCTGAACCCGAAGTCATAAAGAACCCCGGGCCTCCGATCATTTCCCGTTTGGGTTTTTCAGCCGGAGGGATCAGGATGTCGAGGATCCGTTCTTCAGCGTGTACCCGGGCTTTTTCCTGGACTCTCGCGGTGTGCTCCTCGCGGACCATGTTGACGGCGATGTCGGTTAGATCCCGGATCATGCTGTCCACGTCACGGCCGACGTAGCCAACCTCGGTAAACTTTGACGCTTCGACTTTGATGAAGGGGGCCTCAGCGAGCCTGGCCAGACGGCGGGCGATCTCGGTTTTGCCGACGCCGGTGGGCCCGATCATGATGATGTTGTTCGGCATGATCTCGTCGCGCATGTCCGCCGGCGCATTTTGCCGGCGCCAGCGGTTACGCAACGCTATCGCGACACTTTTCTTCGCCTCATCCTGGCCAACGATGTACGTATCGAGCTGCTCGACGATCTCTCGTGGCGTCAGTTCTTTTTTCATAGTGTATCTCAAAGACAGGGCGTCAAGCCAATAAATCACTAATCCAGACGCCGGATATCCCGGCACTCATCTTTCTATTCGAGTGGAGCCGATTCGTCCGGTGTGTCGGAGTCCGACGTGATCGACGGATCGTATGGATCGTCCGTTTCATGATCTTTTAAGGAAAAAAATTCGAACTCGTCCTTAAGCTGGTTACGCTCAAAGACGGATTCTTTGATCTGAATCACGTCAGGGTGGTCCTGATCGACGAGCAAGACGGTGAATTCGTGCGGATGGCCCCGCCGTTTCTCTAGCCAGATCGCTCCTGCCGCTTCAAGCTCGCCGATGGCCTGCTTGGGGTCGTACAATATGTCGTCCATCTCCTCGGACAGCCGGCGCAAGAGGGGTGTGAGGAAAATCTCTTCGTACTGGCCAAAGTGTTCTTCGATGAGTTCGAGCGTCCTGTACGCCGCGTAGCCGGTCACGGCCTGGTAGTCAACCTTGGACCGATCCACTTTCTGAGACGCGGACTTTGTTGCGGATTCGCCGTTTTGGGACGACGTTTTCGTGGTCCCTTCCTCCGCCGATTTGCGGTTGCCTGCCTTTCGATCGCCCCACTTCGAGAGGACGGTGAAGTGAAATCCATCCATTAGCACGGTGTCGGTGAGGTGTGCCAGGTCTTCTGACCCCACCATCAGCACCGAACGGCCGCTCCGCAAAACGTGATGCACGAGCGGAAGGTACGGCCGGTCACCCGTGATGAAAACCGTGTGGCGAATGTCCGGACGGTTGGAGAGCAGCTCCATCACGTCCACACACAGTTGTATCTCTGCTGCATTCGACTGGACCGAAACCGGTACGAATCGGGGTTCAATGCCTGCTGCGTAAAGCGCCTGTTGGGAGTCCGGATATGACCGTTCTATATCTCCATAATCCGCGTAAGCGCGCAGGACGGAGCAACTGGATTCAAACTGGTTTTTAAGCTGACTTTTTACACCGGACAGGATTTCCGATAATCTGTCGGTAACCGAATGTCGTCCTCCTGCCAGATAGGGGTACAGGTTTTCAAGATCGATAAAGACTGCGGTGGCATGATTCGTCCTCCGCGCGTCGTCCTTCTCATTTTTCATAATCAATCAAATCGCTTCATTCATTCCGACGTACTCGCGTCGAGCTCGAGTACGGTAATGTGTTGGTTCGTATAAATGCAGATTTCTGATGCAATGGCCAGGCTTTCCTCGACGATCTGCCGGGCGGACATGTCGCCTGCAAATTTGACCATTGCGCGTGCAGCGGCAAGTGCGAAGGGGCCTCCCGAACCGATTGCGATGATGTTGTCGTCGGGTTCGATGACGTCGCCGTTACCGCTGATCAAAAGGAGTCTTTCGGCTGATCCGACGGCCAGCAGAGCTTCGAGCCGTCGCAGAAACCGGTCGGTTCGCCAGTCTTTTGCCAGTTCTACGGCTGCGCGTGTCGTGTTACCTCCGTACTGTTGAAGTTTTTCTTCGAAGCGTTCAAAGAGCGTAAAGGCGTCGGCGGTAGCCCCGGCAAATCCCGCGATGATCTTTCCTCCAAAGAGTGATCGCACCTTTTGGGCCTTGTGTTTCATGACGGTATTACCGAGCGTTGCCTGCCCGTCGGAACCAAGTGCAACCTTACCGCGGTGCCGAACGCCGATGACGGTAGTGCCGTGTATTTCCTGTGTTGAGCTCATATTTATCGATGAAGATCAGCCGGGAGATGGCGAGGGATTTTGGTGCAATGCACCCTCGTACACGCCCGAGAAGTGGTAAGGGTTCTCAGAAGATCTCCCCGTCAATTCGAATACCCCGCCAGTACGTTGACGATGGCATCCAGGGTGTTGCGAACGAGCCGGGTTCTCGCCGTGTAGTGATTGCAGAGAATCGAAAAAGCAAGCGGAGTACCCGTTGTGGTGATAACGTAGCCACTCAGCGCACTGACGTTTGAAACGGTACCCGTTTTTGCATGAACCCTGCCCCGGGCGGGCCCTGACGAGAACCGGTAGGCCAGCGACCCGTCCCTGCCTCCGACCGGCAGGGACGTATAAAATGCGTTTGCGATCTCCTGTTCCGGGTGTTCCCACATATATCGAAGCACCGAGACGACGTCACGCGGGGTAACCAGATTCTGTCGCGAGAGCCCTGAACCATCCATGATCTGGATTCTCGCTGTGTCGACCCCCGCTTCCGCCAGCACGTACTTCATCCGCTCGGCTGCCATTTCGGCCGAGCCGGGCGTCAGGTCTTTTCTGAAAACCGGCCTTAGTGCGCCCAGGGTTCTGAAAACCTGCTCGGCGAACAGGTTGTGGCTATCCTTATTGACCACCTCAATGATCTCGGAAAGTGGAGGGGAGACGTAGGTGGCAATCCGGCTAAGCCTGGTGTAATCCGGCTTTTCGGAAAGCTCGTCAACGTCCACCGGAGATCCCTCCACCTCGATACCGGACTTAACGAGCACCTCCCTGAAAACGTGGACGAAATAGCGCGTGGGGTTCGTAACGGATAGGGATTCCCGGTCTGTCGAGCCGGCCGGCACCCGACTGAATATTTGCAGGACGTTGGTGCCTCGTTGCTTTAGATAGCCCTCTTTAAGCGAAGAGTCCGGCCGTATCGCGACTGTCCTGTTCAGGACGTGGACGAAATCCGTGTTGTGCGGCTCCCAGCTGATCTCGGCAGGTTGGCCTTGCTGCCGGGCGCGGATCGTCAGGTCCACTTTGTTCTCGTTGTACGAGAGCCCGCTGATCTCGGCCGAGTAGTAGTACGTCTCGTCATCCCAGCTCCATCCGTAACCGAGGGGCACGTCGTCGAACACGTCATCGTCGCCGATGACGTCTCCGGTAACCCGATTGATGCCTGCATTTCGTAGCGAGTCGGCCCAGTTGCGAAAGGTCTTCGTCAGGTCGCCATTGTTAAAACGCCCGCCGATGGATGGGTCGCCCGATCCACGAACGACGAGGTTCCCGTGCAGAACACCGTTTTCAATGGGTCCGTCGGCATAAAGCGAGGTTTCATAAACGAAATCCGGACCGAACAGATCGAGGGCGACGGCCGACGTAAAAATTTTCTGGTTGGAGGCGGGAATGAAGCTTTTCTCGCCGTTGTGCGAAAACAGTACGGTGCCGTCGTTCAGGTCGAGCACTTCGATTCCGACGAAAGCATTTCTAAGCACCTCTCGGCCAAGCAGTTCGTCGATCCTGCGTTCGAGCTGTTGTTGTGCCTGCTGTGCAAACAGAGGTGGAGAAACCAGCGCCAGCAGGGCGAAAACACAAACCCGCCTGTATAAACCGATGAAGGGCAACGTCACCATATCAAACGTCTACAAACTCCTATCGGAGGATTTGCTGGTCGATTTCCAGCTGTTCAGGGTCCGGCCTTTCTCGAACTACGAAAACGTATTCCACTTTGTTGAGTGGGGAAGAAGGTGCGACGTAGATGACGAGCTCGTTTCGACCTCTGCGTGTTGCGACGGAGTCGACGTATCCAATGGGAAAACCGGCGGGAAAGGTTGCGCTGTAGCCGCTGGTAACCACGAGCTGTCCGCGGAGGACCGGTTCCGTACGGGAAACGTGTTCCAGAAGGAGGCGGCTCCGGTCTTCACCCTCCCAGCGGATGTTGCCCTCGGCCTGTAAGGGCAGGACCTTCGCCGGCACCCTGAAGTCGGTATTGAGGTAGGGCATCACGCGTGAATAGTTCGCGCTTACGAGGACGACCTTCCCGATGATTCCGCGGTCGTCGACGACGGCCATCCCCACCTCCACACCGTCGTTCGAGCCAACGTCGATGGTGAGCAGGTTTTGTTGACCGGTAATGTCTTTTGCAACGATTCGTGCGGGGTACAGGTCGATCGACGTCGTGTCCCTGAACCCAAGGAGTCGGCGCAAACGGTCGTTTTCGAGCTGAGCTTCCCTCGTGCGTGCGACCTGGCTCGAAAGCAGGATGTTTTCAGCCCGGAGCCTGCTGTTTTCATCCAAAGCCCTAAAGTAGCCACCCGCCCAGGCAAATCGGGCCTCGACCCACGCCGTTGACTCCAGGGCAGTAGCCCGAATGGCCCGTACCATGGACGTGTTCTGCGCGATCATCAGTACGACCGCTACAGCCAGGAGTCCGAAGAGGATGACCCAGTCTCGTATTCGTTCCCAGAGACGAAAGTTCATAAATACCGGTTACGACAGCACCCTCTCGTAGCGCTCGATGTTTTCGACCACCTTGCCGGTGCCTCGAACGACCGCAGTAAGCGGATCCTCTGCCACGTAAACCGGCAGCTCGACACGGTTGCGAATCAGAGTATCGAGTCCTTTGAGCAAGGCGCCTCCACCTGTGAGCATGATGCCTCGTTCGAGGATGTCCGCACCCAGTTCCGGGGGTGTCCGTTCCAGACAGCGAATGACGGCTGCGGTTATTTGAACGACGGAATCGCGGAGAGCTTCCCGCACGTCTTCCGACGAGATCGTCCGGACCTTGGGTATGCCGCTGACGAGGTCACGTCCCTTGACCGATACCTCGAGCTCGGGGTCGAGCTCGATGGCACTTCCTACCTCACACTTGATGCGCTCGGCCGTCCGATGACCGATCAACAGGTTGTGATTACGTTTGAAGTACTGGACGATGGCGTTGTCGAGCTCGTCGCCGCCAACCCGTATGGATTCGTCGATTACGATGCCGGAGAGGGCGATCACCGCGATTTCCGTGGTGCCGCCGCCGACGTCGACGATCATGTTGCCGACCGGCTCTTCGACGTTGAGCCCGATGCCGATGGCCGCGGCCATCGGTTCAGCTATTAGGTACACTTGTTTCGACCCTGCATGCTCTGCCGAATCGCGCACCGCGCGCTTTTCAACCTCGGTGATGCCGCTCGGGATGCAAACCACCATACGCCGGATCGAGGCATACCAGTTTTTCTGCACTTTCCGAATCAGGCCCCGAATCAACTGTTCGGCGACCTCGAAGTCCGCGATCACCCCGTCTTTCAATGGTCGGACGGTTTCGATGTCCTTATGTGTACGCTCGTGCATTTGCTGGGCTTCGTAACCGATCGCAATGACTTTCCGAGTATTGCGATGGACGGCTACGATGCTCGGTTCATTCAGCACTATGCCTCTTCCCTTGATGTAGATCAGTGTGTTCGCTGTGCCAAGGTCGATAGCAACGTCGGTAGCAAAATTGAGCAATCCCATGGGTCTATTTATCGAAGAGCAGCTATAGGTTTCTGTGAACGGCAGGGCGCACTTGCCTGCTTCTTGGACCGCCGGTAAGGTACCCCATAAACGGGGCATTCGAATGCATAAGTCTTTAGGCGGTTCTTTAAGGAATTCAAAGGTATGTTGGCTTTGCTGCCTTTGCCGGTGAATTGAGAAGAATTATTCTCAAATATGACATCGGGCGAAAAATCAATGCCTGAAGTGCCTGTTGCCGGTAAAGACCATCGCCACATTCATGCGGTCGGCCGCGTCGATCACTTCTTGATCGCGAACGGATCCTCCGGGTTGAACGGCGGTCCGTGCGCCGACATTTGCGGCAGCTTCCAGGCCGTCGGCGAACGGGAAGAACGCATCTGACGCCACGACCGACCCGGTAAGGTCGAGTCCCGACTTACCCGCCTTGCTTACTGCAATCTCGGAAGAATCGATTCGGCTCATCTGACCCGCACCGATTCCGAGCGTACGGCCATTCTTCGCGAACAGTATGGCGTTGCTTTTTACGTGCTTTACGACTCGCCAGGCAAAGTAGATGTCAGCCCACTCATCCGGGTCCGGAGCGCGACGCGTAACGACCTTCCACTGTGACTTGATTTCTTCGACCGGAGGGATCGGGGGATCTTTTTCCTGGACGAGCAGCCCGCCGACCGCCGATCGAATGTCGAGAGCGCCGGTTTTGGTTTGTTGACGGGTAAGGATGAGACGCCGATTCTTTTTCTGTTTGAGGAAGTCAAGCACACCCTCTTCATAACCCGGCGCAATGATGATCTCCGTGAATAACTGATCTACCGCTTCAGCCGTGGCACGGTCGAGGGGCCTGTTGAACACGACGATCCCGCCGAATGGTGATTGCCGGTCAGTTGCGAAAGCCCCTTCCCACGCCTCGAGCAGGCTGGGGGCCGTGGCTACACCACACGGGTTCGTGTGCTTGAGTATGGCGCACGTAGGATCGTCATCACGGAACTCATCGATTAGCGCGAGCCCTGCGTCGAGGTCGATCAAGTTGTTAAAGGAGAGCTCTTTCCCGTGGAGCTGCTCGAACAGGGACGACGTATCGCCATAGTATGCCGCTTTCTGATGCGGATTCTCGCCGTACCGCAATTCCTGACCCTTCGGCAGGCTGATCTGAAGTCGATCCGGCAACACGTCCTGTTCGACGGCTCCGGTTTTGGTGAAATACTCCGTGATGGCCCTGTCGTACTGCGCGGTGAGCTGAAAGGCTTTTCGGGAAAGCTCTCTTCTCAATTTCAGCGAAAGCATGCCACCGTTACGGTCGAGCTCGTCGGCAACGGTATCGTAATCGGAAGGTGAGGAGACTACACCGACGAAGTAAAAGTTTTTCGCAGCGGCGCGCACCATGGTCGGCCCGCCGATGTCGATGTTTTCGATGGCTTCCGCTTCGGTGATGTTCTCGCGTGAAACGACCTCCGTAAAGGGATACAGGTTCACGACGACGAGGTCGATGGGCTCGATTTGCAATTCGGCAAGGTTTGACAGGTCGTCCCGGTCATTCCTCCGCGCCAACAGGCCGGCGTGGACCACCGGGTGAAGGGTCTTGACCCGGCCACCCAGGATCTCCGGGAAGCCGGTCAGGCTGGACACTTCCGTGACGGGCATCCCCGCCTGTTCGAGCGCCTTTGCGGTGCCACCCGTCGAAATGATCGTGATGCCGTGATGAGCCAGTCTCTGTGCAAAGGGGACGAGCCCCGATTTATCGTATACTGATATGAGCGCTCGTCGCACCGGCTGGAGGTCGTCCGGTGGAGGTAGTGTCTTGGCTTCTATCATTTATCTATCTGTTGAATAAGGTTTAGTGTTAAGGCAACGTGGGTGAGCCGCGCCTTACTTATCGTCGATGTACACCCGTCGCCCCTCGATCCGGACCCTGTTTTCGGCGAAGAGCCGTACTGCTTCCGGGTAAAGCCTGTGTTCGGTAACGAGTACGCGGGCGGCGAGGATTTCGGGGGTGTCATCCTGGTAAACCGGTACCGGCTCCTGGAGGACAATGGGTCCCCTGTCATACTCTTCGTCCACGAGATGGACGGTGACGCCCGTCCACTTCGCCCCGTAATCGAGCACAGCCTGGTGTACGTGGCGCCCATACATACCCTTTCCACCAAACGCCGGCAGCAGGGCAGGATGGATGTTCAAAATACGCCCGTGGAACTTCCGAACGATTTCAGCCGGAATCATACGAAGATACCCGGCAAGGAGGATGAAATTTACGCCGTACCGTTCGAACAGGCTGAACAATTCATTGCAATATTCTGCTTCCGAAGAAAAGGTGTCCGGCGTAAGGTGTATTGCATCGATGTTGTGCCGTCTGGCACGTTCAAACACCCCGGCGCCTTCACGATTGCAGATGCAGAGCACGACCTCGGCCGGGATCGATTCCCGTTCGATGGCTTCAACGATCGCTTCGAAATTTGAACCTCCACCGGAGGCGAAGACGGCAATGCGAAGGGTGGGTTTATCCGGCATCGATTGGTTCATTGGTTGGCCACTACCGGTTCGAGTATCGACAGCACTGCGGTATCGGAATTGACGGCGAGGCGAGCCCTGACCCCAATCGGGATCGAGCTTTTAACGGGGAAGTGTCCAAACGTGAGGCCGCGAGCTACGGGATAAGGCAGGTCGTTCGTATAAAAGTCGATCACCTCGTCGAGCGACAACGTTGGGCGGTCTTCTTTAGGCTCCCATTCCGTGATACCCCCGAAGATCATCCCACCGAGTTGATCGAGGATTCCTGTTAATTTGAGCTGTGCCAGCATACCGTCGATCCGATACGGCTCTTCACCCACTTCTTCCAAAAACAGTATCTCGCCTCTGAGGTTGGGAAGATACGGCGTACCGATCAAACGAGTAATCAAAGTCAGATTGCCGCCGATCAACCGTCCCACTGCTTCACCGGGGCGGATTGGCTGTAGCGGTTCACCATTTGGGCCAAGGAGTGGATTCGGTGCGACGCCGCCCACGAGGTCCCAAAAAAATTTTTCGGTGGCGGGGTCCGGCTCTGGCCATTCGACGGCAACCATTGGACCGGCAACACTCGTTAGCCCGATTCGGGCATAAAAGGCCAGGTGAAGCGCTGTGACGTCGCTGTACCCTACGATCAGCTTCGGGTGTTTTCTGGCTGCTTCATAGTCGAGGTGGGGAAGTATCCTTAGCGCGCCAAATCCACCTCTGATGCAAAATATGCCTTGCACGTCGTCGCGTCGAAGGAAGCCATTCAGCTCGTCGATCCGGTCTTCGTCTGTCCCGCACAGATAGCCGCAGGGGTCGTAGGTGCTTCGTCCTTTTTCTACGCGAAATCCGCGAACTTCTAGCTGTTCGATTCCTTTTTCGAGCTTCTCCGGAAGGGGTGGTGCGCTTCCCGGCGCCACGACGGCAATGGTGTCTCCCGGGGCAAGAGGTGGAGGTTTCAGTATCATACAGACCGTGTGATGATTGGCCGGCGCAGACCACCGGATGCCTGGGGTAAGCAGAAAATTGCTATCGTAAGAGGATGCCTTAGGATACCCGGCTGTTCCCGTTCAAGTGATATTAAAATTTCTCGCCATAGAGTGGGTTACCGGGACGAAGGAAAAAAACAAATCAATAGATCCTATTTTCGGACTTCCGAAACGATTAGATCAATTAACGTAGTACAAGATGCTGGGTGTACGTCCACCTGAGTACTGGCCTCGTCTTTCGTACCTGGCGCACATGCTGGAGTCCGATCGATTCGTGATCGCCGATACCTTCCAGTACAGCCGGCAGTCCTTTCAGAACCGGACGAAGCTTCGAACGCCACAGGGCTGGCAGTGGATATCGGTTCCGCTGAAGGGAGGCCAGCACGGCCGTCCGATATGGCAAGTAGAAATCGACGACCGTTCACGATGGCAACGGAGTCACTGGCGGGCATTCGAATACAACTACCGGTCTACGCCGTTTTTTGAATTCTACGAACCCGATCTCAGGCCAATCTACGAGGAGAATTATTCCCACCTTGCCGACCTGACGATTGCCACCATCGAGCTGCTTCGACGGTTCTTTTTCATCGACACGCCCGTTGTGAAATCCTCTGAGCTTGAAGGAGAGCCGTCCAGTCCGGGTGACGTCCTTGCCTGTTTTCCAGGTGAGCACCTGCTCTCAGACGAGACTGCTCTCGCACACGACCTGACGGTCGACCCGGATGCGTGTACATTTCGATTTGTCGAGCCGGTATACCGGCAGAACTTCGAAGGCTTCGAGCCCGGCATGTCCGCCCTGGACCTGTTGTTCAATTACGGCCCCGACGCAGCACAGGTCATTCGGGAGTCGATACGGGAAGGCAGGCACTAACTAGTCAGGCAGCATCGTCCCGCAAGGTCTCCAGAACGGGTTTCAGGACTTCCCACACGTTCTCGGCGACGATCTGCTGTCCGCGCGCCGTTGGATGGATGCCATCGGGTTGGTTAAGATCTGGCACGCCGCCCACACCTTCGAGGAGGAAGGGCACGAGGTGGAGCGACTCTTCACGGGCCAGCTCGGGATAAAGGTCACGAAAGGCCGAAGTGTACGTTTCGCCGAGGTTGGGCGGGACCTGCATTCCCGCCAGAATGATCTGAACGTCCGGATACCGCTCGCGCGTCTTTTTTACTATGGCTCGCAAATTGTCACGGGTAACTTCCGGTGGTATACCTCGGAGGCCGTCGTTTCCTCCCAGCTCGAGAATGAGCACGTCGACTGGAGAGCGCAACAGCCAGTCGATTCGGCGAAGGCCACCCGCTGTGGTTTCTCCACTCAGTCCAGCATTTATCACTTCGAAATCCCATCCCAGCTCGTCGATTTTTTCCTGGAGTAGCGCCGGAAAAGCCTGAGAGGGATCGAGTCCGTAACCGGCTGCGAGGCTGTTACCCAGGACCAGGATGGTTTTTGTTTTTCGATTCATTGACGATGGTTGTGGCGTCGCCACACTGTCTAATGGTGACGATACCGATATGCTCTCCTGAGACCCGGCGCTTGTATTTGATTGTTCGGACGTGCAGCCGGAGAAGAGAACGAAACAGAACAGAATGAAAGCAAATGGGTAATGAAATGGCCTGTTGAGTTTGCGAACCGTTTGAACGCCGGTGTTCCGTTGGGGGGTTACCATGTCAGATACCATAGTTCTCGAAGCACAAGGACTAACAAAGGAATACCAGAGCGGTCAACGGTCGCTGAAGGTGCTGCGTGATGTAACGTTTACCATCCGTCAGGGGGAGACCTGTGCGATCGTGGGGCCCTCTGGAAGCGGTAAAACGACGCTGCTCGGTTTGAGTGCCGGACTCGACGAGCCGACGTCGGGAACCGTTCGGCTCTGCGGCGTCGATCTCGGTACGTTGTCGGAGGACCAGCGAGCCGTTTTGCGTAATCGATACGTGGGATTCATTTTCCAATCGTTTCAGCTCATCCCTACACTTACCGCCATCGAGAACGTGATGGTTCCTGCCGAGCTTCGAGGGGATCGTGCCGTTAGGTCGCACGCCATGGAACTGCTCGAGCAGGTTTCGCTGACCGACCGGGCGGATCATTATCCCGCGCAGTTGTCCGGTGGCGAACAACAGCGCGTGGCCATCGCGCGAGCCTTCATCAACCGGCCCACCATTTTGTTCGCAGATGAGCCAACGGGAAATCTCGATGCGGAGACGGGCGCAACGGTCGAGGACCTGCTTTTCGAGCTTAACGAGACGGCCGGGACCACCCTCATTCTGGTTACGCACAACATGGAGCTTGCGGCGCGAACGGGGCGCATCATTCGACTGAAGGGGGGCGCCGTCGTCTCCGACGAACCGGTGGGATCGCCCGCGGCCGCCGGCAGGCTGGCGTCTTAACCAACGAGGTGTGCCCGTGTGGATCCTTAAGATGGCATGGCGAGACAGCAGGGGCAGCCGCAAACGGTTGTTGCTGTTTCTTTCGTCAATAACGCTTGGCGTGGCCGCACTCGTTGCAATCAACTCGTTCGGGTACAACCTCGAAAAGACGATAGACCGTGAGGCTGAGGCTCTGTTGGGGGCGGATCTGAGCCTCGAAAGCAACCACCCATTTCAGCCTGAAACGGAAGCGCTGATCGATTCACTTGGTGGAGAGCAATCACGGCGCATTTCATTCTCCTCCATGGCTTACTTCCCGAAAAATGGTGGCACTCGACTATCTACCGTCCGGGCAATAAAAGGAGGTTTCCCGTTCTACGGCGCAATCGAAACGGCCCCACCGTCGGCAGCAGAGATTTATCAGGATGGGCTATATGCGCTCGTCGATGGAACCCTTTTCGAGCAGTTCGACCTGCAGGTTGGCGATTCCGTAAGGATCGGGCGGGTAGCGTACCGGATTGCTGGCCGCCTGGAGAAATCGCCCAGAGAGTCGCAGGCCGTGTCGCTCTTCAGCCCGCGCATCTTCATCCCGATGGATTCGCTGGACTCCGAGCTTCTCCAGATGGGCAGCCGGGCAGAGTACGAGGTCTATTTCAAGTTTCCGGAAGGAACGGACGTCGAGGCGCTGAAGGAAGAGATCCGGCCTCACCTGGATGAATACAGGATCGGCAGCGACACTGTCGAGGAGATCAAGAACAACTGGAATGAAGGGCTGACCAATCTGTATCAGTTCCTGAGCCTCGCAGGGTTTATTGCCTTACTCCTTGGTGGGCTTGGCGTGGCCGGTACGATTTACGTGTACGTCAGGCAACGGATCGATTCGGTGGCGGTGCTGCGGTGCCTCGGAGCGGGTTCGTGGCGAACGGTCGCCATTTACCTCGTCCAGTCGCTAGCCATGGGTTTGACAGGCTCCGTCGCAGGTGCCCTGCTCGGGGTGGCCGTGCAGTCGTTCGTTCCACGCGTGCTGGCCGACGTTCTCCCTTTCGACGTGGAGTTTGTCGTCTCCTGGCCGGCAATTTTCCTGGGCTTGGGGATTGGAATCGGCGTCACGGTGTTGTTTGCCCTGTTGCCGCTTTTAGCTGTTCGTGACGTTTCGCCGCTGCGCGCCCTTCGGGTTGCGGTTGAGCAAAACCTTTCCAAGAGATTCGATCCCTACCGACTTGGCGCCTATTTGATGATCGTGATTGGTCTGGCTTTGCTGGCCATGTTCCAGGCGCCGACGCCAGTGTTCGGGGTAGCGTATCTCGTAGGGGTCGGGGTCGTCTTCGGATTACTCGGTTTGGTTGCCCGACTCGTCATGTGGTTGATGCGCCGCTTTTTCCCGAGCACGTGGTCGTATCCCTGGCGGCAAGGACTCGCCAACCTGTATCGCCCGAACAACCAGACCGCGATCCTGGTGCTGATTCTGGGTTTCGGGACGTTCCTGATCATGTCCCTGTTCGTCGTACAGCGAACGCTTCTCGCCCAGATCAACGTGTCGATGGAGGAAGGCCAGCCCGACATGGTCCTTTTCGACGTCCAACACGATCAGCTCCAGGGCGTGACCGAAATCGTCGAGCAGCACGATCTGCCGATCCTGGAAACGGTGCCCATCGTGACCATGCGCATCACGAAGGTCAACGGCGTCACCGTTGAGGAGATGGAGAAAGACACCACACGACACGTGGGATGGGCTTTTAATCGCGAATACCGGTCGTCGTACCGCGATCACCTTACGGAATCCGAACAAGTGATCGCGGGGACGTTCATCGGCCGCTATGAAGAAGGAAGCGGCGCGATCCCGATCTCCATCGAAGAGGAGGTAGCCGGAGAGCTCGGGGTGGGGCTTGGCGACTCGATCGAGTTCAACGTGCAGGGCGTGCCGATGCAGACTCGAATCTCGAGCATCCGTGAGGTGGACTGGAGGCGGCTATCGACGAACTTCTTCGTCGTTTTCCCCGCGGGCGTACTCGAAGAAGCTCCGCAGTTTTACGTAGTGCTGACGCGAGCCGAAACCGCCGCCGTCTCCGCCAGCGTGCAGAAGGAGGTCATCCAGGCTTATCCGAACGTGTCGGCAATCGACCTTTCGCTGGTCTTGACGGTCTTTGACGCCATCTTTTCCCGTATCTCATTCGTCGTGCGGATCATGGCGCTTTTCAGCGTGCTGACCGGACTGATCGTGCTGGCGGGAGCGGTCGTCGTAAGCCGTTTCCAGCGTATCGAGGAGAGCGTCCTCTTGAAAACCCTGGGGGCATCGCGGTGGACGGTCATTCGAATCACCTTGATAGAGTATTTCCTGCTCGGCGTATTTGCAGCCGTGACCGGACTGGCGCTTTCGGTTGCGGCGGGCTGGGCGCTTGCCCGGTTCCTGTTCAATACACCGTTCGTTTTCGAATTCTACTGGGTCTTGGCAGCGGTGCTGGTAGTGAGCGGGCTGACGGTACTCGTAGGGTTCATCAATAGCCGGGGATTTTACCGGCACACGGCACTCGAAGTCTTGCGTTCGGAGATATGAGCTGGCGTAACCGGATGGTTTTGATTCCAGCGTAGTTACTATACGGCACTAATAATATGAGTCGGGGCCATTCCTGAATGACAGGAATGGCCCCGTTCCGTTGTTCCTGACCGATCAGAATTCCTGCGGTTTAGAACGCGATCACCCCTTCGAGCATGAAGCCTTTGAACTCTCCTTCGTGCCGGATGTCGGTTGAGGGGAAGTCGTTGTAGGACTGGGTCACGTATTCAGCTTTGACCAGGATGTTGGGGGTGACGAACCAGCCGGCGCCGACCTGGAACCGATTGATGCTAACGTCCGCCCGGCTACCGGCCAGCTCCCCGGACACCGTGTTGTACCGGGCGGCCACGTGGAGACGTTCGCCGGGGAGGAATCGGTACACCGCCTCGACCCCCAGCTGATTCCAGGTGCGCTCGTCCTGCTCACTGGCATTTCGACCTTTAACCTGCTCGATTATGCCGAACAGCTCCAGACCCTGGAACTTGACGAATGGATTGAGCATGAGGGCGGTCACCTTGTCCGTAAGGCCGGGGTTGATCCGGCCGGAAGTAAAGTTGGATGAAATCGTGGCGGTCGTGTTTTCCATGACGAGGTAATACCGCGATCCCGCCCGGTCTCCGCCATAGAGGGTGTTGTTGATCGAGCTGGCGGTCGTGTAAAATGAACCGGTCAGACGAAGCCTCAGGTCCGGCTGAAGCTGACGATCGAAGCCGAGCTTGCCGTAGATGGAGGGGGACCGGTCGTCCGGGCGTGTGACGTTGCCCTGAATCTCTCCGTCGGTCATGCCGAGCATACCCAGAAAGCCATTCGACTGGACGTAAACTTCGCCACCGATTTCGGTGGTGTACGCGTCCATGATGTAGTTGCCGACAAGGGGGTTGTAGAGCGCATTGCCGTTGTCCGTACGCCGGAGGTGTGCGTCGCCGTAGTTGATCTCGAAATGGCCGATGCGTAGCGTGACGTAGTCCATGATGTTGTCGAGGAAGTCGCTCTTGAACATCGGCAGGCGATCGACCTGGAAGAAGCCGCCCTTGACCCAGGCTTCGGGATGGTGCCGGGATGAGAGGTAGGTGATAAGGTTCACCCGGATGCCCTCGGCGAGTAGGGCGTCGAGGTAGAGGTTGGCGGTCGCCAGGTTGAAGCCGTTCCCGATCTCCATCAGCTGGTTCCGGTTTACACCGTCCACAATCACTTCGTCCGCCGCGTTTTCGTGGTCGAGCGCCTGAAACTGCTGGGTGAAGGCGGCGCCCCAACGGAGGTCGGGACCGTCATACTCCACCGTATCCTGCTTTCCCGTTTCGAAAACGTTGATTCCCCTCATGTCATAAGGCCGCCAGTAGGGTAGTTGTTTGGCGGGTTGACCATATGAAAGGCCGGGGAGGGCAACCAGTAACAACAAAAGATTGACAAGGATAGAATTCGGGCTGTAACGGTTCATATAAACGGATTTCCTCCAGGGATAGTTAGTTGGAGAATGGATCAGGCGTTAAGGGCAGGAGAGCCCCGGTCGGCGAGCTTATTTGGTGGCGACAACCGCGTCACAGGGTCTCCCGAGATCCGCCTGGGCGATGTCCTGCCAGTCCGAAAGACCTTTCTTTTTTCCTTCCGCGAGAAGAAGCTCACACGCTGCCACGACGTCAAAGCGAATCTTGATCTCGTCATTTGCTTTGATGACGCCGAGCAGAGCAGTAGGCGGCTTGACGCCGAAGTCGGTCATACGGACGTCGGCCTCGCCTCTCACCTGGAAGATGCCATCCGACACGAGCCGGCCTTCGGCGACCACGTCAATGACTCGTTCGTTTCCTGCAATCGTCAGCACGCCACTCGTCTTCAACAGATACCACCCGTTGGGATGGTCGGGTACCGTGAGCAGCGAAGCATCTGAAAGCCGGTAATAGATGACGGGATGCCGGGCCGCCTGCAAGGCATCATACAGGTCGGCATTCATTCGTTTCTTTCCACAGTCGAAGCCGCGGACAGGTATGGCAAGCTCAACCCGGTTTTTCCAGTTCGATTTCGTGGTAGAAAGAGAGACTTCGGTTATGCCTTGCGTCTGGACCACGCCTTTCCCGTCGATCTCCTGCGCGGTGCACGTGAATCGATTCACGTTGGAGGAGCCGTCGATCCAGAATCGGCTGGTGGGTTGTACGACAAAAGTATTCTGTGCGCTCGCTGTTTGAGGAGTGAGAGAATGAAGAACGATCGTTCCGGTAAACGCAATAATCTGCGGTATAAGCCAGCTGGCTGCCAGCAGGAGAAGAGAGATCGATTTTGCCGCAAACCTGTACTTCATATTCCGCTCCGATATGTTCAGGCAGAAGTAATTGAGTACAATATAGTATTATATCTAAATACACTCTTACATTAAAATCGGGTTCTCTCAAAATTGATACAACTGGCTCCGGGCTACCCCTGGCCGTACCAGGTAGAGACAAAAAAAGAGGGTCAGGACAGCTCCCGACCCTCTTTTACAGGTACCTTTGTAAGGTTCAGATGTTGATCGGTTCACCCAGTGCTACGCGTGTCGCCTCCATGATGGACTCAGAAAGGGTGGGGTGCGGGTGCATCGCTTCGACGATCTCGTGTGCGGTCGTTTCGAGCACACGCGCCGTGACGACCTCGGCAATCAGTTCGGTGGCGTCGCGCCCGATGATGTGACAGCCGAGCCACTCGCCGTACTTCGCGTCAAAAATGACCTTGACGAAGCCTTCTCCGTGCCCGAGGGCCGAGGCTTTGCCGGAGGCGCTGAACGGGAAGCGTCCCACTTTGACGTCGTACCCCGCCTCGCGCGCCGCCTTTTCGGTATACCCGACCGAAGCGATCTGAGGCTGGCAGTAGGTACAGCCCGGGATGTTCTTGTAGTCCATCGGGGTGACGTCGAGTCCGGCGATTTTTTCGACGCACAGGATGCCCTCGTGGCTGGCTTTGTGGGCGAGCCAGGGTGGGCCAGCGACGTCGCCAATGGCGTAAATGCCTTCTACGTTGGTCCGGTAAAATTCGTCGACCACGATCCGTCCGGGTTTTGTTTCGACACCCAGCTCTTCGAGCCCGAGGTCTTCTATGTTGCCGGTGACGCCGACCGCCGAGAGCACCTGATCCGTCTCGATCTCTTCGGTGCCCTTTTTGGTCTTCACCTTGACCTTGATAGTTTTTCCTGAGGTATCGACCGATTCGACCTGGGAATCTGTCATCACCTTGATTCCCTGCTTTTTGAAGGCGCGGGCAAGCTCTTTGGATACGTCTTCGTCCTCAACGGGGACGAGCCGATCCAGCACCTCGACGATGGTGACGTCGGTGCCCATGTGATGGTAGAAATACCCGAATTCGACGCCGATGGCCCCTGCACCGACGATGACCATTCGCTTCGGCGGCTCCTTCTGAAGCATCGCTTCGCGGTAGGTGATCACCTTTTTGCCGTCAACGGGGAGGGGTGGGATCGTGCGTGCCCTTGCTCCCGTAGCGATGATGATGTGCTTAGCCTCGACGGAGCGTGCCTCACCGATCTGCTCGCCGTCCATGTTGGTCGAGGGCTGAACGTCTATTTTCCCTTTTCCTGTGAGGCGGCCTTTCCCGTAGATGACGTCGATGTTGTTCTTCTTCATCAGGAACTGGACACCCCGGTTCATTTTGTCGGCGACTCCGCGGCTCCGTTCGATCACCTTCGGAAAGTCCGGTTTGACTTCACCCTTCAGGGTGAGACCGTAGTCGGAAAGATTCTTCGATTCTTCCAGCATCTCGGCGCTTTTGATGAGCGCCTTGGTCGGGATACAGCCGATGTTCAGGCACACACCGCCGAGTTTGTCTTTTTCGATGATCGCCGTCTTGAAGCCGAGGTGCGTCGCCCTGATTGCGGTTTCGTACCCGCCCGGTCCGCTTCCAATCACGACGACGTCATATGTGGAATTTGCCATTTCGTACGTTGGATTGACGTTGTTGTAGACTTGAGCAGGTGGAATATACTCAATAATGCACGGCGCTGCGTCCGTTCGAACCCTCACAAAAACGTTCCGGAGACAAACTTATGTAACGAGCCCCAGACAGGCGAGAGAATGGCCGCTCTCCGGAAGTGTATTGTCCGAGCGCTACAAAAAGTGGAGGGGCGTCGCTGTGACGCCCCTCATGGTAATCGGGTCCATTCTTCTTCAGGCTGAGAGCTCCTCGCGCACGCGTTCGAGAAGGCGCTTGGTCGCCATGATCCCCTCGGGTTCGCTGAGCTCGTTTCCCTCGTATTCGATGCCGACGTAGCCGCGGTAGCCGTGGTCCAGCACGATTTTCATCATGCGGAAATAATCGGTGTTGGCTTCGTTGCCGTTTTCATCGAACACGTTGGATTTAGCGCTGACCGCTTTGGCATACGGCATGAGCTCCTCGACGCCCTTGTAGCGGTCGTATTCCTCGTCTCGGCTGACCCGGAAGTTGCCGAAATCGGGGAGTGTGCCGCACCGCGGATGGTCCACTTTTTTCATCACCGCTGCCAGCCATTGCCCGTTGCTGGATAGACCGCCGTGATTTTCGACGATGACGTTCATGTCCTGCTGCGCGCCGTATTCGGTAAGACGTCGGAGTCCGTCAGCAGCCAGCTCGAGCTGCTCTTCGTAGCTGCCCCGGCTGGCGGCGTTCACACGTATCGAGTGGCACCCCAGGAATTTTGCTGCGTCGACCCATTTGTAGTGGTTCTCGACGGCCTGGATGCGTTTTTGCTCGTCAGGATCGCCCAGATTCCCTTCGCCGTCGACCATGATGATCAGGCTCTTGACGCCGTTATCCGCAGCTCGTTTCGCCATCTCGCGCAGGTAGGCCTGATCTTTGGCCTTGTCCTTGAAAAACTGGTTCACGTATTCGACGCCGTCGATCCCGTACTGCTGTTTTGCCGTTTGAGCAAAATCGAGGTGGTCCATCTGTCCGCCAAAAAGCGTCCGGTGGAGAGACCATTCAGCAAGTGAGATCTTGAACAGTGGTTCGTTCCCGGAGGCGACCATAGCAGAACGGGAAGAGGTGCAACCGGCAAGGAGGCCAAGGCCCGTCGCCAGACCTGCCCGTTTTAGAAAGTCGCGTCGATTGAAGCTGTGTTGCATGGTGTTGTGGTAATCAGTTAGAGGTACGTCAAGTTTATGAGCGAACAGATGGACGCTTTTCTGGAATCTCAGAACAGCTCGTCAGTGATCGCCTTCGTTTCAGCGAAGCTTTTCGGAGCCTCGTTGTTGTGGCGGTCATTCCGCATGTCCTGGTAAAAGTCTTCGTCGTAGGACCGTGTTTTTACGACCACCGGCATCGGGACGGCGTGACCGAGAATTAGCGCCTGCTGTTTGGAATCGAGTGACGCCAGCACCTGTCGCATGGCGGACGCATCGCGCGTGCCCACCAACGCCGCCGTAATGTCCTTATCATCGTTTAATTGCGCGACGAACCGGGTGCCCACCTGGCTGAGCACTTCCTCGTCGATGGCGCTCGGGCGCTGGTCCACCACGAGCAACGATACGAAATACTTCCTCATTTCCCGGGCAATCTTCCCGAAGGGTGTTTCCCGTGCAATGTCAGGACTCAGGAATTTGTGGGCCTCTTCGATGGTTATCATCAGCTGGCGCGGGCGGTCGGCTTCCTGCTTGGTCTGATGATACCGGGTTGTTTTTTCAACATACGCATCCCGTAGCCGGCGTGTGATGACGTTGGCTACGAGCATATAGACCAGCAAGTCATCGTACTTCCCAAACTCCAGCACGATCGATTTGCCCAGGTCAATTGATTGGAGCATTGCGACGAGAACGTCTGTACTCGATGAAGAAGGGTCTTTTTTAAAGAACTCGTACTTCTCAAACTGGCTCAGTTTTCGTTTGAGTGCCGCAATGGAGGATTCGTGGGCGCCACATTCCTGGGCCAGCTGACTGATCCCTTCACCGTCGGCTTCGAGGATACGACGGAGCCAGTCTTTGCCGAGTTTGTTCTTCACGAGGTGCGTACTTTCGGCGGCCGTTGGATTGAGGTTCAGCGTGTCCTGAAGGGGGAGGATGTCTTCAGGCTCGATCTGATCGGCATACAGGTAAACTTCCTGGTCCGGGCTCCCGCCACGGGAGCGGGTTGAAGCCGGATCGAGCGAAAAGATCGAAACCCTGGTCGGGAATAATTGCCTAAGCCCCTTTACGAACGATCCCTGATCGCCCGAACCCTCTTTTGTGGCCTGGAGGCCGTACTCGGAGTGCATGTCGAAGATCAGGTTCACCGCACGCCCTGTTTTGATCGTGCCGCAAAGCAGGAGGCGCGTGAGGTAGGTCTTACCCGTACCGGTTTTGCCGAACACGGCATTGGATCGCTCGACGAACCGATCGAGATCGATACAAACCGGAATGCCGTCCATACCCAGTGGGTCGCCGATCCGGAAGAAACGGTTGCCGCCTTCGTTTGCTTCGTTGCCAAAAACCCGGGCGACGTCTTCATCCGTAGCCCTGGCAACGACAGAAAAGTGTGAGGGTACGGTTTTGACCGATCGTGGCGGTTCGTCAAGGAGATCTTGATACTTCCGGTTGGGCAGCATCAGCATCGGTTTGAGGGAAACCGTTGCATAGGTACCGGAACCCTGCATGACCTGCCGCAGGAGGTTTTCGCCGGCCGGAGGAGGGTTGAGCAAAATGTTTTCGTTGGCCGCGTCGATGGAAACGTCGGTGATCATCGAAAAGAAGTCGTACTGCTCTCCCTGAATGACCACGAACGTACCGGCAATCACGTTCTCGATGGATTCTGACGAATCCAGCTTCATCTCGACGCCCCGATTGAGCGAGCCATGGGTGATGACGCCAATCTTGTCAGGCCTGTCGTTCGGGTTGATTGATTCCATGATGAACGCGACTAAAGCTAACGTGTACGGGCTGCGGTTAAGATAAACATTCCGTACACCAATCACTTCGGTTTAACGTTCATCCGCAAAAGACCTGGATGCCTTTTCGGCGAGAAAACCGGCCAGGACGACGGCTGCCACCTCGGTGATCAGGCCCACTGCAAACCGGCGGACGAGGTATTTGAGCGCTTTGGGAAGAAGCAAGTAGATCGCGACGCCGCTGAAAAAACCGAGGAGCCACTTCGAAAGGCTCATTCTAAGTTCGGTATCAATAGAATCCAGGAGACTCATTGCAGAAAGGGGTTGATCGGAGGGAAAGCTGACGCGGACAATGAAACGCAAAATCGAATCGTCCCGCAAGCAGTGAAGTGGCTGGACCCCCGCTAGTTCCAGCAATTTGTCTATATGGCCTGTGACGGCTTCCTGGATTCAAGCTTCTTTGACGGCGAGCTGGCCGCAGGCCGCATCAATTTCCTGGCCTTTACTCCTGCGTACGGTGACGGTAATCCCCTTTTCGACGAGTATCCGAATGAATCGGTTGAGACGGTCTTCCGGCGTCCTTTGAAATCCCAGGCCTTCGACCGGGTTATACATGATAAGGTTGACCTTGCTGGGCGCCCACGCCACCACCTTCGCGAGGTTACGCGCGTCTTCGGGCGAGTCGTTGAACCCGGCGAACATGCAGTATTCGTAGGTGATTGGATTGCCGGTGGTTGAAGTGAAGTGCTGAATGGCGTCTTTCAGAGCGGTCAGGTCGGTAGCAGCCGCGCGATTGACCGGCATGATGCTGCTTCGTTTGTCGTCTGTCGGGGCGTGGAGCGACACCGCCAGCCTGAACTTCACCCCTTCGTCTGCGAGTTGGCGGATACGCCGAGCGAGGCCTACGGTCGAGACCGTGATCCGCCGCGAAGACATTCCAAATCCATCCTTGTCCGTCAAAATGGAAATGCTGCGCAAGACGTTGTCGTAATTGAGAAGGGGCTCGCCCATCCCCATGAAGACGACGTTCGAAATGCGTTTGCCGTACCGTTCGACGGCCAGTTGATTCATCTGCCACACCTGGTCGAAGATCTCGCCGGCCGTGAGGTTTTGCTTGAAGCCCATCTGTCCCGTGGCGCAGAAGGTACAGCCCATCGCGCAGCCGACCTGGCTGGATACACACACTGTGAGGCGCCCCGGCGTGTCGTCCTCTTCGTCTTCGAAATCCGGTATGAGGACGGATTCGACGTGCCTGCCGGAGGCCAGCTTGAACAACGCCTTGGTCGTACCGTCGCGTGCCGTTTGCTGGGCGGCTTTTTCGATCGTGTCAAGGCGCGCCACCTCACTTAGCCTCTTTCGGAGAGGCAGGGGCAGGTCGGTCATTTCGTCAAAGCTGTGGGCGCCCTTACCGTACAGCCATTTGAATAGCTGCCTGCCACGATAAGCCGGCTCTCCCAGGGACACGGCAAACGCCTCCAGCTCGCTCTTACCCAGTGCTTTCAGGTCTTTCGAAGCGGCAGGCTTTGCAACGACTTCCATCTGAAACGTATTGTTTTCCATAGACCCTACATAACGTTGCCCGAAGGGCGTTCGTTTCGGTCGAGGAAAGCAGGTTCAATGAAACCTAGTGCTCAGGCGAGTCCGTAGAGAGGTTTACGGATGGAGTGTGCGGCCAGGGCAAGCATGGCGAGGGCGAAAACAAAGGTGATGGCGAGCGCCGCAGGCAGCGAAACAAAAGGCTCCACCGCCGTGGATGGCCAGTAAATGGCCTGGCGAAGGGCATCGACGGCATACGTGACCGGGTTGACCACCATGATCCACCTGAGTACGGGCGAGGCGCCGTCGATGGGAAATGGCGCTCCCGAAAGGAGCCAGAGGGGGAGCAGGAAGAGGTTCATAATGGCATGGAAACCCCGCGTGGAGTCCATCCGCCATGCAATGATAAAACCGAGGGACGTAAAAGCAACACCTATCAGAATCGTGGTGAGCAGTACGAGGGATATGTTCGTGACGGAAGGTATAACCCCGATGACGGGCAGAAGCAGAAGGAAAAGCAACGTCTCAACGACGGCAAGCGACGTACCACCGAGTGTGTTTCCAAAAACGAGTGTGAGGCGGGAGGTCGGCGCCACGAGTGCGGCTTGTAAGAATCCGGACTTCCTTTCCTCGACGATCGAGATCGTCGAAAAGATCGCCGTGAACAGGATGATCAGCGCCACGATTCCCGGAAAAAGAAACTCTATGTAGCTCAATTCCGATCCGGCAGCGGCCGGCGCCCTGAAGGATCGCTCGAATCCGAAACCTAACAGGAGCCAGAAACCAAGCGGCTGTGCAAGTGCGCCGAAAATGCGGCTCTTGTCCCGTACGAACTTGAGCACCTCCCGCTTCCAGAGTGCGCGGACGGCGAGTAAAGCGGTGTTCATCTTGCTTCCACCTCACTCAGCGCAGGCTGGTATTCACCAAGGCGATTGCCGGTGTGAACCATAAATACGTCCTCCAGGGTTGGCTTTCGAAGCGTTGCGCTTTTGATGAGGTCACCAAAAGCCTCATACAGTGGGCTTAGCAGCGTGTGAGCTTCCGGGTGCGAAATCTGAACGGCACTCCCGACGATGCGTGCTTGATAACCAAGGCGCGTTTGTATGAGATCGCTCAGCATTAAGGCATCTTCCGTCTCCAGCCACAAGGTTTCCGCACTCAGGTCGTTTTTAAGTGATTCTGGGGAGCCGAGCGCCACCAGGCGGCCGCGGTCGATGATGCCGACGACGTCACATTCATCTGCCTCTTCCATTAAGTGAGTGGCGACCAGCATGGTGGTCCCTTCCTTACGTCTGATCTGGGCGAGGGCTTCCCAGAAGGCACGTCGCCCGACAGGATCCAGTCCGGTAGTGGGCTCGTCGAGCAGCAAAACGGACGGAGAGTGCAACAACCCCCTCACCAGGTCGACCCTACGTTTCAACCCGCCTGAAAGCGTACGGATGCGATCGTTCATCCGCCCGTTGATGCCGAGGTCAGAAGCCAATGACCGCAGCCGTGCGGTGAGGGCTGCGTCATCAAGCCCGTAAAGTGCTGCGTGAAACTGCAGATTTTCGTGGACGGTCAGGTCTTCGTCGAGCGCAATGTGTTGAAAAACGACGCCAATGTGCCGCCGGACCTCATTCGGTTGTGACGTGGTGCTGAACCTCAGGATCTCGGCAGCGCCCTTTTGCGGACGGATCAACGTGGAGAGAATGCGAAACAGCGTGGTCTTTCCACCGCCATTTGGACCTAACAGTCCAAAAAGCTCACCACGCGCCATGCTAAACGAAACGTTCCGCAGGGCAACGTGGTCACCGTACGCATAGGAAAGGTCCTGAACTTTTACGGCGTATTCCGTGGGAAATGGACTGCTCAAGGGAAATGGTCGGTAAGCCGGCGTCGGATTAAACAAAGTGGTCGATTACGATAAAAACCGTAAGCAACGGTACGTATCGAACCGACCCCATCAATACGCTTCGTGCATCCTGCACGGAGCGGGTGCGGTAGAAGGAGATGGCGGGCAAGAGGAACCACCCCCCTGCAAACAGGGCGCCCGTAAGATAGATCCAGCCTGTCAGACCGATCAGGGTAGGCAGGAGGCTTACGAGGACGAGCAGGACGGTAAAGAGCAGGGTCTGGAAGGCAGTCGATCGCCCGTCGGGCTCAACGACCGGCAACATAGCATACCGCGCTCTGCCATAGTCCTTTCGATACATCCAGGCCAGGGCGAGGAAGTGGGGCATCTGCCAGAAGGCAAGGATCAAAAAGATGCTCCAGCCTCCAGCTTCGAGGTTGCCGGTAGCCGCCGTCCAGCCGCCAAGGGCGGGTAAGGCGCCCGGGACCGTTCCGATCATGGTGTTGTACTTCGTTTTACGCTTCAGGGGGGTGTAAACGAACAGGTACAAGACGACGGCGAGGGCGGCCAGTACACCGGTCAGCGGATTCGTCAACGGGCAAAGCAAACCCACACCCGCCGATACGAGCAATACCCCGAAGATCCGGGCGGCGCCGGGTGAGACACGTCCGGCCGGTAATGGCCGGCAGGCCGTACGACGCATCTGGCCGTCAAGCTCATGCTCCAGGTAATGATTGAGTACGCCCACTCCTCCCGACGTCAGGACGACTCCTACGAGTGTAATCAGAAGCCGCCAGCCATCGATGCCATCCTGCGAACCAAGCAGGAAACCTGCAAAGGCAGAAAGGGTGACGAGAAAAGAGATCTCCGGCTTCGTCAGGGTAAGATAATCCCGCCAGGCCGGCACTTCAGCTTTGCTCCGGGCGAGTACCGATGCGTGAGAGCAGCCGGGATTCGAGGAAATTCGCGGATCAACAGAGGTAGATTCAGTCGAGTGCAATGGTCTGCGCGTGAGATTTTTTGAGACTAATTACTACGGGGGTGCTCGAGCAGGTTGGCCGAGAGAACGGGTTCTTCGGTGCCGGAGTCGCTCGTCGTGACGGTTTCTGGATGCCGAAGCGCCAGGAGGGCAAGCACGACCGACGAAGCCAACAAAAACGCCCCGATCAGGAGGTGGACCGTATTGACGATCACCTGAAGGTTGCTCGGGCGAAGCATGCCAACTTCGTCAATCAGGACAAAGTAGGCGGTCAGACCGAGGAGCACCTGCAAACCAAGCAGGCCGAACATCCACCCGGCCACCTTTCGGAGCAATCTGCAATCTGTAAAAGCCCAGCGGACGAGCAGGTAGGTGGCGAGCACCAGGCCGGACGAGACGAAGGCGCCCGTGATGTGGAGGGCGGCGAGTAGTGGGTTAATGCCCGTTCCGGGATGGCGAAGCAGGGCTCCGAGGATGATCTGAAGGTAAAGGGCGGCAACGGTAACGACGACCAGCGATCGTAAGCTCGGTGTGAACTTCGACTCACTTGGAACGGACGAAACGGCGAGCCAGGATCGTGAGGTGAAAAGCACCATGGCGGCCATCAACGAAAAGAAAACCTGAGCGAGTGCCGCGTGGACCACGGCGAGGTCGAGCGAAACCCAGATCACGCGCAAGCCGCCGAGCGTTCCCTGCAAGCTTACGAGCAAGATGGCGCCAAGCCCCAGATATCGCATCCACTTCCGGGGATCGGATATCCACGTCCAAATACCCAGGAAGACCGTAAAGATGCCGACGAGGGCGCCCACAAGCCGGTGTCCGTGTTCGGCGAGCACCGGAGTGATCGTCCACCACTCAGGCCAGGGATTGAACGGATCAAACGAGTTGAACGACGTGGGCCAGTCGGGAACGGCGAGTCCGGCGTTGATACTGGTTACGAATCCTCCCCAGGCGATCAGGGCTACGGTGGTTAGAAAGCTGGCGATCGTAAACCGATGACGCCACGCAACCTCACGGGTGTATGGGTAGACGTGAGCCCCAAAACGAACCTGTAGTTTCATGGTGGTCTTGAACGGGATGCGGCAGAACTACAGACATCAAACGGCGCGTGGCGTAACGAGATAAAATAGTCTTCTGTTCCAAAATAGAGGGCGGAAAGTCGCTTCTATTGCGACGATAGGACATTTCGGCTCCAAAACTACCGGAGCCCGTTAGACAAAAGGAAATACCGGCTGTCACAACTCTGGCAATCCTTTCTTACTTTGCTCTTCTCAAATCTTGTCTGGTTGGGCAGGCTTTACCTTTAACGGTGTGAGCCGCTGCTTTTTCATTTGATACACTCATCTATCTTCTATAAACAGCATATGCAGAAAAAGACGTTAATGGTGTCGATCTCGGGGATCAGGGGAATTTTCGGGAGCGGTCTTGACCCCGAGGTGCTCGTCAAATACACGGCAGCCTTCGGGACGTGGTGCAGGCAACGAGCCCTTCAGCAGGGGAAGGAAGCCACGATCGTGGTAGGAAGGGACGCGCGTGTCACGGGCTCGTTGTGCTCACAGATCGTTCAGGCGACGCTGCAATCAACGGGGTGCCACGTCATTGAAGCAGGCCTTGCTACAACGCCCACCGTCGAGATGGCCGTGCTGGCGGAAGGAGCTGCAGGAGGCATCGTCTTATCCGCGTCCCACAACCCCGAGGAGTGGAACGCGCTCAAGCTGTTGAATGAAAAGGGCGAGTTTCTATCACCCGGCGAAGGGGCCGAGGTGATCCAAATCGCTGAAAAAGCAAGCGCCCGGTTCGTCAATTACAATCAGATCGGGACCATCCAGAAGAAGGATTACCTGGATTACCACATCGACCGCATCCTAGCGCTGGACTACGTCAAGCCTGATCTCATCCGCGCACGAAACTTCAAAATCGTCGTCGATGGGATCAACTCGGTCGGCGGGATCGCCATACCTGCCCTTCTAAAACGGCTCGGTGTGCGTCCGGATCAGATCATCTGCCTGAACTGTAAGCCGACGGGTCGGTTTGCCCACGTCGCCGAGCCGCTCCCGGAAAACCTCGGCGAAACGATCGAGGTCGTCAGGAATACCGGCGCCGACCTGGGCATCGTGGTCGATCCCGACGCCGATCGGCTAGCCCTCATAACGGACGGCGGGCACTACCTGAGCGAAGAGCTCACCCAGGTCGTGGCGGCGGACTTCATCTGGCGCTTTAGGTCCGGTCCCTTCGTCACAAACCTCTCGTCGTCGCGCGCCATCGACGACGTAGCCCGGAAGTACGGTCAGTCTGTGTACCGTTCGGCCGTGGGTGAGATCAACGTGGTGAAGATGATGCAGGAGGTCGGCGCCATCATTGGCGGTGAAGGGAACGGGGGTGTGATCCTGCCGGACCTGCATTACGGGCGGGATGGTCTGGTTGGTACGGCGCTGGTCTTGCAGCACCTGGCCAACGAAAACCTGTCGCTCTCTGAGCTCCGGGCACAACTACCGGTTTATCACATCGAGAAGCGTAAGACGGAGATCGGAGCGCTCAATCCGGATGAGCTTCTCAAGCTTCTGTCAAACCGGTATCAGGGAGAACGCATATCGACGGTGGACGGGCTCAAAATCGACTTTGATGAGGGCTGGGTTCACCTTCGTAAGTCCAACACGGAGCCGATCATACGGATCTACGCAGAGGCAGCGTCAAAGGAGGTGGCCGGCCAGCTTGCCGATCGTTTTTCGAAGGAGCTTCAGGAGGCAAGTGCCTGACGTTTTGGAGGGATAGTGTTCCGGTTGTGACACCTTCGCAAAGCGCTGTTTCGATTGTTGGAAATTGATTATTTTTGACTTGACAGGCCATGTGGTCGATTGTAGCTTGATTTCAATCGGTAAGAATAGAGCGGAGAGCCGCCGGCTGGAGGTGCCTTTATCATGTATAGGGATCGATACGGAGGGGATACGCGTCGTTTAGCGTCGCTGGTAACGCGGATACTTGTTCGCAAACAGGCCCTACTTTCGTCAGGCATCGTCTGTTGTACGCCGCGCCGCGCAATGCCACTCGATCTAACCGAGACCAGGCCGATCGAAGCGGCCTTCTACCGAAGCATAAAGGCTGTTACTTCGAGTGGATCCGAGCCTTTCCTTTGTGACTGACCGAAAATCGTTCATAAAGAATCGAACAATAAAGGTTCGATCCGGCATTCCTTTCGGCTGCGTCGGTGACGGGCGCTGCTTATTAATCGTGATTACATAATAGGTGAGCCTCTGGTTAAGGGGCTCACCTTTTTTTTCGGGGGATAGGGACTTACCTTCCCATAATTCTTTGTCTTACCGATTTATTAATCATAATGGCACAACAACAGCTTTCAAAACCTCGCTACGCGAGTGATCCATCATACGATCTATTCAAGTCAAGGCGACAGCCGCTCGATGCCATCTTTGCTCCTCAGACCGTTGCCGTAATTGGAGCCAGCGAACGTCCGGGTAGCGTCGGCCGCACGATCCTCTGGAACCTCGTCAGTAACCCCTTCGGCGGAACGGTTTATCCCGTAAACCCATCCCGTCCAAGTGTGCTCGGAATCAAGGCGTATCGGACCATTGCCGACGTTCCCGAACAGGTCGATCTGGCAGTGATCGTAACGCCTGCCCACACGGTACCCGGACTGATCAGGGATTGCGTTCAGCAGGGGATCAAGGCGGCCATCATTATCTCGGCCGGATTCAAGGAGATCGGAGAGGAAGGTGTTCGCCTTGAGAAGGAGATTCTCGAGGAGGCCCGCAAAGGCGAAATGCGGATCATCGGCCCGAACTGCCTCGGCGTGATGCGGCCAACCAGCGGGCTGAACGCGACCTTTGCGTCAGGTATGGCGCGCACGGGGAACGTAGCGTTCATCAGTCAGAGTGGCGCCCTGCTCACAGCCATTCTCGACTGGAGCTTCCAGGAAAACGTCGGATTCAGCGCGTTCGTATCGCTCGGTTCGATGCTCGACGTCGGCTGGGGAGACCTTATCTATTATCTCGGTGAAGATCCGCGCACCAACAGCATCCTGATTTACATGGAGTCGATCGGCGATGCGAGGGAGTTCTTGTCGGCAGCCCGGGAAGTTGCCCTGCGTAAGCCGATCATCGTGATCAAGGCGGGGCGGTCGGCTCAGGCAGCAAAGGCTGCAGCCTCCCACACCGGTGCCCTGGCAGGCAGTGACGAGGTCCTTACGGCAGCTTTCCGGCGGACAGGCGTGCTCAGGGTCGATTCGATCTCGGACCTGTTCTACATGGCGGAAGTCCTGGCAAAACAACCTCGGCCGATGGGTCCCAACCTGACGATTCTGACGAATGCCGGCGGACCCGGAGTGCTTGCAACCGACGCTCTCGTCGCGGGTGGAGGGCAGCTTACCGAGATATCTCCCGAAACCATGGAGATTTTCAACAGCTTCCTTCCTGCACAGTGGAGCCATGGAAACCCGGTCGACATTCTCGGAGATGCAGACCCAGAACGCTATGCTCGTGCCCTTGAAGTGGCCGCTCAAGACGAAAACAGCGACGGATTGCTGGTGATTTTGACGCCGCAATCGATGACGCGTCCGACTCAGATCGCCGAAAAGCTGAAGAGCTACGCGAATCTGGAAAACAAGCCGGTGCTGGCAAGCTGGATGGGTGGCACCGACGTTGCGGCTGGCGAGAAGATTCTTAGCCACGCCGGAATCCCCACGTTCCGCTATCCGGATACCGCAGCCCGTGTTTTCAATTACATGTGGCAGTACAGCTACAACCTTCGCGGTATCTACGAGACGCCGACACTTTCCGACGAACACGAGAGTGTCGCCATCGACCGTGCAGCACAGATCATCCAGAAGGCGAGGTCGGAAAACCGGCTCATCCTTACCGAATACGAGTCCAAGGCGCTCCTTTCGGCTTATGAGATTCCAACGGTAGAAACGCGGGTTGCCACGGATGAAGACCAGGCGGTTGCCATCGCCCGCGAGCTGGGATACCCGGTAGTCGTCAAGCTTCACTCGAACACGATTACCCACAAGACGGATGTCGGCGGTGTACGCCTGAATCTGGGTAGTGACGATGCCGTGGTGGAAGCCTTCCGTGGCATCAAGAGCCGTCTGACTGAGCTGGGACAGCTCAAGGCTTTCGATGGGGTCACGGTTCAGCCCATGATCAAGCTTGAGGGTTACGAGCTGATCATCGGGAGCAGCATCGACGATCAGTTCGGTCCGGTTCTGCTCTTTGGTTCAGGCGGTCAGCTCGTCGAGGTCTATAAAGACCGTGCGCTGGCCCTTCCGCCGCTCACCACGACGCTGGCGCGCCGGCTCATGGAGCAGACCACCATTTACAAGGCCTTGCTGGGTGTGAGAGGGCGTGCACCCGTCGATCTCGATGCGCTTGAACAGCTCCTCGTCCGGTTCAGCCGGCTCGTCGTCGAGCACCGGGCGATCAAGGAGATCGACATCAACCCGCTGCTTGCGTCTTCCGAGCGCCTCCTCGCGCTGGATGCCCGCGTGGTTCTGTACGACGAGAGCACGAAAGAAGAGGAACTACCCGAAGTCGCCATTCGGCCGTATCCGCATCAGTACGTCGGAACGTGGACGATGAAAGACGGGAAGGAGGTGCTCATTCGCCCGATCAGGCCGGAAGATGAACCGAAAATGGTTCAATTCCACAAGCACCTGTCCGAACGCAGCGTTTATCTCCGGTACGCCAGCATGATGAAGCTCAGCCAACGGGTCGCTCACGACCGCCTGGCTCGAATCTGTTTCATCGACTACGACAAGGAGATGGCGCTCGTTGCCATCGTCAAAAATGAGGAAACCGGTGAGAGAGAAATCATTGGCGTCGGCAGGCTGACCCACCTGCGGGGCACGCGCGACGGCGAGTTTGCACTGGTCGTGACCGATGAGTATCAGCGGAAAGGCCTGGGTTCGGAGCTTCTCCGGCGCCTCGTCGACATCGGCCGCAATGAAGGCCTGGAACGGATCCTGGCCGACATACTCGTTCAAAATCAGCCGATGCAGCAGGTCTGTCGCAAAACCGGCTTTGAAATCATCCGAAGCCCCGAAGTGGACGAACCGATGGTCAAGGCCATCAAGAAGCTCAACTAGGTCTGAATTTTTCGAAACCGATAAATGGAGCTCAAAACGGAGCGGCCGGATCGTCTGGCCGCTCCGTTTGCTTTCTGGTTCTTTCAAAACCGTAACTGCGCTGCTGTTGCATTTGTGACCGGTTAGGCGTTTTCATATTGATTCCTCACGGCTCACATACTTGCGAAGGGTGGCAACCCGTCGGCTCACTGCCCGGTGTTTTGCTCGTTCTGCTTGCGCGGCACAGGTTTTTTGAATGAACATCCACGAAAGGTCACACCAGGATCTCATCGAACGCGTCCGGGATCTCCAAGCATTGATCGACGATCAGGATCGAACCATTCGTCAGCTACGATTGAAGGAGTTAGCTTTCAGGCGGCTGATCGAATTTTTTGGGGGAACGTGTTATTTCGTGGAAGCGAGCAAGAGAGGTGAGCTACTCGTTACCGGCGCCGATGAAAACACGGGTAACGGGTTTTCGAACTCCGGAAAAAAACTAACCCCTTTTCTCAAAGACCAGATCCATAAGGCGCTCGATAGTGGGCAACCCGTTTCTTTTCTCGAAGGTGAGGATGATTGGGGATCCGATCCGGAAGTCCGTGTTGTGCTCGTCCCGGCCGCTGAAGCCGATGGTGATTCTCAGCTGGTGTTGGGTGTGGATACGTCAGCCGACGTCGAAAAGCGTGTACCAGAAGCCCGGTTCGAGGCGGAAGAACTATACCATCAGCTCGTAGACCTCCAGCCCGACACGGTTATACTCACCGACATGGACGGGCGCATCCTGTACGTCAATCCTGCGGGTGTGCGCCTCATCGGCGCGTCGAGTGCCTCCGCGTTGATCGGGCGATCCGTGTGGGAGTTTGTGCAGCCTGAGAAGCGTGATCGCATTCGCCGTGTCAGTGCGCCACTCGGGAAAGGCCGGCGCGTTGAGCTGGTCGAAGAGACCGTAATCCGGTTGGACGGCTCGGAGGTTCCGATCGAAACGGCATCCGTGCCTGTCCAGTACCACGGGAGTCGCGCGGTTCTCAGTACGGTTCGAGACCAGACGTTGAGGAGGCAGATGGAAGAAGCCCTCTCTGAGACGAGAGAGCTGTTTGAGAAGTCATTTCAGTTTGGACCCGTCGGGTTGAGCATAACCCGGGTGTCGGACGGCCGCTTCGTACACGTCAATGAAGCGTTCTGTGAGCTGGTGGGTTGTGAGCGTGAAAATATCATCGGTAAGGCGTGGAAAGATCTCGATTTGTGGCACGGGGAAGCACTTCCCGATGACCTTTCAGGCCTGTTCGGTCAAAAAGACAGGGTTCCGGAGCAGGAGGTTCGACTAACCTCAAAATCGGGGCAGTTAAAAACGATTCTTTTGTCGCTGCAACGTATCCAACTCGGAGGTGAGCCGTCGATCCTGGCTGCATTGACGGACATCACCGAACAGCAGAAGATGTTGAATGCCTTGCAGGAAAATGAGTCCAGATTCAAGTCGGTGGCGGATTCGGTGCCCGTCCTGCTCTGGCTCGCCGATAGTGAAGGTGGGTTCGTCTTTCTAAATGAGACCTGGCACCGGTTTACGGGAAAGGAATTCGAAGAGAGCAGGGGACAGGGTTGGGCGAGTGGATTACATCCGGAAGATAGTCAGTCTGTCCTGAATCAATATCGGGAAGCCGTTGCGAAGCGAACGCCGTTCAGCGTCGAGTGCCGGTTGCTGCGGCATGACGGTGTTTACCGATGGATGCACTTTACGGGCGTTCCGCGATATGCGTCAGATGGTGCGTTTGTCGGATACGTGGGAAGTTTCAGTGATATCACGGAAGGAAAGGAGACGGAGCTTGAGCTGGTCATGGCAAAAGAAGCCGCCGAGGAGATGGCCAGGATCAAGTCGGCCTTTCTTACTAACATGACGCACGAGGTCCGAACCCCGCTGACCGTCATACTCGGATTCACGTCGATGCTGAAGCAGGGTGTACGGCCGCAGTATCAGCGATTCGTAAAGGTCATTGAACGAAGCGGCAGGCGCTTGCTCCTCATGCTCGATTCAATTCTCGATCTGGCTCAGCTCGAGGCAGGTTCGGTTGACGTGGAAAACACGTCCTTCAACGTGGTTGACGTTGTTGAGAGCGTGTCCGAGTTGATCCGTCCCATGGCCAACGAGAAGGGGCTGACATTCCAGATCAGCAAGCCCGTGGACGGAGCCTACGTTAAGAAGGGCCAGCGGTTAGTGGCGCGCGTGCTCAATAACCTGCTAGACAATGCCGTCAAGTTTACCGAAGAAGGGGGAATAGAGGTCGAGGTATCCGAGCGTGAAGACCACGTGTACGTGACGATCAGAGATACGGGGATAGGCATCACCGACGCTTTCCTGCCACACATTTTTGACGAGTTTTCGCAGGAAAGCACGGGACTCGAGCGAACGCATCAGGGGAGTGGACTCGGACTCGCCGTTTCAAAAAGGCTTCTCGACTTAATTGGCGGCCACATACGCGTTACAAGTAACAAAGGGGCGGGTAGTGCGTTCATCGTTGAACTACCCAAAGCATCGAGACCCAGCCCTGCCGTTTAACGCAAGACCGGGGCCGCCCAAAAGGAGAACAAACCCGAAATGCTTACGCCCAGCATCCGCAGCCAGGTGCGGAACCTCACATTCCTCTACCTGACCATGGCACATGGTACGGATTGTTACCTGACCGATCGTGAAATGGAGACCATCATTGATAGTCTCCACGCCCGATATCGGACTATAGATCGGTCGGAAATCCGAGACGCCATTCTCGACGCGCTCGCCGTATACCAGCAAACGCAGAACAACATGGAGCTGGCCACGCAGGCCATGATGGCGCTTCGGAATCTGCTATCTCCGGAAGAGTGTGAAGGAGTCCTTCAAGATCTCATTCGAATAGCTGAAGCGGACGGTGTCATACTGGATGACGAGTGGGGTTTCCTGGGTGGTCTGGCGGAGTGCTGGGGAATCGTCCTACCGAATCTGCAAAGTGAAGGCGCCGTAACTGTAAAACAGAAGTTAGATCGTGGGAAATGGACGGTATTGCATCATCTGGCCTTTATCTTTCTCGTACTTGCGCACGGGGCTGACAACGAGCTGGATGAGCAAGAGAGGCGGATCATGTTGAAAAAGCTTCGCGAATGGCAGCCGCGACTGAGCGAAGAAGACATTGAAGACATCTACGAAGAAGCGAAAGAGCGTTATTCCCACGGCTCCGACCGCTCTACTCTGGACGAATCCATATCCTTCATCAAAGAACATCTCCCCGAGGAGCAACGCATGGCTGCACTGAACGATCTGGTGCAGATCGCCAATGCAGACGGCTTCTTCCTCGATAATGAAGAGGACCTCATCAACGCAATGATGAACGCCCTCGAAGTTCCAGCGCTCGCGAATTACGGCGGGTACGGGAAAAAGCACGGCTAAGTGGCTTTTTCGAACGCGAAGGCACGAAGAGGAAACTGAACTGCAATCCGCAGATGGCTCCAGATTTCCGCTGATGTTTATTGGAAAGAGTGGAAGAAAACAACTCGAAGGCGGGGCCTAATCGACAATTCTATCTCTTTCCAATACGTCATTCCGGCCTCCGAGCCTGAAACCATGCAACCGTGCGGCTTATCTAAAAGTCAGTGCCATGGGCGATCGTTTCCTGGATCTCTGACTATACGGAGATGACGTTTTAGTTGACAGTTTCACCACTGTTAACCTTCTTTCCTCCGGTCAGCCTTGTTCCAAATAGTCATCGCGGATAGTCTTCGACCCTTCGTGGAAAGACGTGAAAAAGGGGTGGGGAACGTTATAGTTGCCCCACCCCTTCTTTATGATCTAAACGGTTCGTTTAGAAGTCCATTCCGCCGCCCGGAGGCATTGCGGGGCCGGATTGCTTTTCTTCCGGCTTGTCGGCCACGATGGCCTCGGTGGTGAGCAACAGGCTTGCAACGGAGGCCGCATTCTCGAGTGCGGTGCGGGCAACCTTGGTCGGGTCGATGACGCCTTCCTCGATCATGTTGCAGTACTTTTCGGTTTGCGCGTTGAAACCGAAGTCTCCGTTGGACTCGCGTACCTTTTGGACGACGATTGAACCCTCAACTCCGGCGTTGACAACGATCTGACGGAGCGGCTCTTCGAGCGCCCGGCGGATGATGGAGACGCCGATCTGCTGGTCTTCGTTCTCCAGGTTGAGCTTGTCGAGCGAATCGAGTGCGCGGATGTATGCAACACCGCCACCCGGGATGATGCCTTCCTCTACGGCAGCACGCGTAGCGTGGAGGGCGTCCTCGACGCGGGCTTTCTTCTCCTTCATCTCAGGCTCCGTGGAGGCGCCGATCTTCAGGACGGCGACACCGCCGGAGAGCTTCGCAAGACGCTCTTGCAGTTTCTCGCGATCGTAGTCGGACGTGGTGGTCTCGATCTGCTGCCGGATCTGGTTGGCGCGAGCCTTGATCTGGTCGCTGTCGCCGGCGCCGTCGACGATGGTGGTCGTGTCTTTGTCGATGACGATCCGCTTGGCACGGCCGAGGTAGTTGACGGTCGCGTTCTCAAGGCGATAGCCTTTCTCCTCAGAGATGACGGTGCCACCGGTGAGGATCGCGATGTCTTCGAGCATGGCCTTGCGGCGGTCACCAAAGCCAGGAGCCTTGACGGCGGCCACTTTGAGGGTGCCACGGAGCTTGTTCACGACGAGCGTGGCGAGCGCCTCACCCTCGATGTCTTCAGCGACGATGAGCAGCGGCGAACCCATCTGGGCAACCTTCTCGAGGATCGGGAGGAGGTCTTTCATCGCGCTGATCTTCTTGTCATGGATCAGGACGAAGGCGTCCTCGAGCACGGCCTCCATGTTGTCCGGATTCGTGACGAAGTAGGGCGAGAGGTAGCCGCGGTCGAACTGCATACCCTCGACGACCTCGAGCGTCGTCTCCGTTCCCTTGGCTTCCTCAACGGTGATGACGCCGTCCTTGCCGACTTTGTCGAACGCGTCGGCGATCAGGTTTCCGATGTCGGGGTCGTTGTTTGCCGAGATGGCTGCGACCTGGGCGATCTCCTGCTTATCCTGGATCTCGCGGCTCTGCTCGCGGAGGCTGGCGACGACCGCCTCGACCGCCTTGTCGATACCGCGCTTCAGGTCCATCGGGTTGGCGCCAGCCGTGACATTTTTCAGACCGGAGGTGATGATGGCCTGAGCCAGCACGGTGGCCGTCGTGGTGCCGTCACCGGCAACGTCGCTCGTCTTGGAGGCGACTTCCTTGACCATCTGGGCGCCGACGTTCTCGAGCTTGTCTTCCAGCTCTATCTCTTTGGCAACCGTTACACCGTCTTTCGTGACGGTGGGAGCACCGAATTTCTTCTCGATGATCACGTTACGGCCTTTCGGGCCGAGGGTGACTTTCACTGCGTTTGCCAGCGTATCAACACCCCTTTTCAGGGAGGAACGCGCTTCCGCATCGAAAATGATGTTTTTTGCCATGTTAGTGTACTATGATATGCTTGATTTTCTACAACCTGGAATTGGGGTGATTACTTCGACTGAACGATGCCGAGGATGTCAGTTTCGCGCATGATCAGGTATTCTTCCCCATCGAGCGTAACTTCCGTGCCGGAGTACTTCCCGTAAAGGACGGTATCACCCTCCTTGACGGTCATGGAGATTTTGGTGCCGTTCTCGTAGCGGCCCTCTCCTACGGCGATCACTTTACCCCGCTGCGGCTTCTCCTTCGCCGTGTCGGGGATGTAAAGGCCACTGGAGGTCTTCTCTTCAGCGGGCTCAGGCTTGACGACAACCCGGTCACTGAGTGGTTTAATGCTCGTCATGTTTTACTATCCTCCTCAAAGGAATCGTTGAACGAAACTAGACAGAAAGAAATGATTCGAGGTGATTGTTAGCACTCTAACCTGACGAGTGCTAACGACGAACAAAATACATTACCAACAAGTTCCCGGTCAAGCAATCGCTTTGAAACGATTTTTACCTTTGGTGTAATGGCGCAGGAATCACCTCAAACACGGCCAGCCTACCTTAAGCAGTCGGTTTACACCTCGCTGGAGAAGCACTCTTCCCCGAGACGCGGTCATTACGGGTGGTGGTTGGCGGTGCTGGTCACCAGTTCCCTGCTCATTGCCGTCTTCTTGCCTCCATTGGTCGGGGAGCCGCTCCGTTCATTCGTGATGGCCGGTTTCTCGGCCGTCTGTCACCAGATTGTGGACCGCACCTTTCACCTGCACGGGGCGCCAATGGCGGTATGCCATCGCTGCACCGGGATCTACGCAGGGCTGTGGATTGGTGTAATGACGTTTCCTCTTTGGGGACGGCGCTTTCGCGATCCCGGCAGGTATGGCGGGATACTGCTCGTTGCCGCGCTGGCCCCGGCAGGCGCCGACTGGCTGGCCGAGATTTTTGGGCTGTGGAATAATACGGTGTATTCCAGGGTAGTGACTGGATTCGTTTTTGGGCTGATTGCCGGGTACATGGCGGCGCGGGCGCTCTCAGAAAACGGTAAGATCCGACCAGGTAGACGGACGGTACTCAGACCGCAGGAGCTGTCGATCGAGGAAGGTACAGAATAAAAGAATCAGCCTTTCCCGTTTCCTTTTGGATCGGCCATCTCTATTTTGGCTTGAAAACCGAATCTTCAGACTCTCCATTTTCCACCCATGCCCACGAAAACCCATTCAATCATTCTGAGCGGTGTTGCTACGGGTGTTCTGGCTTCTCTGCTCTCCTTGATTCCTGTTGTAAACTGCCTGGCCTGTCTCGCGTACGTTGGGGCGGGATTGCTTGCGGTGTGGCACTATACGTCTACCCATCAGCTCACGATCACCGGAGGGAAAGGTGCGGGAATGGGTGCGCTGGCCGGGATCGTCGCCGCGGTTGTGGCGCAGCTAATAGCCTTCATACTATCCCAGCTCGGGCTCACACCAGGAATGGCGGAAGCCATCGAGCAGGCTCTCCAGTCGAGGATGATGGATCCTGAGCAGGCAGATCAGATTGCAAGCATGGTTACGTCGCCTGCCTTTCTCGTAGGCGCTTTTGTATTCTCAGCCTTGCTGGCGACATTGCTGGGGGTTCTGGGTGGGGCCATCGGCGCATCGATTTTCAAAAAGGGACCGGCCGAAGAGAATCTCGATGCGATCTAGGAGCCCTTCACCTTCTTCGTCTGCTTATCGGGGCGCCGAATACTTCCGACAGGATAAACGCTTCTCGGGCGTTCTTGGGGTCAAGAAGGCGCCGGGTAATATCTGCTGACTGTATTCTTTGCGTAGCGGGTCGTTCTGTAGGGGCTGACGGCCTCTCGATTCTTGAAGGAACTGCCTGGGGTCTTACCGTTCGTGTCGGCCCCTCCAGCGGCAACTGGCGCTGTGGCGTCTCAAAAATTGGGCGTGAAGGCTCTTCCAGCGTCTTTCGTGATAGAGTGGGCTGCTCGGTTGCACGGAGGGGCTCTCCGTCAAATGTTGCAGTACGGCGTTCCAGGCTTTCTTCTGCTAAACGGCCGTTCTCCGTCTGGCTAACCGGGGCAGGCTCCTCAACGGGTTCGGCAGGTTGTAGTCGCCCTCTGATTTCCTCAAGGGCTCGTTGCAGTTCATCCCAAGGCTGCGGCTGGCTCGGTGTCGGCGTGGGCGCACCGGGGACCGGTTTTTTGCCTGTTTTTTTGGACTTTCCGGCGAACTGGAAAAGGATGTATAGAAAAATCAGTAGAAGCGTCGTGAGGGTTTCGAAATCCATAACCAGATACCGGCCTCAACGGGTGAAGGTGACGGCTGTGCTACCCAAATGAATCGATGAATACCTGAACCGAGATTAATCTCAAGATAAGGTGTGCCCTAACGTACGACAATCATCTGGTGTGTAATGACGCCGCTTCGCGTGGTGATACGGGCGAAATAACTCCCGGCGGGCCATCCCGACGCGTCTACGGGCAGCTGGTGGCGGCCTGCCGGTAATGCCGAGTCGAGCACCTCCGCTACCCGCCTCCCCAGGATGTCGTACACTTCGACTTTAAGCGTACGAGGATCAGGTAGATCGAGCACGATGGTGGTGCTTTCGGAGAACGGATTGGGATAATTGGCAACGGTAGCAAATCGCTCCGGTGTCGGCACGAGCACCTCCAGCTCAGACGTCACGTACGGTATGCTTCCGCTGTTGTAAATGATTCGATAGAGATACCTGCCGGAGAGCACCGAGTTGTCCTGGAACGTATAGGATCGCTCTTCTTCCGAAGATCCGGCCGCCTCGATCGTACCAACGATCACCGGTGAGCCGAACTCTTTATCCGAGTTAATCCCCATACGAATGGGTGTACGTTCGATCTGAAAGGAACCAATCTCACGCTCGAAGAACGTGTTCCAGTTAAGGATGACCTGATCGACTGTGCTGCTGGCATCGAGATTTCCCACAGAGACGATCTGCATGGCGTCGGAGGCGCCGCTGGCCAGGATAGAAAAAGGTTGGCTCTCGCCACCGACGAGCTGGCCTTTGTGAGTTACCGTCAGGGTGTACGTTCCCGGCTCGGCGTGGGGGATCAGGATCTGTTCGACCGGATCCACAAAATTATCACCTGTCCCAGCCGGCCGATCAGGATTTTCAGGGTCGAGAATGAAGGGGAAGTGCGTCTCACCAGTTTTCGTATTGATCAGTCGGAGGTCGAGGTCGTTTCGGAGCCGGGATGAGCGCTCGTCGAGAAGTGTCGACATGACCGAGGCCGGACGATCCGTCCAGGATAGCGTGACTCGTAGCGGGCCCGGTTCCGAGACGACGAGGGTTCGCAAGAACGTGAAGCCGTTTTCCAGCTCATTTTCGTGGATCGAGATTGGATTCAGTCGGGAGGATGTGATCTGACGGGCTGCCTTTTCAATGTCGAGCAGACCCCATCCGTACTGGTAATCCGGCCCCTCTGGCCCCATATCGGTTGCGGTATGGATGGCAAGGCCTTTCAAGGTTGCTGCCCGCATGAAGGTACCGTTCATTTGATGGTAATACTGCTGAAGCAGTAACAATGAGCCGGCGACGTTTGGTGCGGCCATCGAGGTGCCCGTCATCCAGTCGTAAATGCCATCACCAATCTTTTGCCCTCGAATCGACGAGCTGAAGACGTTTTCACCTAAACCAACGATGTCCGGCTTGATTCGTCCATCATCAACTGGGCCGAAGCTGCTAAAGGGGCTGATCCGGTAATTACCGTTCTGGTCCGTTCCGATGGAGCCGACGGTCAATACATTTTTCGCCACCGCAGCCCCAGCTATGGAGTCATATCCGTCAGGTCCTCCGTCACGGGGTATGAACTTGGTGGACGACTGGCTGGAGACCCAGTTGCCTTCCCGATCGAGCATCCGAAATGTGCCGTTTTTCGGTCCTGTATCACCGCGGTCATTTCCTGCCGCAATCACCGGGAGGTAATAAGGATTTGCAAAGGTAACACCGTCATAAAGGACGGCTTCCGTATCATAGCGGCCGAAAGCATAGTCTTCTTCGGCGCTGACCGCTTCGTCACCGAACCAGTACCACTGATCACGACCTGTTCCCTCGATGTCCCCGAAGTACCAGCCGGCAATGATTCCGTATGAATGGTTGGAGAGTAGCAGTCCGCTCCTGGCTTCGGCTTCCATTTCCGACGCGTCGTTATCCCACTGGAAGGAAACGAGACTGGCGTCGTATGCCATACCCTGCGCATCCTGGACGATTCCTTTGGCGATAAGGGTGCCGGCGACGTGCGTCGAGTGATCGCTTGGGGTGCCTGAATCCAGAGTCTGCACACGGTCCGTAAACTCCTGATGCTCCGTGAAGGCGTGTCCTTCATCCCAAATGCCCATCTTCAGACCGGCGCCGGTGAGGTTCAGGCCTAGGACGTGGCCAGGATAAAGTGCTTGTGTGTGCGTTATCGCTGCGGCTACGCGATTGTGCGCGGTAACGTAGACCGGTCTTCCGTTCCGGACGTCAATGAGCTGAACGTAGCGGCCGTTAGGCTGGCGATATCGCATCGGGAGACGTTGCCTTGCAGCAAAGGCTCCCGCTTCGCGCGTACGCTCCTGATCGAGACGCCTGACCAGCTCGCGCGTCTCCTCACGCGATCGGTCGCCTCGGGATTGAGCATGCGCCGGGTGTACCGTGTAAACAAAAATGGACAGGACGACCAGCCAGCAAAGCGTAAGCAGACGCATGGTCAGACGATTAGGTGTATTGTATTAATAACCAGCTGGTATTTTGTACTTTAGCGACGGTAATCTATACCTATACAAAAGTAGCACCATTCTTGATGGTTTATCCTCAAGCCGAGAGATTTTCTTTTAGAAGCTTATCGATCAGGAGACGATTTGCCCTGGGGAAAGCATAATCCCTCAGCCTTTCTACCGGCACCCAGCGCATAGGAACTTCATTTGCATTTTCCGGGATCCCGCCAGGCAAACGGCATCGAAAGGCGTGCAAGGTGATCTTAAAATGGGTGTAAGCATGGTTTAGCCGGTGGATAAGGTCGCCGACTTCCACTTCCACACCGAGCTCTTCTCGCAATTCACGACGGCACGCGGTTTCAATCGTTTCGTCAGATTCTCGCTTGCCTCCGGGGAATTCCCAGAGTCCTCCCAACATCCCGTCTTCCGGACGTTTTTGTATGAGGATGTGACCGTTGTCGTTAAAAATCAAGCCCACGGCGACGTCGTAGTGAGGGATCGGCTTACGCGCCGAAACAACGGGGAAGTCATTCACGGTGTCGTGTTGATACGCGCCACAAGTCGGTCGTAGGGGACAGGCTTCACAACGAGGGTTGCGGGGGGTACAAATGGTTGCACCCAACTCCATCATGGCTTGATTAAACGCCCCAGGATCGTCCAGGGGCACAAGCTCGTCGGCCAACGTTTGAATTGCCGACCGCGTACGTGGCAGGCGTACGTCTTCTTCAATCTCAAAGATTCGGCTAAGGACCCGGATCACGTTACCGTCGACGACGGCGTAGGGTTTATTGTAAGCAATGGAGACAATCGCGGCCGCAGTGTAGGCGCCGATGCCCGGGAGCCGCCGCAGCTCGTCGTAGGAGTCGGGCAGCTTACCGGCGTATTCCTTCACAATAATTTGCGCGGATCTGTGCAAATTTCGCGCACGGGCATAGTAGCCCAACCCCTCCCACGTGTGCAGCACTTCGTCCAGCGAAGCGGATGCGAGGGCTTCGACCGAAGGAAAACGGTCGATGAAGCGGTGGAAATAGGGGAGCATTTGATCTACCCGCGTCTGCTGGAGCATTATCTCGGAGATCCAGACCAGGTAAGGTTCGCGGTTGCGACGCCACGGCAGGTCGCGCGCCGTCTCTTCGAACCATTGAGGCAGGTCGGTCCTGAAGTATCGCACAATTTCTGGTTTCAACGTTAGATCGGCCGTTTTCAAAGACTTCGAAGAGAGCTTAGGGGTTGATTGCTTGATCAAAATCGCCGATGGACCGTGCCGTATATGCTACATACATTAGAACACGAGTGAGCCGGAACGAGTACCGGAGCCGGTCGTTTTTCGCACGCCTTGGCATCGACTTGGATTCCTTAGTCGTTGTAATCAAACAGCATCGGGACTAATTGCGATTCGTTTCAACATACTGCCTGTTTGAAAGAGCCGGAGCCCGTAGTCGAAGCGTCGCACTCTTATTGATTCTTTTCACCGGAGGCTTGATTGCCCCACCTGATTCCACCGCACAGAGCTCAGCCGAATACGCTTCCGGCATACCAGTATGGGAGCTTTTCGTCGACGGTGAGGTGTATGACGATTCTCTCCTTACCGGCCAGCCGTTTTTGGATGCCAACGACGTGCCGGCGAACCTCCTGGAGGAGCTGAGGGAAAGTGGGCACTACTTCGCGCGGATCGATTCGATCAAGGTCGATACTTCCAACGTACCGGTAGTGTTTCGGTTGTACGCCCGGCGGGGGCCGCTCGTCCGTGTGGGGGAGATCACTATAACCGGAATCGCCGTTTTTTCGGAGGAAGAGATCCTGCGCGAAATGGAAACGCGCAGGGGAGAGGTGCTCAACACGAGGAAGCTGGAAAGTGACCTCGAGTCGATTGCACGACGGTACGAGCGAGCGGGTTACCCACTTGCTGAGGTAAGCGTCGACCGGATCGACGCAAATGCATCCGACCCGTACACGCTGGATCTGGATTTTTCGGTTCGGGAGGGTGTTCGACCCAAACTCTCACGAATAGACTTGAAAGGAGCAAAACGTACGCGGTCGGATTTTGCCCTCCGGTTGGCGAACCTGCAAAAGAACCTGCCACTGACCTTGTTCGATCCGGAAGCCATACGGGACCGTCTGCTCGAATCGGGGCTGTTCACGCAGGTCGGGTTCCCGGAGCTGGTCGTCGAGTCGGATTCGGGCGTAGTGGTAAGCGTCGAAGTCATAGAAGCGCCGCCAGGTAGCTTCGACCTGGTGCTCGGATACCAGCCGCCACGATCGGCGGGAGCCGCCTCCGGCATCGTGGGAAACGGGCATCTTCTGATGCAGAACGTCTTTGGAGGCGGACGGCAGATCTCCATTCGACTGAACCGCCTTCCCGGCCAGGTCAGCAGTCTTGACCTGCACGTCAGCGATCCGTTCGTGTTCAAAACCCCCATCCGACTGGATGGATCGTTCAACGGGTATCAGCAGGACTCTCTTTATGCCAAACAGGCCTTTTCCGGCGAGGCGGGGTACAAATTTCGATCGGGGATGGAGGTATTCGTCACCCTGACGAGTGAAACCACTCGGCCCGGCGGGGCAGGCGTAGACCTTCGAAACGGCCGGCAGGTCATTCCGCGCTCGCAAGCCACGTTTGCTGGACTTGGTCTGCGCTACCAGCGGATAGACGATCGAGTCAACCCGCGAAAAGGCCTTGCGGCACGGATTGACTTTGAACAGGGGCGGAAGAACCGATCGGAGAGATCCGTCACGGCCGATTCTGACACGGCGATGACGTACTCAAGGCTCCGCCAATCCAGAGTCAAGACCGACGTTATGGTTTTTTTTCCAACCTTCAGCCGCCAGGTTCTGGTGCTGGGTGGACAGCTTTCGCTGCTCGTGAGCGATTCGTACGATCGAGCCGATCTTTTCCGGTTCGGCGGCGCTCTCTCGATACGGGGTTACGATGAAGACCAGTTCGTCGGCAGGGTGACTGCCCGAAGTCTCGTTGAGTACCGGTACCAGATGGATCGAAGCTCCTATGGTTATCTCTTTACCGATCTGGGGTACTATAACACGCCCACCTTGCCGGGTGTGGAGTCGGCTGAGGATTGGTTGTCGGGGTTCGGGCTTGGTATCCAATTCAGCACCGGCGTCGGACTGATCAACGCGAGCTACGCAATGAGCCCGCAAGACGGTCCGACCAACGGCCGCGTACACGTCGGGCTGTCGTTTGGTTTGTAGAATGCCGGCTTGGATTGAATCAGCACTTCCCGTACCTTCATGCCGCTTTCAGATTAGCCCCACTCGACGTGAACACCGAAACCTACTTTTTCGCCCCGCCCGACGCCATAAGCGGCGACAGGATCGTTCTTCCCCCTGAGGAAGCACGTCACGCCGTTCGTGTGCTTCGAATGAAGGCAGGAGATGAGATTGTCGTGGTGGACGGAGAAGGAGGCTGGTACCACGTCGTGCTTGACCACATTGACAAGCAACATGCCACGGGACGCATCGTCGAGAGAAGGCAAGACGTGGGAGAGCCTTCCTTCCGGCTCACGGTTGCCATTGGGTTATTGAAAAACCTGAATCGATTTGAGCTTTTTCTCGAAAAAGCTGCCGAGCTGGGGGTTTCGGAGGTCGTTCCGTTGAGAACGGCTTTTTCCGAGAACACCAGGATCAAATCCCAGAGAGCCACGGGGATATTGATTGCGGCGATGAAGCAGAGCCGCCGCAGCCGCATGGTGAACCTTGCCGAGCTTCAATCGTTCGACGCTTTCGTTCGTTCGAGAACCCCCGACGTTCGACTGATTTGCCACGAGGATCCGGTCGTCAAGAAGTCGATCCTGAGTGAGCTGAAACGGGCAGGGAAGTCGGGTGAGGTCTGTATTCTTGTCGGTCCTGAAGGAGGATTCTCGGGCGAAGAAGTGGCACTCGCTTCCAAACTCGGGTACGAAGCAGTTTCCCTTGGACCTCGTCGGCTCCGTGCCGAAACCGCAGCAATAGCTGCTTCAACCGCCGTACTCCTTACGTTGTCTGACTGAAGGTATTTGATGAAGGATTTGCGCGAGAACGTGATTCACTCGGAGCAGCTTGTCGATGGTAAATTGCTCAAGGTTTATCGAGACCAGGTTGCGCTTGCCGACGGGAAGGAATCGATTCGCGAGTGGATCGACCACCCGGGCGCGTCGGCAGTCGTCCCCTTGTTTGACGACGGGAGTACGCTGCTCGTCCGGCAGTTTCGCTATCCTCCCCGCAAGATTTTTCTCGAGGTTCCGGCGGGGAAGCTCGACGTGAAAGGGGAGAGTCCGATGGAGGTAGCAGCCCGCGAGCTTGAAGAGGAGACGGGATGGAAGGCGCGCCGGTTCGTCCCGCTGGTATCGCTGTATCCCGGGATCGGATACAGCAACGAGATCATCCATTTCTTCATTGCGGAAGGACTGGAGGAAGGTATGGCTGCGCACAGCGACGGCGAGCAGGTAGAGGTGGTGCCCCTCGATTTTAAGGAAGCCGTCGAAATGGCCAGGAAGGGGGAGCTTCTCGACATGAAAACCGTGGTTGCCCTGCTGTTTGCCGAACGGTATCTGCTAGATCGGGATAAAGAATAACCTTCTAAGAACGGACCGGATCTATCGTGGAGATTGGAGAGTTGAGTATTATTTGCTATTTTAAATAGCTTGAATTTTTATTTGTGACCTCTAAGCTGTGTTGCTTGCATGTTCACGTTTTTAATCGTTCTCATCGCTATCATCGGTCTCCTGCTGGTTCTGCTGGTGCTTCTTCAGAGCGGACGTGGGGGCGGTCTGGCCGGCATCGCGGCCGGCGGCGCCACGACGCAAATCCTTGGCGCCCGTCAGGCTCCGGACATTCTGGAAAAGAGCACGTGGGTGCTCGCTGCCGCGTTCATCGTACTCACCATTTTGACCAACTTCACCATTGACGACGACCGGCGCCAGAGTGTCATTCAGGAACGGGCGCGGCAGACGGAACAGCAGCAGGCTCCGGTAATCCCGCCCACGGGTGAGCCGGCAACCCCGCCCGCTGGATCAGAGCCTGCACCCGGTGGTACCGCCGAGTGATCGCGAGGTGATAGTTATTTCAGGAGAATTCTAGAGGCATAGTCGGCCTCTACCTGGACAAAATAGAAAAGGGCACCAACTCCGGTTGGGTGCCCTTTTTCGCATTATGTCGGCATGTGCCGGCCTGTAAGCCGAATTCTGTCTTCCTCCCGATGGCCGGTCATCGAAAGGGAGGCCACCATTTATCTGGGACTATCGTCACCGATAGCCTCAAGCAGCCTACCCGCTCTCTTCGACGGGCCGCCATATACAGGCCTTTCTCAAGGTCTGCACGAGAGCTGTTTGGCCTTGCACCCCGTGAGGTTTACCTGGCCACCCCGGTCACCCGGGATGCCGGTGGGCTCTTACCCCACCCTTTCACCCATCACCTGAGCCCCGAAGGGCCATCGGCTGGTCTACTCTCTGTTGCACTTGCTGTCGCTGCACCGGTGACCCGGTTGCAGCGCCTTCCTGTTAGGAAGCACGGCGCCCTGCGGTGTTCGGACTTTCCTCACTGAACGAATGTCGCTCAGCGCGGTGACCCGGCCGGCACATTTTGCCCTTATTTAACGTCGCCGCTACGAAATCGATTCACTCAGACGTCAAACTCCGAGATCGTATCATAATACAGCTCGTTATCGACGATGATACGACCGGTATGCTCGCAGGCAACGATGCGGTTGCGCTGCCGAATCTCGACCTGACGTTGCGGTGGAACCGAGAAGCCGGCTGCGGCGCCTCTTTCGAGGGGTACCACCGCCCGGCCGTCCCGAAGCCGGTTGCGAAGGCGCTGGTAAGCTCTAAGATAGCGGGGATCCACGGCGCTTTCGGCTTCCTTGCGCTTCTGCTCGAGCATTTCCTGCTCCTGGCGCGTATCCTGGAGCACTTCGTTCAGCTCACGGCGTTTGTTGTCGAGAATCTGATCGAGCTCTGCAAGCCGCTGTTCCGCTTCCTTGATGCTCGTTTCTTTTTCAGCCCGCGAGTTGGTTATTTCTTCCATCCGGGCATTGGCATCTACGATTCGTTGTCTCTGGGCTTCGATCTCCTTAGTGAGCGCGTCGTATTCCCGGTTGTTTCTGACCTGGAGCTGTTGCTCTTCGTAGCGTTTGATCAGGTTTTCGGCTTCCTTGATGTCTCGTTCGGATTGGCTGTAGGCAAGCTCATCGTCGATCTGTTCCTGTTTGAGCTTTTTAATCCGGGTTTCGAGACCTGCCTTTTCGTCTTCGAGGTCGCGGATCTCGTCTGGTAGATCTCCGCGGAGCTTTTCAACCTGGTCGATTCGACTGTCGATGTGTTGCAGGCGAATCAAGGACTTCAATTGTTCTCCAATACTGGTTTCCTGTATCGTTGGCATGGGCAGCGCGACGAAATAGTCTATGTTTGTGAGCAGTACAAGCTTTAAATAAACAGATTGAATAAGCGAAAGTTCATGTCGTCAAATAGAAGATCCTGTATAGGTCCGGATGGGGCTGGTGCGGACACCGGTCCGTTTCCATCGTACCTGGGGAAATCTTTTACTCAGCCGTTCGACGATCAGGCGCTCGGTGACGGCTTCTGTTTCGTAGTGTCCGGCATCGATCAGGGCCATTTTGACGTTGCCATCAGAATCCAGCACGTCGAAGAACCGGTGGTACGTCAAGTCGGCCGTGACGTACGCGTCGGCGCCTGCACGGATTGCCGCCCCGATCAGGTCACTCCCCGCCCCTCCACAGACGGCCACTTTTTTGATCGTGGCTTCGGGGTTGCCCACGTATCGTAATCCTGGCTGACCCAGTGCATCGGCAACCCGACGCAAGAAGTCGGTCAGGGATTCCGGTTCCTTCAAATGCCCCGCGGCACCAAGCCCAAACCGGGATGCAGGTTGCTCGACGGGATACAAGTCGTACGCCACCTCTTCGTACGGGTGGGCGGCGCGAAGAGACGCCAGAACCCTCGAAACGTCCCATCGCAACACCTCCACCTCGATTCGGACTTCCTGAACCGATTCAAGGTCGCCTGCCGGTTTGCCGATGAATGGGTTTGCCTCTTCACCCGGGCGGAAGTAGCCGGTGCCCTCTGTCGTGAACGCGCAGGAGTCGTAGTCGCCAATCCGACCCGCACCGGCTGCTGCGAGTGCCTCGCGAACCTGTTCGAGGTGAGACGCCGGGACAAAGGTGACGAGCTTGATCAATGATTGGTCGAGCGGAGAAAGTGTGCTGATTTCTTCGAGGCCAAGCTGCTCCGCCAGGGCATACGAAACGCCGCCAACGACGGAATCGAGGTTGGTGTGGATCGAATAAAGTGCTATACCCGATTCTGCGAGGCGTAGTGTCAATGCGCCCTGAACGTTATCGGTGCTGACGGTGCGTAGTGGGCGAAACTGGAGAGGGTGGTGGGTGATGATGAGCTGCGCCCCTGTTGCTGTGGCTTCGTCGATGACGGCGGGGGTAAGGTCAAGGGCGACGATACAAGTTTCGACGGTACGATCCCGATGCCCGACCTGAAGCCCCACGTTGTCGTATGATTGTGCGGCGCCGGGAGGCGCCCACGATTCTAGCTCTCGGATGACGTCGTCGAGGGCGGGAAGCGTCTCGTGCATCGTACTCATGATCTCACTTCAAGCAATTATCCAAACGGATTTCAGATGAGTTGTGTTTCCGTGCGCCCTGCTATTCGAATCCCTTCATTTTCGTCAACGCGGAGCAATAGCAGGGCGCCGACGGCAAAGAATAGCAAAATGGCGATTATTCCCGCACGCTGGCTGTCGAAAAGGTCGGTAAGTGTACCCAGTAGCAAGGGACCCAGGAACGCAGTCGCTTTTCCTGAAAAGGCGAAGAAGCCGTAGAACTCGTTTTCCTTGTTGAACGGCACGAACCGACCCAAAAGCGAGCGGCTTGCAGATTGATTCGGTCCGGCAAGCAGGCCAATCACTAACCCGGCTATCCACAGCATGAGCTTTCCCGAGGAGACGATGACGATGACGGTCGCAATGGACAACCCGATCAGACTGATCAAAATGGTCTTTTTTCCTCCCAGGCGGTCGTCGAGATAACCGAAAAGAAAAGCGCCGAGACCGGCAGCCAGATTCAGTGCGATACCGAAGACAGTTATCTCCGCAAAGGTAAAACCGAACAGGTTTTGAGCAATGATTCCCCCGAAGGCGAAGACTGTAATCAGGCCGTCGTTGTAGATGAGCCGGGCTAGGAGAAGCCGGAATACCTGGCGATACGTGCGGATTTCTCGAAACGTGCTCAAAAACTGGCGCCAGGTAGACCGAAACAGCCCATTGTCATCTGGTAAAAGAGGAGTTTTACGCTCGCGTACGACGACGAACATCGGGATGCTGAACAGCGCAAACCAGGCTGCCACGAGGAGATTGGATGCCCGGATGTTGGAACCGTTATCTTTAGAAAAACCAAAGAGCGGTTCTTCGGGATAGATCAGCGTAACGAGCGCTACCACGAGGCACAGCAACCCACCCGCATAGCCAAGCCCCCAGCCGTAACCCGATATGCGGCCGATCTTCTCCTGCGGCGCAATGTCGGGGAGGAACGCATTGTAAAACACGTTCCCCATCTCAAAGGCAATGTTGGCGACGATGAAACAGAACAGCGCCGCCGTCGTCTGGCCGCTTCCCGGAAAAAACAGTGCTACGGTGGCCCCGATACAGATTGCGGTGGAAAGGAAGAGAAATCGTTTTCGATAGCCGCCGCGGTCTGCGATCGTCCCGATGTAAGGAGAGAGCAGCGCGACGACGATAGCCGTGGCGGCAATGGCCCTCGACCACAAAACCGTTCCCGAAACCTCATTCTCGGCAATACCTCTGGTGAAGTACGCGGCGTAGATAAAGGTGACGACGAGCGTCGTGAAAGAGGAGTTGGCAAAATCGTAGAGCGACCAGGCCCAGACGGTGGCTCGCTTGTAGGTGGTGGGATTTCCGTTCATGTACCCGATTGCAAGTACGCGTCAGGCCGCTTCGGCGCCTTCGGGGTCGCAGCCGAGCCCGGATATCGAAAGTCACGAGAAGCGGAAAAAGCACCCCATTATACGAAAATTCGCCCGGATGCGATATGTACCACCGGCGCCTGACTGTGCAATGGAAAAGGCGCAAGTAAAGGTGAGGACGGGAGAATAGGCGTGGGTGTCGGAGATCAGGTACGCACCTTACGTGATACAGGCCGGGTATTGATCAATTCATTGGGCGGAAGGTCTGCCGTCCAGCCGGCGGCGTCTGTCCGATCGCCAAGTGTACGAATCCAGCGAAGCCGCTGGTCGAGCAGCTGTTTCCAGAGGTCCTTATTGCGAAGCACGAGGGCTACTTTGGAACCGTCGTGGAGGTGTAGCTCTGCGTGATCGCTTGCAGGCTCTTCGCCCCAACGAACGTCTTTGATATGCTCGAGAGGAATCGTTTGCCGGAGCGTGCCGCTGGAGTCCCATCCGGAAAGCTCGATCCGGTCCGGATAGAGCCTGGCCTTGCTGAACAGCAGGTGTCGCTCCGGAAATCGAAAGCTCGACGCCGCCAGCATGACCTTGTGCGGGTAAACGGACTCAACCATAGCTTGACCCCATCAAACGTGGACCACCGTATTTATACATACGTAAAAAGGCAGCGGGTTGATGACTTTGGGCCAAATTTTTACCCTTCCAGGAAACGATCGATTGCCGAGAAGACGAGGTCGGGTTTTTCCCAGTGAGGAAGCAGGCCCGTCGGCACCGATTCAACGCTGACGTGCGACGGATTGACGGCGGTAACCTCGGTCGCCCGGTCGAACTGCTGGATCTTCGACCGTGTCTTCTCCGGAATGATGAAAAGCGTGGGGACCTGAAGATTCGAATAGATCCTTCGCGCAAACTCATCCATGAACAAGGTGCCATCGATGAACCACCTCGGGGCAAAATGTGCGCCCCTGACGTGTGTGGTCACGACGGCGTAGTCAACGAGCTCGTCCGGAACGGCAGCGCCGTCCGAAAAAACTTGCTGCGCATAGAAGCGCCGGATCGACTCGCGATTCGTCAGGCGGGCGAACATCAGCTCAAACGCACCAATCCCACTTGCCGCGCCGATGGCAAATTTCAACAGTGGGTTTTTGTTACGATCGTCACTCAGACCCGTGGGAGATATGCAAACGAGTTTGCGTACGAGGACGGGAAAGGCGCTTGCAATGGTCGCCGCATACTCTGAAGCCAGGGATAGGGCAATAATGTCTGCTTCGGCCTCGACGTGCTCACTCAGAAAGCGTCTCAGCTGCCGCTGGTAGAGACCCGGCGTGTACTGAACGGGTGGGCGAGAAGACAGGCCGAAGCCAAACCAGTCCAGGGCAAAGATTGGCCTGTTCGTGGTTGCCGCAAAGTGATCGAATAGCGGGCGCATCTCGAAGCTCGACCCGGCCGCATTGATGCTGTGCAGCAACACGATGGGCACGCCGGTACCTTCTCTCCGATAAAAACGAGCGGGGCCCTCCATGATCTCCATTTCCAGGACCTCGGCGTCGAGCGCCTTGGGTAATTGATCGGGCCAGGAGAGGTTTGCACGGCGGGCCTTCTGGATGACGGCGCTGGTTATCAGGGCTGTAATCGCAACCGACCCGGTGACGAGCGCCGTCTTCCTACCTCTCCCACTCGTTGACTGACCGGTCGATGCAACAGGGGAGTTTTTCATTTCAAGTGGATCTATCGCCATGATGAAGTCTCTGGGGAACGTGTCTCTTCGTTCGATATGGGCGGAACCGTACCTTTCCGACTGATTTATAACATCAATTTTCGTCCGAGGATTTCACGGCTGCGCGTAATTGGCCAGCTTTGTATATTACGTAACACTTTGCCCTCGTAGCTCAGGGGATAGAGCACTGGTTTCCTAAACCGGGTGTCGGAAGTTCGAATCTTCCCGAGGGCACGTTCGCTACCGGCTCGTATCACAAGTACGGGCCTCTTTTCATTTTAGAAAGCCGTATTGACTTGGATTTTAGGTGCAGTGGAGACCCGTAAAGGCGTTCGCTCTTTAATACCACGCTGAACACGCGAATGATGGGTCGCGAGGCAAATTTCTTTTTCGTAGACGGGGTTTTGCCTGGTACAGATCTTGCGTCCGGGTATGGGAAAGGAGGGCTTGTGCAGAATTTCCGCCCTTTTCTGTACTAGCCGCTAAAAAACCGGCAAAAACCGCCGATACCCTCACTGAATGAAGTAGAATTTACCGTCACACCCCGTCGTCATGCTGCGCCTTCCCTTTGCCATGTTCTTACTGACCGCTCTCATTTCGGCGGTTAGCACCGGTCTGGGCGACATACCACCCGTTATCGGATTCATCGTCTTTTTCTCCAGCCTGGGCGCCGGTATTGCCACCCTCGCCGTCGTTACGTTTCGAAAAGACTGGAACGGTTCAGAACGGAGGAAGGCTTCCGAACACTCGGCCGACGCAGGCTAACTTTCTTCGAGCACGATATACTCCTTCTCCTCTTGTCAAGTTCGTGCTGACGCCATTTTGAAGTATCGTTGAATTTCCTGAAACATGGACCTCGGGGCAAAGTTTACCTTGCCGGCCCCGCCGATTTGGATGTCCCCTTGTCGGGGATGCTCATGGAAACGTAAACCAAAGGAGGTCTATGCGAAGGAAAACCACACCCGGAGTTACGCTTTTTGCACTTTTCCTGTTTATTGTCCTGGCCGGTTGCGGGGACGTTGGGGACGCACCGGTTGCCTCGACGGGTGCAGCCATCGACGTGAATATGGCCGGTGACAAGACGTTAACCATCGACAGGGAGAGAAGTCAGATCAACTGGCGGGGCGCAAAGGTCACGCGCGCCCACGATGGCGGTTTTTCCACCTTTGATGGTACCATTACCGAGACCGACGGCCAGGTTTCCGGTGTCCGTATCAGAATTGACGCCACCTCGATCTTCAGCGATACCGAACGGTTGACAAACCACCTGAAGTCTGACGATTTTTTTGCGGTTGAAACATATCCGGAGGCGATCTTTGAAGCTGACCGGTTTGAGCCCGTGGATTCAACGGGTGCCACGCACATCGTGACCGGGAATCTGACGATGCACGGCCAGACCAACAGCATTTCGTTCCCGGCCACGATCACGAAGACCGACAATGAAATCCGTGCGACGGCCGACTTTGTGATCGACCGGCAGAACTGGGGCATCAGCTACATGGGACAGGCTGACGACTTGATCAGCGACGAAGTGAGGATCATGTTCGACGTGGTCGCCTCTGAAGAGCTGGTCCACCCTGCTTCGGAACAGATCGTCGTACCTCAGTAAAAGTGACTGAAACGGTAAATAAGGAATTACATGAAGAGCAGCCGGTTGAGGCGATGCCTGCTTCCGGCTGCTCTTGTTTTCTAGGACTCGGTTCAAACCTGGGCGACCGTCTTTCTTATCTCCGGGAAGCCGTTCGGAAGCTCGATTCGCACCCCGAAATAACGGTGACCCGCAAGTCGCCGGTGTACGAGACCTCGGCACATACGCTCGACGGATCCGACGGCCAACCTTCCTATATGAATGCCGTCGTAGAGGTCATTACCGATCTGGATCCCCTCGCACTTCTTGACGTCTGCAACTCGATTGAACGTGCAGCCGGGCGTGACAGAACGGGTGGGAAGTGGGCGCCCCGAACGCTCGACATCGATCTGCTGGTCTGCGGTAACTTGGTTTCGAACACGCCGGAGTTGCAGCTTCCTCACCCCAGGATTGGGGACCGCCTGTTTGTCCTCCGCCCGCTTGCTGATCTGGCCCCGAGTCTCTATGTTCCGCTTCCGTTTGACGCGACCGTAAGCGACTTGCTGGCCGCATGTCGGGATAACGGTACGATACGTGAGGTCCCGGAGCAGCTTTAGTGTTCGTACATTCCGAAGTACGAACGGCAATTCAGGCGATAAGACTCGAATAGGATGACCCAGAAAAACCAGCCAGAAACGAGCGTAATCAGCCAGTTGCGGGACGATCTCCGGTACATCGTCATCGAAGGGGTAATCGGAGCCGGTAAGACTACACTGGCCACAATGCTGGCAAAGCGCTTCGGGGCGCGGCTGGTACTCGAAGAGTTCGAACAAAATCCATTTCTGGAACGGTTCTATGCGGACCCCGAGCGGTGGGCGTTTCAGACGCAGATGACGTTCCTTGCCGCTCGATTCCGCCAGCAAAAACAGCTCCTCGACCGCGATCTGTTCCATCAGGTGGTAGTCAGCGACTACGCGTTTGACAAGGATCGCATTTTTGCGAGACTGACGCTCAAAGGAGACGAGCTTTGGCTGTACGAGAGTCTCTACGGGCTCATGGAACCCAACATACCAACACCCGACCTGATCGTCTACCTTCGCTCCACACCGGAACGGTTATTGCAAAACATTCGATTGCGTGGCCGCGCCATGGAGCGCAACATGGACCCGGACTACATCCGGGCGCTGACGGAGGCGTACGACGAATATTTTTTACGATATAAAGAAAGCCCGTTGTTGGTCGTTGATGCGACCCACATTGATTTTGTGAAACGTCCGGAGGAGTTCGAGGAGCTGGTTCGACTGATCGTGACAAGCCGTCACGAAACGGTTCGTTTCGACGCCAAACGGACGGAAAATGTGGCAGGTAATTTATAGATGCTGTTTAAGATTTTATTCTTTTCGATTCTCATCTACTTTGCGATAAAGGCCGTCCTGAATCTACTCGCTGCAGTGGTAAAGGATGGTCACTCTTCGGCTGGGCACATCGGCGCCTACAGGACCTTTGAGGACGATACGTTTAGCGTTTACAATTCCCCTCCGCGATCGTATGCCCCGCGTACTTCGTCCTCCATGGTAGAGGACATTGAAGATGCCAAATGGCAGGATGTGACGTGATGGGGCGTGGATTGCGCAATCAGATACCGAAGCGAAAAGTAAGGGTTATTGAACCTTCGACAGGTTTTCCGTTCCAGTACGCCGGTAGAAATCTCCATTGTTCGGCTGCCGCCAGAGCGGACTCCTCAAGTCCATACCCGACCAGGTCCACGGGTTCTTTTGAGCTTCCGTTTTTCGAAAGCAAATAGCGCTGTACGACCCGGCTGTCCGTCACCGAGCCGGTGTCGTCAACCAAAACTTCGACGACGATTTCGGCACGGACCTTATCCTTTCTGGCATTTCGGGTGTACGCAGGCTCGACGAAGCGCACCGGCCGAGGGCTGGTTATAGCGGCTCCTGCCGATTCGGCCAATCCAATTAAGCCGGGGTTGAGCTCCGATAAAGACGAGGGATCACCTCCGCTAATGACCGGCAGCGTATCGATAGAGCTCATTTCCAGCTCGTCAGGCTCGAGCACCACGTCATTAGTCGTATAGATCGGTATGGGAGTCCTCGAGGCCGGTGGAATATGGATCGTGGATTGCCTGGTCGGCCGAACGTCGTCGAGGAGGACCAGCTCCCGAGAGTGATCGGCACTGGCCACTACAAAATCGACCTGATTTGTCCGGACGGGCCAGAGTTTGAACGCGGCAATCACGATCAGGAGACTGGCGGCAGTTGAAGACAGAATACTCAGAGCGTAATTTTCTCTGAGCACGTTTTGCCTGTACGGAGCCAAGGATCGACGCTGATTTGTTATTCCACGAAAGGGTGACGCCTCCACGTGCTTACCCGTGCACAGATTCAACAGGATAGTTAATTCTTGGTTCATTTCTTGTCCTATTGACGGTGTACGCGAGAAAACGACACAGGCGATGCGTATTTTTTAGGCTAGGATAACAGAAATTGAAAATTGTGCGCAGAGCCGGAATGCCGGACGGTTTTTTTCGTCCTTCAGATCGGGGGCAGAAACCATTAAGCTGAAATGGCGTAAGAGCCTCAACTTTTCAAGCACACTATCGGCCTGCATGCGCCGCAACACGCGACCAAAGTTGTCTTTCTACTCTCAGATACCGCACCAGGTATTAGACCTTCCCGTTTTAATGGGAGGGTTTTTTTATACCTATCCGTCTGAGAGACCAGTTCTTGTCCAATAAGGGTGTAGATGATGCTGAATCCACAACCGAAACCTTGTAAGCTCGCGCTGGCTGACGGGACCGTGGTTACAGGGGTTTCAATCGGAAGTCTCGGTGAAACGGGTGGTGAGCTCTGCTTTAATACCAGCATGACCGGATATCAGGAAGTCCTCACGGACCCGTCGTACTTCGGTCAAATCATGATGATGACTTACCCCCACATTGGAAACTATGGTGCGCTGGACGTGGATATGGAGGCGCCCCGACCCATGGTCGCGGGACTCGTCGTTCGTTCTTTCACCTACAAGTATTCGAATCTGCTGGCCGACGAAGCGCTCGAGCATTTCATGACGAAACATGGGCTCGTTGGGATTTCAGGAGTCGACACGAGACAGTTGGTGCGGCACATCAGGACGAAAGGCGTCATGAACGCCGTGATTTCCTCGATCGACCTGAACGACGAAAGTCTCGTGGAGAAGGCGCGGAGCTGGCCGTCGATGGAAGGGCTCGAGCTGGCATCGCGTGTGACCACGTCGGAATCGTACGACTATTGCACGGGTCCCGGGGCGCGTATCGCCGTTTACGACTTTGGCGTAAAGCAAAACATCCTCAGGTCGTTCAAGAATCACGGTTGCTCGGTACGTGTCTTCCCGGCGGAGGCGCCGTTGGATCACGTGCTGGCCTGGAGCCCGGACGGGATCTTCCTTTCGAACGGCCCGGGCGATCCTCGTGTGATGGATGATGCGATTGAAAAAACGAGGATGGCCATGCAGGCTGACATACCGCTGTTCGGGATTTGCCTCGGTCATCAGCTCATGTCCCTCGCGTCAGGGCTGGAAGTGTACAAAATGTTCGTGGGCCACCGGGGCGCCAATCAGCCGGTAAAGAATCTCAAGCTTGGCCAGGTAGAAATCACGACGCAAAATCACGGCTTTGCCGTGTCGGCCGACTCGATCGACGAGGACGTCGCCGAGGTGACGCACGTAAACCTGAACGACAACACCGTGGAAGGGTTGAGGTTTAAGAAGTTCGTGGGGCTTTCGGTCCAGTATCATCCGGAAGCTTCTCCGGGCCCCCACGATAGCCACTACCTCTTTCAGGAATTTCTTGAGTCGATCGCAAGAGTGCGCGGGGTTCCGGTCAGGAGGACCGTACAAACACAGGTCGCCGCTTGATTCCGGCACTTGACAAGGGTACGAACAGGACCAACGTTTACCGTTAGTGATGGGACTAAAAGAATTTGTCGGCCCGTTCAGGCTTTTTAAGCCCGAACGGGTTTTTTTCGGAAGGGCTGGGCTGATAAAGTGTTGAACGGGGAGTAAAAGGGGGTATACACGAAGCGCATTGAAATGCCAAAAAGAACTGACATTCGGAAGATTTTATTGATAGGTTCAGGGCCGATCGTAATCGGGCAGGCCTGCGAGTTCGACTATTCGGGCAGCCAGGCGTCGAGAGCGTTGCGAGCGGAAGGATACGAGGTGGTGCTGGTCAATTCGAATCCGGCGACCATCATGACTGATCCGATGACGGCGGACAAAGTCTACCTCGAAGAGCTCACACCGCGTATGATCAAGCGGATCGTGGCGCTCGAGAAGCCGGACGCCGTGCTACCCACGATGGGTGGTCAGACTGCACTCAACCTTGCGCAGACTCTACACGACGAAGGCTTCTGGGCCAGAGAAGGCATCGAAGTGATCGGCGTCGACATCGATGCGATCCAGATCACGGAGGACCGGCAGAAATTCCGTGATCTGATGGAGCGTATCGGTGTGGATCAGGCCCGCAGCCGTGTGGCGAAGAGCCTGCTCGAGGCCAAGGAGATCACCCAGGAGCTCGGTGGGCTCCCGGTGGTCATCCGTCCGTCCTTTACGCTGGGCGGCACGGGAGGAGGCATCGTCTGGACGCCGGAAGAGTTCGAGCGGAAGGTGATGCGCGGCCTGGAAATGTCCCCCGTACACGAAGTGCTCATCGAGGAGTGCCTCTTCGGCTGGAAAGAGTTCGAGCTCGAGCTGCTCCGCGACTCGAAAGACAACGTCATCATCATCTGCTCCATCGAGAACCTGGACCCGATGGGGGTTCACACGGGTGACTCCGTGACGGTTGCCCCGGCCCAAACACTTACCGACAAGCAGTACCAGAAGATGCGCGATGCGGCGATTCGCATGATGCGCTCGATTGGAACGTTTGCCGGGGGATGTAACGTGCAGTTTGCCATTGAGCCGCATACGGGTCGGATGGTGGCCATCGAGATCAACCCGCGTGTGTCGCGGTCCTCAGCGCTCGCTTCTAAGGCAACGGGTTACCCCATCGCCAAGGTGTCCGCTCGCCTCGCCGTCGGCTACACGCTCGACGAGCTGCCAAATGAAATCACCAAAACGACGAGTGCGTGCTTCGAACCGGCCATCGACTACGTCGTCACGAAGATTCCCCGGTTCAACTTCGACAAGTTCGAAGGCGTCGACGAAGAGCTCACGACCCAGATGAAGGCAGTCGGAGAGGTGATGGCAATTGGGCGGACGTTCCCCGAGAGCCTTCAGAAAGCGTGGCAGAGCCTCGAACAGGGTTATGCGGGCCTTGGAGCGGATCGAGAAGACCCGTCGCGTGAGGAAGTGCGCCGCCGCCTCAGACAACCCTACTGGGATCGCACGCTCCAGATCAGGAATGCCCTCAAGCTCGGCGCATCCGTCGAAGAGATTGCCGACGTGACGAAGGTCGATCCCTGGTTCATTTATCAGATCAACGACATCGTTGAACTGGAGAAGGCGATTCGAATGGCAGGTGCGCTGCACAACATCGATCGCGACTTTTTACTCAAAATCAAGCAGTACGGCTTTTCCGACAGCCAGATTGCCTATTTGCTGGACGGCAACGTCACGGAGGATGACGTCCGCGAGTACAGGAAGCGGCTTGGCGTGCTGCCTACCTATCAGCTTGTCGACACCTGCGCTGCCGAGTTCCCGGCGCAAACGCCCTATTACTACTCGTCCTACGAGACGGCAAATGAGAGTGTAGTTTCAGATCGGAAAAAAGTATTGATACTCGGTAGCGGTCCGAACCGGATCGGCCAGGGAATCGAGTTCGATTACTCGTGCGTCCACGGCGTGCTGGCGGCGAAGGAAATGGGCTACGAAGCCCTGATGGTGAACTGCAACCCCGAGACGGTTTCAACCGACTTTGACGTTGCCGACAAGCTGTACTTCGAGCCTGTATTTGGCGAGCGGGTGCAGGACATCATCGACCACGAAAAACCCGAGGGTGTGATCGTACAGCTCGGCGGCCAGACTGCGCTCAAACTGGCGGGAGAATTTGATCGGAAAGGGATCAGGATCCTCGGCACGTCCTTCGAAATGCTGGACCTTGCTGAGGACCGTGGGAAGTTCTCGGAGATCCTGAAGGAGCTGGAGATACCTTTCCCACCCTACGGCGTGGCGCATACGGTTGCAGAAGCGATCGAGGTTTCCGAAGTGATTGGCTACCCCATTCTCGTGCGTCCGAGCTACGTGCTCGGCGGACAGGGAATGCGGATTGCAATCAACAAGAAAGAGGTCGAACAATACGTCAGGAGGATTCTCAAGCAGATCCCGGACAATCTGATTCTGCTCGACCTTTTCCTCGAAAACGGGATCGAGATCGACGTCGATGCCGTAGCGGACGGTGAGGAGGTGTGGATTGCCGGCATCATGCAGCAGATCGAGCCGGCCGGCGTCCATTCGGGTGACTCGACCGCCGTCCTTCCGCCCTATTCACTCTCGGAGGACACGATTCGGACCGTGCAGCGCTACGTTGCGGAAATCTCCCGGCGCCTGAACGTGGTCGGGGCGATCAACGTGCAGATGGTCGTCAAGGACGAGATCGTATACGTCATCGAAGCCAACCCGCGGTCCTCGCGGACGGTGCCTTTCGTAGCCAAAGCAACGCAGGTGCCCGTATCGAACATCGCCACGAAGGTGATGCTGGGTGAAAAGCTCAAGACCTTCCGGGAAGCCGGCCTGCTGGAATCCAAGCTGACTGGTTTTGCGATCAAGCAACCGGTTTTCTCTTGGGACAAGTTTCCCGAGGTGCCAAAAGAGCTTGGACCGGAGATGAAGAGTACGGGTGAGGCGATCGTGTTCGTTGACGAGCTAACAGACGAACACTTCCAGCGACCGTACGAAATGAGGAATCTTTACCTGTCTCGATAATTCCAGGCTTGATCGAAGAATACGGGGTATGCGGCGACGCATACCCCTTTTTTTCTTTGCAGGCATACTCGACCTTTCAGGCGTAACACAATTCGATAAACCGCACTCGTGCTTGACTCCTTGACATGGAAAAGCTGGAATTACACGAAGACCGATACTTCGATTCCGATCCGACACTTCGCAGAATCGCCCGAACGCTGTATGAGGGCACAAAAGACCTTCCCATCGTTGCCCCTCACGGGCACGTAGATCCGGCGTTGCTGGCAGAAAACGAGCCGTTTCCGGAGCCCACGTCGCTCATTCTTATACCCGACCACTACATTTTCCGGATGCTCTACTCGCAGGGCATCCCCCTCGAAGCGCTGGGCATTCCCACTCGCGACGGTACGTCTGTAGAAACCGATAAACGAAAGATCTGGCAGATCTTTGGAGACCACTTCTACCTGTTCGCCGGAACGCCAACCGGCGCATGGCTCACACACGAACTGTTCGAAGTGTTCGGCATCCGGGTAAAGCTTGACCATGACTCTGCAATGCGGATCTATGACGAGATCGATGAAAAGCTTCGTTCTCCCGAGTACCTGCCCCGCGCCCTGTTTGAGCGGTTCAACATCGAGGTGCTGAGCACGACGGACGCGGCAACAGACGACCTGGCCCATCATCGCAAGATTCGTGAGTCTGGCTGGAGTGGGCGCGTGATCCCAACGTTTCGTCCCGATGCCGTGATGAATATTCACTCACCCGAGTGGCGGAAACATATTGCCGCCCTTCAAGAAGTCTCCGGGGTTCAGATCGAGCGGTTTGTTGATTTTCTTGAAGCTCTATGGGAACGCAGGAAATACTTCCGGTCGAACGGGGCCGTGGCAACGGATCACGCAGTGGTCGTGCCGTACACACACCGGCTGACTGAGGACGAGGCCGAGCGGTTGTTCCGGAAAGCGATGAAAGGGGATGTAACGGAGGAAGACGAGGCACTTTTCCAGGCCCACATGCTGATGGAGATGGCCCGAATGAGCACTGAGGATGGGCTCGTCATGCAGCTCCACTCAGGCTCTTTCCGAAACCACAACCGGTTCATTTACGAGCGGTTCGGGCCGGACAAGGGCGCGGACATACCGGTGCAAACCGAGTTCACGAGAAACCTCTACGAGCTGCTGAATGCGTACGGGAACGATCCTGGATTCACGCTCATTCTTTTCACGCTCGATGAGTCGACTTACTCACGAGAGCTGGCGCCGCTTGCGGGGCACTATCCCGCTCTGCGGTTGGGTCCGCCCTGGTGGTTCCACGACAGCATCGAGGGGATGACCCGGTTCCGGCAGCAGACGACCGAAACGGCCGGCATCTACAATACCGCCGGGTTCAACGACGACACGCGGGCATTCTGTTCGATACCGGCGAGGCACGACCTGTCCAGGCGCATCGACGCTGTCATGCTCGCCCGAATGGTGGCGCGTCACATTATCGACATGCAAGATGCCGAAAGGATGGCGCGCGCCCTGGCCTATGATCTTGCACGTAAGACGTACAGGCTCGATGTCAGCTCAGACGTGGGCAAGAAGTAAAGCTGTGCGCCCATTTGCGTTTGCCTCGTCCTCAAGTCGTGCAGGTATGCAAGCGTCCTCTATTCGTTACTTTCTTGGACTCGTCTTGCTTAATTCTTCACATTAGGGTAAATGTCCGGCGTGACGACTGTACTGTGCTGAGGATCTATTTGGATAAAGAGCTGATTATCAGGAGGGGTAGCCATGTCCAGTCCGGGTTTTAGCAGTCTCAAGAACGTCGACGTAAAGGACCGGCAGATGATCCGGGACATCGAGGTGATGCTGGGTCCTGAACCTTCAGAAATGGGTTTCGTCAAGAACCTTTTCTGGGGTCGATTTCGAGAGGATCTCATATTCCCTTACCCGGAGGAGTCACGAGAAGAGCGGGAGCAGTGTGACGAGCTGCTGGAAACTCTGGAGGCCTACCTCAAGCACGAGCACCCCGCCATTCAGATTGACAAGGAGCAGGCCATCCCGCCGTTTGTTTTTGATCGGTTGTTCAGCATGGGGGTCATGGGGTTGACGATCCCCAGGGAGTACGGCGGACTCGGGTTCGGGGTGACCAGCTACAATCGGGTGCTGGAACTGATTGGCCGGTATTGTGCCTCGACGGCCGTCGTGGTATCCGCCCACCAGTCCATCGGGTGCCGGGCGATCATGCTGTTCGGTACGGAAGACCAGAAAGCCCGATTCCTTCCGGGCGTCGCCCACGAATACCTCTCGGCTTTTTGCCTGTCGGAGCCAAACGCCGGGTCGGACGCCGCCGGACAGGAAACACGGTGTGAATGGATTGAGGAAGAAAGCTGTTACGTGCTCAACGGCGAGAAAAAGTGGAGCACGTCCGGCGGGATCAGTGGAATGTTCACCGTCATGGCCAAGCAGCGTTTACCGGATCCGAAAACGGGCGAGCTGCAGGATGCGGTGACGGCGCTGATCTGTACGCCGGACATGGAAGGCGTCGAGGTCTTTCAGCAGAACCGGAGTAAGTCCGGTATACGGGGCACCTGGCAGGCGAGAATCCGCTTTACAAACGTGAAGGTGCCGAAGGAGAACCTGCTTTTCAAAGAGGGGAAAGGTCTTACGGTGGCCCTGACGTGCCTCAACTACGGGCGGTGTACGCTTTCGGCCGGCGTGGTAGGAGCGGCAAAACAGGCGATGGACCAGGGGATCAAGTGGGTGCAGACCCGCTACCAATTCGGGCGTCCTCTCGCCGATTTCGAGCTGGTCCAGCAAAAGATTGCCGCCATGGCCGCCTATACCTATGCCATGGACGCCATGCTTTACATGGCGACGGGCATGCTCGACCGGGGCGACAAGGACATCATGGTCGAGACGGCGATCACGAAGGTGTTTTGCTCGCACTTCGGCTGGCAGATCATCGACGACGTGCTCCAGCTCATGGGCGGTGAAGGCTTCATGACTGAGCACGAGATCGAACGTTCGTGGCGGGATAACCGGATCCACCGCATCGTCGAGGGGGCTAACGAAGTGATGCAGTCGTTCATCTTTGCGTATGGCGGTAAACAGCTTGCCGAGCAGATGATCGGTATACGGCAGGCTTTTTCGTGGGATGCCGGTCAAGACGTCCGCTCGAATGTGTCGCGGCTCCTATCGAACGGTCTCAACCTCGATATTCTAAAAAGGGCGGTTCCGCTGGCTGCGGAGCTTTTCCTGGGTGTACGTGCGGCGACTCCATCCATCGATTCGGTCGTTCCCGAGCTTGCCGAATGGGCGCAGCGGCTGGCAAACCTGGTTGGGCAGCATACGCATCATTTCAAGCTGACCAGCAAGCGACACAGAGAGGAAATTATTCGTCGTCAGGCGGTACAGGCACGTATCGCCGACAATGCGATCTATCTGTTTGCACTGTCGTGCGCCTTGAGCAAAATGGATGTTCAGATTCGTAGGGGAGAATCGGGGGCAGCGTTCGAACGGGATCGCGCTGCATTTGAACACTTCTTCGACCTGGTGGAGCTGGAGATCGCGAAGAACATCCGGAGCCTGAAAAAGAATGCCGACGCCAGCATGCGGCGTGCGGCTGAAGCGGCGAGAAAGCACAGCGACACTCTACCCGACGAGGATTTCTACATCCACGAGGCCTCGCCTGTGGCAAAAGGTAAAGGGAAGACCGTACCGGTCGAGCACATCCAGCAGTTTCCCGGTAATGCCGCGAGTGTGTATGAGTCGAGTACGGCCGCCGGATCACAGCATGGATCCTGAGGCCAGGTGAATCCATGGATCGTGAAGCGGTCGTCGTCGGTGCTGGACCCAACGGCCTTGCTGCAGCCGTTTTGCTTGCGCAGCATGGCTGGCGCGTCAATGTAGTTGAAGCAAACGCCGAACCTGGCGGTGGGGTGCGGTCGTCTGAATCCACCCTGCCTGGTTTTATTCACGACCATTGCTCGTCTATTTATCCCCTTGGCGCCGGGAGTCCCTTTTTCAGGACTTTACCGCTCGAAGCGCACGGGCTGGAGTGGGTACACCCGGAAATCCCGCTTGCACATCCGCTGGATGACGGAACGGCGGTTTTACTTTACCGCTCGCTGGACGAAACAGCCGAGGGGCTCGGTATCGACGGCCCGAAGTATAAGCGCTTGATGGGCCCTTTGTTGGAAAACTGGGATTTGCTCGAATCAGACGTCCTCGGTCCTCCCATTCACCTTCCTCGCCATCCTGTTCTTTTCGCTCGTTTCGGCCTCAAGGCTGTTCAGTCCATTAAGGGGCTGGTGGATGCCAATTTCGAATCGACGCGTGCGAAGGCACTTCTTGCCGGATTAGGCGCACACTCGTTGCTCTCTTTAGGGGAGGCGTCGTCGGCTGCGATTGGCCTCGTGCTGGGTGTCCTGGCGCACCGGGTCGGATGGCCGATGGTTAAAGGAGGGGCGCGGGAGCTGACGAATGCGCTCGTGGGGTTGCTGAAGGCCAGTGGCGGGAGCGTAGGGCTGAACCATCGCGTCACGGACCTGGATGAACTCGGCGCCCGCAAGGCACGCCTGCTCGACGTCACGCCCCGGCAGTTTTTACAGTTGGCCGGAGAGCGGTTACCGGGCTGGTACGAACGGTTGCTCAAGCGTTACCGCTACGGGGCAGGCGCCTTCAAAGTTGACTACGCGCTTTCAGGTCCCATACCCTGGCGTTCGGCTGAATGCAGGAGAGCAGCGACCGTCCACCTCGGCGGGACGTACGAAGAGATATGCCAGTCCGAACAGGAGGTAACAGAGGGAAGGCCTCCGGAGCGGCCATTCGTTCTACTTGCTCAAAACTCCATTTTTGACGCTTCACGTGCCCCTGCCGGTCGGCATACCGCCTGGGCGTACTGCCACGTGCCGCACGGCTCCGACGTCGACATGACGGAAAGGATCGAGCGACAGATCGAGCGGTATGCTCCCGGGTTCAGGGACCACGTCCTGGCACGGACGTCGACCGGACCGCGCCGGATCGAGCAGGACAATGCCAACATGATCGGCGGCGATCTGAATGGCGGACGGGCGAATTTCCTTCAGCTCGTCGCACGCCCGGTGCCCCTTCTCAATCCGTACCGTACTCCCCTCAAGGGGGTTTATTTGTGCTCGTCATCGACACCGCCGGGAGGCGGCGTACACGGTATGTGCGGATATCACGCCGCCCGCACCGTGCTGAAGGACTTCGACCGGTAGATTAGGAGATCACCCGATCGTCTTGAAACCCGTGTAGCTCTGAAGGGCAACCGGAATGACGATCGATCCGTCCTTTTGCTGTCCATTCTCGAGAATGGCGGCCACCATGCGGGGCAGCGCGAGGCCGCTTCCGTTGAGCGTATGGACGTATACCGGCTTGGACCGGTCGGCAGGCCGGTAGCGGATGCCGGCGCGCCTCGCCTGGAACGACTCGAAATTGGAAACTGACGAGACTTCGAGCCAGCGCTGCTGGCCTGCGCTCCACACCTCGACGTCGTACTTTTTCGCCTGGGTAAAGCCCATGTCGCCCGTACACATCAGGAGACGGCGGTATCGCATGTTCAGCAGCCGGAGTGGACGCTCCGCATCCTGAACCATCGTTTCCAGCGCCTCGTAGCTCTTCTCCGGATGCACGTACTGGACGAGCTCGACCTTGTCGAACTGGTGCAGGCGGTTCAAACCGCGGACGTCCTTACCATATGATCCGGCTTCCCTGCGGAAACAGGGGGTGTAGGCGCAGTAACGGACGGGAAGCTGCTCCTCGTCGAGAATGTCGTCGCGATGGAAGTTCGTAACAGGCACTTCGGCAGTCGGGACAAGATAGAAGCCGTCACGGGTCACCTCGTACATCAGGTCTTCCTTGTCCGGAAGCTGGCCAGTCCCTCTCGCACTGTCCTCGTTGATCAGGATGGGAGGTTGGATTTCTGTATATCCACCTTCCTGAATAGCGACGTCGAGAAAGAAATTGATCAGTGCGCGTTGCAGGCGGGCGCCTTTACCGATGTAAAACGGAAAACCGGCGCCGGTAACCTTGGCGCCGCGCTCGAAATCGATGATCCCGTGTTTGAGTGCGAGCTCCCAGTGCGGCAGTGGCTCGAAGTCGAACTCGGGGGCTTCCCCTTCAACGAAGAGCTCCTGGTTATCGGCTGACGTCCGGCCATAGGGAACGCTGGGATGGGGCAGGTTGGGTATTTCGAGCAAAAGCTCCTGCACCTGCGCCTCAGCCCTGGAGGCTCGCTCCCCCAGGACCTTGATTTTTTCTTTCAGCTCTCCTGATTCGGCGATGCGCTCTTGCGCCTCCTGCTTTTTACCCTGGCCCATGAGGGCGCCGATTTCCTTTGATACGACGTTCGACCGCGCCTGTGCTACCTGAAGCTCGGTCAGGGCTTCACGCCGTTCGGCGTCCAGCTGTATCAGTCGATCGACGATCTGCGGATCGCCCGTATTTTTGTCCTGTATTGCTTTTTTAACCCGTTCCGGGTCTTCCCTGATAATCTGTAAGTCGAGCATGTCGAGGTAAAATGATGCCTTTGTCCCGCGCCGGATGCGTTTCTGCCAACCGGCCCTTTTAGAAGAGGCTTAAGCTACGACGAATGAGGCGGAGAAGTGGCAAAAAACAATGCTAATTTTCTCTTTCACGGACGGGGATCGTGAGACCAAGCCTCGCGCCGAGCGCACGGATGGCCTGGCGAAGCGGTTGTGGCTTATACCCGAGCTCCGTTTCCGCTTTGAGAATGATGAATCCCGTCCGGGCGGGGCGTTGCGCGGTTTGGCGGAAACGGCTCGCATCCGTTGGATGGATCAGGGAAGCATCGAGGTCACACACCTCCGCTATCGTCCGGGCGAAGTCGTATACCGTAAGCCATTCACGGCCGGAAATGTGGTAAAGACCCGTTTTGTTGTATCGAACCATACGTTCGATTCCGGCAGCGAGATCGGGTGCGTACGTCGGGGTACGCCACTGATCGTTTACGACCTCGATGGGCCGTCCTTCGATCAGGTTGTCGATGACCCACCGGGCAAAATTGGATCGTGTTAGCCCGTTACCGGTGCCGAAGACGAGGACGGTTCGGGCAATACCCCATTTATCGAGCCCGGCGCTTCGGGTTACGTTTTCTGCGGCGAGCTTCGACTTACCGTAGAAACTGATCGGATTGGGTCTCGCGTCTTCAGCGTACGGCCCGTCCAACCCGTCGAAAACGAAGTCGCTCGACACCTGGATCATGCGCGCCCCGGTAGCCTGGCAGTTTTTGGCCAGACACTCGACCGCGTCGACGTTTACCTTCCAGCATTCTTCCCGATTCACCTCGCACTGGTCCACCTGCGTCATGGCCGCGCAGTTGATCACGACGTCTGGGGCGAAGTCCTGAAAGATGAGCCGGACGTCCTGAGATGACGTCACGTCGAGCGGAACGTATCCACACGATGCATCCGAAAAACGGGGGGCGGGGTCCCTGGCTGTGGCAAGGACGTCGTATTCCGCAAAACGGCTCATCAACCTAACGAGCTCCTGACCAAGCAAGCCGTTGGCGCCGGTGATGAGTACGCGGTTATAAAGCATCGGTGTTTACTGCATTTCAGTGTTGGGCCTGACCAGACACAAGATAAACGTTGTGAACGTCAAGTGCATCAGAAATAATAGCGTAGGCCGACGCCGCCGCCGACGTCACCATCCGTATCCGGCACCACACTGAGCCGAGGCGTGATCTGAAGAAAGACCTCGAACCGTTCGATGAAGAAGTTGATGCCGAAATTGCCGCTGATACCCAGCAAAATGTCGTCGTCACGCCTTTCCTTAATGATGACAAAAGCGCCAGGCCCGAGATAGTAATTCATCGGGGTATTCTGGAGTGGACGTTCGAACAGACCATGCACGTTGAACAGGAAGTAGTCGTCCCAGTCCCATGCTGCGAGGAAGTCGTAGGCAAATCCACGATTCTGGTAAACTTTGAGTGTGATACCACTGGGATCTCCGACCTGGCCGCCCAGGCCGATACTATGTCCTTGAACCTGTGCAAGGGCATCGGTGCTGAGGATTATCGAAAAAAATAGAACAATCGGTACGTAACGCAACGGACGTTTTATCATGGTCAATGTCTGTTTGTCGTTGGTGAGGGTTTGTGAGGCATCTACAGGTCTATCGACTGCAAGGGATTTCGTCAACGCAGAGGATCACTCTCGCAGTTTTTCAACGAATTCATCGTTGAGAAACCGGGCGTCGTGAGGTTTCATTCGGCCCGCGAGGATCAGACGCATTTCACGCCGTAAAGCGGCGTGGTTATAGTTCTCTTTCTCCTCTTCGGTTTCCGGGATAATGGGTGGGGCAGGCGTCGGGCGGCCTTCCTCGTCAACCATGACGAACGTATAAAACGCCCGGTTACATTTTCTACGCGTCTGCATCCTGGGATTCTCGGCCCAGACGTTCAGTTCCACTTCCATGGAAGTCCGAAACGTCCGGTTCACCTGGCTTTCGAGGACGACCACTTCACCCTGGTGGATGGCGGACGTGAACTCGACCGAGTCGACCGCGGCCGTAACGCAGACCCGGTTCGTGTGGCGTTGTGCAGAGATGGCGGCGCAAACGTCCATCCAGTACAACAGCCGGCCGCCCATCAAATTTCCCAGGCCGTTCGTATCGTTCGGCAATACGAGCTCCGTCATCGTGCAACGCGATTGTCGGACGGTTTTCTCGGACATGGTCTGTGGAGACTGGTGTGGGTGACGAGATCAGTGAGCCAAATTAACAACCCTGATCAGACAACTCACGTGCCACACCAAGTATTTCACGTCTTCTGAGGTTTCTTTTTGGCGGCAGGGAAGAGGACGTTGTTGAGTATGAGCCTGTAGCCGGGTGAGTTTTTGTGGAGGCTCAAATCGGTCGGGGGATCCCCCACGAAGTGCTGGTAATCTTCCGGATCGTGCCCCCCGTAGAAGGTAACGGTACCCTGTCCTACGTTCGTATGGACGTACCGGACCTCGTCGCGGCCGGGCGCCTCAGCCAGAATCACGGCGCTGGCTTTGATGAGCTCTTTCCGGAAGTTGGACGTTTGTCCAACAAATCCTTTAATTGTCGACACGTGATTCTGCGTCAGCATGGTCGGAACGGGGTCCCACTTCGCGCTGAACTCGAAGAGCGTAAAATAGTCGAGTGCCGGATTGCGTAGCTGAGGGGGAGGAGCGCCGGCATCGATGTCGGAATGCTCGTATTCGGACGGATTAAAGCTGGGCGTGAAGTTTTCGAATATGACGGTGTTACCATAATCGAGCCGCTGCATGGCGTCCGGGTCCACCGGGTCTCCATCGTATTCTGCCGGAACGATGTCCGTTTGGTGCGCTGCGAGGGCGATGTCGAACGTATCCGTTCCTGAGCACATCGCGAAAAGGAAGCCGCCTCTTTCAACGTAATCGCGCAACGTCTGCGCCACCGCTCTCTTCAGCTCGCTTACCTTTCGAAAACCGTGGCGCCTTGCCGTCTCTTCGGCGTCGCGCTGCTGTTCGATGTACCAGGGCATAGCCCGGTATTGCAGAAACTTGCCGTACTGCCCCGTAAAATCCTCGTGATGGAGGTGAACCCAATCGTAGTCCTGCAACTTCCCGGAAAGGACCTCTTCGTCATAAATCTGGTCGTACGGCACTTCGGCGTAGGTAAGGGCGAGTAGCACCGCATCGTCCCAGGGAAGGGTCTGATCCGGCGCATACACGGCGATCCGAGGAGCTTTTTCGAGCCGGACGACCGCCGTATTCGTGCCTTCTGCTTCCACTTCAGCCACGAGCCGCGCTGTTTCGGCGCCGGAAAGGGATTCAAACTGGACGCCACGGATGCGTAGCTCCTGTTCCAGCTCGGGGAACGACTGCGTAAGGAAGGACCCCCCTCTGTAGTTCAACAGCCAGTCGACCGTCACGTCCTGCTCGAGGACCCAGTACGCTACGCCGTACGCTTTCAGGTGGTCGGTTTGCCGTTCATCCATCGGGATGAGGATGTCTTGCGCCGACACGTCGGCGCTAAAGAGGATAACGGCAAACAATAAGAACAACAAGCGGCGATACATAGCTAGTGCTCTCGAAACTCCTGAGAGGGAGGTTTATTCGAAAAAGGATAACGATCGGGTCTATACGCCGTCTCCGCGGAGGCTTCTGATACGCGCCCGGGCTTCCGGAGCCAGAAGCGATCCCGGATACTCGGCCAGAAGTCGGGCGTAAGCCTCGATGGCCTTGTCCTTCTCGTCCAGATCGTATTCGAGGACCTGCCCCATCATAAAGAGGCTTTTATCGGCGAGAAAGCTCTCCGGGTGCATCAGTGGAATCTCGGCGAATGCCTGGTAAGCATCCGATGGCCGGCCGATTTTTCTCAGAATGTCGGCACGGAGATATCGAACGTCATCGGCTAGCGCATGGCCGGTGTATTGCGCGAGCAGATGGTCGAGGATTTCTTTCGCTTCTTTATACTTTCGTTGCCGTTCGAGCAGGTGCGACCGGGCAAACTGGCGCAGAGGGGTGTCGAGCGAATCGGGCCCTCTGTTTTCGAACAGGAGTATCTTCAGCTCGATGGCGTCGTTGGCGACGTCGGTCGAAGTGTTCTGGTCGAGTACCCCGGCGAGCGTGCGGGCGGCATCGAACTCTCCCTGGTAAAAATGGATCAGTGCAAGCTCGAAGCGAGCCCTTTCGGCAAGCTCACCGGTTCGTAGGCGATCGGCCAGCCTTGAAAAGATCAGGCGCGCCTCGTCGAGGTTGTTTCTCAAAAGTGCGATCCGGCCGAGGTCGAACTCTGCCTCGTCCGAGGTCTGCCGGCTGCTCGCATACTGCGTGACCACCTGCTGCAGAGTCTTTTCCGCCTCGCCAAGCTCGAAGAAGACGTCACGTTGAAGGTTGCCGATTCGGCGCAGGACTTCCGGATAGTACGGGCTGCCGGGGTATTTTTCGATGAACGCCCTGTACGTCGCGATGGCCTGCTCGTAGTGCGTCGCCGTGGATCCCTGACTTTGCTCGTCGCGCGGCCGCTCACCAATTTTTTGGGCCCATTCTTCGTGCATGATTCCCACACCAAGCATGGCTTCGGCTGCGATGGGGGAGTCCGGGTATAGTTTCAATATGTCATTGTACGCTTCCAGCGCAATTTCGAAGGCGCTGGCGTCAGCGGCAGCAGCGGCGAAGGTGTACAGGACGCGGCCGTTTTCCTTCTCCAGGCGGTCGATGGCGCGATTTGTGTCGAGCGCTCGTTGATAGTCGCCGGCTTCCATGTAGAGCCAGGCCAGAATCTCCCGGATCGCCCGGTTGAGAGGCTCCTTGCGTACTACGCGCTCGGTGACCGTAAGCGCAGCCTGGAGGGCTTCCTCCTGTTCGATGAACCGCCCCAGACGGCCCCGGACGTAGTTGACCTGGCGTGGATTCTGTATCAGCAGGTCCAGGTAAGCCTGCATGGCTTCTTCGTGCCTGCCCGTCAAATTGTACAGATAGGCCAGGTCCGACTCGAAGCGGGCATTCGGACCGAGCTCCCGCGTCCCCCTTTCCAATACTTCAATTGCCCGATCCAGCAATCGCACGTTGAAAAGGGTCTGATAGACGGCACGATAGGTGTTGCGGTTATCCGGCGCCAGCTCGATCGCTTCATCCCATATAGCAAAGGCCTGAGCCTCGTCTCCCTTCAGGTAGAGTAACCTTGCCTTTTCGGTTAAAAAGAGTGGATTGTTCGGTACCTGTTCCAGTTTATCGTCGACCAGGCGGATTGCATCGTCGTACCGTTTGACCCCTTCATACGCTTCCTTCAGCCGGTCGAAAAAGACGTACGTGTTCGGGCTTGCATCGTAAAGATCCTCGAGGAGATTGATCGCACGTTCGAACTGACCCGCCCTGAAGTAGTTGTCTGCGAGCTGAAAACGACGTGCCAGGGTGCTGTCGACTGCCTGAGCCCGCGAAGAGCATACCGGAAGAATAAGCAGAACCGCAACTATCGAGAGAGGAATAGCAGCTTTTGATATGGCGAGTTTTCTCATTCGAATCCGGCAGACTTTAAGACACTACATACCACCCCGCAGGAAATCTATTTTAATATTGCTAAGGTCGGATGTAAGTTTCCTGCCCGATATACTGGGAGGGAAGCAAAATCAGACTTTCATCGTATGTAACGGACGGGTGAGTCCGTCTTCCGATTCAAGCCTGGATAAGGAGTCGAGAATTAGTCAGATTACATGCAAGCAACAGGGGATTCACCTTTATATATGAACGGTTTGCGTCGAGGAATCAGTATACTGGGTTCGACCGGTTCGATAGGTACCCAGTCCCTCGAAGTCGTTCGAATGTTTAGGGATCGGCTACAGGTAAAGGCTCTCTCTGCCGGTTCAAATTTCGAACTTCTGGCGAAGCAGGCACTCGAGTTTCAGCCCGAATGTGTCGTGATTGGCGATGATTCAGGCCGGAATCGCCTGGAGGAGCTGTTGGCGGGAACGGGAATACGCATACTGGTTGGAGCCGAGGGGCTCGTTGAAGCGGCTACGTTACCATCAGTTGATACCGTTTTGACGGCGTTGGTCGGCTTCGTTGGGCTCGAGTCGGCCTATGCAGCGGTGAGTGAAGGGAAAAAGGTTGCACTCGCGAACAAAGAGACGCTGGTGGTGGGAGGTGAGCTCGTGATGGCACGGGCTGCCGTCCGTGGAGCAGAGGTGATCCCGGTCGACAGTGAGCACTCTGCAATTTTTCAATGCCTGATGGGCGAGTCGGCCAAATCGGTTGAAACGCTCATCCTCACCGCATCAGGCGGTCCGTTTCGCACCCGCCCAGTCGAGACATTTGCCGACATCACGCGCGAAGAAGCCCTGTGCCACCCGAACTGGTCGATGGGCGAGAAGATCACCGTCGATTCGGCGTCCATGATGAATAAGGGGCTGGAGATTATCGAAGCGTATTGGCTCTTCGGTATCGAGCCTGAACGCATCCAGGTGCTGATCCATCCGCAGTCGATCATCCATTCGATGGTGACTTTTTGCGATGGGTCGACGAAGGCGCAGCTCGGGGTGCCGGACATGAAGCTGCCCATTCAACATGCGCTCAGCTATCCGGAACGCTGGTCGAATGATTACCAGCGTATTGATTGGGCCAATTTGCGATGTCTGGATTTCGAACAGCCGGACATGGAGAAATTCCCGTGCCTCCGGCTTGCTTACGATGCGCTGGCTGCCGGTGGAACAGCGCCCGCCATCTTGAATGCGGCAAATGAAGAGGCCGTAGCCCTGTTCTTGAAAGAGCAGATTCGTTTCGTCGACATCCCGTCGTTGATCGAAGCGGCGCTGGAGCGGATCCCGATATCACACCAGATAACCCTTGAAGCCCTTACAGAGTCCGACCGGGCTGCCAGAAGGATGGTAAAGGAACTCCTGCATACGGCCATCAATTGAAGCGCCACTACTTTCTTTTGTAATCGACTCCAGCGCCGTAACACGCGCACGACAGATCAGCATGGAATTCATCCTCGAGATTGCCTCCTACATATTCTGGGTCATACTGGCGATCATGATCCTGGTGTTCGTCCATGAACTCGGGCATTTTTTGTTCGCCAAGCTCTTCAAAATGCGGGTGGATCGGTTTTCGATCGGTTTCCCTCCGAAGATCGTAGGGAAACGTATCGGAGAAACGGAATACGTGATTGGAGCAACGCCGCTCGGTGGCTACGTCAAGATTGCCGGGATGGTGGACGAAAGCATGGACACCGACTTCATCGCGTCCGAGCCCAAGCCCTGGGAGTTTCGGTCGAAGCCGGTCTGGCAACGGATGATCGTGATTACGGCCGGGGTGATCTTCAACATGATCCTCGCCGTCGTCATTTTTTCCGGCATCAAGCTGGTCTATGGGGAGGACTACATCCCGGCGAAGAACATTACCGGGGTTTACGTCGAGGAGAACTCGATCGCCTTCCGGATGGGCTTGCGTACCGGAGACCGCGTCCTGGCTGTGAGTGGGAAGGAGCTCAAGGAATACGGCGACCTGGATGCAGTGGAGGGCTTGCTGGCGGACCCGATGACGATCACGGTCCTGCGTGGTTCGGACACGCTCACGTTTGAAGGTCCCCCCGACATCATGACGCAGCTCAACCGCAACCCAAATGGGCTGGGGATGTCGGCGCGGCCAAGCCTCGTGGGCGGTGTGCTGGAAGGCTCGGGGGCTGCCCAGGCAGGATTGGCGCCGGGTGACCGTATCGTTAGCATCGGCGGACATCCCGTTCGATTCTGGAACGAGATGACGATACGCGTGCAAGAGAGTGAGGGACGCCCGATCCTCATCCGGTGGGAGCGTCCGGATTCACTCGTCGAACGTGATCCTGCATTCAGTGAGGCGATTGTAGCGACGCCAACCACTCATCCGGATTCGCTTGACGACGAATCAGCTTCGAGCATGGGGGACGGACAGGGTCCGCGGGTGATTGGCAAGCGGGGTGATCATGTTGTGTTTGAAGCCGAGGTCGTCCCGCAGAAGGGACCGGATGACGACCGGTATTACCTTGGAATTTCCGGGCCACTGCCAAACGATCCCATGCTGCTCCGGGAGTTTGGGATGGAACACCGGACCTACACGTTTACTGAGGCCATCCTTTCCGGGATCTCGGTTACCTGGGTCAATACGAAGGCGATCGTTACCAGTCTGAAGCGCATTTTTACCGGAAGGGAAAACCTCCGTGAAAATGTGGGCGGGCCGATCATGATCGCGAAGGTGACGAAGGAGGCTGCCGAGGCGGGTGCGGTCGTATTCTGGCGGATCGTGGCGTTGCTCTCGATCACCCTCGCCATCATGAACATACTCCCCATTCCGGCGCTCGACGGCGGGCACCTGATGTTCCTGATTTACGAAGGAATCACCAGGAAGGAACCGTCCCTTCGGGTACGTATGGCCATGCAGCAGGTCGGTATGATACTCCTGCTCGTATTCATGACGTTCCTGATCTTCAATGACATCCTTCGGTTCTGACGACGGGATGGTGTCGAATCGGGCATTTTGCATTATTCAGGGGACCAACGGCCGGCCATTTCTGAGCTGAACACTCGTGGAACAGAACCAGACACTTTTCAGCACGGACCAAACGGATGCCGACAGGCTGGCCCAGGAAAACTTGTGTGCGCGGGGCAACCTCCCGGCTCACGTGGCCATCATCATGGACGGCAATGGCCGCTGGGCAAAGGAGAGAGGACAGCTACGGATTGTAGGACACAATCAGGGCGCAATCGCCGTCCGCGACGTCACGGAAGCGTGCGCTCAGCTTGGCATTCGGTACCTGACGCTCTATACGTTCAGTACGGAGAACTGGAACCGGCCTTCCGGTGAAGTGAATGCCCTGATGCAACTGCTCATCCGGACGCTTCGAAAGGAACGGGACACGCTGATCAAGAACAACATCCGGTTGCAGAGCATCGGCGACGTGTCGAAGCTGCCGAATGTGGCGCGGCGCGAGCTCGAAGAGACCATCGAATCCACTGCGGACAACGATCGCATGACGCTCGTCCTCGCCCTTTCATACAGTGGACGGTGGGACATCGTGCAGGCTGCTCGTGAGCTGGGCCGACGGATTCGAGAAGGGAAGCTGGCTCCCGAGCAGATCGACGAAGCCCTGTTCGAGCATGCATTGAGTACTGCCGACATGCCGGATCCGGATCTGCTCATCCGAACTGGAGGAGACCTTCGAATTTCAAACTTCTTGCTCTGGCAGCTCGCTTATACCGAGTTTTACATCACAGACGTATTCTGGCCTGCCTTCAGGCGTTCTCATCTTTATGAAGCAATACGCGTATACCAAAACAGGGATCGCAGATTCGGTCGTATACCCACGGAAGCGCCGAGTTAGGGAGATCGAAAACGGATCAGGGCAATAAATATCGGTACCCTTACGTTCATCAAAGGAAACCGTTTTGCACCAAATTGGCGAAACCATTACCCTCTCGTACCGTTATCTCGGACGCGGATTCCTTGCGCATAAGTTCCAGACAAAATAACAGCCTGAAGATGGCTTTCAGATCGTCCTTATTAGTCTTTCTTGGCTTTTTGTTCGTATCGTCGGTAGCGGCACAGACACCTCTAACTCCATCGGAAATGAGCCCTTACGCAAGTGAGCCCGAGCAGTTCGAGATCCTTGGGCTCAGCGTCGAGGGCGCTGGCAGTGAGGAGATCGCCGCGTTCGTTCGTCAGCAAAGCCAGTTGCAGGTAGGGCAATCGGTTACGATACCTGGCGATCCAGCTTTCGCTGACGCCATCCGGACGATCTACCGCCTGAACATGTTCTCCGACGTCAAAATCGAGGTCGAACGAACGGTTGGAAACGGCGTCTATCTCTTGATCCGGGTCAAGGAAGAGCCTCGTTTGGCAGATTATCAGTTCGAAGGCATAAAGAAGAGCCAGCGAGACGATCTCAGAAAAATAGTACCGCTGCTCACCGGTGGGCGTGTACAGGAAGCCGACATCGAAAGGGCTAAGCTTGCGATTAAAGGGTTTTTTGCTGAGAAAGGCCACTTGATGGCCGAAGTCGAGGTAGATAGCACGGTCAACCCCGCGAATAATACGGTCGTCCTGACCTTCAAGGTCGATCGCGGGCCTAAGGTTGAAGTGGGAGAAGTCATCGTCGAAGGCAACCAGGCTATATCTGATCGAAAGATCCGGAAGCGGTTAAAGGAGACGAAGGTAAATCGGTGGTGGCGTTTCTGGTCGAAGGACACCTATAACGAGGAGAAATTTGAAGAGGACCTGGAACGGGTACTCGCATATTACAACGAGAAGGGCTACTACGACGCCCGCATCGTGTCCGATTCGGTCTATCTCGACAGAGAAGCGGGTGAGGTGGTGGTGACCTTCAGGGTACACGAAGGTCCGCAGTTCAAAATCCGCAACATCGAGTGGGAAGGCAATACGGTCTACAGTGACGAGACTTTGACGCAAGCGCTCGGTTTCGAGAAAGGAGACGTCTACAACGCAAAGCGGTTACAGGAAAACCTCTACGCCAACCGCAACAGCTCGGACGTGATGAGCCTGTACACGAACCAGGGCTACATGCGGTTTAATGCCACTCCGACTATTCGCGTAGTGGAAGGGGACTCGCTGGACATCCACTTCGACGTTTACGAAGGGGACGTTTACGAATTCGGAACGATCAACATCGCCGGTAACCGGAAGACGAAAGAACACGTCATCCGCCGTGAGTTGTACACGATTCCAGGCCAGCGTTTCAGCCGTGAGGCAATTCAGGAGTCGATTCGCAGGCTTCAGCAGCTCAGCTATTTCAATGCGGAGCAACTCGCTACGGGTATCGAAACGAACATCAATGAAGAAGCCAAGACTGTTGACCTCACCTACAAGCTCGAGGAAGTCGGCAGCGACCAGCTCGAGCTTTCGGGGACCTGGGGGCAGTTTGGGCTCGTGCTGATGCTTCGTTTCGGGTTCAACAATTTCTCCGTGCAGAATCTGTTCGACGGCAGCGCCTGGAGACCACTCCCGTCAGGCGACGGCCAGAAACTTTCGGTAGGCATCCAGACCAACGGCCGGTACTACCAGAACTATTCGCTTTCCTTTACCGAACCCTGGTTCCGGGGACGGCCCACACCGATTGGGTTCTCTTTGTCGCATTCCCGGTACAGCCGCCTCCCGTACTACTACTATTACTACGACAATCAGGATGAACTGGACGATCGCAGCTTCTATACCACTTCCGCCCGTTTCTTCTTGGATCGTCGGTTAAAGTGGCCGGACGACCGGTTCAACATGTCTACGGGTATCGGGTATCAGTATTACGGCAACAACCGGATGTTCAGCTCGCTTCCGGAAGGTGTGAGCCAGGAAATAACGTTCCAGCAGAGCATCATCCGAAGCTCCCTGGATAATCCGCTCTTCCCGATGAGTGGGTCCGAGGTCATGCTGTCATTGCAAATCGCTCCTCCGATAGCTGACTTCATCCAGTACCACAAGTGGCGGTTCAAGACGGATTGGAACGTGCCGCTCGCTCCAAAGCTGACGCTCGGAGTGGGCACGGATTTTGGATTCATTGGATCATTGACGGGGGAGGAAGTCAGATTCGAGCGTTTCGACGTGGGTGGCTCACCCTTTGAGACGCAAGGTGTCTACAACTTCGGCACCGACATCATCTACATGCGTGGCTATCCGAGAAGTGCGATCGGCCCACGTTTTGCAGGTGACGTACTTGGTGGCACCATTTTGAACAAGTATACGTCTGAGCTGCGCTGGCTGGCGGTTCAGACACCTCAGCTACAGGCGGCGCCGTACCTGTTTATGGATGCAGCGAATACGTGGAACAGCTTCAGTACCTACAATCCTTCCCAGCTGTACCGCTCGGCCGGTGTCGGCATGCGCCTTTTCCTCCCGATCGTTGGTATGTTGGAGCTTACGTACGGGTATAACTTCGACGAGTTCGTACCCCTCGAAAGCCTGAGAAGTAAGCACGATGGATCGAAGCGGTGGTACTTCCAGTTCTCGCTGGGCCAGGGATTCAATCAATAGTATCGAGTTGAAGGAAACATCGGAGCGTCCTGATTGATGGACAAATGGACCAGATCGTTATCAACTGATAAACGGTGAGACCCTCAATGAAAATGATGTTTCTCAAGACACTTCCAGTTACGTTACTCTTCATGGTCCTCGGTGCTGGTGTGTCGTCTGCGCAACAGAGAATTGCGTATATTGATTCCGAGTACATTTTGAGCAAAACTCCGGAATATGCCACGGTTCAACAGCAGCTGGACCGAATGGCTCAGGAATGGCAGGGGGAGGTGGAGGCCAAGCAGCGGGAAGTCGACGAAATGTTCCGTGAGTACCAGGCCCGGGAGTTGCTGTATACGAATGAGGAACGACAGAGGCGGCGTGAGGACATCGTCCGCGCTGAGGAGGAAGTCGAACGTCTACGTATGCAATACTTTGGACCTGAGGGAGAACTGTTTGCCCAACAGGAAAGCCTGATGCGACCGATACAGGAACGGATCCTGAAGGCTGTTGAAGAAGTCGCTGTTGCTGGAAACTACGATTATGTGTTCGACAGGAGCGGTGATTATCTTTTTATGTATGCGCGCGAACAGTACAACCTGAGCGATCGGGTGCTTGAAGAACTTGGCATTGATGTTGACAGTCCTGCTCGTTCGGGAAGTAGTAGATGAAAAAACCCAACGGGACTGGGACGTAAGCGTAACACTCTTATGGAAAAACTGATGGAAATTAAAAATGTAAGTCGATTGGGTAGTGTGGTTGTCACCTTGCTGCTCTTGCTGCCGCTGGCCTTCGCAACGGGTCGGGACGCTCGGGCGCAAACGTCACCGCTCAAAATCGGGTATACGGATCACGAGCTGATCATCGTCAACATGCCGGACTATCGCTCGATCCAGGAGCAGTTGCAAAAGGAGTATCAGGGCAGTCAGGAAGAAATTCAGTCGCTGGCAAAAGACTACCAGGAAAAGCTCGACAAGTACCAGAAACAACAGGCCCTTCTTTCACCCGAACGCCGGCAGGAGCGCGAGCAAGAGCTGATCAACCTCCAAGGCCAGATTCAAAAGACGGCTCAGGAGAAGGAGCAGAGTCTGGCCGAACGGGAAGCGGAGCTGATGAGGCCGTTGTTCGAGCGCGTCCAGAAAGCGATCGACGAAGCTGCGGCGGAAGCCGGACTCGATCTCGTCCTTCGTTCTCAGGTTGGCGTGCAGCCCGTCATACTTTACCGTAACGAGAAAACGATCGTCGACATCACAGAAGCCGTGGCGCGTAAGCTCGGTTTGGACGTCGATGGCGATCAGGCAGCGGCTTCGTCCAACTAGACTTTTAGTCGATACCTTTTTCGGGGCACCGGCACTCAGCCCGGTGCCCTTTTTTGTTTACTTCCGTGCGGGAAAGGTCTGACGCGTTATTGTTTGCTTTTCTGGAAATCCGCCAATACACGACCTTTTTGCGCCTGCATGACCGGCTCTTTCGTATATTCGAAAAGTTAATTCAAGCCCATATTTGAAGGAAAATCCAGATCATGAGCACGCAAACGGTTACACCCGAAAGTGTTACAACGGCTAAACGCGTTACGACGCAAACGCTGCAAGAAATGAAAGCTGCGGGTGTCCCGATCGCGATGCTGACGGCATACGACTATACGACGGCCCGGATCATAGACGCTGCTGGCATCGACGTCATTCTGGTTGGAGATTCTGCATCCAACGTCATGGCGGGGAATGAGACGACACTCCCCATCACGCTCGACCAAATGATCTATCACGCGCAGTGTGTCGTCCGGGCCGTTAAGCGCGCGCTCGTGGTCGTCGATCTGCCGTTTGGTTCCTATCAGGGGAACTCCAACATGGCGCTCAGGTCCGCCATCCGCGTGATGAAGGAGTCCGGGGCGCACGCCGTTAAGCTGGAAGGCGGAATGCAGATCGAGGAAGCCGTCCGAAGGATCGTTGCAGCGGGCATTCCGGTGATGGGGCACCTGGGCCTGACCCCGCAATCCATTTATAAGTTCGGCACATACAAAGTGCGGGCGCGGGAAGAGGCGGAAGCCGAACAATTGAAAAACGACACGGTCCTGCTCGAGCGTGCCGGTTGTTTTGCCATCGTGCTCGAGAAGATACCGGCCAAGCTGGCGGGCGAGGTAACCTCGGCGCTTACCATACCGACCATCGGGATCGGTGCAGGTGTGAATTGCGACGGCCAGGTGCTGGTCATACACGATGCGTTGGGGTTGACTACCGACTTCCACCCGCGTTTCGTTCGCAGGTATGCGAATCTCGCCGAGCTGATCACGTCTGCTGTCGGACGGTACGTGGACGACGTGCGTCAACGGGATTTTCCATCAGAACAGGAGAGCTATTGAACGCCGGGCAGGTTTTAACGAGTACTAGAAAAATTGTATACCTCCAGGTGAGGGAATAACCTTGGAAAAGCAGGAGGCATGAACGACGTAACGGGCAGTATGCAGCCCATTCAACCACCTTCGACGGAACGGAAGCGGCCGCTCATTCTGATCAGTAATGACGATGGTATCAATGCCCCGGGGATCAAAGCGCTGGCAGATGCCGTGGCCGATCTTGGCGAGGTGTGGGTGGTTGCGCCCGTGAGCGAGCAAAGCGCCGTCGGGCATGCGATTACCGTTCGAGACCCGGTCCGAGCACAGGAGTGGCCGTTCAAGGTTTCGCGCGGGGAGATTGCTTCATATGCCGTCACCGGGACGCCGGCCGACTGCATAAAGCTCGCCATCAATCAGATTTTGCCGGGTCGTCCGGACCTCGTGCTGAGCGGCATCAACCGTGGGCCGAACACGGCAGTCAACGTGATTTATTCGGGTACCGTCAGCGCTGCCACGGAGGCGTCGATCCTGGGGATCGATTCGATCGCGTTCTCGCTCTGCGCATGGGACGCCTCCGATTTTGAACCCGCGGCCCGTTATGCCCGGCTCATTTCGGAAAAGATTCTGAGGGAAAAGCTTCCGCCCGGTGTTTTGCTGAACGTCAACATACCGGCATTGCCTTTCGAGGAAATCAAGGGGACGATGATTACACGTCAGGCAAGGTCCCGCTGGGAGGAATCGTTCAGTGAGCGCATGGACCCGTATAACCGGCCGTACTACTGGCTGTCTGGCCGGTTCGTCAATCTGGACGAAGGGGACAACACCGACATTTACGCCGTTGAGCAAGGCTACGTATCGATAACGCCGCTGCATCACGACCTGACGGCACACGAGCACATTGCGACGCTGGCGCTCCGCGAATGGAACTTGAACGAGGGCGGTTGATTCGTAACTACTAATCGATTTGGCAGGTATGGTTCATCAGGACGAGCTCAGCATTTCCACAAGTGGACACGGGGACATGCACGACATCACGTCGGGCGTGGAACGGGTGGTCGCCGACTCTGGCATTCGTATCGGGTTGGTCAACGTCCACGTCGTGGGTAGCACGGGCGCCGTCGGGATGATCGAGTTTGAACCGGGCCTCGAACGCGATCTGCCCGAGCTGCTCGATCGGCTGATTCCACCGAGCCGGCAGTACGGACACGAGCAGGCATGGCACGACGGGAATGGCCATTCACACCTTCAGGCGACGACCCTCGGCCAATCGATGACGGTGCCAGTTCGGGACGGCAAGCCTGTTCTGGGGACGTGGCAACAGCTCTTTTTGCTCGAATGTGACGTCAAACCGCGCCGGCGGAGAATTGTGGTGACGATCCAGGGAGAATAGCCGGTCGTATTCACCGCAAGGATATGAAACAACTCGTCCAGGCATACCGGGACAACTGGGTACTTTTTTACCAGCAGTCATTATCCGGCTCTCCCTCGATACCGATTTGGGACGTCTGCGTGCTGACGGCCGCAAATCCCCACCAGGCAAGGGCATACGAGCTCCAGATCGAGCTGCGTAAGCGACAGGGCTTACTTCCGCCATCGACGCAGTGGCTCGTTGTATCAGATCCGGAAGGCCGACGCATCGGGAGCGGTGGCGCAACGCTCAACGTACTCCAACACCTCGTCAGGTTGCTCGGCTCACAAGAAGGTTTCCTTGTTTCAGAGGCCGGCCGGCAATCAGATCTCTTCAAAGGGAAACGCATCCTGATCGTCCACTCGGGCGGCGACAGTAAACGGCTGCCGCACTATTCCGCCTTCGGAAAGCTGTTTGCCCGGCTCCCACACGAGCTGCCGGACGGGCGGGCATCCACGCTTTTCGACGAGTTCATCGTTTCTCTGAGCGGCCTACCCCGGCACATGTACGAAGGCGTGGTGATTGCCTCGGGAGACGTCCTCCTCGTTTTCGACCACCTGCAGCTCGATTTCAACCGGCAGGGCGTAGTAGGGGTAGGGATGAGTGTTCCGGTAGCAGTCGGCACGCGCCACGGGGTATTCGTTTCAGAGCCTCCGACGGGGAAGGTGCGGCAATTTCTTCATAAGCCGTCCCTCGAAAAGCTGGAGGCAGTCGGGGCTGTCGATGTGGAACAGCGGGTCACCGTAGATACGGGGATCGTCTGGCTCGATCCAGACACCGCTGGCCGACTCGTGGAAAAAGGAGCAGGCGGCGTGCTGGAAGGCATCATCCGTGAGGGGATATGCCTGAACCTCTACGGGGATTTCCTCGGCCTTTTGCCGCCGGAGGCCTCACGGGAAGAGTATCTCCTTGACGAAAGCGACGGGCCGGTAACGCAGTTTCTCCGGGCAGTGAGAAAGCAATTGTGGGAGGAGTTTCGAGGCGTGCCTTTCTCTGTGCAGACGCTCAGGCCGGCACGATTCATTCATTTCGGCGCCACGGCCGAATATCGCGACGCCGTCTTTGCCGAACAGGTTCATTTCTCCGAGGCCGGGTGGTCGTCGAGCGTGCAGAGCTATTCTCACGATCATCTCAGCCGTGCGAACCCGGATCTTGTGTTGATCTCCTCAATCGTTAACGGTGTTGAGGTCAAGGAAGGCGGCAGGGTTGTGTTTGATGATAGCCTTCTGACAGGACCGGCTCGGCTTGGAAAAGGGGTAATCCTGACGGGCGTCCGACACACCGATCAGAGGAAACCGCTAGTCGTGCTCGATGATCTCGTACTACATCAGCTTCCCGTTCGGACAAATGACGGGCCTGCCTGGGTGTCACGTATTTACGGGGTGTCGGACAATCCGAAAAAGGTGTACACCGAACCCGGCGCGACCTTTCTGAATTGTCCATGGAAGGAATGGTTGGAGAAGGCGGACGTGTCGGAAGCCGATCTCTGGGATGGAATTCCAGCTGAAGCCCGGACACTATGGAATGCCCGACTCTATCCCGTTGCAGGTTCTCCGGATGAGAGCCTGCGTCTCACCGAGTGGATTCAGTGGCCGGAGCAGGCTTCGCAGGACGAGCGATTTGCGTGGAAGCAAGCGCGACGCTTATCTCTCGAAGAAAGCTACCTCCAGGCCGACCTCGACCGTATCCTCGACCTGACATCGCGGCTGCAAGAAGACATCCTGGTCGAACGTTTTCTTGCGGCAATTCGGGATCCGACGACCACACAGGCTCCGTCAGGTTTTCCGGGGCAGGACTTGTACGAGATACAGCGGCGTATCGGTCGTCTCGAGAAACGGCTGGAGTCGGAAGCCGACGCTCTTTATCGGATGCGAGCTTTAAAAGTCGCTTCGGATCTTCTGATGACGTCCAGTACGCGATCGATACGCGTACTTGGAGAAACGCTCGAAGAGCGGGCCTTTTCCGAGCTGGCACACGTTATCCGCGAAAACACCAGGATGCCTGTCGTTGCGAGAAGACGGGAGGGGGGTCGCTCCGTGCTGGTGGAGTCGCCGGCCCGGATCGATCTGGGTGGAGGATGGTCCGATACCGCACCCTTCAGCATCGAACAGGGTGGGACGGTGCTGAACGCGGCAATCACGTTGAATGGCTCCTTCCCGGTGCGTGTCGAGGCGTCGTGGCTCGACGAACCCGGCTTTGTACTCGAAAGCGCCGACCTAGGCGTACGGAAACAGCTCGACACGGAAGACCTGCACAACTATCGTGACCTTTCAGATCCGCTGGCGTTGCACAAGGCGGCGCTGGTCTCTGTCGGTTTGGAGAGCTTCAACGGCCGGGGAATCCGGCTTAGGACAGAGATTGCCATTCCCAAGGGATCCGGTCTCGGAACGAGCAGCATCATGGCCGCGGCCGTGCTCTCGGCGTTGAATCACCTCACCGGTCGGGAGGTGGACGAACACCTCTTGTTCGACCAGGTCTTCGCGCTGGAGCAGCAGCTTACGACCGGTGGGGGATGGCAAGACCAGGTAGGCGGTGTGGTTGGCGGGCTCAAGCTGATCCATACGAAACCGGGTCTTCCCCAATCGCCTCAATGGGATCACATATTGGTCCCGGAGATCCTTCACGACCGGCTCCATCTGATCTATACCGGACAGCGGCGTCTCGCAAAACGGATCCTCCGTGCCATCATGGGTGGATACGTCAGCCGCGAGCCACGCGTGGTCGAAGTGCTCTTCGAGATTCAGGACCTGGCGCGGCAAATGGCGGGCGCAATCGCAGCCGGCAACGTTGACGAGCTGGGCCGCTTGTTAGGGCGGCACTGGAAGGCCAACGTCAGGCTCGATCCGGGGAGCACGAATCCGGTCATCGATGAGCTGTTTGAACGGCTCGATCCTCTAATCGTCGGAGGGAAGCTGGCTGGAGCAGGCGGTGGAGGCTTCGCCATCGTCGTATCGCGAGCCGGTATCCCTGAGGCGGACCTGGCGCAGTTTCTCGGAGAAACGTATCCTGACAGCGAAGTACGGCTCTGGCCTTGCCGTATCGTCGACCAGGGGTTGAGGGTGACGCTCAATCCTGATGAGATCCGGTCCAGTCGAGATGCGATGCGATCCACTCCTCGATGAGCTCGGGGACGACGTGGCCAGGATATCCCGGCACGACGTAGTCGGAGAGCGCTGACGCATCGTCTGGCGTCTCGAGGGATTCGAGCGCCTTTGCCGCCTCCCGGTAGGCCTCTCGGAAGGGCATCCCTTCTATCACTTTTTGTAGCGCCGCAGCCGTGGCAAACAGTTCGGGCGTTGTGGCTTCGCGGAGGCGTTCTCGGCGGAATCGCACACCCGGCATCAGGTTGATCATCGCCGTCAGCAGGTCCTGCACGAGCAGGGTGGCGCGCATGACGGCCTCTTTCGTCAACTGGAGATCACGGTGGTAGCCGGACGGGAGATTTGCCGGCAGCGTTACGAGCAGATTCATCTCGGAGGTTATCCGATGATAGGTCGCCCGGGCCAGCTCCAGCACGTCCGGATTCTGTTTCTGGGGCATGATGCTGCTGCCCGTGCAAAACTCGGCGGGTAGCTCGACGAAGGAGAACTCGGCGGTGTTGAACAGGACGAGGTCCGCCGCCAGCCGGTTGATCGTAGCCGCCACCTGAACGAGGGCATGCACGACGCTCAGCTCGAGCTTCCCTCTGGATAGCTGAACGGCCGTGACGTGGGTTTGTACGTCCCTGAATCCGAGTCGTTTGGCCGTTTCCGATCTGGGTAGATCGAGGTAGGGGACGCCATAGCCTGCTGCGCTACCCAACGGCGAGACGTTGATACGGTCGAAGGCGTGGCGGAGCACTTCGAGGTCGTCGGCAAGCAACTCTGCGTACCCCATTGCCCAAAGGCCCGGCGTCGTCGGCATCGCCCGTTGCAGGTGCGTGTATCCGGGCATCAGGACGTCGTCGTAATTCCGCCCGATGGCGATCAGGGCACGGGTTAGCTCGATGCACTGCTTTGCGACCGATCTGATCTGCTCTCGCAGGAAAAGCCGCAGGGCAACCAGCACCTGGTCGTTGCGTGACCTTCCCGTGTGAATCCGTTTGCCCGTTTCACCGAGCTCCTTTGTAAGGTACTCCTCGATTACCGTGTGGCAGTCTTCATCTTCAGGTTTAACTTTAACTTTGCCCTCTTGAACCTCATTCGCCAACCGGTCGAGTGCGGCTTCGATTCGTGAGAGCTCGTCCTGCGTGAGGGTTTTGATTTCAGCCAGCGCCCAGGCCTGGGCACGGGTCCCCTCGATGTCGTAAGGAAGGAGAAGGGTGTCCCAGTGGTAATCTTCACCAACCGTGAAGCGTGTGACCCAGTCCTGGATGGTGGTTCCTTTCTGCCAGAGCATGGTTGTTATTCGCCGGTCTGAAAGTAGTTGCGGATGATCTTTTTGTAGGTCAGGACAGCTTCCGTTACTTCGGAGAGGGCGATGTGTTCGTCGGCCGTGTGCGACCGTTCGCTCGCGCCGGGGCCAAGCTTGACAGTGGGCACGTCGTGCAGGAAAATCCAGTCGGAGGCCGTAGGGGAGCCGAAAGGTTCGCTGCCGGGCAGCGCCTCTAGTGTGGCCTGAACGATTCGTTCGGTCGGGTCAGTTGATACGGGTATGATCCGTTTGCTGTGGACGGACACCTCCGATTCCAGGAGATCCGCGATTTTGGCTGTTATTTCGTCGTGCTTGTACGCCGGGGTGGTGCGAATGTCGACGTAAAAGGTGCAGCGGTCGGGCACGACGTTTCGAGCCGTACCGCCTTCGATGGTGGTCACGGTAAGGGTGGGCGCACCAAGGAAAGGATCCTTGCGATCGAACGCGTACTCTTCGAGCCGGATGATGTCTCGAGCCGCGCGATGGATCGCGTTATCGCCGAGGTGTGCACGCGCAGCGTGCGCCGTTTTTCCATGAGCCGCCACTTTCAGAATCAGGAGGCCTTTTTGCGCCACACACGGCTTTAGGCTGGTAGGCTCGCCGACAATGGCCGCACTGAGAGGGGGCAGATGCGGCCTGAGGTGTTCGAGCCCGTTGTAGCCTCCGCCCGTTTCTTCACAGACTGTGAGGGCTACGATGACCTGCCCGTCCTGCGGTTTCCAACCCTCCCTTGCGAGCTGGAGTATCGCCGTCGTCATGGCGGCGCCGCTTGCCTTGGCATCGACCGTGCCCCGGCCGTAAAGCATGCCGTCGCGCTCGACGGGATCGAACGGGTCAAAGGGATGATCGGCGGAAGGAGGGACCACGTCCAGGTGCGAATTGAGCAGGAGGCGGTTCGGTCCGTCGCCCAGGCAGAAGTAAACGTTGTCGCCCAGCCGGGTCACAGGCAGGCCGTTTGCCGAGACGTACTGCTCGATGAAGTCGGCAAGGGGGCCTTCCTCGTGGCTCAACGAAGGAAACCGCACCATTTCCTTCAAAAGCGAACCGACGTCGAGCAGGTGGTCGATCATTTCGGATATCCGGTGAATAGCGGCGACGTCAACGGGTGATGCGCGTGCCCTGATTTCTGGTAATCAGGTCGTCCGGTGCGAGCACGTAAACGTTTTCGACACCCGCATCGAGAGCTTCGAACCCGATCTGCATCTTGACCCGCATCCCCCCTTTGATCCAGCCACCTTCGATGCCGGAATGGTATAAATCGGGGTCACAGGTTGCGATCCTCGAGTCCGGCCTCTCCGGATCCCTGAGCAGTCCTCCAGACTCTGCGACGAGCAGGAAATTGGAAGCCTTCAGCGCTCCTGCGATCGAGCAGGCGACGGTATCCGCATTGACGTTGTAAATCCTGCCGTTCTCGTCCACACCGAGCGGCGCAACGACCGGAACGTACCCCGCATCGATGAGGGTGGAGAGTGGCCGGGTGTCGGCACCCACTACGTCTCCTACGTGTCCGAAATCGATCTTTTCGCCTTCGACCTCCCAGGGCGGCCTTTTTACAACCTTCAGGATAGACCCGTCGACTCCAGAAAGCCCGACTGCCGGCACTCCAAATCGGATGGCGTGGGCGGTTAGATTGACGTTCAGCTCACCCCTGACGGTCCACTTCATGATGTCCAGATCGAGGTCGGTCGTCACCCGCCGCCCGTGTACGATGCGCGGTTCGTGGCCGAGCCGGCGTGCCATCTCGGTCGCCTGAGGACCACCACCGTGCACCACGACTATTGCTTGCCGTTCTTGCAGGGTGCGGATCGACTGCCAGAACACGTCGAGGTTGCGCTCATCATTCAGGAGCGCACCGCCGATCTTTACAACCGTACAAGGTTTTGTTGCCGTCACGGGTTTTGTAGATAAGGAAAGTCGAACTACAGATCCCAGACATACTCGAGGATCGCCTTTTGGGCATGGAGCCGGAACTCTGCCTGAAGCAGGTGGATCGATCGTGGTCCGTCGAGCACGTCGTCGTCGACTACCACGTTTCGCCGAACGGGCAGGCAGTGCATAAAGACACCCTCACGCGTCCGGTTCATCAGGCCACGGGTAATCCGCCAGTTCACCAACGTTTTCCTGAGCTCCGCCTCCCGTTCCGGCTCGGTATAGGTAAGCGGGCCGCCCCACGCTTTGGCGTAGACGACCTCCGCGCCATCCACGGCTTCCTCCAGGTTTGTGGTTTCGACAACTTCCGAGCCCGCTGCTTCAGCATAAGAACGGGCCAGGCTCATCACACCCGGATCGAGCGCATAGCCCTCAGGGCGTGCCACCGTCACGTGCATCCCTAAGCGGGCTGCGGTGAGCAGCGCCGAGTTCGGAACGGCCATCGGTAGCTGTTTTGGATGGTACGCCCACGACAGGACGAACTTGCGTCCTTTGGCGTCTCCGTCAAAATGGGTCGTGATCGTTCCGGCGTCTCCGAGAGCCTGGCAGGGATGATAGAAGGCAGATTCAAGACTGATGACCGGCACACTGGAATGCGACGCGATGGTATGCAGCAAGATCTCATCGCGGTCCTGCTCGTAGTTCGTTCCCGAGGCAAACAGCCGAACACCAAGCGCATCGTAGTAGCGGGACAGGACGCCTACGGCCTCCTGGATGTGCTCGGCGGCGTCTCCCACCATGGGTACGCCTTTTTCCCACGCGAAGCCCCATACGCCCTGGCCTACGTTCAGCGTAGTGGCGTGCGCTCCGAGCTGGACGGCGGCGAGCTCCATCGACGTACGCGTCCGAAGCGACGAATTGAAAAAAAGGAGTGCTATACTTTTGCCGCGTGCAACGTTCGACCAGGTCTTCCCGGCACGGTAGTACGCGACCGCAGCCTCCACCCGCGAGCGCCAGGTTTGATCGTCGATGTACTGCCAGTCCAGCAAGTGTCTGAGTTGGTTTCCCATCGGCGGCGGTTAATTTTTTAGAGACGGTTCACTTTCGGTGACCTTACGGAAGGTCTCGATGAACGTGTCGGCTTCTTCGTCGGAAAGGTTTAGCGGCGGCATAAGCCGGATCACGTACGGATCGGCAGACCCTCCGGTGAGAACTCCGTGCTTTCGCAGGGCGGTCACGACCGGTCCGGCTTCGCTTTCCAGCTCGAGCCCGATCAGGCAACCCCGCCCGCGGATGTTCCGGATGTAGGATTTGAGACCTGAAGCAATCCGTTCAAACAACACCGGGGGACGGCTCATCACGTTCTCGTCGCGGATCGTTTCGAGGGTAGCGGCGACGGCCGACATGGCCAGCATGCCCCCGCCGAACGTATTACCCTGGTCGCCGTACTGCACATCCTTCGTGATCTCGTCTGAGACCAGTACGGCTCCGACCGGAATCCCCGAGCCCAAACCCTTGGCGAGGGTGATCATGTCCGGCTTCATACCGAGCTGTTCGGATATCGAAAACGTTCCCGTGCGGCCAAGCCCGGTCTGGATCTCGTCGAAAATGAGGACGACGCCGTGTTGGTCGCATATAGCACGCAAGGAGCGGAAGTACTCGTCGGGAGCCGTCCGTATTCCCGCCATGCTCTGAATCGGCTCGATGATGACGGCGGCAACGTCGTCCCGTTCTGCGAATATGGCCTGGAGGGCGTCGGCATCGCCGAACGGCGCAAAGATTGTCTCAGGTAATACCGATTTGTAAGGAGCGCGGAATTTCTCCCCCCAGGTAGCCGCAAGGCTGCCGAGCGTCCGGCCGTGGAAGCTTCCTTCCATGGCGACGACAACCGGTTTCCCCGTGTATTTCCGTGCCAGCTTGAGCGCAGTCTCGTTTGCTTCCGTGCCGGAGTTGCAGAAGTAGACATGTTTGAGTCCTTCCGGCGCGAAATCAGCCAGCAAGCCTGCCGCACGCGCCCGCACAGGGCTGTACAAAACGTTCGAATAAAAAAGGAGGGTGTCCGCTTGTGACTTTAGCGCTTCGACAACCCGGGGAGGGCGGTGGCCTAGAGGTGTCACGCAATGCCCACCGTAAAAGTCGAGGTACCGGTTGCCCTCAGCGTCCCAGACGTAAGAGCCTTCACCCCGAACCAGGGCGATCGGCATTTTCTTGTAGGTGGGGAGTAGATAGTGCTCCTCAACCTCGATGGTCTCTTCCGTAGAAATGGTCAGGTCCATTCAGGTTCTATTCAAGGGTTAGGAGATGGTCGCAGTGGATGCGGGGATCAGGCCGGCTGTTTCCGGAAGACCCAGCAGAAGATTCATGTTGTGAACCGCCTGAGAGGCCGCTCCTTTGAGCAGGTTGTCGAGCCCGAAGCCGACGACGAGCCGCGAGTCTTTGACGATCCAGCCGATGTCGCAGAATGGCGTGTTCACGGAGAATCGCATTTCCGGGAGCACACCGGGCCACAGCCTGACAAAGGGGCTGGATTCATAGGCATCGTTGAACCATGCAGCGACGTCTTGTTCGGTCGTCGAGTCGTCGAGATTGACGATGGCGGTGCCCCAGATCCCACGCGTCCACGGCCCGGAGACCGGCACGAACTGAACCTGGCAGTGGTCGCCGAGAGATTGCAGGACCTCGGGCAGGTGCTGATGATTGAGCACCTTGTAGGCCCGAACGTTGCCGTCACGGGTAGGAAAGTGGGTGCCTTCTTTTGGACGCGCACCCGAACCGGAAGCGCCGGTGAGTGCCGTAACCGCCGCGTCGAGCTTCGACAGGTTCTTGGCTAGCGGCCAGAGTGCAAGCGTCACACCCGTCGCGAAGCAACCCGGGTTCGCGATCAAGCGTGTGCCCGGTGGATAGGGTGCAAACAGCTCGGGCAGACCGTACTGGAACTGGTCGAGCAGCTCCGGCGAGGGGTGCGTAAAGCCAAACCACTCGTCGTACAGCGCCGCCTTTTTGAAGCGGAAGTCGGCGCTGAGATCGATGATGGCGCCGGAGTAGCCGGCATCATACAGGGCGCGAACGGCCTCAACCCCTTTACCGTGCTCAGCAGCGATGAACACGACGTCGCAGCCCTCAACGGCCTGCACATCGTCAGCCGAAAAGACTAGGTCGGTTTGTCCGCGCAGGTCAGGGTGGGCTTTCCACACGGGCTGCCCCGCAAACGCGCGGCTGGTGACCGCTTCAATCGAAACCTCGGGATGCCGGAGGAGCAGGCGAATGAGGTCACCACCAGCATATCCTGAACCGTGAAGCAGCGCCGCCCGCCTGGAAGGTGTACCGGATAACATCATGGGAATACCCGCATCGCTAAAAATGAAACATCACGTCCCGTAGGCCTTGCTGAGCTGCGATCCAAGACACTCGGCAACGGTCCGGGCCAACGCACCGGACTCTTGCATGGCGTTGAACGCGGGGATGCCGAACGAATTTCGGATGTATTGCCTTCCGACCGCGTTGTCCGTCACCGGACCCGTCATCGCGGCAATCGACGTGCGGTAGCGCGTGCGGAAGATCTGGTCCGCCGCCCATGCCCCTGCCAGGTCCGTGGCGGCTACGATGTGCGCGCTCGTGAAACGCTGCAATTCTTTGTCGAGCAACAGCTCGTCCACGCCGTAATGCCCGATGAAGCCGTCGCCTAACTCGAGTACAATCACGTCCGGCTGGTATTCGTTGAGATGGCTGATCAGGGCTTTGGCCAGCGGACCCATTTCCTTGTTGGTCGAGGAGACGACGCCCGCTTCGATGAACGTGACACACTTGATGGCGCCGTGCTCCTCCATCACCCGGACGTCGCGGCGAAGGGCTGCACCGGTTAGCTTTGCCGCAGCGACGCGGAACCCCAGCTCCGTCAGGCCTTGAATGATCTGGCACGATGCATACGTCTTACCCGTATTCATCGACGTGCCGCTGATCATGATGAGTGGAGCGGACCGTTCGAGTGAATACACGGGTTCCAGGGCATAATCCTGGATGCGCGCGTGCAGCTTGAACCCGTTTCGTTCTGTCAGGACAGCCCCGAGCAGCTCAACCTTGAGGGCAGGTCCGAGGTCCGGATGATCCGACGTACAGAGGCCGATGATGCCGCCCATGTTCAGGACGTTGATGACGTCCCCCACCTGCAACCTGCGTGGGATCCGCCCGCTGTAGCCTTTGAGTGCCTGCCGCTCACCCAGGGCGCCCACGATGACGTCGCCTTTGTGGATCGTCGAAAAAACGCCGTCGGCGTCCTCGAGCTGGTTATAGTGGGTTTTTTCTTCCAGCGCCCTCACCGCCACACAGTATCCTTCCTCCGCCACGATGTAGGGCGAGATTTCAAGCTCGGGTTTGAGCCCGCAGGGCGCAGCACTGGCCGCGATTTTATCTACAATGATTCTTGTTGTCATATTTACCACCTGCAATGGAACGGAAACGTTGGCCTCTTACGAACCCTTCTGATTCTTCAAACGGGCCTTACTCGTGAGGTAGGATTGGATGCCGTAGATCTCAGTGAAACCCTGCGCATCTCGACCGTCCCAGAGCGTATTTTTTTCACCGTATGTCGCAACGCCGGTATCGAACAGGGAGTAGGGGCTGTCGCACCCGAGCACGGATACCTGCCCTTTATATAGCTGGACCTTAACCGTCCCCGTCACCACCTCCTGCGACGAATCGAGGAATGCCTCGATGTCGCGCATGACGGGATCGAAGTACTGCGCTTCGTGGAGGAGCATCCCGTAGAAGTCTGACAGATGATCCTTTTGATACCGCTGCCAGCGTGAAAGGACAATTTTTTCAAGCTCGCGGTGGGCGGTGATCAAAATGATGGGGGCGGGAGCCTCGAAGCCGACGCGGCCTTTGATGCCCATGATGGTGTCGCCAACGTGAATGCCGCGTCCCACACCGTACTCGCCGCCAATCCGGTTCAACGTCTCGATGAGCTCGACCGGACCATACGGATGCCCGTCGATGGCGGTAGGTATTCCTCTCTCAAAGGACAGCGTGAGCTGGAGGAAGGAATCAGGGCTGTTGACGGGCGCTGTCGTGCCTGGATACGCGCCGTCGGGCAGGGGATCGGTGGTCGTGAGTGTCTCTCGCCCCCCGATGGTCGTGCCCCACAAACCACGGTTGATCGAGTAGGTCGTTTTTTTCTCCGGAACGGAAAACCCTCTCTCTTTGAGGAACGCCGTGGTTTCCGGCCGGGACAGCCCGAGCTCACGAATGGGAGCGATCACTTCCAGGTCGTCTGCGAGCACGCGCATCGCGACGTCGAAACGGACCTGGTCGTTCCCGGCTCCCGTCGATCCGTGCGCTATTGCGCGAGCGCCGACCTGCCTGGCCACCTCTACGACCTTCCTGGCCTGCGTCACGCGCTCTGGACCGACGCAAAGCGGATACACGCCGCCGCGCAGGACGTTGCCCTTGATAAGATAGCTCAGGTGCCGATCGAACAGGTCCTGCCTACCGTCGATCGTGTAGTGCTCGGCAGCACCCAGTTCTTTTGCACGGCTGGCGATCTCTGCGGTGTCCGCCTCCGTCAGTCCGCCGGTGTTGACGATGACGGTGTAAACCGGCTCTGCGTAGGTTTCGTTGAGGTAGGGAACACAGAAGGATGTATCCAGACCGCCACTGAAGGCGAGTACGATTGACATTTATTGCGTCTAGAAATCGAGTTAAATAAAAAAAGCGCTGAAACGTGAGGTATCAGCGCCGCAACGAGTAGTCAGTAACGATGGCCGTAATACTGTCCTATGCTTCTCGGAATGCGCCGCTTACACCGGTGCCACGACGTCGGATACGTCGAGTACGGAACTCCAGTAGGGCGCGGTTATTTTCGAAGCATTTTTTCATAACAGCCCGAAGTATACGAGCAGGGTAAGAAATAGTCAACCCGTTTTCGGTAATATGTAAAGTAATCGCTGTTTGACCCTTGAATAATTAATGCAGAGGTTGCCTTTACTCATAGAGAAGGCCAATTCCACTCCCGATGACGAGCGCGTCCTCGGCCATCGCGGCAGCCGGATCGGGTATTCCGAGACGTTGCACGGCCGCTCGGCGCAGGTGAAAAGCCGCAAAGGTGCCAAATGCGGCTGCCACGCCTCCGGCTATCAGACCTTCCCATACCGGCCGTTTTTTATATGCGTTCCAGATGGCTGCCGACAACGCACCGGTCACAATCCGGCCGGTAAGGGGAGCGGGATCCGTCCGGTTCGGTACGAATGGGGATTTGTCAGCGGCCAGCTCGGTTGCGGCCATGAGGGTTAGCAGCGTCGATGCGGTTCGGCCCGTAATCCAGCGGAATCGCGTTTTTTTCAATCGATTCGGACCGTAGCGGTTGATGTGGTTGCCGACAAAAGCCAAAGCCGACATGCTCCGCATCCCCGACATTATTCCCAGGCCAATCGAATGCCAATGTACCATCTCCCTGCTCCTCCATGAATCCTCGTGACGCGACTGACCAACCGGTCACCGCAGGGGATCTAACTGCACAGAGAGATCAGCCGATCCGAAAGTGCGTCGAATTGTTTGTCCAGAACCTGTCTTTTTGGATTCTCATCGAACCAGGCGAGGATTTCAACGGCGCCTTGAGAGAAAGGTATCTTTGCCTCGAATCCGGAGACGAATCGCTTGATTTTGCCGTTGTCGAAGATCATCGAGTGTGCCTTGTCGCCGAGGAGCCCGGCACCCCACTCTGGGTCATGTTTGGCGATCAGGTCGGAGGGGACGTGAACGAGCTTCGGCTCGACGCCGGCAGCCTGGCCCAGGAGCAAAAAGATCTGGTTCCAGGTGAGAAGCTCGTCCGACGTGATGTGAAACACTTCTCCAATGGCGTTTGCATTCCCGAGCAGCCCCGTGAACCCCCGGGCAAAGTCGGTATGGTGGGTTAGCGTCCAGAGCGACGTGCCGTCGCCGTGAACGACGACCGGCTTACCCTTCCGCATCCGGTCGATCACGGTGTAGCGGCCGGTCACCGGAAGCCTGGTCCGGTCGTAGGTATGGGACGGCCTGACGATCGTCGCCGGGATCAATCCTTTCGCATGAGCCTCCTGGAGTCGGCGTTCACATTCAACCTTCGCCGCAGCGTAATCCCAGTACGGATTGCCGATTGGTGCGTCTTCGGTTACCGGTATGGGAGGGGGCTTGCTGTACACTGAGGCGGAGCTGATGAACACGTATTGCGACGTCCTGCCCGAAAAAAGCTGAATGTCGGCATCGATGTGCTCCGGCGTGTAAGCGACCCAGTCGACGACGACGTCAAACGTTTGCTGACGTAATTGGCCGAGGGTAGAAGGGTCTCTAATGTCACCCTTCAGGGGAATGGCTCCTTCGGGAATACTTCGGATGCTCTGACCACGCGTGAGGAGGTATACCTCGTGACCTGCCTCGACGGCGTGGACCGTACAAGCCGAGCTGATCACCCCGGTGCCGCCGATGAACAGAACTTTTAGCGCCATAAATCCGTCGTCACGTGTGCGTAGTTATTCCGTCTCAAATGCGCTGCTTTGGACCCAGTCGTAGAGAGTGGCCGATAGGAATTCCCAGGTTTGCTGATAATTGAGCCGGTGGTCCTGACCTTTTATGAAAATGGAGACGCTATTTGTTCCCTTGTGGTAGGCATCGATGAACCGTTGCCTGACCGCAAGGTCGAGCAGGTCGTCGAGAGATGTACCGCGTAATTCGGTCATAATTTCCGGGCGCTATTTCCTCTACCCTGTACGTAAAATCGAATGCACGTCCTCACCATCAACAGGAGTAAACATTCGTTGCATTCCTGGTTTTTTCGACAAAAAAGCGGGTTTCTAAAATCTCGAACAAAAAATCATCGGCACGTCTCCCGGCAAAGTCCAGAAATGCAAGCGCTTCCGGAAAACCTGTTAACGATGTTGTGCAACGGCTGAACCGGTGAAGGTTCAGCCGCCGCCATTCAGCCACTGCCAGTGCTTGAAGATGGATTCGATGCGCGGCTCGTACCCTTCCGAATAACCGGCCGGGAACCGTACCAGAATGGAGTAATACCGGTTTGCACGCTCTCCGAATACGATGTATCCGGAGTCGTCGTCGCTAACGAAGGTAAACTCCGTTACGGCGCCCACAATGTGTGGCCTTCTTTGCGATAGCTCGCCGTAACCCTCTGCTCGCCTCCGGTTGGCTTCGTAGACGATCTCGAACTCCGAGGTATCCGGATAGGCCTGGAACTCAACGAGCACCTGGCTGTCCGGCGCCGCGTCGGGGTCGGAAACGATTCGTACGAAGTCACCAATACCGGGTGTTGAGGTTTCCTCAAGCACCATATTCGCCGGGTAGGCCGTGCTGAACGGTGTTGGAAAGCCTTCAGGTGTCTGATACCGTTTCAGCTCGATGGGTTCAGCATTGCCTTCGATGCTGACCGTGTCGACAAAAACCTCACCCGCTTCCGCCGATGCGAGGGTATCGGCTTGCTGTTCGGTTGGCTCGCCCGAATTAGCGGTGCATCCTGCGAGAGCCACACACAGAAGCACCGGAAGGAGGGCGTGTTTTAGTGTGTGCATATGCTTGCGTGTGTGAGAGATTTACAACGGGGGCTGGTTTGCTTGTGATCGTTACCATACGACTTCGCCGTGGCTCCGCTGGCGGGGATGCGGGCCACGGCGAAGTGTTCAATTTACGTCGTTATTAGCGTGCACCCATCAGAAGCTCGAAGGTAAGCTGATCGAGCCTCTCGTAGCCGTAACCGGTTTTCCCGAGTGCTTCTCTGTCGAACTCGAAGTTCTTCAGTTTCTCCGCCTTTTCTTTGCTATAGCCGCCGCTGTAGTCGGGAATATTGTAGCTCGTGGTTTGCACGGCGCGGAGGGCTTCCTGGATCTCCTTATCCTCGTTGAACTGACGAGCTTTTTCCTTGAGGATCAGGTAGCTCCGCATGCAACCGATGGCAAAGTCCTTAACGCCCTGGTAGTCTTCCGTCCGGTAAGCGTGGGCGTCGAAGTGGCGCATGCCGTCGTACCCGACGTCTTCGAGGAACTTGACGAGGAAGAAGGCCTGCTTCCAGTTGTGAGCGGCAAAGCGGAAGTCCTGGTCGTACCGTAGCAGGTTCTGGTCGTTCAGGTCGATGTGGAAGAGCTTCCCGGCTTCCCACGCCTGAGCGACGGCGTGGACGAAGTTGAGCCCGGCCATGTGCTCGTGGGCGACTTCCGGGTTTACACCTACCATCTCGGGACGGTCGAGCGTAGCGATGAAGCCGAGCATGGAGCCCGTCGTGGGGAAGTAGATGTCGCCGCGCGGCTCGTTCGGTTTGGCCTCGAGCGCGAACTTGAGGTCGTATCCCTGATCGACGGCGTATTCGCACAGGAAGTTCAGGGCTTCCCGCATGCGCTTGATTCCCTCGGCAGGGTCCTTCGTCGCGTCCGACTCGACGCCTTCGCGTCCGCCCCAGAACACGTATACTTTCGCGCCCAGCTCGACGCCGAGGTCCATGGCGCGCATCGTTTTCTGAAGGGCGTACGCTCTAACAGCGGGGTTATTCGACGTGAACGCGCCGTCCTTGAAGGCAGGATCGGTGAACAGGTTCGTCGTAGCCATGGGCACCTTGAGACCCGTTTCCTCAAGGGCTGCCTTGAACTCGCGCACGATTTTATCCCTTTCGGACGGTGTGGCGTCGATCGGTACGAGGTCGTTGTCGTGGAGGTTTACTCCGTACGCACCGGTTTCGGCGAGTAGACGGACGAGGTCCGGGGGTGAAAGCTTCGGCCTTACAGGCACACCAAACGGGTCCAGACCCACATTACCGACAGTCCATAGACCGAACGTAAAATGGTGTTCAGGTTTGGGATCGAAGGAATCGCTCATGATTTTGGAGAGTTTGGTTTTTGTGGAAGGGCTTCCCAAAATACACCGACACTACCCATTTGGAAGCCAGATGAGAATATTCAACTGAAAACGGAGCGGATGCCGCCCCACTCAAGGGGGAGATGATCCCAATAAATCAAACGAACGGGGTCAATTTCAAGTCTCTTTTGCGTAATCTCTTTACCCTCAGGCTTGCAGTCTGACTCTCAGAAAAGGATGCCCGCCCCGTCGTCGGTTTCAGTGTTCAGGATGTCCGGCCGGTCGGAGAACGCTCGCTCGTAGTGGTCGGCCACCTGTTCGGCCTGTTGCCGGTCGAAACGGGTGGAAGTGAGTGCCATCACGGCGCCTCCGAAGCCTCCGCCTGTCAGGCGCGCGCCGTAAACCTCCGGGAACGTCTTCAGGGTCTCAACCAGAAGGTCGAGCTCCGGTGTGCTGTTTTCGAAGAGCATTCGCGAGCTTTCGTGCGAAGCAAAAAGCAACTGGCCGGCGCGCTCGAGGTTACCCGCTCGGAGCTGTTGCATCATTTCCTTTACCCGGGCGTGCTCGGACGCAATGTGAAGCGCCCTCCGGAAAAGCACGTCCGAAAGGTCGTCCTTATGCGTTTCGACCTGTTCGGGTGAAAGGTCGGCCAGAAGCTCTATGCTAAAATATTGGGCCAGGCGGTCGCGCGCCTCCATGCACTCGCGGTGGCGCGCGGCATAAAGCGAATCGACCAATGCGTGCTTCTTGTGGCTGTTGAAAATCCAGAACCGGGTGCCGGCAGGGATGGGAACGGTATCGAAGGTCTCGTCCTTCGCATTGACGAGGACGAGGTGATCTTTCTCGGCAAAAGCGGATACGCCCTGGTCGAGAATGCCGCAGGGCATGCCGACAAACTCGTTCTCCGCACGCCGGCCTATTCGAGCGAGGTCTTTTTTCGAGAAATCTCCCCCGTACGTTACCGCCAGCGCGTAAGCCGAGGCAAGCTCTAGCGCCGCGCTGCTGCTGAGCCCGGCGCCCAGAGGCACGGTGCTATCGACGACCAGATTAAACCCCACGTCCACCTTCAAGCCTTCCCGCTGCATCATGGTAAGCACACCAAGGGGGTAGTTTGCCCAGTCGTTGATCTCATCCTGCCGATCGAGGTTATCCAGATCCACGACGAGCTTGCCGCCAAGCGTTGTCGAAATCAAATGTATTTGCCTGTCCGTACGCCTGCCGATTGCCGCCCAGATACGCCGATCGATGGCGGCTCCTAATACCAAACCGCCGTTGTAGTCGGTGTGGTTACCAATGAACTCGATGCGACCGGGAGCTGACGCGACGTGTTCGGGCTCTCTTCCGAATGCCTCGACGTAGTGTTGTGTAACAGGCAATGCTTTACTCACGTGATATCCCATTTTACGTACCGGGTGCAAATTGCCGGACCCATTCGTTCAAACTAAGGTGCTGAAACGTGGTATTCCAGCCGGAAACCCACGTTCCGGACAATCAAGGCTACAGGTTCAAGACTACTCACCTCGAAAGGCGGCCTCCAAGGTTCGGACGTCATCCATGGTGAAGCCGTAGTCACGTTGGAGCTCTCGAAGCGGCAGGTCCATCCGAACGTCTTGAGGCAGTTTGAGATTTTCGATGAAGTAGGTGGCCGGAATGTTTACGACCCGCTCCACGTCAGTAAGCGTCATGGAACCCACAATCTTAGATTCAAGATGTGTTTCATCCTGCGAGCTTACCGTGGCACTCCCCTGGTGTTCGTCGATCTCGTTGGTAGACTGTATCGGGCTGAAAACTGGGGCAAAGGCGATAATAAGAAACACAGTGAGGGCCGAAAAAACGATCCCGAGACGCTTCGACGACCGTATTTCGGACTTTTTTCTGCCTCGAATCATGTGGAACAACCATTTCCAGTGAAGGAAAAGATGAACGGCGATGGTGGAGAGGAAAAAAACGGCCACCCAGAAGTGGAACGTTCCCCAGTCGTGACGCCCGAGCCCCCAGATCGCCCGGCCATGTCCCTGTCCGGGTGGAATCACGTAGCGCATCAAAATCCCTGTCGAGACGAGTACTACAAATCCCACAAAGGCCAGCGAGTCTACAACGAAATTCAGAGTGGGCTTTCGCATCGTTACAAGATGATTCACTCAATGATACCTGAATGAGCGTGCATCGTGCGCTGAAATCGTATCCACACTCGACAAGGTACAACGGAAGAGGTTGAAGATTGCTCGAAGTAGGGAGCGTTTCATTTGAAATCCGGATTTGTCCAATAGCGGAATTGATAATGCGGCAGACAAGGCGTACGATTCCGTCACGTACCAGATCGATTCAACCATCCTTTATTCCTGATCCCTATGCGTGACGCCTCATACTTCATTGGAGTGGACGTTGGAACGGGCAGCGCTCGTGCCGGGCTTTTCGACGCCGAAGGAAACCTGATTGCCAGTGCGAGCCGGCCGATCAAAATGTGGCAACCGGAACCTGATTACGCCGAGCAGTCGTCGGAGGACATCTGGCAGGCCTGCGCAGAGTCTGTCCGGCAGGTGATTCGCGATTCCGGCGTGCCGGCCGGGCTCGTGAAGGGTATCGGATTCGATGCGACGTGCTCGCTCGTGCTCGTCGACGAAAACGGCCAACCGGTCACCGTGAGCAAAACGGAAGCGGCCGAGCAAAACGTGGTGGTGTGGATGGACCACCGTGCAATGGAGGAGGCGAGCGTCATCAATGAAACCGGCGACGAAGTGTTACGATACGTCGGCGGACGGGTATCCCCTGAGATGCAGTCACCGAAGCTGCTCTGGCTGAAGAAGCACCTGCCTGAGTCGTGGCAGAAGGCAGCCCGGTTTTTCGACCTTCCCGATTACCTTGTCAACCGTGCGACGGGTGAAGACGTGCGGTCGCTCTGTACGACCGTCTGCAAGTGGACCTACTCGGGGCACAGGGCAGCGGAAGGCGGGTCAGGGTGGAGCGACTCGTTCTGGCGTCGGATTGGTCTTGGCGATCTCGTGGACGAGCAGTACGCGCGGATCGGGCAGCGCGTAAGGCCGATGGGTGAACCCGTTGGGGCCGGCCTTACGCACCAGGCGGCGGAGGACTTTGGCCTGGAAGAGGGTACGGCGGTGGCGGTGGCGATCATCGACGCGCACGCCGGCGGCATCGGCGCGCTCGGGACGCCGGTCGGCGCCGCCGAGGTGACGTCCGACGCGTTCGAGACGCGGCTTGCCCTGATCGGGGGTACGTCCTCCTGCCACATGGCCGTATCGAAGGAGCCTCGCTTCATCGACGGAGTGTGGGGACCCTATTACTCCGCCATGATCCCGGGCTTCTGGCTTACGGAGGGCGGCCAGTCGGCCACCGGCGCCCTCATCGACCACGTCATCTTCACGCATGCCCGGGCAGCGGAGGTCGTCAACGAGGGTAAAAAGGAAGGAAAAACGGTTTATGAGGTCCTGAACGGCGTCCTCGACCGGCTTGGTCAGGAAACGGACTTTCCGGCCAAATTGACACGCGATCTCCACATTTTTCCCGACTTCCACGGCAACCGGTCACCTCGCGCCGATCCTTCGCTACGAGGGATGATCTCCGGTCTCCGACTGACTAATAGTGTGGAGGAGCTTGCGTTGCTGTACCTGGCTGCGGTACAGGCGGTCGCCTACGGTACCCGTCATATCATCGAAACGCTGAATCAGTCCGGATATGCCATCGACACGCTCATTGCAACCGGCGGCGGGACCAAAAATGCCGTCTTTTTGCGCGAACATGCCGACATCACGGGCTGCCGGATCGTGTTGCCCGGTGTGACGGAAACCGTATTGCTCGGCTCCGCCATGCTGGGCGCGGTTGCTGCGGGGGTTTATCCGACGCTTCCCGACGCCATGAGAGGGATGAGTCAGGCGGGGCGCGTTCTCGAGCCGACCCCGGGTCCGGTTGCCGCCTACCACGACGCAAAGTATCGCGTCTTCCACCAGATGTACGAGGACCAGCTTCGTTATCGAAGCCTCATGGACGTGTGAGCCGGAGTGTCGGGGGAACGGTACGGACCCAATCGGGTATTCCTTTGCTCCGGGTATGAAAAGCAGCGTACCCGGTAAATATGGGTCTATCAAACGATCAAAAGGTCGCTGGGAATGCCTGGTTCGACACTGAAGGTGCAGGACGCTCTTCGAGAGATTGCCCGGACATACGCCGACCGTTCACACGTTCCGTATTCGGGCAGGTCCTCTGCGGCCGTCTTGCTGCTTTCCGATGGATACTGGATACCTGGCGTGAAGGTAGAAAGCGCGTCGTTCTCGCTGACCATACCGGCGATACAGAACGCGTATACCACCGCTGTTGCGCTCAATCGGACGGACATGCTGGCGATCGTCCAGACCGAAACCATACGCAAAGCAGAGGAGGTATACCTGGCGGCCTTACCCGGCGGTCACGTCCGGCGTGATGCTGACGACGTTTTTGTGATTGACGGGGTGTCTGAGCTGCCTGAGCCTGTGGGGCCGCTTGACCCGTTTATTTCCGGAGCCAGATCTGGAGATCTGGATGAAGCAATCTCAGCGGTTCGGCAAATAGCTGCCCGGGCATACGTGCCGGAGTCCGACTTTCGCGTTGGGGCCGTCCTCGTCGACGGTGAAGGGCGCTGGATACCGGGAGTCAACGTCGAGCACGAAGACTGGTCGTGGATTCTCTGTGCCGAGCGGAATGCGCTCGGGACGGCCATCAGCTACGGAATTCGGGACCTGAGAAGCCTTTACTTGACGTGCTCGCGCGACGCTGCCTGTACGCCCTGCGGCGCGTGTAGGCAATTACTGGCCGAACTGGCGCCGGACATTGTGTTGAAGCTCGACCGAGGCCAGGGACCGCCCGACGAAAAGAAACCACACGAATTATTACCCGGTTTTTTCTCCGGAGACAAACTTTCACGATAGCGACGTCACCTGAATCCCCGGTCAGCCTGCCGTTCTTCACATTCCGTAGTAAGAAGTAAGTAACCTGATGTATCGTCTGTTTCTTCGTCTCTTTTTGTTAGCTCTTTTCCTGAGCTTCGTATCCTCCGGCAGTGCCCGAGCGCAGATTAATTCTACCGGTGGGAATAAGTACTGGGTATTCTTCGCGGACAAGGCATTAGAAGAAAGCGGCGAAGCGTCCATAATCCATTCCAGTCTGCGTCCGGAGGCACTTCGGCGGCGCGCCCTACGCGGGAATCCGGTACGACCCGACCTTGACGCACAGGTGAATCCTGCGTACATCTCAAAGCTCGAAAATCTGGGTATAGAACCCGTCGTTACGAGCCGCTGGCTCAATGCGATCAGTGCGGTGCTGGACGAAGAGCAGATCGAACAGGTCCGGCGGCTGCCCTTCGTAACGGAAATTCGCGAGGTTGCAAAGCTTGAGGTCGCTCGCGTTGAAGAGGTGAGTGCGCCCGTTGAGATTGTTGGGTCATTGCACCCGTTTTACGGCCGGTCGTACCTGCAACTTGCGCTCATGAATGCCATCGCACCCCTCGAGCGGGGGATCAACGGAAGCGGTGTGCGACTGGGTTTTCTCGATACCGATTTCCTTGATTTCCAGCATCCCGTCTTTGACCTGCTGAGAACCGAAAATCGAGTCCTCGCCGATTCCAACTTCATCGGATTGTATTCTGGGAGCACGCACGGTTTCCGCGTCGCGTCTACTGCCGTTGGGTATAAAGAAGGTGAACTGATTGGACCTGCCTGGGGCGCCTACGTGTTGGCTGCCACTACCGAGTACGCGCCTACGGAAACCAACGCGGAGGAAGACTACTTCGTCCGAGGGCTCGAATGGCTCGAGTCGATGGGTGTCGATGTCGTGAATGTCTCCCTCGGTTACACGACTTTCGACCAGGGACAGCGCAGCTACACGTACGACGATCTAGACGGAGACACAGCCGTCACGACCCGTGCAGTCGACATCGCCGTGTCGCTTGGTGTCGTGGTGGTGACCAGCGCCGGGAACGAAGGTGCGGATCCGTGGCGCTACATCGGGACGCCGGCCGATGCGGATTCGGCCATCGCCGTGGGGGCAGTTCTACCGGATTCGACCCGGGCGCCTTTCAGCTCGTTCGGTCCGACTGCTGACGGCAGGATCAAACCGGACGTGGCCGCCCTGGGGGCGATGGTAGCCAATCCGGATAACACACTTTCCGGGGTCATTGCTGCCAGTCCGGGAGGCAATTATTCCTATGTAAACGGCACGTCCTTTTCGAGCCCACTCGTGGCCGGTGTCGTCTGTCAGATGCTTCAGGTCAACCCCGAGCTAACACCGGGACAGGTGATCGACATTTTGCGTCGGACCTCCAGTCAGGCCGACAATCCGGACAACGAGCTGGGGTGGGGCATCGTGAACGCCGACGCCGCCGTACGGGAAGCGGAGAAATTTGTCGTGGCGGAAGATCTTCCGATGCAGGAACCGGAGGTCAGGGTGTATCCCAATCCGACATATGGAGGGGCTGTATTTGAGATCGGCGCCCGAGGCAATGGTAAACGCGCAACGCTCCGCGTTTACGACGTCCTCGGGCGGCAGGTGGCGGTACCCTTCAACGGCATACTGGACGGCGGAACGACGCGCATAGAGTTCGACGGGAGCGGCCTTGGCTCTGGAATCTACGTTTACGTCTTGGAATCGGAGAACTTAACGACGGCGGGAAAGTTGGTTCTTATTCAATAAACGCCGTTCACCGTGATCCAAAAAGCCCCGTAGTACCGGCGCTCGATTTACCCCCTTTCTCTAAGCCATGTCGTTCACGTTCGGTCTCAGTCCGTTTGTGCTGATCCTGCTGGTACTCGCTGCCGCAGGTCTGACCTACTGGACTTACTACCGGACGACTCCGGAGCTGCCCTCCGGGCGGAAAATGCTGCTCGGCGGCATACGATTCGTCGTATTGTTCATCGTGCTGGCCCTCCTGTTCAGGCCGATTTTGCGGCTGGTCGTTAAGGACGAGCGAGACCCCGTGCTGGCCGTCCTCGTGGACGATAGCCAGAGCCTGAACATCACAAACGACGGGGGAGATTCGGCTTCGGTGGACCGTTCCCTCTCCATAAAGAACGACCTGAATCAGCTACCGGTAGAAAGGTCGCGCCTTGGAGGTGAAGCACGCATATACCGGTTCAGCTCGGACGTCCAGCCGGTCGGCCGTGGTATGCGAGGCTGGACTGACTCGCTTCGATTTACCGGTCAGCGAACCAACATTTCCCGTGCGCTCGAGCAGGTGCGTGAGGATCTAAAGGATCAGAACCTCAAGGGGGTCTTGCTGATCTCTGATGGCCAGTACAATACCGGTCGCAGTCCCCTGTACGTTGCCGAACGCTATCCGGTACCCATCTACACAACGGTCATTGGTGACACCACGAGCCAGCGTGATCTTCATATTCGAGGTGTCGTTACGAACGAGATTGCTTACAGGGGAACCGAGCAACCGGTCCAGGTGGCGGTCCGATCGGTCGACTTTGGGGGCGAAGCGGTTACCGTATCACTGGTTCGAAACGGGGAGGTGCTTTCGACCTCGCAGGTCACGTTGCCGGAAGGCACCGTTGAGGTGCCGGTCGAGCTGACGTACGTCCCGGAGGAAGCCGGAATGCAGCGGATCACGGTCACCGTATCGCGCCTGCCCGGTGAGCTCACCTTTCAGAACAACTCAGAGTCGTTTAACGTCCGAGTTCTCGAACGGAAGAAAAAGATATTGCTCCTCGGGGCTGCGCCCGATCCGGATTTTAGCGCAATCAGGCAGATCCTCGAAGAAAACGAGGACATGGAGGTTACCCCATTCGTGCAGAAAAGCCCCGGTGCATTTTACCAGGGGCCGCTTCCTGCCGATTTGAGCTCGTTCGACGTCGTCGTGCTGGCGGGTTATCCAGGACAGGTCGCCGATATCGGTGTGCTGCAGCGTATCGCACGGATGGCCGAGGCCGGGACGCCGCTGATCTTTTTTATGGGGCGCAGCACGGATCCATTGCTGCTCGATGGCGCTCTTTCAGACTATTTACCAGTTTCCGTCGAAAGCGCAAGGAATTCGTTCGTCGAAGCGATGATGGTTCCGACGCCGGAGGGCCTCCGTGAGCCCATTCTGGCCATTCCCGATCTTCCGGATAGGGCGTGGAGCAGGCTGCCGCCACTCGCCTACAACGAAAGCCGCTGGCGTCCCGCGCCAGATGCCCGTGTGCTGGCAACCCTGGCGATACGGGGCGTGTCTTTGGACGACCCGTTGCTGGTCGTACGACGTCGAGCAGGGCATCGGAGCGCCGCCCTTCTCGGCGCCGGAACGTGGCGATGGAAAAACGTCCCGGAGGACCTTGAAGACGTATCCAACCTGTGGCCCGGGCTCGTCAACAACCTGATTCAATGGGTATCCGCCGGTGAAGACGACAGGCCGGTCAGGGTCCGTCCCGCACACGACGTTTTTGAAGGTGGTGAACCGGTGCGTCTGATCGGCCAGGTTTACGACGAGAGCCTGAATGCGGTGAGTGACGCGGAGATCGACGTCGAGATCACCGCGCCCGACAGTACCAGGTACCCCTACCGGATGACGGCAGAGGGGAACGGCCGCTACCTGCTGGACGCCGGCACGCTTCCTGAAGGGACGTACCACTATACCGCGTCGGCGCAGAAGAACGGCGAGGTCCTGGGTACGGATAGCGGTGTATTTGCGGTGGGGGCGCTCACGCTTGAGTACAGGGAGACGCGGGCCAATGCGACGCTGCTCCGCCAGCTGGCCGGGCGGTCGGGAGGAGCCTTCCTTACGAGCTCGGAGTTCAGTAAACTTCCGGAGATACTCTCGGCGAATGGAAGCTTCAATACGGTTGTGGTTGAGGAAGAACGGGAGACGGAACTGTGGCGACTTTATCCTTTTCTCGTGGCGATCATTCTGCTTCTGACGGTAGAATGGTTTCTACGTAAACGAAGTGGAATGATATAAATGGCTGAAAGCAAATCTGTAGCCAAGCTTGAACGAACGCTGGACGGTTATTTGAGCGGCCAGTCGGGTATCAAGTTCGACGTGCTCGCCCGGTTCGCCGAGCCCCTGTTTGACCTCTACGAGCTCGAGCCTCGGTCCGGTCTGGAGCGTGGTTCGGAGGCGAGGAGTGCATCTGAGCTGGCCATGATGCTTTCAGTCCTCGAAACGGCGCGGCTTTTCTGGGCCTTTTTATTGCTCGATCCGGCCGAGGCCGACCTGCATCTCCCCGAGTTTGAAGCGCGCCTGCTTGGAGACGAGGCATCCGAGGAGGACCGGATGGATTTCATCGAGCTCATCCGCGTTATGCAAGAGCAGATGGAGGCGATGGGCGAATCCGCTCGCCGGGCAGCCGAAGTGCCGGAGCACCCGTTGCCCTGTTTCGAAGAGCTGCTCGACCGGTACGGTCTCCTCCACTCGTCGGATGCTACGGTCGCCGTTTCGCCACGGTTCGGACCGAACCAGCTGGAGCTGCCTGACGCCCTCGCGCTCTTTGCCCGGCCTTTGCTCGACGATCTCGGTATCGAACAGGACCCGGACGCACTCGAGGAAGCCCTTGCGCGGGCGAATGCGTACTGGGATCTCGCGCAGGCCGCACCGGAAGAGTTCGATCGCCTCCTGTATACCATCAAACGGTCGTTTGCCACCAACCGGGCTGAGGCGGATCGTATCGAGGCTGAAGCGCGCCTCATGGTCGCCCGATTCCACTCGCTATTCCCCGAACAACGTCGGTTCTGAGACAAACCCCCATCAAATGTTGGGGCCGGATAAAGGCAGGCTATGGAAAGTCCAGCAACCACATCTCATTTCGAGAGCCTGCTTTCGACGGTTCGGCGTCACCTTCATCAATACCCGGAAGTTGGTCTGAAAGAGTACGGGACGGCTGCGTACATCCGGGAAGTCCTCGAGAAGCGCGGGCTCGTCGTAAAAGGACCTGTTGCGGGCACCGGACTCTTTACGGACATAACAGGCAAGCCGAACGGCAGAAAAGTAGGCTTCCGGGCAGACGTCGATGCTTTGCCGATCGCCGATGGAAAAAGCGTTCCCTACCGCTCGCGTCACGAGGGAGTGGCACACCTGTGCGGACACGACGCGCACACGGCGATAGGAATTGGAGCGGCCGTGCTTCTGCACCAGATGCGGCACGAAATGGGTGGAACCGTCAGGGTGTTCTTTCAACCAAACGAGGAAGGGACACCGAACGGGGCTCCAATGATGATTCGGGAAGGTATACTGGATGGTCTCGAGGCCGTTTTTGCCTGTCACGTCGACCCCGCATTGGAGACCGGCCGATTCGGTTTAATCGAAGGCGCCGCAACGTCCGCCATTGACCGTTTCCAAATTACCGTACGTGGTGGTCGGACCGGCCACTCCGCCAGGCCACACCTGACCGTCGATACCATGTGGGTGGCAATACAAATCGCGCAAGCGCTTTACCCGATGACAGGCCGATTGAATGACGCGCGGAACCCGGCTGTTCTCACCATAACTCAGCTCCATGGGGGAGAGGCATTTAACGTCATTCCGGCGGAGGTTACACTGGGCGGCAGCCTGCGCACTACCGATCCTGAGGATCGAGAGAAGCTCGTCCGTCACATCCGTGACGCCGCCGTACAGATAGGCTCAATGTATGGCGCAAGGATCGAGGTGGAGAACGAGGAAGTGGCCGCTCCGGTGATCAACGATCCAGCGCTCGTCGGTCTGGTCAGACGGACGATACGAGACGAGCTGGGTGCGGGAGCAGTTTTTGAAATCCCCCGGCTGAGCATGGGCTCAGAAGACTTTGGCTACTACCTCGAGCATGTCCCCGGTGCATTGATCAGAGTGGGCACGTCGTCCGGTCCCGAAACGAGCCATCCACTTCACGATTCGCTTTTCGACGTCGACGAAGCAGCCCTCGCGCCAACCGCCCGGCTCATGGCGCAGGTCCTCCTCAATTTCCTTCGTTCTTAGATCTTGATTTCGACGAAACGGCCGAATACTCCCCTTATCTTCACGGTAGTCTCCCCAGCGTAACTGTATTGTGTAAGTAGGGTATGTGAAATTTCAGTGCCGATCGGCTTCCTTGCACTCGCGTTTAATATGTCTTTGAGGAATGGTAAATTGCATTCCTTACCGCAGCGCAATCCGCGTCAAAGCCGAAGCATAGCAGTATGGGTGAGCGAACCGTGATTGGGAGTGGGTCCGACCAGTCTTTTCTATCTGAAGAGGAAGTTGGGGCAATCATCTCTGAGGCGCTCTCGGCTTGGAACGTGGTGGGGCAGCGTGTGCTGGTCATCATTCCGGATGGCACCCGCACCGGCCCGATCCCCCTCATGTTCAGGCATATTCACAAGAATCTTAGTGGAAGGGTATCGGTACTCGATTTTTTGATCGCGCTCGGTACGCATCAGCCGATGTCGGAGGAGGCAATCAACCGGCTGGTCGGAGTCTCCGAAACCGAGCGGAAAGAACGCTACGCCGACGTAAGAATCTTCAATCATCGGTGGGACCTTCCCGGCACACTTCAGTCCGTCGGGACCATCACGGCTGAGGAGACACGCACCCTATCCGACGGCATGCTAACCCGGGACATCGACGTCCGGGTAAATCGGCTCGTGCTGGACTACGACCACCTCGTCATCTGCGGTCCGGTCTTCCCACACGAAGTGGCCGGGTTTTCGGGGGGCAACAAGTATTTTTTCCCGGGCATTAGCGGCCCTGAAGTCATCAACTTTACCCACTGGCTCGGCGCGCTCATCACGAGCTACGAGATCATAGGGACTAAGTATACCCCGGTGCGTGCGGTCATCGATCGGGCGGCTTCGCTGATTGACCGGCCAAAGCATGCTTTCTGTATGGTGGTGAAAGGGAACAGGCTGCACGGGCTGTTTGCCGGGAGCCCGGAGGACGCCTGGGACAGAGCCGCCGACCTGTCGGCTCGCGTGCACGTGAAGTACGTCGATCGTCCCTTCAAGAAAATCATCTCCGTCATGCCGGAGATGTATGACGACCTTTGGACAGGGGCGAAGGGTATGTACAAGCTTGAGCCGGTGGCTGCCGATGGTGGTGAGGTCATCATTTATGCGCCTCACATTTCGGAAGTCTCGTATACCCACGGCTCTATTCTGGACGAGATTGGTTATCACGTCAGAGACTATTTTGTAAAGCAGTGGGACAGGTTCAAGGCGTATCCATGGGGTGTGCTGGCGCACTCGACGCACCTGAAGGGAGCGGGGACGTACGAAAATGGAATCGAGCGACCGAGGGTGGACGTGACGCTGGCAACACGGATCCCGCCGGAACGATGCCGAAGGATCAATCTGGGCTACGCGGATCCGGAGTCCCTAAATCTAAACGACTACTACGGAAGGGAGGAGGAAGGTATACTCGTCGTTCCGCACGCAGGGGAGGTGCTGTACCGGCTCAAATGAGGGTATCCATAATCTGAGGTGGGTGTGATCGATGCTCGATCCGCTCCGCACTGACCATAATCATTAAAATAGATTGAACATGTCTGAACCAAAGGCCGACATTGCCCTTATAGGCCTCGCCGTCATGGGGCAAAACCTCGTGCTCAACATGAGTGACCACGGATTTACCGTGGCCGTATATAACCGGACGACCTCCGTCATGGAGGAGTTCGTGGCTGGACCGGCGAAAGATGCGCGTGTCATAGGCGCCAGGACGCTCGAGGAGCTCGTCGCGCAGCTCAAAAAGCCGCGCCGGGTGATGATGCTCGTGAAAGCCGGCGCGGCGGTGGATGCCGTCATCGAGCAGCTTCTGCCGCTCCTCGATAAAGGCGACATCATCATCGACGGGGGAAACAGCCACTTCCCCGATACCGAACGCCGGCACAAGCTGGTCACGTCGCAAGGGATGTATTACATCGGGACGGGTGTTTCCGGTGGGGAAGAGGGCGCCCGGTTTGGACCGTCGATCATGCCCGGGGGGTCGCCTGAAGCATGGCCGCACGTCAAGCCGATCTTCCAGGCCATTGCGGCAAAAGTGGAAGGCGGCGAACCCTGCTGCGACTGGGTAGGCGAAGGCGGCGCCGGCCACTTCGTCAAAATGGTCCACAACGGCATCGAGTACGGCGACATGCAGCTGATCTGCGAAGCGTACGACCTGATGCACCGTGGGCTTGGACTCGATTACGACGAACTGCATGACGTCTTCGCCGAATGGAATGAAGGTGTGCTCGATAGCTACCTCATCGAGATCACGCGAGACATCATGGGGTATCGTGAAGACGGGAAACCACTCGTGGAGTCCATTCTCGACAAGGCCGGTCAGAAGGGTACGGGCAAGTGGACCGTCATCTCCAGCCTCGACCTCGGCATACCGGTGACCCTGATTGGAGAAGCCGTCTTCGCCCGCTCGCTCTCTGCCCTCAAGGACGAACGGGTTCGCGCCAGCGCTGTGCTGAAGGGACCCAAAAACACCGTTTCGGAGGACAAGAAGGCGCTGATCAAGCAGATCGAGCAGGCGTTGTACGCCTCCAAGATCGTTAGCTACGCGCAGGGCTTCATGCTGCTGCGTGAGGCTGCAAAGGAATACGGTTGGAACCTGAATTACGGCGGAATCGCCCTGATGTGGCGGGGTGGATGTATCATCCGAAGCCGGTTCCTCGGCAACATTCGAGATGCGTTCAACAAAAATCCGGAGCTCGAAAGCCTGTTGCTCGACGACTTCTTCAAGGAGGCCATTGAGAATGCACAGGCTGCCTGGCGGCACATCGTGGCGACGGCCGTCCAGATCGGGATACCGGTGCCTGCTTTTTCGTCGGCGCTCGCGTTCTACGACGGGTACCGGAGCGAGACTTTACCGGCCAACCTGCTCCAGGCACAGCGTGATTACTTTGGAGCGCACACGTATGAGCGAGTCGACCAGCCCAGAGGGCAGTTCTTCCACACGAATTGGACGGGACGCGGCGGTGACGTGACGTCACGCTCCTATAATGCCTGACGCGTAACATCCTACCCGGCCGTTTCAAGAGCTTATTCATCACTACAGCGCCTGCAGATTATGGCTAAAAACAATAACGTCGTCATTGCGCAGTCCGGTGGACCCACACCGGTCATCAACAATACCGTTCGGGGTATCTTTGACGTTTGCAACCAGTATCCGAACGTCTTCGGCCGGATTTACGCCGGTTACCATGGGATCGAAGGAGTCCTGAAAGAGGAGCTCATCGATCTGAGCGCTCAGGATGCCGAAGAGATCGCACTCCTGCGGACCACGCCAACAGCCGGTTCGATTGGAACGTGCCGTTACAAGCTGAAAAAGGGTCAGGATGAAGACTTCGAGCGGATAATCGAGGTGTTCAAAGCCCACAACATCGGGTACTTCTTCTACATCGGCGGGAACGATTCGATGGACACGGCTCACAAAGTGAGTGAGCTGGCGTGCGAAAGGGGGCTCGATCTGATCGCCGTCGGAGGTCCGAAAACGATCGATAATGACGTCGGCGACTCCGAATTCAAGCTGATCGACCATACTCCGGGCTACGGGAGCGTGGCGCGTTACTGGTCGCACGTCGTGCAGATTGCGAACGAGGAGAATGCCGGCTCTTCGCCTGCCGACCCGGTGCTCGTCCTGCAGGCGATGGGGCGCAAGATCGGGTTCATCCCGGCGGCTGCCCGGCTCGCTGACCCATATCGTGAGATGCCGCTTCAGATCTACCTGGCCGAATCGAACGTCACCCTCGAGGAGATGGCCGACAACGTCAACGATGAGCTGCGGAGGAGCGGGCGGTGCATCGTCGTGGTCAGCGAGGGGTTCGACGTGGGGGACGTGGGCGCCGTCAAGGACGCCTTCGGCCACACCGCTTTTGGAAGCAGCAAGATGACGGTGGAGCGAGCCGTGGTGAACTATCTTAACCAGGTAGGCCTAGCCGCGACAGGCGCCGCACGGGGGAACGTTCCCGGGACGGATCAGCGGGGCAACATCGTCTATGCTTCGACGGTCGATCTCGAGGAGGCTTACAAGCTGGGCCAGAAAGCGGCGCTCATTGCACTGGAAGGAGAAAACGGATACATGTCAACGATCCTGCGCGACCCGGGCCCGATCTACTCCGTCCGGTACGACAAGGTGCCGCTCCGGGAAGTGGCGAACTCCGAGCGGAAATTCCCTCAGAAGTGGATTGCGGAGAACCGGATCGACGTCACGGACGAGTTCCTGGATTACGTCCGGCCGCTCATCGGCGACGACTGGGTGAGCGTACCGCTGGTGAACGGGATCATGCGATTTGCACGCATCGAAAAAGTCTTCGCCGAGAAGAAGTGCGCACCTTACCAGCCGCAGGCCTACCGGAAGTGATCTCCGGATTGGAATAGCACAACCTTAATTACCTCAAAACAGAACGAACACATGACTGATCCAGCACAGGTCCTCAAAGACTTAAAACCGGAGAAGGAGTTTTTTATCGGGATAGACTCGGACGGCTGTGTCTTTGATACGATGGAGATCAAGCACAAGGAGTGCTTCTGCCCGAATACAATCAAATACTGGGATTTGCAGGCCGTCAGTAAATACGCGCGCGAAGCCTGGGACTTCGTCAACCTTTATTCGAAACAGCGGGGCGTGAACCGTTTCCCGGCGCTCGTGTCGGTGCTCGATCTGTTGCGGGAGCGGAAGGAGGTGCAGGCCCGCCACGTTCACATCGCCGAGGTGCCCAAGCTTCGGCAATGGATCAAGGAAGAAACGAAACTGGGCAACCCGGCGCTGAAACGTAAGGTGGAAGAGACCGGTGACGAGGAGCTGGCAAGGGTTCTCAAGTGGAGCGAGGCCATCAATGCTACGGTTGCGGACATGGTCTACGGCGTACCGCCTTTCCCGTATGTCGTCGAGTCGCTCGACAAAGCCAGGAAACGGGCGGACATGATGGTGGTGTCCCAGACGCCACTCGAGGCGCTCACACGTGAGTGGGAGGAACACGGGATAGACGGCTACGTCCGTGTCATCGCCGGACAGGAACGAGGCACCAAGACCGAGCACCTCAAATACGCCGCGGGTTCGAAATATCCCAGCGAAAAGATCCTCATGATCGGGGATGCCTACGGGGACTACAAGGCGGCACAGGGCGTAAATGCACTGTTTTTCCCGATTCTGCCTGGTAAGGAAGAAGAGTCGTGGAAGAGGTTCTACGAAGAGGGACTCGACCGCTTCTTCGAGGGCAGATTCGCCGGTTCGTACCAGGAAGAGCTGATGCGGGAGCTGGCGGAAGCCCTCCCCGATACGCCCCCCTGGCAACATAGCTGAAACACAACGAGGTTATAGAAACGAAGAAGGCGATCGTTCAACCGACCGCCTTCTTCGTTTTAACCGTCTCGAAAATCGGAATCTTTTGCAAGAAATACTACTTGCTTTTTGCCTTGTAGCCGATTCGGTGGAACGGGTTGACCACCGTCGACGCGATATTTTTAAGGTGCGCGTCGACTCGCTTGAAGTACCGCATCAGCAGCATGAGGGCAACGTACTCTCGCTTGATCGTATCGCCGCTTTCTTCCTTGAACATTCGTTCGATCAGGTCGTCGACTGTATTCGAAATTGGTACGTATGCCTCCATTACCTTGAGCGCACTTTTTTCGTCGTCGTCCCGGATGGCCTTAATCGTGTTTTCGAACATTTCGGTCGACTGATTCCAGACTCTTTCGAAGGTCTCTTGATATTTACCGAAGTCCAGGCGTCCCGGGTTGAAGCTGATCAGCTCGGCGATGTTTTTCCCATAGTCGCCGATCCTCTCCGAGTCGTCGACGATAGACAGCAAGACCAGAGCAGCGAAGAGGCTTTCATTTCCGGTCAAAGACAGGTGTTCGTAAACCTTTTTACGTACTCCTCGATGCAGGGAATTGATCAATTTGTCCTGCTTCTTGAGCTCCTCGAGCTGATCCGGATCCGTTTCTCCCGTCCAGGCTTGGGTCAGATGCCTGAACATGTCCTGACCCAGCTCGAGCATTTTTTCCGTGTCTTTTTGTGCTTCCTGGATCAGGGGCGCCCTGTGAGTCAACCTAAACAGATTCATAGTCGTCCTTCTATATAGAGGTCCAGATATGGACGGATTATTTACCAGAAGATGAAAACGAGCAGAGGGATCATAAAAAGTGCAACGAAGCCACCGATTACCATGAATACCCGTGACTGAGACTGACCCGCAAATTCGCCGATGTGTTCCGCGAGGGAAATCGGAAAAGCTTTAAGCGGGTAAAAGATGCAGATACCAAAGATGTTGAACATGAGGTGTGAAAATGCGGCGGTTACGGCTATCGGATCGCTCGTTGCCAATGCGGCGATCGCCGCAGTAACCGTCGTTCCAACATTGGCGCCCAATGTAAACGGGTAAACCTGACGTGTGGTAAGGATGCCGGCGCCTGCCAGCGGTACGATCATCGACGTGGTTACCGAGCTGCTCTGCACGACGGCGGTCAGGCCGGCTCCCAGCAGCATCGACGTCAAATCCTTACCGAACAGGTAGCGATCGATGATTACTTCAACTCTGCCGACGATCAGCTTACGCAGGTTTTGAACGAGCATCGCCAGAGAGGCAAACAGTAACACGAGGGAAAGGACGGCCATGATGGCCGCCGAGTAGGGAAGCAGTAACAGAATCCGTTCGATGATCGAAATGACCGGATCGATGATGTATTTGAGGGGATTAAAGAGGTTCATTCCTCCGATTCCCGCAAAACCCCTCTGAAGAAAGATAGCCGATTGCTCAATGGGGTGAAAATAGAGCTCCAGTGGAAACAGGATGGCAACCGTCGACACGTTAAAAATGTCGTGTACGACTGCTGCTGAAAACGCTCTTCGAAACTCAGCTCGGCGCGTGGCGTGTGCGAACGACACCAACAAGTTGGTAACCGTGGTGCCGATGTTGGCGCCCATAATGATGGGGATTGCGTTCGAAAGTGAAAGGCTTCCTGCTGCGACGAGACCGACGACGATAGCCGTTGTCGTCGATGAGCTCTGAATGAGGCTCGTAGCCAGAATCCCCAGAAATAAACCGAGAAATGGATTCGAGGTGGTTACGAGGATCTTGTTTGCGAAATCTGACCCGAAGAGACTGAAGGAGTGTCCGAGGAGGTTAATGCTCAGGATAAACACATAGAGAATTCCGACGACCACTGGAATGCGCCATGCGTTTCCTTTAGAACGTGGGTTTTCAATAGCGGATTGACTCACGTGTAACCGTCCGGGAAGGTGACAATTTCAGCTTGTAGGGGCGTAACACGATGGTAAGAATACTGCCAATGAGACCGGCAATATAGGATTCTCCCTGGAAATGGTTAAAGAGAGATCCGTTTTTCGATAGAAACTGATATTCACGGCTCCGAAAACATCCAGATCAGTTCGTTACGGTCGGTGCACCGAATTTTTTCTCGACGCTGCTGCGTATCCGCCGTATTTCCTCGTTTGCCACATCCTTGTCCTCGACTACACTCCTAAGGACTTCCTCTTCGTGGTGTACAAACTGCACGAAGGGTTCGACGAGTGAACGGACACGCTCGAGCGCCAGCTCGATCTCCCGATCGAACTGGGTACGGAGGGCTTTCTCGAGGTCGGCGCGCAGGTGATCTATTCGTTCCCTGAACTCCTGGACGGCCTTTCGCTTCTGACGGGGAAGGAAGAAGAAGCCAAAGAAGGCTAACGCCCCTGCCGCGATGAACCCTCCGGTCACGTCTACCGCCGTGGTGGCGATCACGATGGCTGCGATTGCGCCGATTCCGGCTGCAAGACCTTCCGCGCCGACGAACATCGCCGCTGCACTTCGCGCGTTTTCCAGAATGCGCCGGGCTTCTTCGTTCAGGTCGTACGCTGCAATCCTGCGTTCCGCCTCGCGCCGGATGTTTTCAAAAACCTCGGCGCGATTGTACTGGAACTCACTTTCGGCTGTTAGCTGATGCGGTGTGCGTACCCGCGGTTGCGCTCTGAACCTGGTTAACGTCCAGTTCCAGAGCTCGACGACACGTCGCAGCAACCAGTCGACGGCAGCGGTCAGCCTGTCTTCAATCTCCCGATCGTTGAATCGGATCACCTGGCGGTTGAACTCCTCCTTGAACGCGTCACGGTCCCTAAGCAGGCGCAGCTTGCTTACCCGTATGTTGTCTTCGAGAAACTGGACGCCACGGCGCTCCATCTGGAGAAGCAGGTTATCGATTTCGGCTACGTACCGGAAATATCCTTCGCGAAGCTCGCGGTCACTGCGCTCGAAGTACTCGTTCAGGCGATCCAGCGTATTCCGATCCTCCTCGAGTAAAGCGTGGCGATCTGTGGCGAGCTTATCCACGTTGCCGAGCAACTTCGACGCCGTATCGAGCGGCGCCGACAGCTTCAGCGCCAGCTGTTCGCGTCCCGTCAGGGATTTGTTCAAAAATGACTCGAGTGGTCCGAAGCGGCTTTGCTCGTATAGTCGTTCTCGTTCGGCTTCGTTTTCCGATGTCTTGGCGGCGTAGGCCAGTTCGGCGCTCACCGGGAAGATCCGGGGTTCAAAGCCCAACAGATCCAGGGTCGACTTTTGTAAATAATCGAGCACCTGCTCCAGCTCCCGGGTTGTAGAATCGGCGAGGTCGACCTTGTTCAGGATGAAGATCAGTCGTTTTCCCCAGGACTCGCGAATGAAGGAGAGGAACTGCCGCTCGGATTCCGAAAGTGGGCGGTCGAAAGACGTGATGAACAGGATCAGGTCGGCTCGGGGAATGAAGTCCTCGGTGATCTCCTGATGCCGCCGAACGATTGAGTTGGTGCCCGGTGTATCGACGAGGTTGAGGTGTTTGAGCAGCTCTGCAGGGTGCCGTTTTTCGACAACGAACTCGGAAAGCTGGCGCGTGACGGGCTCTTCACCATACCGGACGATGGTTATTTTGGCCGTGGTCGGGATGGGACCCTCTTCCATAATTTTCTCGCCGAAGAGGGCATTCAGGACGCTTGATTTGCCGGAGTTGAATTCGCCGACCACCACGACGAGAAAGAGCTCCTCTAGATGCTCGGCGACCTGGCGGATCTGTTCGATGGTTTCCTCGTCGGCTTCCAGCTTTCCGAGGAGCGAGTGAATCACCATCAAGAGGTTTCGTTCGCTTTCGAGAACCTCACGAACGTCCGGAGAGACCAGAGAATCCATTCGGGCAATCGGGTCAAATGCGATGGAGGAAGGTAGTGCTGACGTTTGTCCAATATATGGGGAGAGCGGCACTAGATGGAGTCCAAAAGTAGCAGGTTTTTTCACCCATTTGAAATCCTGGCCTTGGGCGGTACCACACTGTAACAAAATGGGCCACAATACCGCCCAGCTCATTCATTTGTGCCATTGTTGTGAAAGGTCCGACGAGTACCTCCATTAATGATACCTAGGGAATACCTTTTCAGTAAGGGTCTACCAAATCTTTCAGACGGTCCGACCAGATGGCTGAGGGTGAAGAAAATAGGCGGGGAAGGATGTCCGGCGCGATGCCAAAGCACGGGAAACGGTACACAGGTGTGGAATTCGTTCGGGATGTAGATATCCTCGTCGCTCATTTATCTGGCTATCACCGAAAGGTGACTTCCGCCGCCGGTGACACGAATCGGGATAGTAATGATAGCTTGCGGTCACATTCCGTGGAGCGTTTCACCGGAGCGGAGCCCTTGCTGAATACAATTCTGTCAGAGACCGCGAGTGATGTCCTTCAGGTCTATGCCTCCCGGTTTCATGATCACAGCGGACCGTCCCATGCCCGAGGATGGCGAAAAGAGGGTGTTGGATCTTCTTCGCTACGCGAAATCGCCGACGTTGCGGCTCGGTTTGCCGTCGACTTGAGTCTATCCGGCCGGGATGATCTGAGCCGGCATCTCATTGAGAGCCTCTCGGAAGCCCTCGAAAGCCCTGACATTCCTTCGGTTGCCGGATATTACGCCTCCCTTCATGCGTTTCGGGAGGGAATAAACCCGCCAGAAAGCGTGGGAGGATCGCACGAGAGCGGATCGGCATCTGACCAGCATCCTGTTCGCCCAAACGCCCTCCAGCTTGCGGCCCGGTATGCGCTGTTTGGCAACGAACCGGCCGCCGTGGTGATCATGGGTCGCGTCGGTGCCGGAAAAAGCACCATTGCCGAAATGTTCTCGGAACACGTTGGCTGGCCGGTTTTGTCATCCGATCGTATCCGCAAAGAGCTGGCCGGCGTCGAACTGTTCGGCCGAGGTGATTCCGCTCAACGCGCACGTCTCTATTCCGCCTCAATGACGGAGAGGACGTATGGCGCCATTCGGGAAAAGGCAATTGATCTGCTTTCCGAAGGCAGCGGTGTCGTCATCGATGCTACCTATAGCAATGCCGAGCGCCGGAACACCCTGTGCGATAGCATTCAACGCAGGGGTTTTACGCACCTTTTCGTCGAGCTTGTTGCAGGAAAAGACCAACTTAAAGAGCGGCTCGCACGTCGCGCGGCGACCTCCAGGCCGATTTCGGACGCAAGGCCCGACAACTTCGAAGCGCTCGACGCGCGTTACGAACCACTCCGCCCACCAGAGGACGTCCCTCACCTTTCGATTGATACTCAGGGGACCCCTCAACAAACGCTCTTCCGGATAATTAAGCAGATCGTGCAAATGCCGCGTTGAGAAACGTGAGGCTCTATGAAGAGAGTAGCATATCTCCAACTTATGTAACCACTTGGCAATACTGCTCGCCCCGATCAAACTTAAAAAACGATCGAGTAGTCCTGATTACTGGCTGTCGGCGAATCCACACCGTGCCCCGGCCTTTTTTCGTCTGTGCCAACAGCGTTCAGGCGCAAAGTCTTCCAAAAGTATGAGCAACGATGCCAAGTACGATAACCAGTCGGGCGGCGCGGTTACGCCGAAGCTTACTGGTTCGAGCAAAGCGAATATCGGAGAAGATGAGCGCGTCCTGTCGCTCGTCGGTGGCGGTTTGCTCACCTTGTACGGGTTGTCGCGCCGCTCGCCGGCCGGCATCCTGCTATTAGGCCTTGGCGGTTATCTGGCCTATCGGGGTGTTACAGGGCACGATCCGGTTTTTCGGGCAATTGGACTCGATCGATCGGGCGCCGGCAGTCAGCCCGCACCCGTCGTCATCACCGAGACGCTGACGGTCAACAAACCAAGTGAAGAGCTCTACGCATTCTGGCGGGATTTCGAGCACCTTCCTCAGTTCATGAAGCACGTAAAGTCCGTCAGGCACCTCGATGAGCGGACGTCGATGTGGGAAGCCGGCCTACCGAAGAGCTCCCGAACGATCAAGTGGCGGGCGGAGGTGATTGACGAGAAACCGGGTGAATACATCCGCTGGCGTTCACTCGACCGGTCGGACGTCTACAACGCCGGAGAGGTGAGGTTCAGGCAGCTTTCGCATGGAAGGGGGACGGAGGTGAAGGCTCGAATAGAATATCGCCCCCCGGCCGGTAGAGCAGGCGGCGCCGTGGCCGGGCTGCTCAATCCCATTTTTGCCATGCTCGTGAAGGAGGACATCCGTCGCTTCAAAAACCTGATGGAAGCGGGTGAAATACCGACCACCCACGGTCAGCCGGCGGGAAGATGACGTGATGTGACGAAAAGGTCGAGAAGATATGCGTGCATTATGCTGGTACGGCGCGAACGACATTCGCGTCGAGAACGTCGAAGACCCCGGTATCATCAATCCGCGTGACGCCATCATCAGGGTCAGCCTGACGGCGATATGTGGCTCCGACCTCCACCTCTACGACGGCTACATCCCGACCATGAGGAAAGGCGACATCATGGGGCACGAGTTCATGGGAGAGGTCGTGGAGGTCGGTAGAGAAGTCGAGAATTTGCGGGTCGGCGATCGGGTCATCGTGCCGTTCCCGATAGCCTGCGGTCATTGTTATTACTGTGAGCGTGAGGAGTACTCGCTCTGTGACAACTCGAATCCCAATGCGGCGCTGGCCGAGAAGTTTTACGGGTACTCACCCGCCGGCATTTTCGGCTATTCCCATCTGATGGGCGGATATGCAGGAGGGCAGGCTGAGTACGTCCGCGTCCCCTTTGCCGACGTGGGACCGATGAAGATTCCAGAGGGGCTAAGCGACGAGCAGGTGCTATTTTTGACCGACATCCTGCCAACCGGTTACCAGGCTTCGCTCTTCTGTGGGATCAGGCCGGGCGACACCGTGGCGGTGTGGGGTTGTGGGCCTGTTGGCCAGTTCTCGATCCAGAGCGCCTACCTGCTCGGGGCAGAGCAAGTCATTGCAATTGACCGGATCCATGAGCGACTCGACATGGCGCACGATCTAGGGAAGGCAGAGGTGGTGAACTACGAAGAAGAAGACCTGTTCGACGTCCTGAGGGAAAAAACGGGCGGTCGAGGACCGGACGCCTGCATCGACGCGGTCGGGCTCGAGGCGCATGGGTTGGGCGTGATCGGCCTTTACGATCGGGTTAAGCAGCAAACTCGCATGCAGACGGACCGCCCGACCGTGCTTCGACAGGCCATTCAAGCTTGCCGGAAAGGAGGGACGGTTTCGATCCCGGGAGTCTATGGTGGGCTTCTTGACAAGGTGAACTTCGGCGCCGCATTCAACAAAGGTCTCACCCTCAAGATGGGCCAGACGCACGTACATAAGTACCTTGGGACGCTATTGAATCACGTCCATAATGGAGACATTAAGCCTGAGGCGATCATCTCCCATACGCTCGACCTGGAGGAGGGGCCATACGGATACGATCTGTTCAAACACAAACGTGACGGTTGCACCAAAGTCGTTCTCCGGCCATGAAACCATTCTCAAATCTCCTTCTCGCAGGCTTCGCCGGTGCTACCCTGGTAAGGGCATACCGGAGGCAGCGGATTCGGATGGACTATGCAGGGAAGTCGGTGGTCATTGCAGGTGGTTCACGCGGCCTGGGGCTCGAATTGGCTCGCCTGTTTCTGGCGGAAGGCGCTCGACTGACCCTGCTCGCCCGCGATGTCGACACACTAAACACCGCACGGCAACTGCTCCAGGAGGAGGGGGGAGATGTCCGCACTTTTGCTTGCGACGTTGCAAATCGAGCTGAGGTTCGTCAGGCCGTTCAGTACGTTAACGAGCAGCGTGGTGGCATTGACGTGCTCATCAACCTGGCAGGGATCATCCAGGTCGGGCCGCTCGAAGAAATGACCCTGGACGATTTTGAGCGCGCCATGGCCGTACATGCTTGGGGACCCCTGTATTTGATTCAGGAGGTCGTGCCCTACATGAAGCGACAGAGAGGAGGCCGGATCGTAAACGTATCGTCCATTGGCGGACTCGTTGCCGTTCCGCATTTGTTGCCCTACGTGATGAGCAAGTTTGCGCTCGTCGGGCTATCCGACGGGATGCGTGCCGAGCTTTCCAAATACGGGATACGGGTTACCACGGTCTGTCCGGGTCTCATGCGAACCGGATCGCACGTCAACGCCTGGTTCAAGGGAAAGAGCGAGCTGGAGTACGCGTGGTTTGCTGCGGCAGCCGGTGCGCCTCTCCTTTCCATCAACGCAAAGAGAGCAGCCCGTCAGATCGTAAATGCCTGCCGGTACGGCGATGCGAGACTCACCATCACGTTTCCGGCAAAGGCGCTTCACACGTTCGATACCCTCTTCCCGGAGCTGACGGCATCCATTCAGAATCTGGCGGCTTCAGTACTTCCCAATCCCGCAGACCAAAACGGGAAGGAGTCCCGGAAGGGCATCGAAGTCCGGTATAGAACGCCGTCGTGGCTGACGTACTTCGCCGATAAGGAGGTTACCCGAAACAACGAGGGTCCGGTGCTACTATAGTCAGACTTCGCAATTTGAATAGCTGCTTCGTGTCATGCCGAAAAAGTTCAAAAACAGGCGAGAGGTAGCGGAGCTGCTGGCGAAAAGGCTGGCAGAACGTGAAGAACGCTATGTCTTTCTGGGAATCCCTCCCGGGGGTCTGGCGATTGCCCTCGAATTGTCGGGCCTGCTCGATGCGCCCGCGGACGTAATGGGCGTTCATCTTATTTCTGCTCCCGACAAGCCTGATGTGATTTTGGGCGCAGTTGGTCCGGAAGGGGTAATCGTGATCGACAAGAACGCCATTGAAGGTATTAATTTGAGTGAAGAGGAGGTTGAGCAAATCGTGGCGCAGGAACGATCCGAGATGAGGCGCCGCGTTCGTACTTACCGGGGCGAAGAGGGGTTATTGGACGTTGAAGGCAAAACGGCGGTCGTCGTGGATGATGCGTTTGAACGCGGGATCGAAGCCCTGGCAGCCGTCAGATCGCTTCGTTCAATGAATGCAGGGCGTGTCTTTCTGGCCGTGGCGGTATGCTCGAGCGACGTCGTAGAAATAGTAGGGGACCTGGTTGATGAAGTGATCTGCCTTTCTCGTTCGGGGAAGCCGCTAAAACTCGAGGACTGGTTTGAGGAGCTGGACGGCCTGACCTCAGCCGATCTGAGCTCGCGTCTGCTTGTGGCAAGGAAAAGGTTTGAGTAGTTGAGCAACCACCGTCAAATGACGAAGCCGGTTACGCCGTGCACGACGACCTTCGCCTGAAGAGGCTGGATGCCAGAGGAACGTTGAATCCGAACGATGCAGCGTGAGTATAGAGCGAAGGCGCGCAAAAAAAATGTTTGTATATTAGGCGCACCGACTCCACTGTACTCGCCGGGATGGCGGAATAGGTAGACGCAACGGACTTAAAATCCGTTGAGGGGTAACCCTCGTGCGGGTTCGAGTCCCGCTCTCGGCACGATTGCACCAGTCCTCTCGTTAAAATCAGGGCTGGTGCATTTCTTTTTACATCCCGACGCGGTTAGCTTGGTCGGAAAGCATCCATTCTTCAAGTTTTCTCGTGTTTTGCCCTTTTTTTGATCGTTCGCCGAGCTGTTACACGACAATCGCCCTGCGTTAGTGAAAGCTGTGGACGAAAAGTTGCACCAGGTTTCACGGGGCAACTCTGGTTTTGCGCTAAACTTTTATGTACATTTTGCTTTAATCAAAAGAATTGATAAAAGGACTTGGGTCCGTGAGTGGTTCTGGCAAAGCTGGCCGGGCCATATCGATTGATCAACCATACAAGGCTTTGATAATTGACGTGCCATGATTGCCAGAAACACAAGCTACATCAATAAAATCCGGGCCATGGACGCTTCGTGGAAGCAGTTTACTGCGGCAGTAGTTCGGAGAACTGCAACCCAGTCTGAACTGACGGATCTGGCGCTGGATACCTACAGGATCCACGGCAAGCCGTTCGGCGATCAGCACCGGGCGCTCATCATCTGGCTCCGGTTCGGCGAACGTAGCCTCCCCAATTAGGCTCCTACCTGTGTAATCTTAGCCGGTACGGCCTTTTCTTTTCGTAACCGGCTTTTGTGAAGGGCAAATCTCGATATTGTCCGGGTTGTTGGCTTTATCGCGTAGGCGAGCTTCAATCACCGCAATTCGCGCGTCGAGCTCTGCTACTACGCGTTCTGCTTCTTTTCTGATTGCCCATGTCGAGGTATTCACAGGAGCATTTATGATGAGCGACCAGTTGTCCTTTTCTCTCAATGCGCGGGTCAGTTCGTCCTGCAAGTCCCTGATCGAAGGGGCTTTCACACCAGGAACGTGATCGGTCGCCTGCCGGTGGACGAGGCGCAGCTCTGCTTGCAGCACGTTCAGGTAAGCACGGACCTTTTCGATCTCTTCTTCGAGCAGGTTGGCAGCCCTGTCGGTTCCTTTTCCTGTATGACGCCGACGAGCGACTTGTATTACCTCGATCAACTCTGGTGGAAGACCACTAAACTCCATGTCAGCTTCTTGTGACTACGTGATAATGGGTAATGCACTTATCGACCTGAATTCCTTTTTGATAAAGAAGTGACGATACCTGTTGCGCCGGATACAGTCGATGAGGGGTGGCTAATGGGACAAATACCAAACTCTGGTTCATTATCAGCGTTATTATTTAGAATCAGGTACTTATTGAAATGCAAAGGTGAAATCCGACCCACAATGTTGTTTCATATTTAAGGAGAGCACCCGTTTTTCGCGGATTTCACGTTACCTTTAGGTAGATCTGAAGGGTAGGGGTAGCCGGATTCACGTTTAAAAACCTCGGTGAGGCAAGATGGGAAAGTTTAGAGCTCGGGTGGTGCTGTACGCCGGTCTTCTGGCGTTGGTGGCGGGGGGTTGCTCAGGTGTACTACCGAAACTGGACAAAGAGTCGGAAGAGAAAAAGACGCAGAAGGCCTTGTACCGAGATTCATTTACGGACGTCTGGCGAAGTGCCCATGATGCCGCTTACCAGCTCGGCTGGTGGGTACAGTATTCAGACCGTGAGTCGGGCAAGATGCGTGCGGCTTCCCCGCGTCAAATGGGGGCGTGGAGTGACAACATCGACATCACGATCTCGGAGGTGCGGGATGGCGTCGAGGTGGAAGTGAGGGGCAACTTCGCCTGGGAGCCAAATCGAGAAGCCGTTAGAAACTTCTTGGACGAGATCCGACATCGTTTATAGGAGGCCTGACGTGGATTTCGAATCCTTTTCCGAGCTTATCCAGCTAACAATTTCGCCGGTGGTATTGATCTCGGGTGTTGGACTGCTATTGCTCACTCTGTCGAATAGAATAGCCCGTCCTATTGATCGGGCGAGGTTATTGTCTGAAGAGATACTGAAAGCAGGCGATCAGGCGCGAGAGGAGGATCGAATCCAACTGGATGTGCTTCTCAAGCGATGTGAAATTCTCAGGTTGTCGCTCGGTTTTCTCGGGGTGAGCATCCTCTCGGCCACCCTTATCATTCTCTTTATGGTTATCAGTGCGTTTGCACCTCTGTTTCTGCGATTGCCGATCTTGATTACGTTGTCGATAGGGGTGCTGAGCATCGTCATTTCCGTCGGCCTCTTTCTCTACGATGTCGCTTTGAGCCTGAAAGCACTCAAGGTAGAGGTGGGCGCGACACGCGAGGCGTAGAATTCTACGCCAGCGAATAACCAGTCAAGGTTCTTAAGCCGGAGTGGCAGGCCCCGGAATATTTCTATCCAATCATAAGTAAATGGTTGACAAAGTGAGGGGTGACGGTTACTGTTAACGTAATGCTTTCACGGTCAAAAGAGAGGGCGTTATGGAGCCAGTCCCCATCGAATCACACACCCTTTCGCAACCCCTCATTCGATCCGAGATCATCCGTGCCCGCAATGGGGTAGACGTTTACATCGTCGCGACACCGGTTCGGTACAATATTCGGTGTTTCGTCGTGTGCGGAGGTGAGGAGAAAGACGTCAAGTGCCCCTGTCTCGACGTTCCGGAAAGGGATCTGGATGAGCAGTTTGCCTGCATCCGAGATCACTTTCAAACGCACGGGGTATCGCTGAACGATAATTGCTAATTCTTAGCATGAAGTAGGACCGGATCGAATGGCCCCAGCCGGCAGTAGCGGTCTATTGCCGGCATCCTTTACGTATTGGGATATGGCCTTTGTGTGAAGAATTGGGTGCGTAAACCTGCGGTGCGCAAATCCGAATGTTTTATTCGTTTCTGCATTACGTACCTCTTCTAAACACTCTATCTGGCCGGAATGTCAATTCAACCTTCGGTTTTTTCGCTCACGGAGTTGATCGGTCTGGCGTGCGACTATGATCTGGTCGATGCGATCACCTACATGAATGGGAGCTACCACATCACCCGGGGCAACCTTCATCTGGATCTGAGCTCGGAGGAAATGGCCGGCATGCTTTACAGGCTGATCACGGTATACGAAAGGGCACATCAGTACGTTCAGAAAGAGGCCGGTTGAACCATCCTTCTCATTCCGCAAATCTTGCAGGATTGCGCTGTTCCTCCTTGCTTTTTAGAGAGATACGTCCGTATTTCTTCGAGTGGGGATTTTGCACTTTAGTAGCGTAAGGACAAGCGTAAGCTTACCTTTTTATAAGGGAAGTACGCCGTACATGGTCGCCCCTGGACGAATCTAAAGTCTTCGTTTTTTTCGCTAAAGCTATTCCTACTGGTGCCGATATCCTATTAACATGTAGAGGGTCGATTTAATACAACATTGACCTCAACACTCGTCTGCAGGGACATGCAAACATGGAACATCCTTCATACACCGTTACAGCTCAACCACGTAAAAGCGAAATGAGTGATCGGGTACGTGTACTTATCGTCGATGACCATCCGGCTATTCGCGTAGCCTTGGCGAATACGATCAATGGCCAATTGGGGATGGAAGTATGCGGTGAAGCGGCATCGGCAGATGAAGCCATGACGCTGGTGGGGAAGCTCAAACCTACCGCAGCGGTCGTGGACGTTTCGCTCGCAGATGCACATGGACTTGATCTCGTCGAGAACATTCGCACGCAGTATCCTGATACGCGCGTAGTTGTCTTTTCGATGTATGATGAGAATGTTTACGCGGAACGCGCGCTTCGTGCGGGAGCGTCAGCATACGTCATGAAAACGGAGCCGACCAAGGTGGTGGTGGAGGCGCTCCGCACGGCCGTCAGAGGCGAAGTCTATCTTAGCCGCTCAGCTTCGACCAGGCTACTCATGCGTTCGCTTTCAGGTCGGTCGTCCGATCGAAATGCCGGACTCGAAGAGCTGACCGACCGGGAGATGGCAGTATTCCAGATGGTTGGAGAGGGTTACACCATCGAAGACATTTCTGAACGGCTCCACATTTCGAGGAAAACCGCCGAACACTACCGTAGAAGAATCAAGCAGAAACTCGAGCTCAGCTCCATTGGGGAGCTGGTTCAGTATTCGGTGCGCTGGATGCATGGCCAGGGGAACGGGCACTAAAACGGCCTCTTCCCTAGTGACCTGTTTTTTTGCCACTTCGTTAACCTCCGGCCTTGCACCGAGGAGTCGGAGGCGTATTTTGTATTAGTGGAGGCAAGCGGACGCGCGGTCTGTAAAGAGCGAATGAATCGTTTTTTCAATGGAACCTCGCTGGGTAGGGGTAGTTGGAACGGTCCGTTTGAAACGAACGGGTACGATACCAGAAGGATGTTCGTGGTTTTGAATCACCGGTGAATCTATTCTTCGTCCGGTGTCATAAGCCGTTCAACGGCGTATCTTCATTGCTCTCGAAAAAAAGAGAGCATCGTTCTTTGATGAGACTGAGAAGCATAGCGAGTCCTTGTCAAGGGGG
>CBINFS010000004.1:0-219501 GCA_966250015.1 uncultured bacterium | reverse complement strand
CTGAAATCGCCGGGCCGTGCGTGGGGGATCCATCGCGCGTTTAGCGAACGGCGCTCACGACACTGCCTCTCTATACTAGCACTAACCGTTAAGCGCCGTTCGGTACGGGATGTGGGTATCATGGGGAGAGATGGATCCGAGTGTTTCGATTTCAAAGGGGTTTACTGCTTCTCTTTTGACCCGGCAAAAGAGAAGGAAAGACAACCGTCTACCCCTCAGTCACTCCGTGACAGCTCCCCTGTCCAGGGGAGCAATTTGTGGCGCCCTCATTTACTGTTGGTGCTAACGGAAAGGCCGTTCTTCGGAAAGATTCCTCCTCGCAAAGCTCGTCGGAATGACAAGTAGAGAGGGTTAGCAAGTTAGTGACCTATCTGTCTATCGTAATTACCCCACACTGTCATCCCGAGGAGCCGTGCGACGAGGGATCTTTATGAAACGCAGCCTTCAGAAAAGTCAGAGAGGGGACGCACGGCACTTGTCCCGATCGAACTCCTCGCGTCTTCACGTGAAAGCCAGATAGCTCAGCGCGTGCCGCCAATGCACTTCTCAGGAGGCCATGCTTCGTGTAGCTCCGTCCCGGTATTTGTCTATTCAGTAGGTGATCGGTAGAATGAATGAGGTAGGTTTCGTCCAAAGCTGCGTATATCCTGCATTTTGTCCTGTACAATGTTTTTGAAGTCCCCCGTTACCGGCAGGATTTTCCTGCTCGTTTGTTTGCTCGCGGCTGGTGTCGGGTGCAAGGAATCCCTTTTTGATCCGGATCCTGATCCCGAACCGGACCCAGGGCCCTCCTGCCCGATCCTCCCGCCCGAAGGCGCCAGGGCTTACTTCCCGGTCGGTGACGGGTACGAATGGACCTACACCCTCGAAGAGATCACCTACCACTACGGCGTATTGGACGAAGTCAGGGCAATCACGAATGATTCGGGCTCCGTGGTGTGGGCCGTAAAGGCCGTCGAGTGCGTCGGAAACGAGATGAACGTAACGCTCCACGAATCCACCCGCATTCACCGGACGGAGATGTCCGTGAACGAGGACGGTTCCTCCGAGGTGACGCACGAAGAGGATTTGTCTTCGGAACGCCCCCTTCGGGTCGATTTCCTGCCCGATGGCAGGCTCAATATCGCGCACTACACCGAAGACATGCCGGAGAACCCCCCCATGTGGTATTATCCCGACGGCGCGGCCGACACGCTCCGGGCCTTCCTGCGCAAGCCCCCGCAGTACCGGCAGACTGGGGGCGAATACCTGACCCTGGTTAGAGGAGTCGGCTTGGTCCACTACGCCGACTCGATGCGCGCCATAAACCCATGGGCCCGCCACGACCGCACCATGCAGATACAATCCTTTACCGTGGTAAAAGAGTAACCGGGCGCCAGCGGGAAAAACGTTTTGTAACAAGGCCGTGCGGGGTTACAGACCGTAAGGGTGTCGCTTGTCTTGGAAACCGGGGTCGCCCTATCTTCGCCGGACGAATCAATGAGACGAAGAGCGACCGGCCTCGGTCGGCTTACTCGTCAGATCACCCCCTCGGGCGCCGGAAGGACCGGAGTGTCCGTTTGAAAAGATCCTCCGATCGCAGGTGGATCCCAGTCCAGTCCGTACCATCATGCCGGTGCACCGGGAGCTCGAAGAAGAGGTAAAGGATACCGCCCTAGCAATCCTCCAGGCGTTGGCGCGTCGGACCGACGCAGGGTTGGAGGACTTCCTGTCCTATCTGGCGGACGACGTGTGCGGCGTCGGCTCCGGACGCGGCGACTTCTACACGACAAGGGAAGCGTTCAGCGCCCAGCTCATGCACGAGCAGGTGCAGCTCAACGAGGCGACGACGTTGGGCCCGGTCACCCACACGCTGGAAGTGCCGTTGATGAACGTCCGTATGCTGCGCCCCATACTGGCGGCCGTCGACGGCGAGATGAAGGTGGTGGTTCAGGTGGAGGCAGGCAGTTACGTGGTGACGCCCCGCTTTTCACTGGTTCTCGAGCGTCGCGACGGGCGTTGGCTCATCGTCCATTTCCACTTCTCCTTTCCGAACGCCGAGCAGAATACGGAGGAGATTCTGGAGGCGCTCAAGACCCGTAACCAGGAGCTGGAGCGGGAGGTGAACCGGCGCACCGCCGAGCTCAACCGTTCTCTCTCCGACCTCAAGGCCACTCAGGCGAGGCTCATTCAACAGGAGAAGCTGGCGAGCCTCGGCGCGCTCACAGCCGGGATCGCCCACGAGATCCAGAACCCCCTCAACTTCGTCAACAACTTCGCCCTCCTCTCCGTCGACCTCGTACAAGAGCTTCGGGGCAACTTCGAGGCGGATCCGGAGCGAAAAGCAGGGGAGGCCGTCCAGGAAGCGGGCGCCCTCCTGGACGACCTCGAATACAACGCCCGAAAGATCGTGATGTACGGCAGGCGTGCGGACGGGATCGTCCGCTCGATGCAGGCGCACTGGCATGGAGGGAAGAACGAGCGGCAGCCAACCGACCTGAATGCACTCGTTGACGAATACGTCGGGCTCGCCTATCACGGGAGGAAGGCGCAGAATCTGGACTTCGATTGTCGTGTGGAGAAGGCGCTGGACGGTACGGTTGGTCTGGTCGATCTCAACGCGCAGGAAATCAGTCGCGTCCTGGTCAACCTGCTGAATAACGCCTTCGACGCCGTCTGCGAAAAGCAGCGCGTGGCAAATCTGGCCTACGCGCCGGTGGTGGTGGTTTCCACGCGCCGCATCGACGGGCACGTCGAGGTGAGCGTGAGGGACAACGGACCGGGCATTCCGGAAGCGTTGAGGGAAAAGATCTTCGAGCCGTTCTTCACGACGAAGCCCGCCGGACAGGGAACCGGCCTCGGGCTGTCGCTAAGCCACGGCATCGTCGTCCAAGGCCACGGGGGCACGCTGGAGGTCGAGAGCGAGCCCGGCGAGGGGAGTGTATTTCTGATCTCCCTACCGGCTCCTCATACGCAAACGTCCGCCTGACACCCACTCCAGCCATTTCGACGCGTTGATGTAAAAATCTCCCGGCATCGGAGGCTGGGTGGTTGTATTCAATAGCAAGCCTTTGTTAATTGGGCGTACGCGGCTTGACGTGGCGGTTGCCTGAAGTTGTGACGGCCGGGACCTTCGTGTATCAGTAGAGATAAGATCACATTATGACAAACGCGCATCGCTGCTCCCGGCACGGGATGTCCCGCCGGGGCTTCCTCTCCACACTCGGCGCCGCATCCGCCGGTCTGATCCTTGGAATGCCCGGCGTCGCCCTGGGCCGCCCCGCCAATGCCGCCCGTGTCGTGAAGGCAGGCCTCAACACTTACGACCGCGCCCTCATCCGATCGACCCTCGAAGAGATGTTCGACAGACTTGGCGGCCTGGGCGACATCGTCCGTCCCGGAGACCGCATTGGCATCAAGATCAACCTGACCGGTGGGAACTGGAATGCGAACAGCTTCCTGAGCCGCACCGGCGTGCGTCCCGAAGATTCGTACTGGACCCACCCGGAGATCCTGCGCGCCACGTGTGAGCTCCTGACCGACGCCGGCGCCGGTGAGATCTACGTCCTCGAAGCCGTCACCGACACCTCCTACTACGACTGGGGCTACGCCGACGCCGTCAGCCACCTCGACACCACGTTCGTCAACCTCAACGAGCCCGCACCCTACGATAGCTTCGTCACCCGTTCCGTCGGCGAAAACGCCATCATCTACGAGACCTTCGAGCAAAACGCCCTCCTCGGTGAGCTCGACTGCCTCGTTTCGCTGGCCAAGTCCAAGCAACACGGCGACGCCGGTGTCACGCACGGCCTGAAAAACATGGTCGGCACCATTCCAATGGCCCACTACAGCCTGCAGAACGTCAACCGGGACGTCATCCACAACAACACTTCCCTCGACGGCATCAAGGAGAACAACCTGGTTCGGATCATCCTCGATCTGAATAACGCCACCCCGATCCACCTTGTCGTCAACGACGCCATCAAGACCGTCCTCGGCGGCGAAGGGCCGTGGCACGCCGGCCTCACACCCGCCACCTACGACACCCTCGTCGCCAGCAAGGACCCGGTGGCCGCCGACGCCGTCGCCACCCTCGCCCTCGGCTTCGACCCGACCCAGGACCGCGGCAGCGCCACCTTCCCCGAAGCCCTCAACTACCTCAAGCTCGCCTCCGAGCTGGGCATGGGCGTCTACGACCCGGCGGCGATGGAGGTCGTCGCCACGGCCACCGAGGACCTGCCCGTGGCCTCGCCGATCGACATGACCTGCTATCCGAACCCCTTCAGCACCGAAGCGGTGTTCGAGGTCACCCTCACCCGGAGCGCTTACGTCACGCTCACCCTTTACGACGTTGCCGGCCGGCGCGTCGCGCGCGTCGCTTCCGGCTCCCTCCCAGCGGGCGTGAACAAGATCGGCTGGAACGGCGGCGGCCTCCCCTCCGGCGTCTACGTGGCCATCCTCCAGGGCGACGGCGCCCGCATCACCCGAAAGCTCGTCAAAATCGACTGAATCGCGCAGCCCCAAGGTGCGCCCGTTCCGGCTCATTTCCGGAATGTAAGAATAATGTGAAGATCGCTTTTATTTTGTCGGGAACGGCCGATACAAGAGGGTACGCCTTCAAGCAACCCCCGCAACTGGATGATGAATCCGTTCAACCGGACCTTTCTTCTCGGCATAACCCTTTTTGTCACGACGCTTGTCGGCCATCTCAGTCTCCTGAGGGCCCAGCCGCTGCAATTTAGAAGCTTCACGGATGCGGACGGCCTCTATTCGAACAGCGTCACAAAGTTGTACCAGGATCGAACCGGCTTCATCTGGATCGGCACCCCACGATCCCTCCAGCGCTACGACGGCAACTCGTTCAAGCTCTACGGCCGTAATGAAGCCGGGCGCATAGAAATCGACGACGTTCGCGCCATCACCGAAGACGAATCGGGCCGCCTGTGGGTCGTCGCAGCCGGCGCACTATACGTTTATCAGCCTGAATCGGACGCGTTTAAGAGGATTTCACCGGTTGTCACGGAGGCCAACCGCGAGGATCCGCTCGTCACACGGTCCAACAACATCCTGAGCCTGACGCCTTACGGCCCGGATCATCTGCTGGCCGGTACGACGACGGGCGTGCTCCTGTATCGTCCCGTCGACGACTCCTGGCACCAGCCGACCGAGCCCCTCAGTACGCTCGCAAACCGGTCGATCACCGGTATCACCTTCGATCGCCGAGGAAGATTGTGGCTCATGAGCCCCAATACCGGCATTTTTCGGTTCGACGCGCAAACGGGTGAGCTGCTCACTTTTCGGTACAACCGGGACGACCCGAACACCATCCCCTTGCTCATGAACCGCATTCTGGTCACACCTGACGAGACGGTCTGGCTGCTCGGGTCTGAAGTCCGTTACGCGACCGAAGCCGACGTGACGGCCGGCGACTTCCGCCTCTTCACGAATGGCCCGGACGGCAGACCGTTCAGTACGTATACGCGCGGGGTGGGGATGACTCCGGAAGGAAACATCTGGGTGGGTTCTGACCAGGGATGGATATTTCAGATCGATTATAAAGCCCGCCGCGTGACCCGCCGGCATCAGGTCGATCCCATGAACCCCCGTCTCGTCGAGTCCTTCCTGACCGACGATACCGGCCTCCTGTGGGTCGGCCTCGACCGTGGCGGCCTTCACGTGAGCCGCCGTAACAGCGAAGCCGTCCAGCTTTTCCGCTCCGGGCTACCGCCCAATCTGAGCTTCAAAATTGTTTCCCAGTTCGCAGAGGATGACTTTGGCTACGTTTGGGTCGGCACCGACGGCGGCGGCGTCAATCGATTCGACCCTCGCACCGGTGAATCCCGGCGTTTCGGCGTCGATAACAGCGCCCTCCGCAGTAATGCCGTTCTCGATGTTTTCAAAGCCCAGGACGGCTTAATCTGGATCACCACCTACCCGACTGGCGTCCACACGCTCGATCCGAGGACATTTCAAATAAAAGAGGTCTCCCGGCTCCGCGACCTCCGGATCAACGACCTGTATCAGGATGAGGACGGCGCGCTGTGGTTCGTGCAGATGACCGGCCTTGCCCGGTACCATCCCGCTGACGGTTCATTAACTACCTACCCTGCCGGGCCTGATTTTCCCTGGATTTACGACCTGAACCTGACGGCTCGCGACAACTGGCTCATCGTGTCTGCTTGGCACGGCCTCGTGATCTTCGATCGAGGGACCAAGACGTATCGCCTGATCACCCCGTCCACCTCGCCCGGCCTCCAGCACGAAACCGTCTACGCGACGGTTGTGGACCCATTTGGCGTCCTCTGGATGGGCACCGAAGACGGCCTTCATCGGTACGACCCCGTGACCGACTCGATGACTGTTTACCTCGAAGACGCCGGGTTCCCAAGCACCTCCATTCGGAGCCTGGCCTTCGACGACCAGGGCTACCTCTGGCTCGCGACCGACCGTGGGATCGTTCAATTCAACCCGACCATGGAGGAGGTCGTCCGGGTTCTGGCGCCGGCCGACGGCCTCCAGGGTTTCGAGTTTAACCGCGCGAGCGCCTACCGCGCGAACGACGGGAGCCTGTTCTTTGGAGGCTTCGAAGGCTTCAACGTCATCCACCCGAACCGCTTCGTTGAATACGAAGCCCCGCCCGTCACCCTGACCGAGCTGAGTCTGCACGAAACCAGCTCCGAGGCTGGTTCGATTGACGTCCCTTCCGTACGGCACGTCAGCGGAACCGGACGGGTCGTCCTGGAGCCCCACCAACGCAGTTTCAGCATCGGATTTGCCGCCACCGAATACACGACCCCGGAGGCCAACCTCTTCCGGTATCGCCTCATCGGGTACAACGACAACTGGACGCTCGTCGAGCCCGGTACCGCGCGAAGCGCCTCATTCGCCAACCTCAAGCCCGGTACGTATCGCTTCGAGGTGAAGGCGGCGAACCATAAGGGTCTCTGGAACGAGGACGGCGCCACCCTCACCATTGTTATCAAGCCGTACTGGTACGAAACCACCATCTTCTATTTCCTCGCCGGCTTCGGCGTCATGCTGTTCATAGGGCTCGTCGTTCGGTTACGCACCCGCTCGATCAGCAAACGGAGCCGCCTTCTCGAGCAGCGAGTTGCCGAGCGCACCGCCGACCTGAACGCCGCAAAAATCGCGGCGGAAAAGGCCACCCGCGCCAGAGGCGAGTTCCTCGCCCACATGAGCCACGAGATCCGAACGCCGATGAACGGCATCATCGGTATGGCCAGCCTGCTGAAAGATACCGAGCTGAACGCCGAGCAACGCGAGCTCCTCGATTCCATGCTGATCAGCGCCGAAAGCCTCCTCAGCATCATCAACGACATACTGGACTTCTCGAAAATAGAAGCCGGAAAGCTCGTCATCGATCACCACGATTTCGACCTCTTCGAGTCCATCAAGGGGATCAAAAACCTGCTCGCAATCAAAGCGAGCCAGAAAGGCCTGAAGCTGGTCTGCAACGTTGACGCCGACGTGCCCCGATACCTGTGCGGCGATGCGGGCCGGCTGCGCCAGGTGCTGATCAACCTGATGACCAACGCTGTCAAGTTTACCGACCGCGGAGCGATCGTACTACGGGTGCAACGAGAACCCACGGACACGGAAAAGGTGCGGCTCCGCTTCGAAGTACAGGATACGGGCATCGGGATCCCGAAAGACCGGATGGATCGCCTGTTCAAGTCGTTTTCCCAGGTTGATACCTCCATCACGCGTCGTTTTGGCGGAACGGGCCTTGGCCTGGCGATCTCACAGAACATCGTAAAGCTGATGGGCGGGGAGATCGGCGTGGAGAGCGAGGAAGGCGTGGGCTCCACGTTCTGGTTCACCATTGACTTCCAGCCGGCGAGCGAACCCGCATCCGCCATCCCTGAAGGCGACTCGGGACCGTCGACCAATGCCTGTGCGCTTCCAACCTTGAACCGGTCCCATCGTGTGCTGCTCGTGGAGGACAACGCCATCAACCAGAAGCTGGCCAGCCACATGCTGGCGAAGCAGGGGGTTGAGGTCGACGTTGCGTCGAACGGCCACGACGCCATCGAAATGTTGAAGCTGCGGGACTACGATCTGGTCTTCATGGACGTGCAGATGCCGGTCATGGACGGGTTCGCGGCCACCAGGATCATCCGCGACCCGGATTCACCCGTCCGCAATCACGACGTGCCCATCGTTGCCATGACGGCCAACGCGATGCAGGGAGACATGGAGGCTTGTCTAGCTGCCGGGATGAACGACTACCTGGCTAAACCCTTTAAACTGGAAGAGCTGGTCAGGGTAATGGAGCGCGTCGTCCAGACGCCCAGCCACAGGGTAAATCAAGATCTCGTCTGACCAATCCGTTCATTTTGTATCCGGTGTGGATTAGTTTACCGGAAAGGGGGCTGTCAAATCCCCAGAGGTTCGAGAACGCTTTCATTCAGGTTCTTTGGTCGAACCTGCGCTCACGAATGTCTCAATCCACCCATCCGGATATCTTAATGAATCGATACCCTTCTGCACTGTTGCGTGAATCGATCCTCGCATTGTCGTTTGTCCTGCTGATTGGGATCGGAAGCGGCTGTGGGCCTGCTGGCCCGAGGTGGAGTGAAACGGAAATCGGCACGATTCGGATCGTGACCAACCGTGGCGGTCAAACGCTTGGCTACTCGACGACCTCCGGCGTCAAGCTGCTCGAGGACAACGGTTTCGCCTTCAAGGACCTGAACAAAAACGATACGCTCGATGCCTACGAGGACTGGCGCCTCTCGGCCGACGAACGGGCGAGGGACCTGGCCTCGAAACTGTCCATCGAAGAGATCGCCGGCCTGATGCTCTACAGCATGCATCAGGCCATTCCGTCAACCCGGGGGTTTTTTACGGATACCTATGGCGGTAAGCCGTTCGCCGAAAGCGGGGCGAACGCGTGGGATCTCTCCGACGGGCAAATAGACTTCCTGACGAATGACAACGTAAGGCACGTTCTGATAACCAGCGTCGAGAGTCCCGAAGTGGCGGCCCGCTGGAATAACAACGTCCAGGCGCTGGTGGAGGGCATTGGCTTTGGCATTCCGGCCAACAACAGCTCCGATCCGCGACACCAGACGAGGGCTGATGCGGAGTACAATGCCGGCTCCGGCGGCGACATCTCCATGTGGCCCGCCATGATCGGCCTCGCTGCTACTTTCGACCCCGAGCTCGTGCGGGATTTCGGCGAAATTGCCTCCCGCGAGTACCGCGCCCTCGGTATCGCGACCGCCCTGTCTCCCCAGATCGACATCGCCACCGATCCCCGATGGAGCCGCGTCAGCGGAACGTTCGGCGAGGACCCGCAGCTCACCACGGACATGGCGAAAGCGTACGTGGACGGGTTCCAGACCTCCTACGGCGCGGCTGATATTGCCGACGGCTGGGGGTACGAAAGTGTCAACGCGATGGTCAAGCACTGGCCGGGTGGAGGCTCCGGCGAGGGCGGAAGAGACGCGCACTACAGCTTCGGGAAGTACGCCGTTTACCCGGGGAATAACCTCGATCAGCAGATGATGCCCTTCATCGAGGGCGCTTTTAAGCTGGACGGCGAGACGGGTATGGCGTCTGCCGTGATGCCCTACTACACGATCTCCTTCGCGCAGGATACCGTCTACGGAGAAAACGTGGGGAACGCTTACAGCACGTATTTCATCAAGGACCTGCTCCGCGGGAAGTACGGGTACGACGGTGTGGTCTGTACCGACTGGGGCGTGACCCGTGACCACGCAGGCATCGACGTCTTCGGGCGGACGCCCTGGGGCGTCGAGAACCTGACGGAAGCAGAACGGCATTACAAGGCGCTCATGGCGGGCGTCGATCAGTTCGGCGGGAATAACGACGCCGGCCCCGTCATCGAAGCCTACCGGATGGGCGTCGAGGAACACGGCGAGGCCTTCATGCGCGCGCGGTTCGAGGAATCCGCCGTGCGGCTGCTTCGCAACATCTTCCGCACCGGCCTGTTCGAAAATCCTTACCTCGACGTCGAAAAGACCGTCGCCACCGTTGGCAACCCGCAGCACATGAAGGCAGGGTACGAGGCACAGCTCAAGTCGATCGTCCTGCTCAAGAACCGGAATAACGTGCTGCCCCTGTCGAGAAACGCTAAGGTCTACATCCCGAAGCGCTACATTCCCGAGAGCCGCAACTTCTTCGGGGCGGTCACCCCTGCAACCACCGTCGATCCGATCAATCTGGAAATCGCGGGTCGGTATTTCAACGTGACCGACAACCCCGACAGCGCCGACGTGGCCATCGTCGTCATCGACAGCCCGGTATCCACGAATGGGTACAGCCCGGAGGACGTCAAGGCCGGTGGCAACGGTTACGTGCCCATCAGCCTCCAGTACGGCGAGTACACGGCCGAGCACGCCCGGCCCGTGAGCATCGCCGGTGGCGACCCGCTCGAGTCCTTCACGAATCGCTCGTACCGCGGTAAAACGGTCACGCCGACTAACGTTACGGATCTGCAAGCCGTACTCGACACGCGGGAGAAAATGAAAGAGAAGCCGGTCATCGTCGTCCTCAACATGACGAACCCGACCGTGGTCGCCGAATTCGAACCGCAAGTCGACGCCATCGTGATCGACTTCGACGTCCAGGACCAGGCCATCCTGGACATTCTAACTGGAGCGGCAGAGCCTTCCGGTCTCCTGCCTGTCCAGATGCCAGCCGACATGCGGACCGTCGAAGAACAGTTCGAGGATACGCCGCACGACATGCAACCGTACCTCGACGAGCTGGGCAACCGGTACGACTTCGGTTTCGGGCTCAACTGGAAAGGCGTGATCGAAGATGCCCGGACGATGAAGTACAGGGTAAGGGAGGACCTGATCACCGCAACCGATCGGTAGGGCCCGGCGTAGCCCCGCGTCCTGATTATTCGGACCCGCGTAGAGCCGGAAGGCCGGCGCGGGTCCGATCCGTTTTACGCGCGCCGGTACGTTCCCACGTATTCGGATTCGTCGAGGACGTGGCCGTCCATCGCCTGCGTGACCTGCTTCTTCGTGGCGCCCTCGCGGAGATCGAGCGTGGTATCCAGCGCGTACAGCTTGAAAAAATACCGGTGCGCGCGATCTCCACGCGGAGGGCACGGTCCGCCGTAACCCGTATTGCCGAAATCGTTGGCTCCTTCGACCGGCCGGAGCTCGGAGTTCTTGAAGTGTTCGCGCACCCGCACGCCTTCCGGAAGCGTTCCGACCTCGGGAGGCAGATTAAACAGCACCCAATGGACGAACGTCCCTCTGGGCGCGTCCGGATCGTCCACGATCAGCGCCAGGCTCCGGGCGCCCTCCGGTACGTTTGACCACGACAGGGCAGGGGAGACGTTGTCCCCTTCGCACGTGTATTTCCGGGGAATGGTGGCTCCTGCGTCGAAAGCCGCCGTTTGGAGTATGAGGTTGCCGGCCATTGCATTACCCTCCTGATTGACAATCAGTCTGTTCTCGGGCTCATAAGGTGGTTACTTGGCCCGGGGCTCCGGCGTTTTATCTTCAGGCACCGGTTACCGTAAGTTCACATGCCCTGAGAAGCCTAATACTGGCAGGATGCTTCATCGTGGGCGACGTAGTAGGTCTTGTGGTTCTTCGCCTCGGGATCCATGCAGCCTTTCAGATTGAGCAACCGGACGTTCCGGAACTGAACGGGGTGGCTCTCGCTCTGAAGCGCGATGTACCCTTCGCTGAGAAGCTTCCCGTCCTGCTTGACGGCGGGGTCTACGGGGTCGACGTTGCCGCCTCCGATCTGCGGGCTCGTGTACTCGAGCACGGGGGTTCCGTTAACGTAATGCCGGATCAGGGAATCGCCCAGCACGAGCACTTCGGCCTGGACCCACTGGTCGCCGTGAAAGGTTTCGGACGTCGAGTTGATGCAGTGCCTTTCCTCCAGTTGGCCGTTCATCACGACGTGCGTGCCTGGCGTGCAAAGGTTTGCCGTCGTACGTTCGCCGGTGCCTGTCCCACCCAAGAGCTGCACCTCGATCGAGATGGGGAAGTCCTGGTCCACGAGCATCGACTGGGGAGACTGCGAGTGGACCATGATCCCGCTGTTCCGCAGAGCCCAGCCGGGACCTTCAGCCACCTGGTCGCCGACGAACCGGTATTCGAGCGTTATCCGGTAATGTGAAAAAGGCTCCTTGTAAAAAATATTTCCGTACCGGTTGCCGAACACGTCGTATCCGTCGTACGAAACCGTCAGAAGGCCGTCCTCTACCCGGTACGTATCGGCAAAATTATCGCCCGCTTCGTATCCGGTAATTTTTACTATCCAGTCATTCAAATCCCTGCCGTTGAACAGGGTGATCCACTCCTCCTCGTTCGGATTTATTCTCGTGGAACTGCACGCCGAAACGAAGGTAGCCGCTAACAAGAGGGTGTAGAAATAGCGCATGGTTTTCATCCTTCTGTGGTTTCCATTTCAGGATCGTGATCGGTGGGCCGGATCGAATTACTACACCTCCGGAGTGTTGCTTTCAATTTAACGGCGCTCACTCGATAAGTGAACGTTTTGTCGGCCTTTTGTCGTGAATATAATGCCGGTCTGCACCGGCTGCTTTTCTAACGTGGCAGAGTGATCTGAACCAGATTGGAGGCGTGGACCATGCGAAAAGTGCGTTATGACGTGGCGGCATCTCTCGACGGATACATCGCCGGCCCCAATGACGAGTACGACTGGATCCCCGAGGAACCACTTATCGATTTTGAGGAGATGTTTGCTCGGGTCGATACGGTTCTATTGGGTCGCATGAGCTTTGAAGTGGCGCAACAGATGGGAGGATCGCCCTGGTCAAAGAATATGCGGGTTTACGTCTTCTCCCGTACGCTTCGGCAGGAGGACTATCCAAATGTCACCGTCGTCAACGAAAACGCGGGCAGGGTGGTGGCGGAGCTTCGCGCCGAGCCCGGCGACGGCGAGATCTGGTTATTCGGAGGCGGAAAACTCTTCAAAAGCCTGCTTGCCGAAGGCCAGGTGGATACCATCAACGTCGGGTTGACCCCGGTATTGCTCGGGGAGGGTATCCCGCTGCTGGCGCCCGGTGCGCCCAAAACGAATCTAAAGCTTACCCACACAAAGGCTTACCCCAGCGGCATCGTGATGCTGTCGTACGACGTCCAGCACAGCGCCGCGTGAATCCTCCGAACACGAAAAACGCCCGGTCCTTTTTAAACGGGACAGGGCGTTTTCCAATGAGGTCGAGTAAGCAGGCGGTCAGTCGTTGAAGGTGGGGAACATCGCCTTGAGCTCTTCGAGGGTAGGCTGGCGCCCGTACTGGCATAGCTCGAACGACTCGGCGTACTTGACCTGCCGCCCCTTTTCCTCTCCGTAGAGCTCGATCAGGCGGTCCCGGTATTTGTCGGCTTCGGCGGCCATCCTTTTCTCAAACTCCGCCACCAGGTACTCCTCACGCGCGCCGTCTTCCTTCGGGACGTCGGGACGCGTGCTGGCCTGCCAGCTTCCCGGGTCGCCAAACTGCGACGGCATCGCCCTTATGCACGCCAGCTTTTTGTCCGCCACTTCGTCGATTGCCACCACGATGGTCGGTTCCGAAGGGTAGGGTTTCAGGAAGTTGTCGGTGTAGTACAGGAACACCGGATTCCTCGGCGTGGGAGGCGTGTCGGGCACGAAGAACGGCGCCATGACGACCACTGCTGCATCCTGTACGAGCTGGCCTACGTACCGGTGGTCGGGGTGGTAGTCGTAAGGGCGATGGAACAGCACGATGTCGGCCTGCCATTCACGGATGAGACGGGCAACCGTCTTGCGGTTTTCGAGCGTCGGCATCAGCTCGCCGTCGTGAATGTCGAGCACTTCGGTCTCGATGCCGAAGATCTTCGCGCACTCTTTGACCTCGGCCGTGCGACGTTGGGCCAGCGGCCCGCCAGCTTCGGTGAAGTGGCCGATGTCGCCGTTGGTCATGGAAACGAATTTGACCTTGTGGCCTCTCGCCGCCCACATTGCCGCCACGCCGGCGGCCTTGAGCTCGCAATCGTCCGGGTGAGCGCCAAAGGCTATAATGCGGAGCGGTCTTTCGGGGGTGTTCTGCTGTGCCGAGGCTGGTAACACGAGAAGCACCAGTAGAATAAGGGTGAGGAGAGGATTCAGACGAGTCATGGTTAACTCATACGGTTGATGCTAAGGGACCGGATCAGGCTTCCATAATGGTAAGCCGGAACGGGAAAAAATGCCAAACGTACATCGCCTCAGCGACCGTCTAATTTGTGGATCGTCTGCCGGCACCCTGATGCGCCGTGATCCCGGCTTGGACTTGATCAACCGGGATACGCTTCTCTCCGAACCACGCTAGCGAGGACCCTCATGCGACTTGTACAGAGTACTCCCCGGGCAGCCTGGATGGCCACGCTGCTGATCCGGCTGATGGTAGGCGCCGTTTTTCTGTCGGAAGGACTTCAGAAATTTCTATTCGCTGAATCACGCGGGGGAGGGCGGTTCGAGCAAATCGGCTTCCCGATGCCTGACCTCCTGGGCTACTTTGTCGGCGCAGTCGAAACACTCTGCGGGTTGCTGGTGCTGTTTGGCATGTACACGCGCCTGGCCGCCTTCCTTTTGTTGATCGTCATCGTCGTCGCCATCATCACGACCAAAATCCCGATCCTCCTCGGCCACGGATTCGGCTCCTTCGGCGTTCGTGCGCTCCCGTCTTACGGATTCTGGAGCATGGCGCACGAAATACGGACCGACTGGTCGATGCTGCTCGGGACGCTTTACCTCCTCCTCGTCGGTAGCGGCCCCTTGGCGGTTGACGGGTTCTTCCGGCGCCGATCCGTCTCACAACCGCCAGTCGACGTGGAGACGCAGCCCGCCACACACATGGAGGTATAGGACCTCAGTCCTCTTCTTCGGGCACGTCGTGCCGCGTAATGAGCACCTTGTCGACGCGGTTGCCGTCCATGTCCATCACTTCCACCCGTACGTCGTCGAACTCGAAGGCTTCGCCGGCGCTGGGTATCCGTCCGAGACTGTTGAGCACGAATCCACCTACGGTGCGGAAGTGGCCTGTGTCCTCTCCGGGTAAGTCACGCAGATCGAAATAGTCGCGGAACTCCTCGATCGAGAGCATACCGTCGACCAGCCACGTGCCGTCCTCGCGCTCGATGATTCCGGGTTCGTAAGCTTCACCCGGCAACGGGAGCTCGCCCACCAGCGCCTCAGTGACGTCGTTCATCGTGACGACCCCCTCGATGCCGCCGTATTCATTGACCACCAGGGCAACGTGTTCGGACGTCCGCCTGAACCGATCCAGCACCTGCAGGGCGGGCACCGTCTCCGGAACGAAGAGCGGCTGGCGAAGGGCCTTTTCGATGTCGATGGGTTCGCCCGAAATCGCCTGAACGAGGAGCTGCTTCACGTCGACCACGCCCAGCGGATTGTCGAGGCCGCCCCGGCAGACGACGAAGTACGAGTGGGGCTCGGCGAGTATTTTCTCCGATATGGTTTCTATCGGGTGGTCGATGTCCAGGTAGACGACGTCCCGACGCGGCGTCATGAAGGCGGCAATGGATTGATCGCCGAACCGAAACACCCGTTCGAGCAGGTCGTGCTCGGCTTCTTCAATGATGCCGGCCCGGGCGCCCTGCGCCAGCACCATCTCGATCTCTTCTTCCGTGACGACCGGCTCGTCCGAAGGTTTGATCCGCAGAATCTTGAGTACCAGGTTGGTCGCGCCGCCGAGCAGGCGCACGGCGGGCTGCGTGATTTTCGAGATCACCAGCATGGGACCGGCGAGGGCCGACGCAAGCGCCTCGGGCCTGTTCAGGGCGATTCGTTTCGGGACCAGCTCGCCCAGCACGAGCGACAAAAACGTGATGATCACGACCACCGTGGTAAAGGCGATGGCGTCGCTGTATGGGGCAATCGACGGATAATCGTCGAGCGCGGCGGCCAGGCTGCCCGCAATCGCAACGCCACCGTATGCACCAGCCAGAATGCCGATGAGGGTTATCCCGATCTGAACGGTCGAGAGAAACTGGTTGGGATCTTCGGCAAGCTGAAGCGCCTTGCGCGCTTTGCGATCTCCGTCCTCCGCACGTTGCTGGAGGCGTACCTTGCGCGCCGATACGATCGCAATCTCAGCCGTTGCAAAGACGCCGTTGAGAAGAATCAGCAGCAGGACAAGAATGATTTCGAGTGTTTCACCCGGCATACAGCGATAGTCCCGGTACGGAAACGATTGGTGGTGCGAGTAGATTTCCGGGTCCCGGATACAGGGTTCCCTCAATCAAAGATAGGATTTCCGGCCGGTATAATAGTATTGCGGGTAAGTCCGTAACAAATGCCGGTAACGCGATCAGACTTTTGCGCTCTTCAGGAGGGCTTGATCGATGTCGGCAATGATGTCGTCGACGTGTTCTAGGCCGATCGACAGGCGGATCAAGCCCGGGAGGATACCGACCTTCAGGCGTTCCTCTTCCGAAAGGGAGTGGTGCGTGGTGCTCGCCGGGTGCGTGGCGATGGTGCGGGTGTCCCCAAGATTGGCGCTCAGGCTGCACATCTGGAGCGAATCGAGGAACCGGCGGCCCTGGTCCAGGCCGCCCGCTATCGTGAAGCTGACGATCCCGCCGCCGCGTTTCATCTGACGCCGCGCCAGCTCGTACTGGGGATGTGAAGGGAGATGCGGATACCGGACGGAGGACACCTGGGGGTGCGTCTCCAAAAATTGTGCTACCCGGAGAGCATTGTCGCAGTGCCTCTCCATTCGGACGGGCAAGGTTTCGAGCCCCTTGCTGAACATCCACGCGTTGAAAGGCGAAAGGGCAGGTCCGGTGTGTCGGGCGAACGTCGCAATCCGGTCGATGAGATCCTTCCGGCCCACGACGACACCCCCGATTCCGCGCCCCTGCCCGTCGATGTATTTGGTGGCCGAGTGCATCACAAGATCCGCGCCGTACCGGATCGGCTTTTGAAGGATTGGTGTGGCGAAAACGTTGTCGACGAAAAGGACGATGTCCCGCTCGCGGCAGAACCTCCCGAGCCATTCGAGGTCGACGAGGTCGAGCCCCGGGTTCGTCGGCGTCTCGACGAAGCAGATTTTGGTGTTGGGCTGGACGAGCCCTTCCCATTTTTCCGGTGAGAGGATGTCCGCGTACGTGTGCGTGATACCCCAGCGAGGCAGAATCGTGGTGAGGATCTGGTGTGTGGAACCAAAGATCGACCGGGAAGCCAGCACGTGGTCGCCGCTATCGAGCAGGGCGGCGAGCGGGGTGAACACCGCTGCCATCCCCGATGCCAGCGATACACCCGCCTCGGCCTCTTCGAGCAGGCACATCCGATCGACGAATTCGTCGGTGTTCGGGTTGGTGTAACGCGAGTAGACGTTGCCCTCCACTTCTCTGGCAAACAGGGCACGTGCGTGCTCGGCGTCGTCGAAGAGGTAGCTCGATGTCAGGTACAGCGCGCTGGAATGTTCGCGTTCGGCGGTCACCTCCGCTCGCGTCCGAATGAGCCCCGTCTCTTCCCTGTACCCTTTATGCCCCGACATGGCCGTACCCCGTTGCCGCGAATACCTTCACGAAAAAGGTTCTTAAGAGGAAGGGGCTTTTATGATCCCGCACCATATACCGGCTTCCCCTCGTGAACCCCGTCGGCTCCGGATAGGTCGAGTTCCGCGATCGACTCGAGCAGCTTCAACGCTTCCTCACGCCGCCCAGCCTCGAGAAGCGGCAGGACGTCCGAATCGACGATCTCGTACCAACGTGAACGCCGCTCGTCAAATCCCGGGTACCTGGCCTGCATCACGCTGCGCAGGCTTCCGAGCAGCTCCGCAAAGGCGCCGTAAACGTCACCAAACATTAGCTCCAGGCGTTCACGGATCCGGACGGCGAGTGCGGGTGCAGTGCCGCTCGTCGAGATCGAAATCACGAGTGGGCCCCTCCGCACCACAGAACCCGATACGAACGTGCAGTGCGCCACGTCGTCCATCGCATTGATGAGCACTTTTTCGGCCTGTGCCTCCTTCCAGATCAGTGCGCTTTTTTTGGGGTTGGTTTCGGTCAGGATAGCCAGTACACAATCCTTCAGGTCACCCGGCTGATATTCCCGGGCGAGCCACGTGATCCGGCCTTCCCCCGCCCACGCCTGTATCCGTTCGGATGCCTGCGGGGCGATCAGGGTCACCGAGGCGTCACAACCGAGCAAATCCTCAATCTTGCGTTCCGTTTCGTGGGTAAAACCGAATACGAGACAGCGGCGGCCGGCGAGGTTGTTGAGAAAAATCGGAAGAACTTTCATTCGACTACACGCTCAGCTTGCCTGCCTGTGGATGCCGCATTCGGTTTTGGCGTGCCCTGCCCATCGGCCGGCACGCGAGTATTGCCCCGTACCTACCGGCCGGGTGCAGGGGAAGCATCCAATGCTCGGGTAACCCTGGTCGTGCAGTTTGTTGTACGGCAGATCGTGTATCCGGATGTAGTTCCACACTTCCGCCTCCGTCCAGTGGGCAACGGGGCTGACCTTGATCAGACCGTTGATCTTGTCATACGACACGACTTCAGTCTGCGCGCGTGTATAGGACTGGTCGCGCCGTATTCCCGTGATCCACGCCCGCCGGGTGGACAGGAATCGGCGTAAGGGGACCACTTTCCGCAGATGGCAGCACCGGTCAGGCTCTCGATTCCAGAGCGCCGGCCCGTAGAGCTCCTCCTGCTTCTCCAGGGATAGCTCCGGTGTGACTCGCGTGATCTGGATGCCAAGCTGCTCCTCCAATCGCTCCCGCACCTCGTGAGTCTCGCGGAAATGAAGGCCCGTATCGAGGTAAAAAACCGTCGTTTCCGGACGTATCTGCGATACGAGGTGCATCAAGACGATACCCGAAGGCCCGAAACCGGTAGCCAGGGCTATGTCCGGTGCGTATTGCTCAAAGGCCCAGTTTAGAATCTCTTTCGGGTTGTATGGGTCGAGTTCAGCGTTTATGTCTTCCGCGAAATCCGGTTGCAACGTAACAGATTCTGACTTCATACGACGAGCGATCTGTGGGGTGTTAAAGATAAGACGGAGGAAATTCTCGGTTGAAGTGTTGGCGATGGATTTACTGATCGAACCGAGATGAAGGGGTGCTCGGAGCGCATCGTAGCCCCGTCTCCCGTGGCGGGCGGCGTAAACCAGTTGAGGGAATGGTGCAGCCGAACCACCTCGCCGACCACGATCGTGGCGGGAGGAGCGAGGCCTCGAGCCTTGAGCCCGATGTCGGTGAGATCCCCGACGATCGTCTGTTGCTTTTCCGTAGATCCCGAGTAGATGACGGCCACCGGCGTGCACGCAGCCCATCCGCTTTCGACGAGGCTTCGGGCGATCTCGGGCAGGTTCCGCAATCCCATCAGGATGACCATTGTGCCGGTTTTTGGGAAAGCCGCCCAGTCGACTTCGGTATCACACGGGTGCCCCGTAACGACCGTAAACGAGCTCGAGACGCTACGATGGGTGACGGGAATGCCGGCGAAGGCCGGTACGCTCACCGCACTCGTTATGCCCGGCACCACCTCGAAGGCGATTCCGGCCTCGGCGAGTGCAAGACACTCCTCGCCTCCACGCCCGAAAACGAAGGGATCTCCTCCTTTCAATCGGACGACCACCCGGTTTGCAAGCGCCCGCTCGATCAGGAGGTCGTTGATGCGTGCCTGCGAGCACGTGTGCCGGTCGGCTTCCTTCCCGACGAAAATGCGCTCCGCCTCGGCCGGAGCCTCTTCGATTAGTTCAGGGTGGACGAGCCGGTCGTACACGAGGGTGTCGGCCTGCCGAAGCAGCCGAAGGCCTCGTAGCGTAATGAGGTCTGGCGCCCCGGGGCCGGCGCCGACCAGGTAGACCGTTCCTTTATTAGCTTGCCTGCGCATATTCACGGTGGTTTTCGGCGTAGGATCTCAAAGTGTCGATCCCGGCCCGGTTGCAGAAATCACCGAAGCTCTCCTCCGGTATGCGCTCCCGTGCATAAAGCTCGAGGAGAGGACGGAGGGTCGACACGAGGTCCGGCAAGGGGACGAGATCCTGGAAGAGCTGGTTCAGCCTCGTTCCGTCAGCCCGTCCGCCAACGTACACGGTGTATTGGTCGAGCGAGCGGCCGACGAAGCCGATGTCGGCGACGTAAGGCCGCGCGCAACCGTTGGGGCAGCCGGTCATGCGGACGGTCAGTCTTTCGTCGGCAAGGCCCAGCTCCTCCAGCGTTTCTTCGAGCTCGTCGATCACGCCGGGGAGGGCGCGCTCGGCTTCTGAAATGGCAAGCCCGCAGGTCGGGAGCGCCGGGCAGGCCATCGAGTATTTCTGCACGTTGGAGAGCTCGTGCGCCTGCCGGATTCCATAATCCTCCAGGATCGAATCGATAACAGGACGGTCTTCCTCGCGCAGATCGGTAAGCAAAATGTCCTGGTTGGGAGTCAGGCTTACCGACGGCCGGAATCGCGAGACGATTTCGCGAAGGCCGCTTTTTAGCCGCAGGTTGCCCTCGTCCTTGATCCGGCCGTTTTCGACCGAGATTCCAAGGTAATAGCGTCCCTCTCCCAGTGCGTGCCAGCCCAGGTAGAGCTCGAGCTTGAGCGGGCGAGTCGGCCGGATCGGCTTCAGCGGGTAGCCAAGCCTCGTTTGTAGCTCGTCCTTGAAACGGTCGAGACCCCACTCGTGGATGACGTACTTGAGGCGTGCGTGCCGCCGGTTCGAACGGTCGCCGTAATCGCGGTGGATCAGCACGATCTGCTCGATCACCGCTATCGCCTCCTCGGGCGTCACAAAACACACCGGGTCGGCAAGCCGTGGAAAGGTATCGGGCTTTTTGTGTGTCATACCCAGGCCGCCTCCCGCAAGCAGGTTGAAGCCGACGAGCCGGCCGTCTTCCACGAGGGCTATGAGTCCTACGTCCTGCGCGTAGACGTCGATGCTGTTATCCCCGGGGTACGCGATTCCGATCTTGAACTTCCGAGGGAGGTACGCCTTGCCGTAGATCGGGTCGTTCTCATCGGCAGGCTCGTCTTCACCGGTGATTTTTTCGCCGTCGAGCCAGATCTCGTGGTAGGCGCGCGTTCGAGGCAGAAAGCGTCTAGAAATCTCCCCGGCAATCCGCTCAATCTCGTGCTCGTAAGGCTTGGTCGCCGGCGCCGGGCTGAATACGACGTTTCTTACGACGTCTCCACACGCGCCAAGCGTCGTGATCAGGCTCTCGTTGAGGGCACGGATGGTCGCCTGGAGGTCGCGCTTGATCACCCCGTGGATCTGAAAATCCTGGCGCGTGGTGATCCGAAGCGTCGACTGTCCGTACCGATCGGCGATTTCGTCGTGCAGGAGGTACTGTTCGGCCGTGAGCCGGCCTCCGGGCAGCTTGGACCGGATCATGAAGGAGTACGTTTTCCCACCCTTACGCTGATCGCGATCGTCCTGCTGATACGAACCGTGGAATTTGACGAGCTGCTTTTCTACTTCTTCGAAATGGTCAGAATCGGACCGAAGTGCAGCCGCCAGTCCGCCCCGAAGGCCGTTGCTCTGCTCCTTGATCGTTTCGACGGCTGATTTCTCGGGCTTCTTCGGTTTCGAAGGGAGAACGCCGCCTTCCCTTTCCGCAGGACTTGGCTTGCCGATAGGCGGCCTCTTACCCGGCAGAACCACAGGTTTTGCCAGACTTCCCGGACGAAGAGGGGACGGAGGGGGCTGCGGTGACTGATGTATTGACATAGTACTTCCCTGTAAAATCAATTGGTTAGGTATAAACATGCCTCTCGCATGCTGCGACTGAATGGGTACACCTAGGGCGTGAATCGGACTTTACCGACGTAGTTATCCCTGAGTCAGCAGCCGGCTATTTACCCGGCGAAGGCGTATCGACAAGGAGGGGTCAGTCCGGTCGCATCAACATCGCGAGCTGCAACAACAGCACATCGGATGCGCCGGGAGAGGCATTGACGTGCGGAGTGTACGTTCTTCGTGCGAACGAGCCCCGTATTGAACCGGTGAACGGTATGAATGCAAACAGTACGACATCGTAGGTACGCCTCTTAATACAGTGATGACTAAAAGCGTACCGCGAAGGCCACAGGGGAGAAATTAAAAATCCTCCCCCGCGGATGGTGCAGAAGAGGATCAACGACTTCTTATGAAGTGCCGAGTCTTCCACTCATCTTTCCCCGCGGCTATGCGAGGCAGGAGTTGGCACCGTTTTCTTGTCCTTACAAGAACGGTTGCCAGGGTTTCACAGGGCCTGCTCCCTCCACCCTTCTCGATGAATGTCGAACTAACATCGTGTCATGGGGCACGATAATAAAGATAAAAATATCTGAAAGCAAGACGCGTAACGGATTTGTGGGATTCTTTTGCTTCCCCGGCTTTCTGGATCGACTCCGACCCTTTTTCTTACGTGAAGGCGCGAAGAGAAATGGGCCTCTCATCCTTCGCGTGAGCCTCGTTTTCCTTGCTATTATATATCGTCATCTCCGGCCCCTTGACGCCTTCTTAACCTTACGTGATGGGGACTCTTTGTATCTTCTTATTCAGATGGGTCTTGTACAAGCTACTACATTAGGCGGATTCGCAACGCCTAACACCTGCCAGATCGAAGGGGCGGGGTACTTCATCACCCCTGCAACGAGTTGCCTTTTGCTTCTTCATATTTGATTCACAACAACCGATCCAACTTGCTGCCTGATCGGCGAGAAAACCGGCTTTGATCAGAAAAATAATTGTGACTTTCTGTAGTGAGGTGTAGTGAGATAGCCGTGTTCGGTCGTCTTTGTCTGTACAGTGTGAGGATACACCCTGACGAGTAGTAGTATGGACGCCGGTGTCGCCGTCAGCGGTAAGTGTCTTGCTGCGCTCTCGGTTTGTTGAGGAGTAACGGATTCACCCCGTCTCGCTGTTTTGTAGTAAATCGAATTTCGCACCCGCTGTGGCTCCTGCGTCATCAAGCTATCCGGTACGTACGCAACAGGATGAGCCTCTGATCGAACGGATCAGAATGGGTGATCTGGCTGCATTCGAAGAGCTGTTCCGCACCTATTACGAACAGCTCGTCGATTTTGCGCGCTCGCACGTGAGCTCGCAGGATGTGGCCGAAGACGTGGTGCAGGTTGTTTTTTGCAATGTTTGGGGCCTAAGGAAGCAGTGGCGTCCGAGAGCCAGTGTGCGCGCTTACCTGTATGGGGCTGTCCGTAACCGGTGTATCGACTATCTGGAGACGGAACGCAATCATGAACGGCTGTTTGTCGAACGTGGCGAGCATCCCGAGTACGAAGCTGATCCCGTCCGTCAACTCGAAGCCAAGGAGCTGCGCTGGGCCATCGACCGATCGGTCGCCGAATTGCCCGAGCGCCGTAGGCAAATCTTCGTGCTGGCACGGGACCATGGCTTGAGTTACGCCGAGATCGCCGCACTCCTCGGTATCTCCGTCCATACGGTCGACGTCCAGCTTGTCAGGGCGACTCGATTCCTGCGGGGCCGCCTCGCGAGTTTGCTTTCATCTGATGGCTGACGCGAAGGATATGGTGCTCCGGAGGGCTTAAATCATGTTTTTATTGGGTTATATGAATAACAGGGTTAGGAAAACCGATCTGCGGCTTGTCGTGCGATACGTCACGAAGGAGTGTACGAGCTCGGAGCGTAAGGAGGTCGAAGCGCGTCTGGCAGTGGATGAGAAGTTTAGCCGCCTGCACGACGAGGTGAGTCTCATCTGGCAACCGGCGTCGCAGGTAAGGCCGGTCGATATCGAGGCTGCCCTGTCGAAGGTAAAGGCGAATCTTGCAGAGATGGAGAGTGCGGCCGAAACAGGCAGGACGCCGGTTATGAGAAAACTGCGTCATGACGAATGGAGACGAGCCGACCGCCCCGCGCTTCGCGTTGCCCGCACTGATGCTTCGCGCCGGCACCGCCGCCTGCTGGATCGCATATTGCTTTACGTTGCCTTTTTTGTCGTAGTCGGCCTGTCGTACCTCGCCGGAGGACGGATGCCCTCGCCAGTCGCGGACTCCGAACCCGAACGTGAATTGGTTTTCGCCACGGAACGTGGACAGCGCTCAACCGTCCAACTGGCAGACGGCACCCGCATCACACTCGCCCCCCTCAGCCGTATTACGCTTTCTCCCACGTTCTATCAGGGCGAGCGCCGCGTCAAGCTTACCGGTGAAGCCCTGTTCGACGTGGCTACCGACAGCCTGAATCCCTTTATCGTCGATCTCGACCAGGCAAGCGTAACCGTTCTCGGGACGGTATTTGACGTCAGGGCTTTCGAAGAAGACCAGGAAGTGAAGGTGAGTGTGGTTGAGGGCGCGGTAGCCTTCAAATCACACGGCGCCGTACGCGACACGGTGGTCCTCCGCCGGAACCACATCGGGAGCCTGCGCAATGGCGCGCTCTCCGTCCGCGCGCAGGCAGACCTGGCAGCGTACCTGGCGTGGACGGAAGGCCGGCTCGTCTTCGAAAAAGCGCCCTTCGACCTCGTCGAACGCGAGCTCGAAAGGTGGTACAACATCGAGGTCAACCTCGAAGCCGATCCCCGCAAGGTGGATTTGCTGACCGTCTCCTTCAAGGATGAACCTCTCGGTGAAGTCCTGAACGTGATTGCGAGCACCTTGCGGCTCGAATACCGTCGCGATCAACGATACATCGAGTTCTTTCCCTCTAGAAATCTGTCACACCTCCCCGAAAAGGAAAACACTTCCTACGGCGGAGATTCACCCAATAACAACGAATAATTAACCTCATCGAACCATCGGATTCATTAACTACACCTTACCGGGTGTAACGGATAACCATCCTGCTTTATTTCATTTACAACATAACGTCGTCTATGTACGTGCTTGTTAAAAATCATCCGGTAGTCCCCTGCAGAAAGCTGAGGGACTATCTGCCGGAAGCGCTTAAAGTGCTTACGATTCTTCTAATTCTCGGGCTAAGCGTATTTCCCGGCCGATCCGCTGCCCAGAGTGAACTGCAATACGCCGACGGATCGGGAAGGATGTCCTATCCGACCCTCCCGAAGCTGAGCGCACTTGAAATGAACGCAGCCAAACTCCAGCGTAAGATCACGGTCGATTTCGACAACGTTCCGCTCGCTGGAGCCCTTTCGCAGATTGCTGCCCAGGCTGACCTGAAAGTCTCCCTGGGTCACGGTCTTCTGGATGGGACGGACCCGGTAACCCTCCACGCCGAGGACGTTACCGTGCTGCAGGCGCTTCAGGAAACGCTGAGGGGTTCGGGCCTCTGGCTGCAAATCAGCCCCACCGGATACCTCATCCTGATCCCTTACACCGACAACGTGACGAAAGCGCAGGAGGCTGCCACCGTTGAGGAGCAGCTTCTTCCGCAGCACCAGGTGTCAGGTACCGTCACGTCGGCCGAGGATGGCCAGCCGCTGCCCGGCGTGAACGTCGTCGTGAAGGGTACCGCCACCGGCGCCGCTACCGGCATCGACGGTGAGTACAGCCTGGTCGCTCCGTCGCCCAACGACACGCTCATCTTCTCGTTCATCGGCTACATCGTCCAGGAAGTGCCGATTGCCGGGCGGAGCGTGGTCGACGTCGCTCTCGTCCCTGACACCCAGGAGCTCGACGAAGTCGTCGTCATCGGTTTCGGTGAGAAGACCCGCCGCCTCATGACCGAGTCGATCGGTACGGTCAGCACCGACGAAATCCGCAAGCTGCCGGTTGCCAGCCCCGACCAGGCCATTCAGGGCCGCATCTCGGGTGTGCAGGTTACCAACGTGTCGGGTCTTCCCGGCTCGCCGGTCGCCGTTCGTATCCGTGGTGTCGGTACCGTGGGCAACACACAGCCGCTGTACGTCATCGACGGTGTGCCCGTTGGTAGGGGTGGCGGCGAGCACAGCAACCCGCTGGCATCGATCAACCCCGCCGACATCGAGTCGATCTCGGTCCTGAAGGACGCTTCCGCCGCCGCAACCTACGGTATGCAGGCTGCCAACGGCGTCGTCCTCATCACGACCAGGCGCGGCCAGATGGGCAAACCGACCATCACGTTCGACTCCTACGCCGGTATCCAGCAGTTCCCGCAGCTGTGGGAGATGCTCTCGACCGAAGAGCTGCTCAAGCTCGACCAGGTTGCTCGGGATAACTACAACAAGCAGATGAACCTCGAGCCGGGTAGCCCCAGCTACCTGACGCAGCATCCCGACCTTTCGGACCCGGTGCTGCGTGCTCGTGACAACTCCCAGGAGTGGATCGACGCGGCAGCCAACAAGAACGCGCCCATCCAGAACTACAACCTGTCGGTTTCCGGCGCCACCGATCGTCTGAACTACTTCGTGTCGGCAGGCTACTTCAACCAGGAGGCCATCATCAAGCACTGGACGCTCGACCGGTACTCCTTCCGGGCCAACAGTGACTACCAGGTTACTGACTGGTTCAAGCTCGGCCAGACGTTCTCGCTCTCGCACGAGTATATGGATCGCGGCGTCAACGCGGGCGGCGACGGCTTCCTGCTCAACAACGCAGCCGAAATGCCGCCGTTCTTCCAGATCTACGACGAGAACAACGAGATTCCGGGCAACCGCTACGGGTTCCACGGCAACCTCGACGTCGCCGGTATCGTGCGTGGCAACCAGGTCGGTATGAACGAAATCGTCTGGAACCACAACTACGACACACGCGTGCTCGGTGGACTGAATGCTTTGATCACCCTGCCGTACGGGTTCTCGTACGAATCCCGCGCTGCGATCGACTACGGCATCGGGAAGTCCTACGATTGGAGGCCTCCGTTCACCGCTGCTGAGCTCGGCTTCGACCGCAACACGCCCGAGTTCAACGACACGCGCACCGACGCTCTCGGCCAGAACTTCTTCAACGCCCTCCGTTTCGACAATACCTTCGGCGGCCACTCGCTGAACGTGCTTGCTGGCGTGGAAGTGATCAAAGGCCAGGACAGCCGGCTCAACGTGGGCGGCCAGAACTTCCTCAGCCTGAACCCGAATTTCTTCATGGTCGTGCGTAACGCGGAGACCAAGCAGATCCGTGGTAACATGGGTGAGTGGGGCTCGGTCGGTTACATCACCCGCGTCAGCTACGACTACAATGAGAAGTACCTGCTCACCGCCACGATCCGCCGCGACGGTTCGTACCGCTTCTCACCCGAGGGCGGGCGCCGCTGGGGTACATTCCCGTCGATCTCGGCAGCGTGGCGTATCAGCGAGGAGCCGTTCTTCAACTTCCCGGCCGTCAGCGAACTGAAGCTGCGCGGTTCGTGGGGCCAGCTCGGAAACGACGAGACCGCGTGGTTCCCGCACGTGTTCCGCCTCAGCGTCATCCCGGACTACGGCTCGGGTGAAACCACCAAGCAGGCTCCCAGCCCGGTCAGCTTCGTCAACAAAGACGTGACCTGGGAGACCGTCGAGACGACTGACTTCGGCGTCGACGTCTCGCTGTTCAACAACAAGCTCGACATCCTCGCGACCTACTACAACCGCCTGACCAAGGACTTCCTGATCGGTATCCCGCTGCCGCGGATCACCGGCTTCAGCCGGACCTCGGTTAACGCCGGTACGGTCCTCAACCGTGGCGTCGAGCTCGAGGCCAACTACAACTTCAACATCGGACAGGCCTTCTTCGACGTCGGTGCGAACCTGACGACCGTCTACAACGAGCTCGTCGAGATCGCCCCGGGCATCAGCGAGTACTCCTCCGGCAACTACCGGACGGCGGTTGGCTACCCGATCGGCTACTTCTTCGGGTACAAGACCGACGGCTTCTACAACACGGCCGAGGAGGCAGCGCAGGCTCCGCTCGAGCCGAGCCGCTCGCATCGCCCGCAGCCGGGTGACGTCCGCTTCCTGGACATCAACCGTCCGAAGACGGAAGAAGACAACCTTCCTGAGGAAGTGCTCTGGGTAGAGGGTGAGCCCGACGGCCAGCTGACGCCTGAAGACCGCACGATGCTCGGCAAGACCATCCCGGGTTACTTCTACGGTCTGAACCTCAACGGCTACTGGAAAGGCTTCGACTTGTCGTTGTTCTTCCAGGGCGTCGGCGACGTCCAGATCTACAACGAACACGCTGCAGGCCACATGGGTGGAACTGAAGGGTATCTCAATAAGCTCAAAGAAAGCATGGACTACTGGACGCCGGAGAATAAGGACGCCAAGAATCCGCGGCCGGTCGCTACAGACCCGAACGGCAACAACCGGTTCTCCGACCGCTGGATCGAAAACGGTGACTTCCTCCGTCTGAAGAGCCTCCAGATTGGTTGGACGCTCCCGCAGTCCATCACCACGAGCACCGTGCAGCGCGCGAGGGTGTACCTGTCGATGACCAACCTGTTCACCATCACGCCTTACAGCGGTCTCGACCCAGAAGTGATGACCTACGGCTCGGCCGGAAGCCAGACCAATGCTGGCACCGACCAGGGTAACGTTCCCCAACCGCGTACCTTCCAGGTGGGCGTCCAGTTGCAGTTCTGATCGGGGTGGCCGGGCAACCGGCCACCACCTGAACCTGCTATCTCGAAATACTATTTATGCGTAAGCCTCGATATACCAAGATGAACAGATTCATCAAAACAATAGCGGCTCCACTGCTACTGGTACTTACCCTGACGAGTTGTGAGGGTGTGCTCGACCAGGCGCCTCTTGGCGAGCTCGACTCGGGTACGTACTACCAGAACGAGGAGCACTTCGAAGCGGCGATCCTCTCGCCCTATTCCACCCTCCTTAACTTCACCTACGAACAGTTCGGTACGGGCTGGTTCGCAGGCTTCCTCATGCCGGACGACGACGTGCGTAACCCGCGCGGCAGCAACAGCGAGGAAGAATTCACCTGGACTCCCTCCAACGGGCACTTCAGCTACATCTGGAACGAGTCCTACAAAGGCATCATGCGCGCCAACGTGATCCTGGACCGCCTCCCGGCAGCCCAGAACTTCGCTGACGAAAGCCGTAAGGCGGTTTACGAAGGCGAAGCGAAGTTCATGCGCGCGTACTTCAACTTCGTCCTGGCGCGTAACTTCGGCAACGTGCCGATCGTCAGAGAGCTCATCCAGTCGGTTGCCGACTCTCGGCTCGGCAACTCGGAACCGGGCGAGATCTGGGACTTCATCGAGGAAGACCTCGAGCGGGCCATCGCCACACTTCCGGAAGATTGGAACGAAAGCAACAAGGGACGCGCAACCCGCTACTCCGCGCTCGCGCTCCTGGGCAAAGTGCGCCTCTTCCGTGCACAGTGGTTCAACGACAATTCCAAGTACGCCCAGGCCAAAGCGGCTTTTGACCAGATCGTCAACAGCGGTAAGTTCCGCCTGATGGAGGACTACGGCGACAACTTCCGGATCGAGACCGAAAACAATGCCGAGAGCCTCTTCGAGGTCCAGATGACCCGTGGCGACTTCAACCCGTGGCTGGCAGTCGACCACGAATCGAACGAAGGTGCCGCAGGTAGTGGCCGTAAGATCTACATGGGCGCCGCATGCGACGAAGGGAACTGCGCTCCCGGCGCCAACGCCTTCGGGTACGGCCAGGTCCACATCACCACGTCGCTGCAGTCCGAGTTTGAGCCGGGTGATCCGCGCGTCTACCATACCTTCTACAAGGATGGCGACGTCTACTGTGAGGAAGGCGGCGGCGATGGCTGCCCGGCGATCTTCAGCTCGCTGTGGTCGGTGACCGGCGCCACCCCGTCGAAGTACATCCGCCCGTTCGAGCCCAAGGGTAACCCGAACAACATCACGACGAACAACGAGCGCATCATCCGCTACGCCGATGTGCTCCTGATGCTCGCCGAGTGTGAGCTCTTCACGGGCAACACCCAGCGTGCCGTCGACCTGATTAACCAGGTCCGCACCCGCGCTCGCAACAACTACGAGATCGTTTACGGTGAACCTGCCCCGGATGGCCTCCTTCCCCCGGTCCAGGTTGGCTCGCAGCAGGAAGTCTTCAAGGCCCTCATGCACGAACGCCGTGTCGAGCTGGCCCTCGAAGTGGTCCGCTACGACGACCTCGTCCGCTGGCACCGCGCCGGTCTCATCAACATCAAGACCGACGTAGACTTCGGCAACCCGATCGCCCAGGCCAACTGGCAGGAGCGTCACCTGCTCAAGCCGATCCCGCAGGGCGAGCTCGACATCAACCCGAACCTCAGGCAGAACCCGGGTTATTGATCGACGCTTCCATAGTCTGATCGAACAGGAGAGACCCTTCACGCGTCAGCGCGTGAAGGGTCTCTCGTTTTTTTCTATCTGAAATGCGCAACCTTACGAATTGCCCGATGTAATCCTTGCAAAAGCGGTACACTGCACACGAACTTGTCCACAGGCTTTCGAGCGATAGACCGGAAGCGCTATTAGTCAGGTGACAAACCGATTCGTACCATGCGATACTCCAGAAGACAATTCGTCCAGAGCTCGGCTGCCCTGCTCGCCGGCGCCGGTCTTGCGTCCGCCATGCCCGGCAGCTTGATCGCGCAGAAACGCCGCGTCGCTCCCAGCGACCGGATCCTGATCGGGCTCGTGGGATGCAACGGGATGGGCTATACCGACCTCGACGTCCTCACCAACGTGCCTGAAGTCGAGGCTATCGCCCTCTGCGACGTCGACCGAAACGTGCTCGAGCGCCGCGCAGCCGACCTCGAAAAAAAGACTGGGAAAAAGGCCACCCTGTATGCGGACTGGCGTGCCCTCATCGACAATCAGGACGTCGACGCAGTCATCGTCGGCACGCCCGATCACTGGCATCCCCTGATCATGATCTCGGCGTGCGAGGCCGGGAAGGACGTCTATTGCGAAAAGCCAATGGCGAACTCGATCGAAGAGATCGAGCGGATGCGCGCCGCTGCGCACAAATACAACCGCGTCGTCCAGATCGGCCAGTGGCAACGCAGCGGGCCGCACTGGAAAGAAGCCATGGAATTCGTCTGGTCGGGCGCCCTCGGTGACATCCGGACCGTCAAAACCTGGGCCTATCAGGGTTGGATGGAGAACATCCCGGTTCGTCCCGACGAACCCGTTCCGGAAGGTGTCGATTACGACATGTGGCTCGGCCCGGCGCCCAAGCGGCCCTTCAACCCGAACCGGTTCCACTTCAATTTCCGCTGGTTCTGGGATTACGCAGGCGGCCTGATGACCGACTGGGGCGTCCACATCATCGACATGGCACTCTGGGGCATGAAGGCTGAATCGCCTACCGAAGTGGTTGCCATGGGCGGCAAGCTCGGCAACCCCGACGGCGCCGAAGAGACGCCAGACACCCTTACGGCTATCTACCAGTTCGACGGCTGGACGATGCTGTGGGAGCACGCCCAGGGAATCAGCAACGGACCCTACGGGCGCGACCACGGCGTTGCCTTCGTCGGAAACAACGGCACGCTCGTCGCCGATCGCGGCGGCTGGGAGGTCATCCCGGAGTATAGTGGACAGACGCCCCGTATGGAAGCCGTCGCACGCCGGGAAGGCGGCCGCTTCGACCTCCAGTACCACGCCAACAATTTCATCGAGTGCATGAAGACGCGCGCTACGCCCAACTGCGACGTCGATACCGGCCGTCTGGCTGCTCTTAACGCCCACCTCGGCAACATCGCCTACCGCACTGGCAGGAAAGTTAAGTGGAACGGGGCGACCGGTACGTTCGAGAACGACGAGGAAGCCAACGAGCTCACAAAAAGCCACTACCGCGCCCCCTGGACCCTCCCCACGGTCTGATCCGCGCCCATAATTGCGGCATTGGGCGGCGTCGGAGAGGAGCTTACCCCTCCCCGGCGTCGCCCGTATTTTTTGTGTTCCCGCAATTCATCCCTATCGGTGCAGTCGGTCCGCCTTCGTTATACCCGGCCTTTCAAACCGTTGCGCTCGATTTACTGCGTCTCATCTGGCCGTCGAGGCTTGCAGGTCCCGGACCGTTGGCCGCCAGGTAGAGGTAAATGAGCGCGTACAGCAGGGGAAGCTCGCCTCCGTTCTGGACCGGAAATCCACCCTGCGGCATGTGCGCCATGAAATTGGCCATCAGCATCTCGACGGTGAGGATGGCGGCTACCGGCATCGTGAGCAGGCCCAGGACGATCAGGAGGCCGCCGAAAAACTCGAGTATGCCGGCAAGGCCCATGAGCGAAACGAGGTCGACGCTGGCGCCCTGCCCGTCGACGCCACCCAGCATGCCGAATAGCTTCTGGGCTCCGTGTTGCATAAACAGCAGCCCTGCACCTATTCGCAGGATGGCATGCGTGATGCGTCCTGCTTTTGCGAATGCATCCGTTCGGGTTCTGAAAAGTTCAGCCATGGTTTCCTCCGCTTTGGTGAATGAATCAGGGGCATTTGTACGATCAACGGGGAGTCCAATTGGGTACCCGATGAGGCGAATTCGAATGCAATATCGTTGGGAGGATCGGAGAAGGAGGCCGCGTGCCGTGTCGGCGTGTTGCCGGTAGCGTAATGCCTTCCGGCTTTCCCGTGCGAATGGGAGAGCCCGGCCAGTAGATGAGATGAGGGAGAGGATCGGCTTCGACAGGCGTGCTACCGGCTATTCCGCATTTTCGAGCGCCTCCTGCGGATCGAGCGCTTCAGCATACCGTCCAAGCTGTTTCAGGAGCTCGGTGACCGTTTGTTGTTGTTCCGGCGTGATGCCGTCCATGAGGTTGCGAATCAGCGTGGCGTGCTCCTGGAAAACGGGCTCGATCAGGCTCCGGCCTTCGTCCGTCAGCTCGGCGTAGATCACGCGCCGGTCGTTCGGGCACGCCCTGCGCCGGATGAGCCCGCGCTTTTCGAGCTTGTCCACCACGTAGGTCATGCTTCCACTCGTGAGCAGGATACGTCCCCCGAGCTCGCCGATCGGCAGCGCGCCCCGGTGCAACAGCACCTCGAGCACGGCAAACTCCGTAAAGCTCAAGCCGTGCGACTCCACCTGCCGCCGGAGATGCTCTTCGACACTCCGCAAGGCCTTGTTCATCACCACCCACAGCTTGAGCGCCACTCCGGTTTCGCTATCCATCCCAAATCCTCCTGTTTCAATTATCTTGAATTCTAAGTATTATACCTGGATTACTCACCCGGGTTTCTGGCAACCCGTTGCTACGGGACGACTTCCCGATTACGTCGCCTCATGTGAAATTGTCAGCGACTACCCCTGAGGCTCGATCCAGGATCAAAAGTGTACGTAAGATTAATATAGGATTAGGGTTAGCGATTAATGCGGGTCTATTCAGGAGCTATAAATCCCTGCGTCTTGAGGGTGGCGACGGGGTAGTAGTTGATATCCGGCGATTATGTGTTACGTTAAAGGCAGGCCGGTACGTGTGGGCGAGGGACTTTATTACGGAGGGGGCGACGATGAATACTGGTTACGAATCTCGAAGGCTACACCGATTCTCACTGATCCTGCTGGGCTGCAGCCTGGCGATTCCCGTGTTGATGGGCTGTGCCCGCACTCAAGCGCTGGCCGAGGAAGAAGAGATCGATGACGACACGGTGATGATTCCTTACAGCAAGATCGACAAAGACGACCTGACGTATTCCGTCACGCAGCTGGATCAGGAGGACATCGAAAGGCGACACGTGAGGCGAGTCGAGGAGCTGCTCGAAGGGCGGGTGAGCGGCGTGAACGTCATCGAGCGGTCCGGTGGACGCATAACGGTACAGATCCGCGGCGTAAGCACCATCTTCGGCAATACCGAACCCCTCTGGGTCGTCGACGGCATGCCAGTCATGCTGGGCCCTGACGGGATGAACTGGCTGAACCCGAAAGACGTCGATTCGATCAGTGTGCTCAAAGGGCCAATGGCGGCGATCTACGGATCGCGTGGCGCTAACGGCGTTATCCTCATCAAAACGAAACGGGGCCGGTAAAGCGTTGTCCGGAAGCCTAACCTCCAGTCAATCTTCTTCCAGGTCCAGGAAGGCCATCCGCGCCGTATCCAGACGGTAAATCTCTACCTGGTCCATCTGCTTGTCGGCTTTTTGCTTCAGCCGGTGCCAGTCGAATCCGTCAAAACGTGCGTCTCCCCGGCACACGACTTCGAGCACCTCCCAGAGGGCGCGTTTCCCTCGTATGCCCAGTAGAAGTATTTCCAGGTGCTGGAACAGGGCAAAGGCCTCATCGCTCGGGTCGTCTCTGCTTAGCTTGAGCCGTTCGACCTTTTCGGCAAGCCACGCCACGGTCTTTTTGAGCTTGCTTTCTTCTCCCCCGAAGCGCCCGATGAGGTCCGACAGCACCTCGGTATCTTCCCTGATCTCACGGTCCAGCTGACGGAGAAAATGCTCCGGAACCGTGGGCGGCCCAATCTCTCGCAGGCGTTCGATCGTCTCGAGAGCGGCGACGGCGCCTGCCCGGTGGTCGTTCAGGTATACCAGGAGTACGTTCTCTTTCATCGGGTTTCCTTCTCTACAGGGAATTATGGCGGGGTGCCCAAAATAGGCACTATGCTGCTCAACGTGTGTAAAGATTTATCGTGCTAAGCCTGAAGGCGATAGCCCTGGCCGAAAACACGTTTGATGTAGACCGGCTTCCTTGCATCCGGCTCTATCACGCGCCGCAGCTCCTCGATCTGCTCGTTGAGCATCGTGTCGAGGGCGCGTAGCGTATAGCTCGCCCACACGGAATCCTGGTTGATTTTGAGCGCTTCTTTGAGCAACTGCTTGCGCGAGACCGTTTGCCCGCGGTGGGCAAGCAACGTGCGGAGCAGCTCCCGCTGAAACTCGGGGAGTGTCTGAGGATCGGCGCCCGGACGACGAATCTGATTAGCCCTGAGGTCTATCGTTGCCATCCCGATCTGATGCAGGGTCTCCGAAAGAGGTTCCGTACCCTGAGCGAAACGTTCGAGCCGGGTTATCAGAACTTCGGGCTCGAGTGGCTTCGTCAGGTAGTCCTCGGCGCCGAGCCCGAAGGCCCGCAGGCGATTTTCGTCGCTCGTACTCGTCGAGATCATAAAAATGGGCGCGATGACGCCCGCCTTCTGGGATTGCTCAAGCACCTCGAATCCACTCATACCGGGCAGATTGACGTCCAACAACACGGCGTCCAGGGTGTGTTGCTGCATTTTTTCGAGCGCTTCTTCTCCCGAGGAAGCCGTCGCTACTTGCCAGCCGGAATGTTGGAGGAATTCGGTGAGCGATTCCAGAATCTGGGGGTCATCGTCCACGACGAGCACGTTTCCGTGGGGTTGCGCAGATTCACGCAGCTCGGTACCAGCCATACGGGTAACCTCTCGATCTCATGAGGGCGATTTGTGGGCGGGGATGGCGTCCGGCATCGGCCGGATGGTTGCCCTCCTTGCACCGTCTTTTCAACCGGTCAGTTTCCGTATTTTCTGTCTTATTCCCTACCTTCCGGCGCGTTCGTTGTAACAACTTGGAAGGAAATACGACACGACTTGCGCCGTGACGATACAAACCGGCGCCAGTGCAATCAGGAACCGACGTGAATGGCCATAAACAGATCGGATACGTAGTGCCGGTCGAAGTCTGCGTCGAAAGCTCCGGTATCGCGCAGGTGGCGCAATCGGTGCGTGCCGCGCTCGCGGGTGGTGCGTCCAGGATCGAGCTATGCAGCGACATGTCCGAGGATGGCCTCACCCCGCCAACATCACACATCGAGGAGGCGCGGCAGGTATTCGGAGACCGGACGGGCCTGGTCGTGATGATCCGCCCGAGACCCGGCGACTTCTTCTACACGCCTGCAGAGATCGGCCTGATGCATCGCCAGGTCCGGATGGCAGGCGACGCGGGCGCAGAAGGCGTGGCGCTCGGCATTTTGCGAAAGGACCGGAAGATCGACGTCGATACTCTATACGACCTGGTCCGGAATGCGCATGAAGCAGGATTGCGCGTGACGTTCCACCGGGCGTTCGACGCCGTTTCGGATCGGGAGGAGGCGGTTGAAGCGCTGGTCAAAGCGGGTGTCGACCGCGTGCTGACCTCCGGTTTGCCGTATGGATCGAAGGGGACGTTGCTCGACGGCCTGGACACTCTGGCCTCGACGATCACGTGGGTGGATTCTCGCCTGGAGGTGGTGCTGTCCGGTGGCGTCAACGCGTCGAACGTAAGAAAGGCCCTGGCGAGCCTGCCGATCGAGGGCAGGCCGGTATCGGTCCATGCGTATTCCGGCGTACGGATGGAGGGGCGTACGGACGAAGCCGCCGTGCGAAAGCTGGTCGAGGCGGCGACTCCTCAATAACAACCGTGTATTTTCCGCTCGAGCCGCGTGACGATTTCTTTGGTTTCGAATGCCTGTACCTGGACGTCACTGAGCTCGAGCTTCTTGAAGCCCGGCTCCCTGAACTGGATACGGTACGTGCCGCCCGGAAGGTTGGCGGCCTCCATCCAACCGGCGGTGTCGGTGTCGGCCTGAACCCACACACCGTCCCCCTCGATGACCACTTCGACGCCCTCTATGGGTGCACTGGTATCCGGATCCAGAACCTGGCATCGAATCGACCCGGTCTGCGGCAGTAGGAACATCGCCGTGAGTACCGCAGCGAGTGGGATGAGCAAAAAGACGAGGCGCTTCATGACGTATCGTCGGTGCAAGGGAGGTACGTACTTCACGTTAACATACGAATTACCGATGACACTTTTCTGAAGCCTTAGACAAGATTTTCGGGACCTCCGGGCCAGATCCGGGGTTGACCCCCCGGACCCTTTCACAAACCTGACCGGCTTTGAGCTCTTCCTTTGAACAGATGGTTCGGCGGTTCGAGGCGGTGTTCCCGGCCGCTGAACGCTTCTTCAGGGCACGGCTGCAACGGGGGACGGCTTACGGGATCGGCTTAACGATTTCGGTCCTCGTGATTCTCCTTGCGATGTGGTTCTTCGCCGTGCTGGTGGAGGACGTTTCCGAACAGACCGGACTGTATACCCTGGACGCCTGGTTTCAGGAGTTTTTCGAGCCGCACGTCACGCCGGGAAGAACAGCGTGGGTCAGGGTCGTCACCCGGATCGGGGGTTACCCGGTGATCACCATCCTCGTCACGTCGATGGCGCTCACCCTGCTTTTTCTGCGGAAATGGTGGCTGTTGCTCAAGTTCATTCTGGCCGATGTGATCGGCGGCCCACTCAACGAAGCGCTCAAGCTGTTTTTCGTGCGCGTCCGTCCGACCGAGCTTGCCTCGGGCTACAGTTTCCCGAGCGGGCACGCCTTCATCTCCACCGTCTTTTTCGGGTTCATCATTTACCTGGCCTGGACCCTGAAGCCGCCTTTGGTCTGGCGTATTCTGATAACGGTGGGCGGGTTGCTGATGATTTTCCTGATCGGGATGAGCCGCATCTACCTGAACGTGCACTGGGCGACCGACGTCCTGGCCGGTCACACCGGGGGTGTCCTGTGGCTTCTGCTGAGCATATGGACCGTCCGCATCATCGAAGGCCGGCGATCTGCGACTTCACGTTCCGACGCTGCCTAAGTAACCCGTAGCGGCGAGCTGCTTGCCGTGCTGGTCGTACATTGCCTCGTCTTGGGGCGTCCACGTCGCCAGTCCGTCGACGTACCGGTTGTACATGGAGAAGGCAGCCGCGATGAGCACCGTGTCGTGGATCTCCTTATCGTCGGCGCCGTGCGCCCGCGCCCGCGCTACGTCCTCGTCGGTCACGATACGCCCGCCTTTTTGCACCTTGCCGGCGATCACCAGTAGCGCCCTCAGCTTGTCCGATACCCCTGCCGTCGAAAGGTCTCGCTGGACCTCGTCGACCAGCGACGCTTTGTCGCCAAGCAGGTGCCGTGCGGTGGCGCTGTGCGAGTGGGTGCAGAAGTAGCAGTCGTTCCGATGCGACACGTAGCTCGCGATCAGCTCACGCTCGCCGGGTGTAAGGGTCGACGGGCCGCGGAGCAACGTTTCAGCCAACCCCCGGAGGTGTTTGCCCGTCTCCGGAAACTGCGCAAGGAGGCCGGTGATGCCGGGGAGACCTTCAGGGAGCGTTACGTGTGCCATTTCAACCTGTTGGATGATACCTGGAAATAACGGGTATGCCGGTTTATTCAGGCAACGGCTGCTTGCAGCCGCCCGGCTTTGCGTGCATTCCACCAGAGCTCGAGGAACAGTGCTATCGGGCCGACGAGGAAGAGCGCGTAGAACGGCGCGTGGATGACCTCACCCAGCCTCAAGAGCATCTCGACTAAGGCAACGAGGATGGCCACCACGATCTGCCCCTTCTTCGACCGTACGTTCGTCTTCGGATCCGTAATCATGAAGAAAACGAAGAGCTGGTACATCGGACCCGTGATCGGCGCGATCTCCGCCACGAAGGGATCGCCCGTGATCAACGTCCGCAGCCAGGCAAAGATGAAAAAGAAGGCGACGTACGTTGCGGATATGTGGAACCGCTTGACGCGGTAGACGATCACCGACCCCAGAATCCAGATCACCAGCATCGGCCAGATGTGGTTGCCCCACTGTACGCTCAGGTGAGCGACGGCGCCGGGTGAAAGGAAGAGGAGCGCCGAGATGCCGAAGTTAGATGGGTTGAAAAGATGCTGTCCGCGGTACCGTACCACGTACTTCGACATGATCGTGAGCGCCGCACAGACTGCAAACGGCCAGAAGAAGGGCGAACGAAGCAGGATGCCCACGCTGATCCCGCTGATGTACGCGCTCGCGAGGTGCGGCCACTTGTTCAGGTAAATCCGGCTCAGGACCGTTTCGGTGAGAATCGCTACCCCGATGGAAAGCAGGGTTTTCTCCAGACTCTCAAGGATGCCGAACGACCAGTGGCCGGTGGCAAGGATCAGGGTGATGAAAAGCGGCGGCGTATACCGCGGGTCGTAACGGAAACGGCGTGCCTGCTTCACGCCTTCTCCTGAGGCTGCTTCGTTTACCGGTATCGTGAGTTGGGCGGACTGGCTCATGCTTCAATGTCTGATTCGTTTTCAACTATCCGGTAAACCTGCCCCGGTTCGGGGGCTTCGAGCGTCTGAACCCGTCCGGACGGCCAGCGGATCACGACCTTCTCGACGTTCGGGTTTTCACCGAGGCCGAAGTGCAGCCTCCGCTGGTTCTGCGAGCAAAAGCCGCTCGACGCCATCACTTCCTGCACCTGCCGCTTTCCGTCCCAGAACACCTCGACGCGCGTTCCAATGGCGCTCCGGTTGCTCTCCACGCCTTCGAAGTCAAACCCGATCCAGGCCCTTTCGGGGTTGGCCGTGTTCTTGTAGACGAGCAGGGGGCCGTTTTGATGTGCCAGCACCACGTCCAGCACGCCCCTGTTCCAGAGGTCGGCCAGCACCACCGCGCGTCCGTCGTAGACTTCCGTGAGCCCGACTGCGCTAGCAACGTCTCTGAATCGGAGCCTCCCGTCGTTGATCCAAACGTGCTTCCGCTGGTGCCCCGAGTGGCTCCGGCCGTTCATCGCAGGCCAGTTTGCCGCGTCGGAGATGATGGTCGTGTTCCCACCGGCTACCTTCGAAAAGTCGTACCAGTAGTCACCCCGGCCGGCGGAGATGAACCCGTTGGTCCCGACGATGTCGAGCGTCCCGTCGTTGTTCAGGTCGCCGAACTGCGCGCCGTACGCCCAACCGCCCAGCTCTACCCCGACCGTGGTCGCCATGTTTTCGTAGGTCAGCGAATCGCCGCCGAAGACGGAGCGTGGCACCCAGAGGTTGTTGCCCTGAACGAGCGCACCGGGTTCGGATATGTTTGTGATGAAGATGGAGTACTGCCCGGTATTGAGCACGTCGCCTACCGCCGCGTTCATCCCACTTTTCGGGGCAAAGCCGATCCGGGTGGTTTCGCCGGCCGCGATGAACCGCTTGCCCGCGTCGTTGAAGTAGATCTCGTCCACCCCGTAGTCGTTGGCGATGACCAGGTCCGGGTAGCCGGTCCCGCGCAGGTCCACCGCTGCGATCGCCATAGCCCACCGCCGCGTGTCCGGACCGAGGAGCTCGCTTCGATCCTCGAACGTGCCGTCTCCATTCCCCCTGAAAAGGTATTTCCGGCCGCCGTTCTGCGCGTACTCGAAGCTCTCGGGCATGATGCGCGTGTGGGGCAGGTGCCAGAGGTCGAGGTCCTCGTGGTAATACCCGGCAAAGATCAGGTCGAGGAAGCCGTCACGGTCGTAGTCGAACCAGGTGGCCGCGTGGACGTTGGCCCAGTCAGGGAAGCCTGCTTTTTCGGTCACGCGCTCGAACGACTTGCCTTCCACGTTCCGGAATAGCTCGGACCGGCCCCACTTGTAGACGAATACGTCCTCGTAGCCGTCGTTGTCGAAATCCCCCCACACCGTACCCATCGACACGCCGGTCCCCGGCTCGTTCAGCTCAGCGAGCCCGACCTCCTCTGCAACGTCCTCGAACGTACCGTCGCCGAGATTCCGGAAAAAGGCGTTCTTCGACCCTTCGCCGCTGTTGGTGACGTACAGGTCCTGAAAACCGTCGCGGTCGAAATCCACGACGGATACCGACGCGCCCATCGACGCCACCTGCGGCATGATGTGGTCCAGGCGCGAGTCGAAGGTGGGAGATTGGTGGACGAACGAGATGCCGGCCTCTTCCGTGACGTCGCGGAGATAAAAGCCGTACAGCGCAATCGCTTCTTCCGACCGGGCAACCTCTTCTACGACCTCTCGGCTCAACACCACGGGCGCGGCCAGCAGGACGACGAAAACGACGTACAATGGTAGCTTCTTCCAGTTCATGCGCGGCAATCGCCTTTCGGCCTAGTCACGTGAATCGAACAAAAACGACGGATCAGGGGAGGACAAAACGGACTCGTAATTAGGATAAAATTATCTTAATATCAAGTCCATTTTTGTGCCATGGAGCGCAGCAGGCTCGTACGTTGCAGTAACCTGGGTGTCACAGGGTTTGGCAAACGAAAACGGATCAGTTGACATACAGATCCCTCTTTTATCTGAAATGTGAGGTGGAAAAATGAGCCCCCTCACGTCTACCACGCCGTTTATAGGTGTTGACACGGTAGAAACGGCTAATCAGACGAACCATACGGATCCGGCGTGCACGCCGTGCAGTATAGCAGGTCAGGATATTTCGTTCGGTGTGTTGAGGTGGCCAGAGTTTGATAACCCGGGACGGTCGATCAAAAAAGCCGGAGGTAGCCTCTGGCAGTCGAGTGCTATGCGGGTAGAAACGCGTCGGAACGATCATACGCTCATCGTCGAGCTCTCGGGCGAGTGGAGGATGCAGAGCCCCCTGCCACGCTTCGACGAGACGGTGATCGGCCCTACCGGAACGGAAGATATCCGCGCAGTAAGTTTCGATACGACTGATCTCGGCGAGTGGGATAGCAGCCTGCTCGCTTTTCTGATTCAAGGAAGGCAGTTCTGTGAAGAGCGTGGGCTCGAGTACCGGGAAGAAACGCTGCCCGGGAATATTTCCCGGTTGATCGCCCTTTCCCGTGAAGTGCCCGAGCGGGTTACTGATCGGAAAGATGGCAATACCTCGTTCGTCACGCGCTTCGGAGAGAAGGCGATAGCCGCATACGAGCATTTTCTGGATCTTGCGAGGTTCACCGGGGAGTTTGCGCAAAGCTTCTTTGCCCTCTTCACCGGGCGGGCGAGGATGCGGTGGCGGGATTTCTGGTTGATCGTACAATCGAACAGCTCCGGCTCGTTGCCCATCGTTACGCTCATCGCCTTTCTGGTAGGTGTGATCGTGGCCTTCCTCGGTGCGGTGGTGCTGCTCCGTTTCGGCGCCGAGTACTACGTCTCCTACCTCGTCAGTTACGGGATGTTGAGGGAGCTTGGCGCCCTGATGACGGCCATCATCATGGCAGGCCGTACCGGAGCAGCCTTTGCCGCGGAGCTCGGCAGTATGAAGATCACCGAGGAGATCGACGCCTTGAAGACGCTCGGCATCTCGCCGATCAGCTTTCTCGTGGTGCCCCGGGTGATGGCGGTTTTTCTGATGATGCCCCTCCTCACCGTATATGCCGACATGATTGGCATTATTGGCGGCCTCGTCGTGAACATCACGTTTCTGGACATCTCGGTCCCACGCTTCTTCGTGGGTCTGCTCGAGCCGGTGACGCTGTCCGACGCGCTGCTCGGTGTGTTCAAGGGGGCCGTGTTCGGATTAACCGTGGGGCTGTCCGGCTGTCTACGCGGCCTGCAAACCGGGACCGACGCCGGTGCGGTGGGCCAGGCCGCAACGTCTGCCGTGGTGACCGGAATCACGCTGATCATCCTGACCAATGCGCTCATCGATTGGGGCGCCGCGTTGATTGGAGTCTGACGGATTATGGAAGGCGTCGAACCCACGATCGAAGTAAAAAATCTGACGATGGCCTACGACTCGTTCGTCGTCATGCGCGACCTGAACTTCCAGGTACGGAAGGGGGAGATCTTCGCCATCATGGGGGGCAGCGGGAGCGGCAAGAGCACCCTCTTGAAGCACCTGATCGGACTCAAGAAACCGGCAGGAGGGGAGATCTTCTACGATCAGACGAATTTTTGGGAGGCCGACGAAAAAACGCGCAAGCAGCTTCAGCGGCGAATGGGCGTGCTGTACCAGGGGGGCGCGTTGTGGAGCGAAATGACGCTCGCCGAAAACGTTGCTCTCCCGCTCGAAGAATACACAACCCTGAAGCCCGCAGAGATTCGCGAAATCGTATCGCTCAAGCTTGCGCTGGTGGGCCTTCGCGGGTTTGAGGAGTTCTATCCCGCGGAGATCAGCGGCGGTATGCGGAAACGCGCCGCGCTCGCACGCGCGATGGCCCTCGACCCCGACATCCTCTACTTCGACGAACCCTCGTCCGGCCTCGACCCGATCAGTGCGAGCCGCCTCGACGACCTGATCCTGCAAATTCGCGACGGCCTCGGCACGACGATCGTCGTGGTCAGCCACGACCTCGAAAGCATCTTTACCGTCGCCGACCGTGCGATCTTCCTCGACATCGGGGAAAAAACCATCACCGCCATCGGGAATCCCGACGACCTGCGGAAAAACCCGCCGAACGAGGAGGTCCACCGGTTCCTTACCCGCCGGAACGTGATCGAGCGGGGGTCGAATGGGTCGGGTTACCAGAAAAATAAAGTGAAAGGATCATGAGTAGACGCGCCAACCCGACCGCCATCGGTCTGTTTCTGATCGGGGCGATCCTGTTGATCCTGATCGGCCTCGCGACGTTCGCCTCCGCCGACTGGTTCGACGAAGATACCGTATTCGTCAGCCGGTTCCGGGAGTCCGTCAACGGGCTCGACGTCGGGGCGCCGGTAAAGTTCAAGGGCGTCCCGGTGGGGCAGGTCACCGAGCTACAGATTCGCATCGACCTGGACGACCGCTCCTTCCAGGTGCCGGTGCTTTACAAGATCGACATGTCGCGGCTGAACTCTCAAACCGGAAGGAACGTCGATCTGAGCGACCCCGAGGTGTTGCAGATGCAGATCAACGACGGCCTCCGGGCGAAGCTTCAGCTGGAGAGCTTCGTGACCGGGAAGCTCTACGTCGAGCTGACCTACGTCACGCCGGGGAGCCGGGCCGTTCTCGGACCCGATTCCTTCGGTCTGCCCGAGATCCCCACGACCCCCTCACTCCTGGCCTCGATAGGTCAAGAAGCCGGCGGGCTCGTCGAAGGCCTGCAAACGTTCGACATTTCCGCCATCAACGAGAACCTGGTGCGGCTCCTGGTTCGAGCCAACGAAAAAATCGACGCGCTGGACGTGGCGGGCATCAACGCGTCGCTCGTCGAGGCCTCGCAGGCGTTCGAGGACCTCGCTCGGTCGCCCGAGATCCGCGTCGCGCTCAGGGAGGTGCCGGGCATGTCGGAACAGTTCAGCCGGACCATGCTCGAAGCACAGACCCTGATCCGGCACCTCGACAGTACGATCGTTCCCTTCGGCACCCAGCTCGAAGCCGCTAATACGGAGCTCGCCGCCACCCTTCAAATCCTGCGGCAGGCCGTCGCCGAGATGCAACGGTCCTTCTCCACCGACTCCGGGATCGCCTTCCGCATGGAAGAAGCGCTGATCAGCATGACCGAAGCCGCCGAAGCGCTCGAGCTGCTGGCCCGCTCCCTGGAAAGAAACCCGAGCATGCTCATACGAGGTAAAATCCAGCCCGAAATACCACAATGACGCCTCTAAAACACGGCAGCTTCCTGATTCTATTTCCTCTGCTCTTCGCGACAGGCTGCGTCAACCTGGGCCCGAAGGAGGTGCCCATCCACTATTACGTGCTCGGAGGACAGGTGCCGCCGCAGAACACCGTTTCAGAGGGCTCTGATGGGCTAGCCATTGGCCTGCGGCAGCCCGAGCTTGCTTCCTATCTCGACATGCCCTTCATCCTGACGCGGCGGGGCACACATCGCGTGGAGTTTTCGGAGTTCAACCGGTGGGGTGAGCGCCTCGACCGGGGCATCAACCGCACCGTTGCCGCCTACCTGGCCGCACGGCCTTCCATCGAGCGCGTCGACGTCGTCCCGTGGCCGCGAAACGTGCAGTACGACTATCTGATCCAGGTCCGCATCTTACGTTTCGAAGGGATCGAGCCCGTAACGACGCTCCCGGCTCCTCCGGGCTCCCTGCGTGGCGACGTCCACCTGCTTGCCACGTGGGAAATCATAGACCCGGCCCAGGGTACTACCGTCGACCGGGGCACCACCGAGTACCGCCGGGAGGGCTGGATCGTGGGCGACTACGAAAATCTCGTTGCTCACCTCGACGTCGCGCTGCAATCACTCGCAACTGACCTCCACACCCACCTCCTCCGGCTGTGAACCATGAAATTCGATGCGAATCATTGATCAGTTGATCACTACAGGCGCCTGGCGTGGAACGCCCCCTCCGCTCGTTCGTTGATCCGCACGCCTCAGATTCGTACTTTCGGGCAAATCCGGAGGGGTGGCAGAGCGGTTGAATGCAACGGTCTTGAAAACCGTCGTGCCCGCAAGGGTACCGTGGGTTCGAATCCCACCCCCTCCGCACTTTTCCCCTCGCGCCCGCCGCCCTGCAGCCTGCTTTTGCCCCTACTTCCCTCCCCGGGTTTTCCTGCGCCTCCATCAAAAACTATTTTTCCGGGTCGTAACAACTCGGAGGGATGGTCGTAGGAACGGGCAGAAACGGTTTTTTGAGTGAAGCCCTTCCGGTGATTTGGCCCACGCTTGATCTCGGGTTGATTCGGTGGGCAACGACAGGAATAAAAAACGAGCGTTTTTCGTACGGAGTATACCATGGAAGCTTCCAGAACAGTCCCCGCGTTTGGCCGCGTCGTTGGACTTGCCCTGACGGCACTTCTGCTTTTCCTTCTCGTCACTGCCGGCCCGGTTAATGCGCAGCAGGTGCGACGTATCACGTTCAACGAAGCGGTACAAATCGCGCTCGAACAGAACGTTTCCCTGAAAAAGGCCGCCAATCGCCTCGAGCAGAGCGCCATCGTCCTCTCCAACGAACGCATGGCGTTCTACCCGGACCTCTCGTTCTCGTCGAACGGAAGCCAGAACTACGGCCGTAACTTCATCATGCACGAAGGCCGCATCGTCAATACGACCGTCGAGACCTTCAACATCGGGGCGAACGCGAACGTCAATCTGTTCAACGGTTTTGCCGACGTTGCTTCCCTGAAGGCCGCCCAGCTCGATCTGGAGGCAAGCGATCTGGACCTCGAACGCGCGCGCCAGACGGTCGTGTTCAACGTGATGGAGAACTACCTCACGCTGATCAGCCGGCGCGAGCAGATCGCCGTACAGGAGGAAAACCTTGCTGCCCAGCGGCAGCAGCTCGAGCGCATCCAGGCGTTCACCGAGGTGGGCTCGCGGCCGATCTCGGACCTCTACCAGCAGCAGGCCGAGGTGGCCAACGCCGAGCTCCAGCTCGTCAACGCGCAGCGCGCGTTCCAGCTTGCCGAAGTGAACCTGATTCAGACGCTCCAGCTCGATCCGTTTGCGCAGTACGAATTCGTCGCGCCGTCCGTCGACGAAATCGAGACCTCACCGCGCCGGTACGAGATGGAACAGCTCCTCCGCCAGGCCTTCTCCCAGCGTGCCGACCTCAAGTCCGTGCAGAGCAGCATCGAGGCCGCCCGGCAGTCCATCCGTGCCGCTCGCTCGACCTACTGGCCGAGGATCAACCTGCGCGCCAACTACGGCACCAACTACTCGACCGCGCTCGAAGGCTTCGACCTCTGGGAGCAGTTCAACCAGGCCCGCGGCGGTTCGGTCGGCCTGTCCCTCACCCTGCCGATCTTCGACCGGTTTGCCACCCGTAACGCCGTCCAGCAGGCTCGCGTGCAGTTCGACAACGCACGCCTCGACCTCGAAGACGTTCAGCAGTCGATCGCCGTCCAGGTGCGCCAGGCGTATCTCGATTACCTGCTCGCCGAAAAAACGCTGGAGGTGACCGATACGCAGCTGCGTTCGGCCGAGCTTGCCCTCGAAGCCGCAACGGAACGGTACAACGTACAGGCCGCCACCCTCGTAGAGGTGACCCAGGCAAGAGCCGCCTACGTCAGAGCCGTGACGGATCGAGTGAATGCACGGTACGACTTCCTCTTCCGCGCCAAGCTGATCGACTACTACCTCGGAAGCCTCGACCCCTCAGAGCCCCTGTTCGAGTAGTATCACCCAATCGATAACTTCTGCGAAACGTTATAAGGCACGACTATGGCCAAAAAAAATAATGCCACCAGGAAGATCGTTTATGCGATCGCTGGTGTAGTCGGTATTCTGGTGGTTTTCCTGGTGGTCGGACGTATGACCGGCCTCCTGGGCGGAGGCAACGAAGTCGTGGAAGTGGAGGCCGTAAAAGCGGAGATTCGCGACGTTACCCAGGTCGTCACCGCCTCCGGGAAAATCAGACCGGAAGTCGAGGTCAAAATCAGTCCCGACGTATCGGGTGAGATCATCGACCTGCGAGTCAACGAGGGCGACCACGTCCAGCAGGGCGATCTGCTCGTCCGGATAAAACCGGACTTCTACCTGGCCCAGGTCGAGCAGGCGCAGGCCGGCGTATCGCAAGCACGGGCGAACCTAGAACAACGGAAGGCGGATTTGCTCCACGCCGAACTCGAGTTCAACCGTCAGCAGGATCTCCACAATCGCGGCGTGATTTCGGAAAGTGATTTCCTGGCCACCAAGACGCAGTACGAAGTCGCCAAAGCGGCTTACAGCGGCGCCGAGTATGCCGTCGCAAGCGCCGAGGCCCGCCTGCGCGAGGTTCAGGAGCAGCTCAGCAAGACGAGCATCTACGCGCCGATGACGGGCACGATCAGCCAGCTCAACGTGGAGCTGGGCGAACGCGTGGTCGGCACCAGCCAGATGGCCGGTACGGAAATGATGCGGATCGCCAAGCTCGACCTCATGGAGATCGAGGTCGACGTCAACGAGAACGACGTGGTCAACGTATCGATCGGCGATTCGGCCACGATCGAGATCGACGCCTACGCCGAACGGGTCTTTAAGGGTAACGTGACCGAGATCGCCAACTCGGCGCGCATCATGGGCGCCGGAACGCAGGAACAGGTGACCAACTTCCCGGTGAAGATCCGCGTTCTCGAAACCTACAACGTTGGTGAAGGCAGTTCCCTTGCTGCTGCTTCCGTGGCTTCCGACGAAGTCCCCCTGCCCACCGCATCGAGCGTAACGCTTAGGCCCGGTATGAGCGGCACTGTCGACATTTTCACCGAAACGATCCACGGGGCAATCGCCATCCCGATTCAGGCGGTCACCGTTCGGGACGTGACGAAGGTCAAACAGGACAGTACCAGTCAAGCTTCCGCCGAAAAACCCAATCCCGATAATGAGGCGACGAAGGAAGACCTCAGGAAGGTCGTCTTCGTTGTGGAGGACGGAAAGGTGCGCATGCAGGAGGTTGAAACGAGCATCTCCGACGATACCCACATCGTGGTCACCTCGGGGCTCGCGGGTGATGAGCTGGTCGTCACCGGTCCCTACAGCGCCGTCAGCCGCATCCTCGAGCCGGGCATGGCCGTCAAGGTGAAGGAGGACGATAGCCGACGCACGGTTCCCGTGATGGCTGTAACTCGCTGATACTGCGCTCGTACACTGCCTTTGAATCGCCTTCCATGAGTGTTCGACTTGAGCATACCATGATAAAAGAATCCATCGACAACCGGCCTGTCATCGAGCTGCGTAACGTCAAGAAAATGTATCGGATGGGTACGCAGGAAGTGCACGCCCTGGCAGGTGTTTCGCTTTCGATTTACAAAAACGAGTACATCGCCATCATGGGTCCTTCGGGATCGGGCAAGTCCACGATGATGAACATCATCGGCTGCCTGGATACCCCGACGTCGGGTGAGTACTACCTGAAGGGCCAGAACGTCAGCGACATGTCCGACGACGAGCTCGCGCGGATTCGCAACAAAGAGATCGGGTTCGTCTTCCAGACCTTCAACCTGCTCCCGCGTGTGAACTGCCTCCAGAACGTCGAGCTCCCGCTCATCTACTCCGGTCTCCGCAAGCGCAAGAGACACGAGCTGGCCACGCAGGCGCTGCAGAACGTGGGCCTGGCGGACCGTATGCACCACAAGCCGAACGAGCTCTCGGGCGGTCAGCGGCAGCGTGTCGCCGTCGCCCGCGCCCTGGTCAATAACCCTTCCATCCTGCTGGCCGACGAGCCGACCGGCAACCTGGACTCCCGCACGGGCGAGGAGATCATGCAGCTTTTCGAGGCGCTCTACCGTCAGGGTAACACCATCGTGGTCGTCACGCACGAAGAAGACATCGCCCGGCACGCCCGCCGGATCCTGCGCCTGAGAGACGGCATGATCGAAAGTGATACGCAGGTTGATATGCCCACCCTGGCCAGCTTGGAAGTCGAAGCCGCCTGAAAAGGGCCACTGGATCTTTTATCATTCGATCGGCGGGTATCCTCACCGGGTATCCGCCGTTTTTTGTGCCCCCGCGAAGACGTCTCACGCGAAGGCGCGAAGAAAGGCTGTAATATCGGTGGGGGCTGTCCGTTCACTTCTTACAATTCTCGAAGGCCGCATTTTATAAAGATCCCTCACCCGCTTTGCGGGATTCGGGATGACATGGGTGGGGCATGGCGGTCACCATCAAGCTTGTCATTCCGGGCGATAGCGAGGAATCTTCCCGAAGTGCGGCCTTTCTGATTGACTCTCTCGGTCGATGAGGGCGGTGCAAATTGCTCCCCTGGACGGGCCTGTCCCGTGCTCGACGCGGGAGGAGCTGTCACGGAGTGACTGAGGGGTAGATTGGTTGTTACGTCGATTTTGATTTAGGCCTCACAATCGACCACCCCCGGCCCCTCCTGTCCAGGCGGGGAGCTTGATGGGACAGGTCGCGATTAATTTCCGGGCGAGTAGCTCGCATTTTGGTAGTTACACAAATAGGTTGAGGCAAGTCGCATGCTTCAATGGATCACGGCTCGGGGGCCGGGATGACACTATTGTCCGGGTTTTTGTAGCCGTAAACCTCCCACTTTCGAACGGCATCGAATCAAAAATTCCTTTCCAACCCGCAGAGCATCTCTTCCACCCGGTGAGTGAACCGTACCTCCCCCTCAGCGCGGCGGACGAGCGTGGCGACGAAGGGCGTATTTTGACCTATCGACGTGACACAGTCGTCTCCCGGGATCGTGACCACGTATTCAACCCGGATTTGTTCTTCATACATTTCAACCGACTCGATGTCGACCGAATAACCTCCGCCCGGTGCTGGTACGGCGACGAGGATCACCATCGCCTGCGAGAAGTCTACCGGCCGGAACGGATAGGGCGGACGAAGCTGCCTCAGGTAGTCTTCGAGCGACTCCGGCGTTCGGATGACGGCTTCAATGGTATCCAAGACGGCCGTGGACTGTCCGCGCCCGATGGGCTCAAAATAGAGCGGCTCGCTCAGGTCTTCTTCCGTGAGGAAAAGCTCGTCGTCGGCGTCCCCTCCCTCCGAACGCACACACGCCGACATAGGGAGGACGAATAGAAAGATCAAAAGAAGACGAAAAAAACGCGTGGACGTGATGGGGTTGCAATGCATAAGTTCGGGTTGCGCGGAATCCGTTACTGTCAGTAGCTCGTGATACGGGGTAGCATGCTGAACCGTCAACCTCAAACTCAGTTTCTGTGAACGCCTATCTCGAATCTTTCCTCCCGCTGTTCGTAGCGGTCAACCTGCCCGGTATTCTTCCACTCTTCATCGGGCTCACCGAAGGGATGACCGGCAAGGAACGCCGGCAGCTCGTCGTCGAAGCCGTTTCGACGGCGTTTGTCGTGTCGGTCCTGATCCTCTTTGCGGGGCAGATCATCTTTCAAGTGTTGCGCATCACGCTGAACGACCTGCGGGTGGGAGGGGGGTTGATCCTCCTCGTGCTGAGTATCACCGACCTGCTCTTCGGCGACTTCAAACGTCGCGCTCCGGGAAACAACGAAGGCACAAACAACGGCTCGGGCGTCGGGATCGTCCCGCTCGGCGTGCCGCTGATCATCGGCCCGGCTGCCATCACGACGATCCTCATTTCGCAACAGGGACACGGCTACCTGCCCACACTCGTCTCACTCCTGGTCAACCTCGCCCTGGTCATGGTGACGTTCTTTTTCGGCCCCGCCCTGCTCGAAAAGCTCGGCTCGAATACCTCGAAAGCCGTCGCCAAGGTTGCCAGCCTGTTCCTCGCAGCCATCGCCGTAGCCATGATCAGGGCCGGTATCGTGGGTATGATCCAGTCCCTCTGAAGCGATCAGTTCGGTTGATTTGCCTGTTCGATCCGGTAAACGGTGATCCCCCACGCCGGCGGGTCGAATGGCGGCGGCGCATTCCAGCCGTCGAACGAGTGATTGTCGTCCGTGTAAAAGTACACCTCGTACTTGCCCGCGGGTAGACGCAGGATCCCGCTGAAAAGTCGGTTCTTCTCCGCCCCTCCGGCGTGCACCGTGTTGTCGTACTCCATCACCCAGACTCTTTTCCCGGTTTCGACGTCTTCGATTCCGCCGTAGTCGTACATTTCCCCGTCGCCGCCCTCCCCCAGCGCAAAAATCCGGACTTCAGCCTCCTGATCGAGCGTAAAGGTCGCCCATTCCTCTGCATAATCACCGAGCCCGGTGATGGTCGCGAGGCGGCGGTCCTCCTCGAATGCGTCCAGGTCGAAAAGGTACACGTGCCTTCGCGACGCTTCATCAGGCAGGAGCAGGGTGACGCCCCAGAAATCGGGGTCAAACGGAGGCGGCTTTTCCCATTCGCCCGCCGCGTGCCATTCGTCGGTTACGAAGTAGACGGCATAGTCCCCCGCCGGTAACCGAACATTCTCGCGAACGACGCGGTTGCTCGAATGGCCGCCTGCATCCCGGGTTTGTTCGGCCTCCATCTTCCAGACCGGCTCTCGCGAGGCGGCGTCGACGATCCACGCGTAGTCGAACAGCACGTCGCCGACGCCCTCACCGAGGGCATAGACCTCGATCTCGGTTTCCTCGGTAAGCGAAAAACCCTGTCGGGCCGTCTGGCCGTCTCCAAGTCCTGTGAGGGTGACGAAGGCTCTGTCGAGAAAAGGCTCGGCAGTCCGTTTTAGATCGCGTTCCCCGTATCCCGATCCGGCGTAGATTCGGAGCCGGGGTTCATCGCTCTCTCTATTCCTGTCCCTACCTCGGCCGAAGATATCGTCGAACACTTCTTCGATTAAGTCACCAATTCCCGCCAGGTCCCATTCGTCTCGCCGGCTATACGATTTCGTATCGAGGTATACCTCGTAGGCGCCGGCCGGAAGGTCTACCTTTTCGGATAAAAGCTGGCTTTCCGTGTCAGGCCTATGCCGCCTCGGATCGAGCCGCCACACCACCTCGCGGCTGCCACCACTGAGGATCCAGGCCGCCGTTTCGGCGCCCCTGCGCCCGGACGCCAACCGCATTTCAATCGTCACCTCTTCCGGCCTCGTAAGCACGAAGCCTCCGGCGGCAAGCACTGTGGAATCGGAAGGCGTAAGCACTACGAGGAGATCCCCCTGTGCATGCACCGGCATCGCGAGTAACACGAAGAGCCCGGCGAGTACACCCGGCTTGAAAGGCGAAAGGAGCAGGCGGGACAACATGATCGAGAACCGTAAGGCACGAATTGCGAGTACCGTTTTCTCGTAAGTCAAAAATAAAGCAAGCCAAACCCGATAACAACGGAACGCCTGCCGATCGGGAATCCCAACCGGCAGGCGTCTGGTCGTTGCACGCTCGTGCGCCCCATTCGGGATGTATTAATTCCCGCGTTTGAGGTGGATGTCGCCGTTGACCGTTCTGATCTTGATCCGGTTCTTGCCGCCGCCGATGGTTCCCGTGCCGGTGATGTACCGGCGGGCCGAGCGGCCGCGGCCATCCCATTCGGTCGTTTCCTCCCGAGTGAAGTCAAAGTCGCTGATGATGTCGTACTCGCCCTCGTTACCACGTGTGTAAGCGATTTCGAGGTCGAGCTCCATCGACAGATTGGCCGGCACCGTGAGCTCGATGTCGCCACCCATCGAGGATAAGTTGACGTGCCGGTCGCCGGTGCTACCGTCCCCGGTCATGGTCACGGTGACGTCTCCACCCATCGTTTTGGCTTCGACCCATCCGTCAATTTCATGGATCTCGATCTCACCGCCCATCGTGTTCGCCTTCACGTGATCCTTCGCCGAACGGATCTGGATGCTGCCGCCCATGGTGCTCACGTCGGCTCCGTACGGCGCCTCGGCGACTGAGATCGGACCGCCCATCGTCGAGATTCGGACCTCGTTACCCCGGCCGGACGTGCCCGGGCTGCTCGATTTCGCATACCGCACCGGGCCGCCCATCGTCTTTCCTTCCAGACCGCCGCTGACGTTTTCGATCTCGATTTCGCCACCCATCGTTTCGACCGTTCCTTCCAGATCGGAGCTTCGAACCGAAATCCTTCCCCCCATCGTCTTTAGCCTTGCTTCACCTTTGAGGTTGGCAAGCTCGATCGATCCCCCCATCGTGGTCCCTTCGAACGTCCCCTCGACACCGCGAATCTCCACGCTCCCACCCATCGTGTTAAGCTCCACGTCGAATCGTGCGGGAACCCTTACCTCGACGTTCGCACCTCCTTCGTGGCTGTGCCGTCTATTGCGGTACTCCGTCGTGACTTCCACACCCGACCTGGTCTTTTCGATTTCAATCTCGATTTCGTCTCCGTCTCGGCCGTACGGTCGGGCGACGACGGAGACCTCCTGCCCGTCCCAGCCCGTGACCTCGATGTCGCCGCCGGTTTTCAGATCGAGGGTGAGAAGCTCGCCACTGTTGACTGGAAACGATCGCTCAACAGGCTGCGAAATGGCGGGGAGGGCTGTCAAAAAGGTTGCCAGACAGCCCAGGAAGAAAAGCTTTTTGTTCATGATTCGAGCTCCGAAGGATGGAGGAATGATTGGTTTGCTCACCTGCTCGGAAGGTGATGGGTCTGTTTTCGATGCTTTACGAGGCTTCTTCCGGGAGGTTACAATCATTGCTAAAAAATTAGCATCTTGAATCGGCGCCGGGATACGAAACGAAAAAGGCCCTCCAGAACGGAGAGCCTTTTCAAATGCAGCTTTACGTTGAGCCTCTTAGTTCGATGTCGCAGCGGTTCCCGTTGCTCCTGCGGCGATTCTTTCTACCTCCTCCATCACGCGTAGCAGGTTGCCCCCAAGGACTTTGTACAGGTCCTCTTCCGAGTAGCCTCGCTTGAGCAAGCCGTACGTGATCCACGGCAGGCGGGTGACGTCCTGCAATCCAGCCGGCAGGTCAAACACGCCGTCGAAGTCCGACCCCAACCCCACGTGGTCGATGCCGGCCACCTTGATGGCGTGGTCGATGTGGTCGACGACGTCTTCGAGCTGCGCGCCCGGGAGGCCGCGTTCGTTCTTGACCCCGTACACGACATCCCACAGGTTGTACAGGTTCGGACCTGGAGCCCGCGCCCGCACTTCCTGCATCACTTCTTCCGTGAGATTCGGGTTGACCATCGGGTCGAAGAAGTTGATCATGACGATCCCACCGTTTTTGGCCAGCGCACGGAGCATGGCGTCGTCGACGTTGCGCACCGAATTGACGAGCGCCCGCGCGGACGAGTGTGACAGGATCACCGGGGCGCTGGATACCTCGAGCGCATCGTAGAACGTGTCGTCGGACGTGTGGGAAAGGTCCACCATCATGCCGATCCGGTTCATCTCCCGAACCAGCTCCCGGCCTTTGTCGTTCAGGCCGTTCCATCGCGCTGCGCCCTGTGAGGCGTCCGCCCATGAGTGCGAGTTGATGTGCGTGAGTGTGACGTAGCGGACGCCCGCGTCATAAAGTGCTTTCAGGTTCTGCGTGGATGCACCGAGGGCGTGCCCCCCTTCGAGGCCCAGCAGCATCGCCTTTTTTCCGCTTTTGGTGAGCGCACGAATTTCGTCTGCCGAAGTGGCCAGCCCTGCGCTGTCGGCATTCGCTTCAAGCTGCTTCTTTGACTCGGCGATGAGCTTCCACGCACGCTCCATTGCGCCCGGCCCTTCACCGTAGCCCGGCGCTACGTAGATCGACAGAAACGCCGCGTCCAGGCCCCCTTCGAAGCACCGGGGTAGGTCGACGTGCGACTCGGCGCTTTTGTGGCGCTCGCCGAACTGGTACCCGTTGTCGACCATCAGCGACGGCGTGTCGATGTGGCCGTCGATCACGATCGCATTGTAGTGGATCCGCAGCGCCTTTTCCCAGAGTGAGTCCTCCCGGATGAGGACGCGTTGCCGGGCTTTTGGCATGAGAATCGCGCCCCCGTCGGTCATGGCCTCGATCGAGTCGGCTGGCGGTTCTTCCACCTGGATCGAAGTGGTGTCCATGGGCGGGGGCGCCGTCCGGGCACGGGCGTCGTCCCGCCACTGGCACGACGTGAATAGTCCCGCAGCAATCATGACGATCAGGAACCAGCGGAAGCCGGAAAAACTGGACATACGCAGGGTTTTTGGTGGTGTGGTGATCGGCGTCTGGAAGATCTCAGCACAAAACGATCCGCCGTATTCGTTCGAGGCTTACACGACGTAATCGCCTCCGGGATGCAACCTCGGGGTAAAGAAAAGAAAAAGCCGGGACAACCTTGCTGCCCCGGCTTCGAATTCGCAGCTTGTACGGCTCAGGCGACCGCGGGCTCTTCGTGTGTGATGCGCGTACCGAGCACCTTCAGGAATGCGGCGAGCCACTTCGGGTGCGCCGGCCACGCAGGCGCCGTGACGAGGTTGCCGTCCACCTGTACGTCGTCAATGCCGATTTCTGCATAACGCCCGCCGGCCGACCGGACGTCCGGGCCGCAGGCGGGGTAGGCCGAGCAGTTTTTGCCTTCGAGCACCCCCGCAGCCGCCAGCACGAGCGGTCCGTGGCACACGGCGGCAATCGGCTTGTCCTCCCTGGCGAAATGACGGACGATTTCGAGCACCCGTTCGTTGAGGCGAATGTACTCGGGGGACCGCCCGCCCGGAATCACCAGGGCGTCGTAGTCTGCCTCGTTCACCTCGTCGAACGTCGCATTCAACTGGAAATTGTGCCCCCGTTTTTCGCTGTACGTCTGATCGCCTTCAAAATCGTGGATGGCCGTGCGCACCACGTCCCCGGCTTTTTTATCCGGGCACACCGCGTCGACGGTGTGGCCTACCATCTGGAGGGCTTGAAATGGAACCATGACTTCATAATCCTCGACGAAGTCTCCTACGAGCATGAGAATCTTCCTGCCGTTCATCGTTTTTCCTCCATCTGTGTTTATGAAGAAGGTCATCGAGTCAAATGTATCGCGCCAAATTGCTGAGTTTCCAGCGCTTCAACGCGCAAACCGGCCCAATTCACGTTACCAACCCGCAACGAAAAAGGATCTCTCTGGAATAACGTGGCTATTTTCTGGCGCAGCTTGGACAAGATGGCCTGCCGTTGTTAATCTTGTACCGCCCAATCTTCGAGATTTCGGATGTTATACCCCACTCTTCGACCGTTACTCTTCAAGCTGGACGCCGAAACGGCCCACCGGATGGTTTCGGCATCGGCACGGGTGGCACAGCGTATCGCTCCGTCGCTCATTGCCTCAACGTTCGGCTTCGAGCACGAGAGCCTTCGCCAGAAGGTGTGGGGGATCGATTTTCCGAATCCCGTCGGGCTGGCGGCCGGGTTCGACAAGAACGCCCACCTCATTCGCTTCTGGGAGAAAATCGGCTTCGGTTTCTCGGAGATCGGCTCGGTCACGGCCAGGCGCTCAAAGGGAAACCCGCGCCCCCGGGCTTTTCGGCTCCCCGAGGACCGGGCGCTGATCAACCGGATGGGCTTGAACAACGACGGCGCCGAACGTATCGCGCGGCGCCTGGCGCGAGCCGTCCGGCCCGGCTTGCGCCCCCTGGGCGTCAACCTGGCGAAGACTCACGACCCCACGATCCTGGGCGACGAGGCCGTAGAAGACTTCCGGCGCAGCTTCAGTCTGGTGGCGCCTCATGCCTCCTACGTCGTGCTCAACGTGTCCTGCCCGAATACGAAAGAGGGGAAGACGTTCGAGGAGCCCGACGCCCTCGACCAACTGCTCCGCGTCATCTTCTCCGAGCGCAATAAGATGGGCTCCGACGTTCCGGTGCTCGTGAAGCTCTCGCCGCCGTGCTCCGAACGGGTCATCTTCGATAGCCACGTCGAGGAGATCGTCCGCCTTTCGCTCGATCACGGGGTTGCCGGCTTCGTCGCCACCAATACGGCGCCCGACCGGGAAGGCCTGTGCACGCCCAGCGAGATGGTATCGTCGATTGGCAGCGGAGGCGTGAGCGGAGCGCCCCTGGCGGGGCGGTCGCTGCGGATGATCCGGTACCTCTTCAGGAAGACGGAGGGTCAGGTGCCCATCATCGGGGTGGGGGGAATCGCGTCTCCCGAGGGCGCGTACGAGAGGATCCGGGCGGGAGCGTCCCTCATCGAGGTGTATACCGGCCTGATATACGAAGGACCGGGCCTCGTCAAGCGGATCAAGGAAGGGCTCGTGGCGCTGCTGGAGCGCGACGGGTACGCGAACGTGTCCGAGGCCGTCGGCCTCGACACCTGACGCCTAATACGGATGCCGATCCAGCCTCACCTTTGTAGCGTCAGATTGCCTTTGTGTTAGGCGAGCGATAATTTTTGATTACATTAACGGTTAAGGGATGTAAATATGAGCGATGCCGTTGTTGCAGATCGGGACTTCAAAACGAGAGTGACCGATTGGCTGGCACAGTTCCGCTTCAACCGGAATTCGCACACCCACAAGCCACAACCTTTGGAGAAGAAGGCCATGCCTGTTATCGCGGATTTTGAAACCATTCCCGAGATGTTTGCCAAGCTTTGGGCACACTACGACGGCCAGAACCGTACCGTGTTGTCCTACAAAGACAAAAACACGAAGGAATGGGTCGACATCTCGTGGGAGGAGCTGCGGCGGCTCGTCCAATCGATGGCAGGCTACCTTCACAAACGGGGCGTCCGGCCCGGCGACCGGGTTGCGATCCTCTCGGAAAACCGGCCCGAATGGGTGGTGACCGACCTGGGTACGCAGTTTCTCGGCGGCATAAACGTCTCGCTCTACACGTCGCTGCCTCCCCAGCAGGTCGCGTACATCCTGCAAGACTCCGGCTCGAAGATCTTCGTCGTATCCACTTCGATCCAGCTCAAAAAAGCCGAACAGGTCTTCGACGATTGCCCCGACCTCGAAGAGATCATCACGATGAGCGAGATCCGCAAGGAACGCTCGGGCACCGTACGCACGTGGGACGAGGTGCTTGCCGAAGGCGAGGAGTACTGGAACGAACACAAAGACGAGCTGATCGCGCTCCGTGACAACGTCAAGCCCGACGACATCTCTGCCCTCATCTACACGAGCGGCACCACCGGCCTCCCCAAAGGCGTGATGCTGACGCACAAGAACTTCTGCTCCAACGTCAAGTCGGCGGTTGAATTCATCGGGTTTTACGACACCGACCACCACCTGTCCTTCCTTCCGCTCTGCCACTCGTTTGAGCGCACGGCCGGCTACACCGCCGTCCTATCGTGCGGCGCCAGGATCAGCTATGCCGAGAGTATCGATACGGTGAGCCGGAACCTCATCGAGGTCAAACCCACCGTCATGATCTCGGTCCCCCGGCTCTTCGAGAAGGTCTACAACACCATCGCGAAGTCGGTCGAGGAGGGGTCAGCCATCAAACGTGGCATCTTCAACTGGTCCGTGAATGCCGGTAAAAAGGCCTCTGCGGCTAAAAAGAACGGCAAAGCCGTTGGCCCGCTGATCAAGGCGCAGCAGGCTGTCGCCAACCGGCTCGTCTTCTCGAAGCTCCACGAGAAGCTCGGCGGCAACCTGCGCTTCGCCGTGTCGGGCGGCGCAGCTCTGCCTCGTGTGATCGGAGAGTTTTTCGAAGCCGCCGGCATCATCCTGATCGAAGGCTACGGCCTGACCGAAACCGCCCCCGTCCTCTGTTGCAACCCCTACGACAGCCCCCGTTACGGAACCGTCGGGTGGGCCCTGCCCGGCATCACGGTAGGCATTCAGCGCCTCGACGACGGCAAAATGCTCGGCCAGTTGAATGGCTACGACTACCCCTCGAACCTCACCACCGAGGAAGGGGAGATCGTGGCAAAGGGGCCCAACATCATGAAGGGCTACTGGAACAACGAGGAGGAAACCAAAAAGGTGATCGATCCCGACGGGTGGTACCACACCGGCGACGTCGGGCACTTCGCCGACGGCTACCTCGTGATCACCGACCGCATCAAACACATGATCGTGTCGGCCGGCGGCAAAAACATTTACCCCGGTCCGATCGAGGAAGTCTTCAAAACCGTTCCGGCGATCGACCAGATCCTCGTTATCGGCGAAGGACGCGAGTTCCTCACGGCGCTCGTCGTCCCGAACATGGACATCCTCAAGCAGTTCGCTCAGGAAAACAACATTTCGTTCACGGACGAAAAGGAGCTTCTCGAAAAGAGCGAGATCCTCGCCATCTTCGACCAGGAGTTCAAAAACTACTCGAAAAACGCCGCCGCGCACGAGAAAATCCGCGATTTCCGCCTTCTCAGCGAGCCGTTTACGGTGGAAAACAACATGATGACGCCGACGTTGAAGCTGCGGCGTCGCGAGATCGAGCGCGTCTACGCCGACCTCATCGAGGACATGTACGCCCACGTCAAGTGAGCGCTTTTGTGGATAAACGTTGAATGATTCGGTAAAAGGACAAAGTTTTCGTCCCTTCCGAATCCTAATTGCCGAGGGCACGTTAAAGCCCCTCGTCATTCGGAATCCGGCGCAGCCCTATCGCGTCCCGCTGGAGCGGGAAGGTCGCGGGCGATGCCAGGACACGAATTGAAATAAGGAATTTTTAACGGGGTGTGGCGCAGCCCGGTAGCGCGCTTCGTTCGGGACGAAGAGGTCGTGGGTTCAAATCCCGCCACCCCGACACCACCCAAAAGGCTCTTACGGCAACGTGAGGGCCTTTTTTATTGGTTGCCCTTCCTTTACAACGTGCACCTCCCGCGTTCGGAGTCATTCTCCGTATCTTGCTGTTCGATCGACCTGAACATTAACCGGTACAGGTGAAGAACCGTGACCGTCAGAGACCTCGAACGTCTTTTCGATTACAGCTACTGGGCGAACAGGAGACTCTTCGAGGTGCTATCGGACCTGACGCCCGAGGAGTTTACCCGGACGGTGGCCGGTAGCTACGGCTCCATCCGGAACACGCTGGTGCACGTCCTGAACGCCGAAAAGCTATGGCTGGAGCGCTGCGGGGGTCCGTCCAGAGGGGCTTACCACGAACCAGACGTTTTCCCCACCGTCGAATCGCTCGTGGAAGCCTGGGGCGAGGTCGAGCGGCAGTTCCGGGCGTTTCTTTCTGGATTGCGCGACGAAGATCTCTCACGCCACATTGAGTTTATTCTGGGTGGTACCCGTCACGCATCGGCGCCTCTGGGAGAGATGCTGCTCCACGCGGCGCTCCATCCGATCCATCATCGCGGGCAGGTGGCGCTTCTGATACGAGAGCTCGGCCACGCTCCGGGCAACTTCGACAAGATCCTCTATGATCTTGAGCAACTGAATCCGGCATAAAATACAGGAGGCTAATGGTGAAATCACGCGTGCTTTTACTCGCTTTGTTGACGTCGCTGGTGTGGATTCAGGCTTTCGGCCAGGTAGTCGGTGAGGCGCACCGGATGGCGACGTTGCCTTCGGCCGCCGTGCGTGACGCCGATCAGCGCCCTGATCTCCGAATTACCGTCTGGTATCCTGCAGGGGAAGGCGCTATCGCACAGCCGCTCGTGATCGGTTCGCCTCAGGAGCCCCTTTTTGATATCGGATCCGTCGCGCCCGACGCCCCTATGGCAGCTGATCCCGAGGGCCTCCGGCGCCCCGTGATCCTGCTTTCGCACGGTTACGGCGGCACGGCACGGATCATGGGATGGTTCGGAACGGCGCTGGCGGCTGAAGGCTACGTCGTGATCGCGGTGGACCACCCCGGTAACAACAGCCTGGACGAGATGACCGTCCCGGGAGCCGTTTTGTGGTGGGAAAGGGCGGAGGACCTGAAGCGAGCGCTCGAAGCGATTAGTGAGGACGAGACCTTTGGTCCTCACCTCGACCTGGAGCGGGTCGGAGCGGCAGGCTTTTCGGCCGGCGGCTTCACCGCCCTCGTGCTCGGCGGCGCCCGGGTCGACCGGGCTCGCTTTCAGGCGTTTTGCCGCGACAATCCTGACGACGGCGTTTGTCGTCCCCAGCTCGAGTTTCCCGTGACGGACGAAGACTTCCAGCGCGCCTTGCAGGATCCGGACGTTGCGGCGCTGGAAGCAACGGCGGGGGAGGACCACTCACTCCCTTCTGTCAAGGCCGTGTTTGCCATCGCACCGGCGTTAGTGCAGGCGATCGTCCCGGCAAGCCTCGAGGAGATGACTGCTCCGGTCTTCATCATCACGGGTGACGCCGATACGGTGGTTTCACCCTCCACGAATGCACAGGTCGCCGCCACTCTCATTCCCGGCGCGCAGCTCGAGGTGCTTCCGGGCGTCGGCCACTATACGTTTCTGGCGAAGTGTACCCCGGCGGGCACGGCGGTAGTCCCCATCTGCCAGCTGGCAGGATCACAGGAAGAAGCGCACCGGCTAACCATCGAACGCGCGAAGGCCCACTTCGCACGACATCTGGGGGCGGTCGGTGAGTAACCGCTGATTGCTCCTATCGCGCGCCTCAAACTAACCTACGCTCGCCCTAAACCTTTGTCTTTATCTGGTTATCCGGGGAGCGTCCTCTTGACAACTATATCCGCAGCGGATATATTGTATCCATGAACTCCGAGAAACCTGATATCCCGCTTACACCGGCCGTTTTCCACATCCTGCTTGCGCTGTCGAGTGGCGACCGGCACGGGTACGGCATCATGAAGCAGGTCGAGGCCGACTCGATGGGCACGGTGAAGATGGGTCCCGGCACGCTCTACGGTTCGCTCAAGCGGATGCTCGATGCCGGGCTCGTACAGGAGAGCGATCGCCGAGTCGACCCCGAGCTGGACGACCAGCGGCGCATATATTACAAGATTACGGGGGCAGGCCAAAAGGCGCTGGCGGCGGAGCTCGAACGCTACCGGCACCTCGTGTCGCTGGCGCGTGAGCGCCGCCTCCTGCCAAAGACCCTTGCCTACGATGTCTGACTCGCATCGCATACGGAACTTCTACCGGCGGCTCCTTGCTCTCTATCCGAAGGAGTTCAGGGAGCAGCTTGGCGAGTCGATGATGCAGACGTTCGACGACCTCTGCGACGAACGGCTGGGCTCATATGCCCGGGGAAAGGGTCGCTTTTTAGTTAGCCTGTTCGCCGATACGGCCTTCGGCATCGTCAGGGAGCACTTTCACGCGATCAAGAGAGCGCACGTCATGAGATCAATCCTCAACAGTCCCTCACGGGCAGCGGCCCTCAGCGTAATTCTTGCCCTGGTGCCGGCATTCATCTTTGTGGTGGCCTTTTTCGAGATCGAGCCGGTCAATTCGTTTCTCAGCGACCTGGTGACGGGACCGGACGGTGTGCGGAATAGCGTGGTCGGGCTGTTGATCCTGATTGGTGCATTTGCCCTTTTGCCTCTGGCGTTTTTCGTTGGCCTTACGCCGATCCGGTGGGCCATGCGAGCCGGAGGAAACCTCTTCGACCACCCCGCCAACCTCGTGCTTGCCACCGTCGTGCTGCTCGCCGTTTCTGCAATCCTCGGCCACGTCATCGCCGATCAGTTCCCCTGCTGGATCGGCACCCCGAACTGCGACTGAGGCTTGCAGACAGGCTACTTTTCTCGCAAGCGCCGGGTCTCGATAGACGTTTGTCGTCGACGAAGTGTCACATATAAAATCTCTCCATCCCTGAGCCGCTGCCCGGCGCTCACGTCGTTTATCTAGAGGTTGACGTCACGTCGCCTCAGCTCCCCCAAGGCCCGTTTTTCCCCATTCCAGCAGAATTTTGCCCCTGACAGGTTTGCGTAAAGTCTTTAATAACCTATATGTGCACATATTGATCACTTTTTGACGACTTAAATGTCCGCCATGTCGCAACTTTGAATCAGTTTCTTCGATATGCTCCCACACTTGAATGAGTTTTTAATCATGAGGTCCCAGCTATGATTGCAGCATCGATTACAACGAAAATGGTGGAGCGGTTGCTGACCCTAGCGGTCTTGTGTCTTGCCGGATTGCTCCTACCGGTGACGGCGAACGCTCAATCTGCGCCAAAAATGGAGGGTGAGTGGGAGGTCTCGTATGTGCGGTATGATTCACCCGATTCGAAATGGACCAACGATTCCCCGGCTCCGGTTCTGGCGGTCTTCACGAAGAAGTACTACAGCATCGTTGGTGTACCCGAGCCGAATCAGCCGGAAGATCTCATCCCGTTCGTCGGCAGCGCCGGCACCTACGAAGTGAGTGCTTCGAAGCTGGTGCTGAATCCGACGATCCGCAAGAATGAAGCCGTCGGCGAAGGGTCGCTGGCCTACGAGCCGGAGATCCGTGTCATGAACGACAACCTGTTCCTCACCTATGCACAGGGTGACGGGACGGTCACCGTCCGACTGACACGAATCAACTAGCGTAAGGCCCGGATTAGAGGGCCGCTTGCCATCGAGCGGCCCTCTAATCGACGGTCTCGTTCTCTTCGCGGTTCGGGCAGGTGATTCGTTCACTGGGACCTCCGGATTCCCTGCCCCGTTGAGCGCCCGCACGTTATCCGGCCTCTCCGTCCGATTGCGTAGGCGGATCCGCCGGAACGTGCAGTGGGCGTGCCCTACCGTAGAGACCGGGGCACCATCGATCGGCCGCTTCGTTTGACGTGCGTTGCACCCATACCACCCTGCTAGCCGCCCCTCGAGTTCCGTTCATTTCTTCAGACTCGAAGACGTATGCCGTATCGTTCCGTACCGGCTATAGAAACGAAAAGCCTGGTCAAGGTTTTCGGCGCCCACCGTGCCGTGGACAGGATCGACCTGATCGTACCTGCGGGGATGATCTATGGACTGCTCGGCCCCAACGGCGCCGGCAAGACGACTGTGATCCGCATGCTCGCCACCCTGTTGAAACCCGACGGGGGTTCGGCGTTCGTGCTCGGCCACGACGTGGTGCAGGAGCCCGATGAAGTGCGCCGGCGCATCAGCCTGACCGGCCAGTTCGCTTCGGTGGACGAGGACCTGACCGGGTACGAGAACCTTATGCTGCTGGCTCGCCTGCTCGGTTTCAAACGGTCGGCGGCCAGGGCGCGTACCCGCGAGCTTTTGAAGCTACTCGAAATCGAAGACGCCGCGGACCGACAGGTGAAGAACTACTCCGGCGGCATGAGGAGGCGCCTCGACATTGCCGCGAGCATCCTGCGGACGCCGGACCTGCTCTTCCTCGACGAGCCCACCACGGGACTCGATCCCTACAGCCGTAACCGCGTGTGGGACATGATCCGGGAGCTCGTGGCGGGAGGCACGTCGGTCCTCCTGACGACTCAATACCTCGAAGAGGCGGACCAGCTGGCCGACCGCATCGCGGTCATCGACCGTGGCACGCTCATCGCCGAGGGCACCAGCGCCGACCTAAAGGCGCAGGTCGGAAGGGGCGTGCTGCACGTCCGGCTCACCGACGCCGATCGGCGCGACGAAGCCTGCCGGCTGATCGCCGATTACCTTGGCGACGCCGTCCACGTCGACGGGGATCCTCGCGCTCTGACCGTGCAGCTGTCACAGCCCAACCGGGCGCCGTCGGCGCTCGTGGTACTGGCCGAAGCCGGTATCTCGGTCTCCGGCTTCTCGCTGGGTCAGCCCAGCCTGGACGAGGTGTTCTTCAGCCTGACAGGCCACGCGGCCACCACTGAAATCGACACCGAAGAAACCGATAATTCACTGGTCTCAACCAATGATAGAAACCATAGATAAGCGGACGCGCACGAAAGCTGGCTCACGTTTGGAGGGAAACCGGCTGCTGGTGCGGCACAACGTGAGCCGCCCGGCTCCGGTAGCGAACGTGCTCACGTTCGGCTGGCGGGCGCTGCTCAAAATCAAGCACACCCCCGAACAGCTCTTCGACGTCATCGTGACGCCGGTCATGTTCACCGTGTTGTTCACCTACCTGTTCGGTGGTGCACTGGCCGGATCGACCCGGGAGTACCTGCAGTTCCTCCTGCCCGGAATTCTCGTACAGACCGTCGTATTTACGTCGGTTTATACGGGCTTTACGCTGAATACTGACCTCTCGAAGGGTGTTTTCGACCGTTTCCGATCGATGCCGATCTGGCGGCCGTCGCCCCTCGTCGGCGCGATGGTCGGTGACATCATCCGGTTCACCGTGTCCGGCCTCATCGTCTTTATCATTGGGCTCCTGATGGGGTACCGCCCGGTAACCGGCGTTACTGGAGTCGCCACGTCGATTCTTATGCTCGACGTGTTTGCTTTCGGGATCGGCTGGATCTTTACGATGCTGGCGCTGCTGGTGCGTACGCCGTCGACCGTGATGACGCTGAGCTGGCTCGTGCTGATGCCACTGACGTTTGCCTCCAACATCTTCGTCGATCCCGTAACGATGCCGCAGTGGCTTCAGGCCTTCGTCGTCGTCAACCCGGTGACCCTGCTCGTTTCCGCGATCCGTGGTATCCTCGACGGAGCGGTGAGCGCGGATGCCATTGGCCTGTCGCTTCTGGCGCCTGCCGTGGTGATGGCCGTATGCGCGCCGCTGAGCATGATCCTCTACGGCCGCCGTCACTAAAACGGGCATCTCGGGCTTCATCGATGAAGAAGGCCGGTCCCGACCGGTTGCGCGGTGTGGGTTGTTGATCCCTGGCCGAGCGGCGTCGGACCGGCCTTCTCGGCAAGGTACTGGTGGACGAACTGGACCGCCGTGGCGCCTTCACCCACGGCGGACGCCACCCGCTTGACCGAGCCGTACCGTACGTCGCCTGCGGCAAAGATCCCGGGGATGCTCGTTTCGATGAGGTAAGGCTGCCGTTTGAGCGGCCATCCGTCGGGAAGCTGTCCGTCACGCATGAGGTGCTGCCCCGTCAAAATGTAACCCTGCGGGTTGCAGGCGACGCAGTCCTTCAGCCACCCCGTACGGGGCTCTGCGCCGATCATGATGAAGAGCGCCGAGGTGGGGATCCGCTCGTAGGCACCCGAAACGGTGTCGTGTATGGTGACGGATTCGAGCTGTCCGTCGCCTTCTCCGTCAACCACCTCGGCCTTGAATCGAACCGTGATGTTCGGCGTCTGGCCGATCTCGGTGATCAGATACTCCGACATGCTTTTGGTCAGCGAGTCGCCCCGGACCAGCATGGTGACCGATTCAGCGTATCTGGCCAGGTGAAGGGCAGCCTGGCCGGCGGAGTTGCCAGCACCAACGACGCAAACGTGGCGTCCTTCCATCGCACGCGCCTCGCTGCCGCCCGAGCCGTAATACACCCCCGCCCCGATAAGCCTTTCCAGATGAGGAATGTTGAGGCGCCGCCAGGTCATGCCAATGGCGAGGATGACCGATCGCGCCCTTACTTCCCGTCCATCGGCCACCTGGAGCACGTGCTCCGATCCGTCGGACCTGAGGCTGACGGCTTCCTGTGCGAAGACCATGTTGGCTCCGAAAAGCCAGGCCTGCTCGCACGCCCGGTAGGCAAACTCCTGGCCGCTGATTCCCCAGGTGAAGCCAAGAAAATTCCGGATGTGTGCGCTCGTTCCGGCCTGCCCACCGGAGATCTCCCGTTCCAGCACCACGGTGTTGAGGCCTTCGGAAGCGGCGTATACGGCGGCCGCGAGTCCCGCCGGGCCTGCGCCGACGATCGCCAGGTCGTAGACACCGGGGTCGAGGCGCGTCGCGCCGCCAATCGCCTCGATCAGCTCGGCAACCGTGGGATCAATCAGCACGCGCCCGTCGTGGCGTACCACAACCGGAAGCCGATCAGCGCTAACGCCGGCTTCTTCGAGTAACTGCCGGCCTTCCTCCGATTGATCCGAATAAAGCCTGAAGGGCAGGTTGAAGCGCGTGAGAATGTCCCGGATCTCGTAGGACCGCACGCTCTGCGGCCGGCCGACGATCCGAAAGAGCTTGAAGCCCCGGTCCATCGAGGCAGACCACGCCGCTAGGAAATCGCTGATAGGCGGGTAGAGCCCCTGTTCCGGAATCCACGGCTTGACCAGGTGGTAGTTGATCTGGCCGAGCGTCATCGCCGGCACGATCGGATTGGCCGAGGTGTAGTCACGCTCGACGAGCAGGATCCGCTTTGCCCGCGGGTGAAGCGCACGGGCTCGCTGCAAAAAATCGACTCCGGTGCAATCAGGCAGGTTGTGATCGGCAATGAGCAGCGCGACGGGCTCGTCCTGCTCCGCCAGCTCGCGTAACACCTCGATACCTTTATCCGGGTCATCCGCGCACGTGATCCGGCAGTCGTTGCCAAAGCGCCGGCTGATGTCGGATTCGAGCACTTCGAGCAACGTTCGATCGTGTACGAGAATAAACAGGATGGGCTTGTTCATAGGGTTGAGTGCCTGATACATGGGTTGAACGTGAACCGGTGTTTTCGCACGACGTGGTGCCGGACTGCCTGGTATACGACGTACTCACCGGCCGGTGGATCAGGGTGTTCCCCTCCAGGCACTCAAGAAAGGTGGGATTTCCAGCGCAAAAAAACGCCTGCGCACCGTCTAATAACCGGTGCGCAGGCAGGACGGTGTTTTTCAGTATTAGAGAGGTATACGGATCCTAAAACGTCAGCTCGACCTCGATCCGCTCGTCGGCTTCAACGATCGCATCGGTGGGCAGCGCAATCTCTACGCGCCGGCCATCCTGCCGGGTCGATACCTCGACCGGCTTCCCGGCTACCGTCACGACCGCATTCTTCAGCTCGGCCTGCTCCGGCAGTTCCAGCACGATGGTGTTCAGGCGCAACCGGCCCCAGCGGAGCTCGATGCGGTCCACTTGCCGATTGGCTTCGCGTTGCTGCGTGAAGGTGCCCCAGCCCTCCGCTACCGTAAACATCGAGCGGAAGTTTTCCGGCGTGTGCCGGGGAGCAAAACCGATGCGCCCGTGAGGCCCGTGGTACGAGAAGCCCTGCAAACCCGTCAGGACGCCCCAGCTTGCCAGCGCGCGGGCGTAGTGGTCGCCACATTCGATCTCGTTGAACGGATTGTGGCGGGCCGGATGGTACCGATCGTGTATGGCACGGACAATGGAAAAGGCTTCGGTTAACATGCCTTCCCGAACCATGTGTGCGGCCACCTGGTATTCGATACCGGTCCACACTTCGTCCCGGTACCGCGTCGATTGGGGACCCAGGTGCTTGCTCTTCGGCCACGTGCAGATGAAAAGACCGGCCTCGCCCTCATAGGCAAACCACCGCTCCGGTTCGTGAGCTTTGTTCTGCGGACCGATGTCGGGCGCCCAGTTGTACTTCCAGACCGACGCAAGGGCGGACTTCACGTTTTCCTCCGGATAAATATACCCGAGGCCAACCTCGTGCGCCCAGTTCTGCCCGAAAAGCTGGTCGGCCAGGCAGCCGTCTTTGTATTGATCGGTCGGATGTAGCTCGAGGTCTACCTGCTGGATGAAGTATTCCCCGTTGAACAGGTGCTTAACCGTTAGCTCGCGGCCCCGTTCGAAGATTTCACGGCACCGGTTGGCGAACTGCTCGTCCCCAACCTCACGCGCCATCTCTTCCGCGGCGCGTAAGGCGCCCAGGTACATCGACCCGACGAACGTGTTGGGGCCGTAATAATCCTGATCGTAGGTCTGGTGCTGCCTTCCTTCGATCAGCCCGTCGGCATTCCCGTCCTGCTCGTGCAGGAAAGTCATCGCCTTCTTTATGTTCGGCCAGTTGCGCTCCAGGAAATCCGAGTTCGGGGAGTTGAGATGCTCGCGGTACGCCTTGAGGATGTACCCGCCCTGGGCGTCGCCTGCCCAGAGGTCCCACCCTTCTCCCCGGAAGCCGATGGAGCCGTCCGGTTTGAACCCGATGCCGGGTGCAAAGTCCTGCATTTCCCGGACCGACCGCTCGAGCTCGGGGAAGAGCCGCGCCACGGTGTGGGCGTAGTTCCAGACGTGTCCGCACGTGCCGTGGCAACAGCCGTTGCCCTCCCACGCCCAGAAACGGCCGTTTCGCCACCAGAGGCACGTCGAGCTGGCCAGGTTACATGCGGTGTAGTGCAGCCGGTCGAGCAGCCACCAGGGCAGCGTCGAGTCGTAATAGGTATCCCGCCACAGCCGCGTCTCACGCGAAAGCCGGTCGAAGTTCGTAAGCAGATAGTCCGCTACGCCTTTCGCATCCTCGAAGCGCCGGGCGTAGTAGTTGCCGACCCACCGGTCCTCGAAGATGGTATTGTTAGGCAAGAACCACGAAACGACGACCGTGAGCTTCTCCTCCTGGCCGGGCTCGAGACGTACCGTGCGTCCCACCGCACCGATCGGTTGCTGCCCGCCCGTCCTGTCGGTCTCCGTACCGGTTGCAAGCCCGTCCTGCGCGAAGAGGACGTCGGGAAGGTCGCCTGCCGGTACGTATGCGGTCGCCAATAGCCCCTCACCACCGTTGACGGTCAGGCTCATCGTGCCGTAATCCCGGCGTCGAGAGAGGCCCCTGACGCCTTCGCCCTCCACGCTCATCTGGACCGTACGGCGGCCTTCCCCCTCGATGACCTGGTTCACTCGCCGGAGGCCGCCAGCCGGATCGCCAAAGCTGAAGTAACAAACCGCATTCCCGAGCCAGGCAGCCAGGCTGACCTCGACCGCGGCGTTGCTTCGGTTCCGAATGGTGTAGTTCAAGGTGGTCGCCGGTAGCGCCGAGTCCTCTGCCTGTAACGGGATGAACGGAGAGAAAGCTTCGAGATCTACCTCGACGGGAAAATCGTCCGACCTGTACTGGACCAGTCCGATCGGATACTCGCCTCGAAAACGAACGCCGGGGAATCCGCTTTTATTCAGCGGGCGAACCATCGTCTGGTTTCCCGTGCGTACACGGATTGCGGCGCCTTGCTCGACCGCCGGTGCATCCACCACGCGTATGGTGCTTCCATCGTTGATCACCATGGAGGTGGGCAAGCGCCCCTCCCGGTAATTCTCCGATCCCCAACCTGAATTGAAGTTCTGGTTGAAGATGTCCCAGTAGACGAGCCGCCCATCTCCGGTGAGATAAACCTGACCCGCACAGATGCCGCCTACCGGCATGCCGATCGTGTCGAGATCAGACCCTTCGTACCACGTCGGTTCACCTTTCTCGAAAAGGGAGGCGATCCATTCCGGGCTCAGTTTTTTATCGGCCGGGACGAAGTGATCTACCGCGTCGGCCGGGTCGTAGGGACCGGCCACAATCGCACGTGGACCCATCGCCGCCAGACCGGCTGTTCCGATACCGGCCAGCGTCAAAAACGTGCGCCGGTCCATGCAGCAACACGATCCATCGTCACAACATTCCGAAGATTCGGCGGCGGCGTCATCCAGGAAATCCAGGTCTTCGAGTTCGTGCATTTTGTTCACTAGGCAAAAAGATGTGTTGAGGGACGGGGCCGCTAACCGGGCGAACGGGTAGAGGCCTCAATAGCTACCGATAAAAAGAGTACGCATATGAAAGTGCAAACTCAAGGTTTTATGGATGTGTGTGAGCTTTAATCAAAGCCGGCTCAAAAAAAGAAAGGTCATGCGAAGCCGCAAAGAAGAGTTTGTACTACCATCCGCAGATGTTCGTGGATGATTTCCGATCGGGTAGAGTGCTTGTATCTCGAAGGCAGGATGCTCTTCTGAACTATCCAATACCTTCCCCAATAAGTCATTCCGGACTTGATCCGACACGAACGAAGTGACTGACGAAGTTAATCCACGAAAGGGCACGCGGGGCTGACCCGTTTGGGCCTTTGGAGTTATTTCCTGGATCTCCGCCTACGCGGAGATGACGTAATGGTTGAAGTCTTTATTAGCCTTGAATGTCCCGGCTTCGGTCTGCCTCCATCCTAAAAAATCATCTGCGATAATCGGCGTCCATCAGCGGATTATTCTTCGTCATACTTCGCGTCTTCGCGTGAGCCCATTTTTCAAGGCGTATATAGCGCTATCTCGCTGGGAACCGATGAAGCAGGATCATGTCAACACAGCTCAACTCTCAAAACGGATCGATATAGGAAAAGACGATGCTGGCAACCAAGAAGACTCCCGAGTCCATCGACGAATACATCACGGCGTTTCCGGAAAACGTCCAGGAGAAGCTGCAGTTGATCCGTAAAACGATCAAAGAGGCGGCGCCCGAGGCAGAGGAGGCGATTAGCTATCAGATGCCGACTTTCAAATACAAGGGTAACCTGGTCTATTTTGCGGCCTACAAGAACCACATCGGGTTTTACCCGGCTCCGCGTGAAAACGAGGCGTTCAGAGAAGAGCTATCGGCGTACAAGGGGGCAAAAGGGACCCTTCAAATACCCCTGGACGAGCCGGTACCGTACGATCTGATAAGCCGGATCACAAAATTCCGCGCAGCCGAAAATCTGCAAAGAGCGGCTTCGAAAAGAAAGAAGTGAAAGGAGACTCCGGATTGTTGGTATCGGAACCAACGAGAGGTCCGTTCATGATTTTTGCCGGATCGCCTGGCGGACTTCGGCGGGTTTCTCTGTTTCAATCTGGTCCAGTTGTGTGTCTTCGAGCTGTGGGGCCTGCCAGTCTTCTTCCGATTCCTTCTCGAGAGAGGCGAGCAGGTGCTCGCTGATCGCCAGTCTCAGCTCACTGACGAACTCCCGCGCGAGCTTCCGATCAGACCACCGTAAGTCGAGCACGATTTCTGCCGGGTGTTCGAGCACGAGACCGGGAACGTCTCCTTCACCGGTCAGTGCGTCGAAGGCTCGCAGGTCGGTAGCGGTCAGCACGAGCACTTCGTGAGGAGGCCAGCGCCGCCAGGTCCAGCGGATGCGCGCCCCGGCTACTCCCGAAAGGGGAATGGTGACTTCCCGTATCGGGGCAAGCTCCAGGTCGGTGCGGATCTCACGTCCAACCCGGCTGATCTTACGCGTGGCGCGCCATTGAATGTGAAGATGCTCGCCATCGACTCGGAGCAGCCCGTGAAGCTGCTCGCGGGTGGACGTGACCTCATGCCAGTTTATGACGTCATGCTCACGGTGTAAGACGAACGGTAGAGCGGCACTATGGACCATCGATCGAACGAGATTGTGGATCAATCACACATTTTAACTGGCTATCGCGATTTCGTTCTGCTGCGTTCTAGGCGGCCGTGAAAAAAACGGTGAGATTGAGGTCGTCGAGGGAAAGGGGAGGTAGAGGTGTCCCGTCCCGGTCAGGCGCGAGGTCGAGCGCACCCCACCACACGTCGTGCCACTTTCCGAACTTGAACCCTACCCGTTCATAAATCCCTACATCCTTGAATCCGAAGGCGCGGTGAAGCCGGATGCTCGGTTCGTTCGGCAGCGCGACGCCAGCGTAGGCGTTTGCAAAACCCTGTGCGCGGAGGATGGCGAACAGCTTTTCGTAGAGCGCCTTCGCCATACCGCGACCCCTGGCTTTTTCGGCTACGTAAACTGACGGCTCCACCGACCAGCGGTACGCCGCCCGGGCGCGGTGAGGTCCGGCGTATGCATACCCGACGACCCTGCCCGCCTCCTCGGCCACGAGCCACGGAAACTTCGGAAGAATACCCGATATGCGCCGTTCGAACTCAGCGGCATCGGGAGCCTCAACCTCGAACGAGATGACCGTGTCACGAACGATTGGCGCGTAAATGGCCGCCGTCGCAGCGGCGTCGTCAAGCCTGGCAAGACGTATGTTCATTTGGGAGAGAAACGGGTCGGGTGTTGTTGAGCGCGAAGTCGTCAATGTACCGGCATTTACCGGCGAACGATTCCCCTCGCGACTCCGGTTCCGCAGTCGAGCCTCAAAAGTTCACCTCCACCCACGCCGTACCGCCCCTCCGGCGCCTCGTAGTCTCCCAGACCCTCTGACGACCGCACGAGAATGAGCCGCGTACCATCCCGAGGATCCATCATCGGATTCCGGCAACCTTCGCCAGGTCTCGGTACACTGGTCGTCGTGTCGGAATGAGAGCCAACCAGGAAATGGTCCGGCACGTCGACGGCCTGTCGTAGAATCCCACCGGGTGTGAAGTGTGACGTGCTGCTGCATCCGGCAGCAATGAAAAGGATCACGAGCGGAAGGCCTAAACGGAGGAAGTGCATGGAGTAGCCTGGCGAGTTTGATAGGTTAAGTGGCAGCTCTACAATTGCCGATCAGCGGATGTATCTCAATCCTCCACGTTGAAGTGTAGTTTCGCACCAAAAACACCATCCCGGTGCTCTTTGGCGTACAACGAGGCGTGGAGTGCGCCGATGGGACGGAGCGCCAGGCCGCGCGTTCTGCCGTCGAGCAGACGCTGCAAAACCGGAGGAGAGATGGGGATTAGCGTGCGTTCGCCCCGGGCGCTCGCCAGGGCTACGTCGATCGTCATCTGCGAATTGAGCGCGCTAAAGAGAGGCTCTCCCGCGAGGAACCCGTCGTACGTCACCGTCTCCTGCTTCCAGTGAGGATCGCCAGCCAGTATTTCGTGTACGCGTACCTTGTCGAACTCCTCGAGATCCTGCGGCGCCATTTCAAGGTCGTGGGTCGTGAGCTCGAGCGTGCCCCATCCGGCAACCTTTTTACCCCGATAGGGGCTCAGGTCCCATTGTAGCAGCGCCACCTGGGTGGGGCTCACCGCAACCAGGCGCACCGTATCCCCCTGCTCAACAGTCGACCATCGGTCGAAGTTGAGGTCCGGGAATCGCGCGTCGATCGTGGCATCCTGTGCTACCGGCACGTGATAATCGAAGGTTTCGGGGTCGCCCGCCGGCGGGTGGTAGGGGAGCGGGGTGCCGAGATCCGGCCCAACCGTATCTGCCCGCACCACGTCCACACGGACGTAGTCGACGTCCGTCCGGTAGACGTCGGGTCCCCAGTCGATCATCGCGATCTGAGCGTTCACCTGGTCACCCGGGCGGGCGTCGAAGTCCTTCGTGGTCATGCTGATGACGTGCCAGCCGGTCGTGTCGGGGATGTCGTACTCCATCAGGTGCGAGTGGAAGTCGGTCGTGCGCTGCGTGTTGAAGCTCATGTTCAGCCGTCGCGGTGCGTGGCTGGTCCGTACACGTGCCTCGATTCGTAATTCGTACCCGGGCTGTTCGAGCAGGCCGAGGTCCAGCGCTTCCGACACCTCCCGCTTGATCACCGCCCACCAGATCAACCGGCGGTCCTTCGTGGCGTCGACGACCATCGAGGCATAATCTTGCTTCTGGATGAACTGGATGGTGGCCTCACCGTCGCCGGTAAAGGATTCCCATCCGGCCGGAGATGCCTCGTTTCCGTCGAATGAATCGAAAAACTGGCCGCTTGCCGCTCCGGGCAGCAGGAATACGGCTACCAATCCGAAGAAAATCTTTCGCATGGGGTCAACGCAGTTGAAGGACTGTTTGACCGGCTAAGTAATGCCGTTCCGGAATGTGCGTCAACCCCCCTGCTTACATATCCGGGGCGGCCGAACTGGCGTCTGGCGGGCTTCCCGATTGTTCGAAGCTATCGATTAGCCATTCGTCCCCATTCGTGACGTGTACTGTGACCGGCATCCGGCTAAACGCTTCGCCCGTTCCCGCTTCGGTGCTCGTCATATAGACCACTTCACCTTCCACCCGGCACACACCAGGTCCGGTCGCTTCCACCGACTGGATGTCGATCCGCTCCGGCCAGGGGCTCGATCCCTGCTGGCCCGGCGCACGTGACGGATCGGAAAGCCACGTATGGAGAAGCTCCGGCGTGACGTACGGTTCGTACGCGTCCCGGATCTCACGCACGAGGACGCTGTCGGGCGCAAGGAGAGAAACCAGCTTCATGCGTTCGCCCACACTCAGAACGACCGCCCGCACGCCGGGCGCTTCACACGAGGAGTCGATGTTAGTCGGTTCCGGCGGCCCCTCACGCCCGCAGGCCGAAAAGAAAACCAGCAGGGCGAAGACGAGACAGCGTGTGCTGTGGCAATTTTGCATGGGTGTAACCTTGAATCGATATCAGTAAGCCGCGTCGGGACGGCGTCCAAATGACGCCAGGTTCGAAACGAACCAGTTGGCGGCGAGCCGGGCGACCTCCTCGAGCTTTCCGGGCTCCTCGAAAAGGTGTGACGCTCCCGGCACGATCACCAGCTCCGTTTTTGACCGCATCAATGCCATGGCCTGCCGGTTCAGCTCGATAACGGCCGGGTCCTTTTCTCCGACCACAAACAGCGTGGGCGTTCTGACATCCCGAAGGCTTCTTTTCGCCAGATCCGGCCGCCCTCCGCGTGCGACGACGGCAAGTATCCGATCGGGTCGTTTTGCGGCGGTGATGAGGGCTGCGGCAGCCCCCGTGCTCGCCCCGAATGCTCCGATCGGCAGGTGACGCGTCTCCTCGTAGTCGCAAACCCAGTCGGACGCGTCCAAAAAACGTCTCGACAGGAGTGGAATGTCGAAGCGGAGGTGGTGCGTATGCTCGTCGATCTTTTCTTCCCGGGGAGTCAGCAGGTCGATGAGGAGGGTCGCGAATCCAGCATTTTGTAGTCTGCCTGCAACGTACCGATTCCGCGCAGAGCGGCGGCTGCTGCCGCTGCCATGCGCGAACAGCAGCAGCCCCTGCGCGTCGGGCGGCACGAACAGGTCTCCCTCCAGCACCTGATCGCCGGCCTTCACCTCGACGTACGTTCCGTATGCCGGCAAATCTTCAGACTCCATGACCCCTCTCGTGACGGTTCTTGATGCCGCTACTGGCTAGTTCCAGCAGCTCTATGATCTCTTCGTCCCTCCCGCCGATTCCTGAAGAGCGCGTAGCCTTTCATATGGATTCCCGGCTGCCAAAGTTTTCGTACTCCGGGTTATACTCGGATGGGGTGTCGGGGTGTGTTACGATGACGCGACGTTTTCCGGAAAGGTCTTCTGGTACGATTACGCCCCATTCCGGCAAATCCGTAGATTCCATCAGTAACCCGCTACCTTTACCGGCAGATGGACTCTTGCACCGTTTCACGCCAGTACGCTTTACCCGAGGCTCCTCATGAACCGTTTCCTGCTCTTCGTCCTTATGCTTTGCCTGCTCGGATGGACCGGCGCCAGGCAGCAACAACCGGCAATCGAGGTGGACGTCCTGGTTTACGGCGCCACGTCGGGTGGCGTCATTGCCGCTTACACCGCAAAGACGTATGGTAAAAGCGTTCTTCTGGTGGAACCGGGCAGGCACCTCGGGGGCATGAGCTCGGGCGGTCTCGGCCAGACCGACATCGGCAATAAATACGCCGTCACCGGAGTCGCCCTCGATTTCTACCGAAGGCTCGGCTCTTACTACGGCCGGTTCGAGGCCTGGCAGTTCGAGCCTCACGCCGCCGAGCAGGTGTTCGAAGCGTACCTGGACGAGGCGGAAGTCGAGATCCTGTATTCTCGACGGATCAAAGACGTCGAAAAATCCGGCACCGACATTCAAACGGTAACGCTCGAATACGCGGGCTCGACCGGCAGGACGCCCGACCTCGTCGTTGCGGCAAAGGTCTTCATCGATGCGAGCTACGAGGGCGACCTGATGGCGCGTGCCGGCGCTTCGTACTTCGTCGGCCGCGAGGCAAATTCCGTCTATAACGAAACTCTGAACGGCGTCCAGCTCATGACGGGCCACCAGTTCCCGGACGGCGTAGACCCGTACGTGACGCCGGGTGACCCGTCGAGCGGTCTGCTGCCGGAAATCACCGGGGTTGGCGTCGAGCCGAATGGGACCGGGGGAAGAGGTGTGCAGGCCTACAACTTCCGGATGAGCCTCTGCCGGGACGACGCCGGGCGCCTGCCGATTACCGAGCCCGACAACTACGACCCCGATAGGTACGAGCTCTTGCTCAGGCTGATCGAAAAAAACGATCCTCAAAGCCTGAATGAGCTGTTCATCATCAGCGAGATGCCCCGCGGCAAAACGGACTGGAACAACCGGGGAGGCTTCTCGACCGACTTCATCGGCAAGAATTGGGACTATCCCGACGCCGACTACGACGAACGCGCCGCGATCTGGAAAGCTCACGAGGATTATCAGAAAGGGCTGCTCTTTTTCTATGCCACCGACGAACGCGTGCCCGAACACCTTCGGCGGGAAATGCAAACGTGGGGCTATTGCCGGGACGAGTTTCTCGATACCGACGGATGGCCTCACCAGCTCTACGTGCGCGAGGCAAGGCGGCTCATCGGCGAATACGTCATGACCGAGCACAACTGCGTCGGCGCCGAAGTCGTCGAGGACGGCGTGGGGATGGCCGCCTACACCATGGACTCGCACAACGTCCAGCGCGTCGTCATTCAGGGTCCGGACGGCACGGCGATGGTCAAAAATGAAGGCAACGTCGAGGTAGGCGGCTTCCCGCCTTATCCCATCTCCTACCGCTCGATCACGCCGAAGCGCGAGGAGGTGACAAATCTTCTGGTGCCCGTTGCCCTGTCGGCTTCACACATCGCCTACGGCTCGATCCGGATGGAGCCGGTGTTTATGGTCCTTGGCCAGTCCGCCGCCGTGGCGGCCGTCATGGCGATCGACGCGAACACGTCCGTCCAGCAGGTCGACGTGAAGGCGCTTCAAAAAGAGCTGCGCGACAATCCCCTCGCGGACGGCAGCACGCCCGAGGTGCTCGTCGACGATCGCTTCGAAGACCGGATCCAAACAATGGGGACTTGGACGTCGACGACGGCCGGCGGGCAGTACGGCCCGAGCGTGTTACGCAGCAGCGGTTCCGGTAGCGTTCGGTTTGTGCCAGCCATCGAAACGAGCGGCGAGTACCAGGTCTATCTGTACTGGCCACGGGATGAGGGGCTCGCCACACAGGTTCCCGTTACGATCCGGCACGCTGCCGGGGTCGAACGGCTGACCATCAACATGCGCGAACCGGAACGGGAAGGGGCAGGTTTGCAGCACGGGATAGCCTCGTGGGTGCCATTGGGTACCTACACGTTTACGAGAGGCGGCGAGGTCTACCTCGAGTTGCAAAGCCAGGCCGGAGACGGGTTCGTCTTCGCCGACGCCGTTTTGTTTGAGCCCGTTAGGGACTGAATAACCTGAACTACACTATATCGATTATTGCATTGGTAGGATGAGCTGGATTTCCTATGGATCAAGCCCTTCGATTCGTACCTCTACGAGCCCCCACACGGCGTTACATACGTAAACGGCGTCTGCCTCGGCGAGGTCCTTCGGGTATAGCACGCGCTCTTCCACGCGCGGCAACGTTTCGAGCAGGTGGCGGCGGTACACACCGGCGAGTAACCCACACTCGACCGGCGGGGTGAGGTACCGATCTCCCTTACGTATGAACACGTTCGTCCGCGTGCCTTCGGTCACTCCGCCCCGGGTGTTGAGAAAAATCGACTCCGAATACCCGGCCTCCACGGCGCGCACGTACTCCTCCTCGTACAGGTCACGGCGAGTCGTCTTGTGGTAAAGAAACCGGTTAGCCGGATCCGAGCGAATCGAAGCCAGGCAGACGGTTCGAGCCGCATTTTCAACCGGCCCCAGCTTCTCTTTCGTTACCGTGAGCCGACCTTCTGCGTCGAGCACCGCCCGCACTTTGTAACGCTCCCCCGGTGGAAGGTGGGCGGATTCCTGCTCGATGCGGGTTACGAATGAGGATTCTGAGAAGGGAAAACCGAAATACGTGGCCGAATCGCGAAGGCGCTCCACGTGCAAGGGGAGCAGGTCGATTTTGCCGTCCCACAGCATGGTTTCGATGAGGGCAAAGGGAGGTAAATCGTCTTGAGCATCGAGGTCCGTAAAGAAGCGGGCTTTGAGGAGGCACTCGTCGTATTCGGCCTCCGCCTCCGAGTCCCACACGACCCCGCTGCCCAGGCCCAGCACGCCCCGCTCGTTTTGCAGTACGATCGTCCGAATCGCCACGTTGAACACGGCGCGCCGATTCGGAGCGACAAAGCCGACCGCACCGCAGTAGACGCCGCGCGGCGTTTCCTCGATCTCTCGGATGAGCTGCATCGCCCGTATCTTGGGCGCGCCGGTCACCGAACCGCACGGAAACAGATCGCGGAAGATCTCGGCATACGTAACGTCCTTTCTGAGCTGCCCCTCGACGGTCGAGGTCATCTGGATGAGGGTGCCGTACACCTCACTTTCGAAAAGCCGCGGCACCCGAACGGTGTCCGGCTTGCAGCACCGGGAAAGGTCGTTTCGCAGGAGATCGACGATCATCAGGTTTTCCGCCCGGCTCTTGGCGTCCTCGGTCAGAGTGCGTCTGTTTTCTTCGTCCTCCGCGCGGGTTCTGCCCCGGGGGATCGTGCCTTTCATTGGGCGGGTCGTGATCAGGTCGCCTGCTCGACGGAAGAAGAGCTCGGGCGAAAGGCTGAGGATGTGTGTGGCCGGATCGAGGCAGATCCACGCCCCGTAGGCCACTCGCTGGCGTCGCCTCAATGCCCTGTAGAGCGAGAGGGGAGAGCCGGAAAAGCGGAACGTGTATGGCGCCGTAAAATTGATCTGGTAGACGTCGCCCTCGTGAATGTGGGCCTTGATGGCCTCGATCTTTTCCCGGTAACGGCCACGGCCCAGGCCGAAGCGTCCGCCGGTAACGGAGAATGGATCATCGGCCCGTTCGAGTAGGCGGTTGGTCTCTTCCTGGCTAAGAACAAGGGGTTCGTCATAGAGGCCGAACCAGACGAGGGGGAGGTAGCCGCCCTCAACCTGGCCAATCTTTTCAAACGCATAGCCGGCCTCGTAGCTTACGTAACCCGCTGCGTACAGCCCGTCTCTGACGGCTTCGTCGAGCGCAAGGAACGCTCCCGGCACTTCGTCGAGCGTCCGGGAGGATACGATCTGATGCGGCGTGGAAAAGAGCAGACTTTCCGTGTTCTCCGAATCCGTCGCACCCGTATCGAGCAGCACCGTGCCGGGCTCACAGAGGAGCGCCGAAAGGTCAGAACGGCTGGATTTCCCCATTAAAAAATCAGATCGAGCTTACTTCATGCGTGCCGGGTGAAAGTACCCAGTACGCATATGCTCGATCTGAGATGCCGAAGCGCACGGCAAAAGATGAATGGTAATGCGTGAACCGGCCACCCGGAGCGCGTAGGTCCTGCCCTCCGGGTGACCGTTCTGTTTGCACTACATTCCGAACTGGCGAAGTTTGTAGATCAAATTCAGCATGACGTACCGCCCGAGGGTGTTCGAGGCGCTGTCCTCGATGTAGAGCCCCGTCACCGTGCGGCTCGTGCTGTTCTGCTGGCCAAGCAGGTCGGTAATGGTCAACCGAACCTCTGCCATTTCGTTTTTCATGAACCGGTAGCCGATCCCCACATTCCACATCACCTCCGTCGGGTCGACCGAGGCCGACAGCCCCGAGTAGTTCGAGTAGCTCAAATCCGACATGAGGATGATCTGCTTGAGCGGCAACCAGTTGAGCCGGATGCCAGCCCGCTGGCGTACGTAATTATTCTGCTGGATGCTCGCCGCCGAGTTGGATACGGTCGTATAGCTCACCCCGTACGACAGCGAAAAGTCCAGTCGCTCGCTGATGTTGCTGCCGATGAAGGCCCTTCCGTCGAGAGAGACCGCATTCGCGCGGTTCTCGACGTTGTTGATGAGACTGGGTGTGCTCGTGTACGAGATGCCGGTGCTCAGGTTGGCGTTGCTTTTAATGAACGAGAGCGGGTGGCCGAACATCACGAACGAACGTGCGCTGAAGTATCCGTCCAGATTCACCGGGTAGGAGAACTGGGCGCCCGGCTCGAGGAAAACACCCCGGGGGTGCATCATCGGCTTATCGGCCACAAAGGCAGCAGTGCCAATGTAGTTTTGCGTGGTTGAGAGGTTGAAGAATCCCATCAGCATCCGCCCGCTCTCGGGATTCGTCGACCGCAGCCGCACGTCGACGCGGTGCGACATGCTGGTCTTCAGGTCCGGATTGCCGCCCGTGATCAGGAGCGGATTCGAGTCGTCGATGACGTCGCGAAGCTGGCTGACACCCGGCGGATCCGTGTCCGGACGATAATTGATTTCGAGGTTTAGCCTCTCGGAGAAGCGGGCGCGCAACCTCGCCGTCGGGAGGATCGAGAAGAAGTTGCGATTGACTTCAAAGGCTCGCGTGCCCTCCTGCTCGTAGTTCAGCCGCTCGTCCTGGATGTCCAGGCCCACCGACGCGTTCCACTTTTCGGTCCGGTACTGGTACGTGATACCGCCGCGTTGCCGGAGCATCTGCTGGTCGGAGTAGCTCGTGAACTCGGTGTCGGAGATGATGTAGGTGCCGGTGATCGGGTCGAGCAGGAAAGCCGGCCGATCGGCCGCGTTTTTAGACAGGGAGGGGGCGTACGTCACCTCGAGCTGCGAGTTTTCCGTGACGGGCTCGGTGTACGCCAGCCGCACGGAAAACGAGCGGTTCCACTCCTCGTTGTCGATGAGCCGGTTGTAGGCGTCGGTCGAGTCGGCGCCAATCACGTCGTCCAGGAAGAAGCGGCTGAGCACGTCCTGCCTCGACTCTCCGTCCCGGCCGTTGAGGTTGATGCCGACGTTGGCGGAGATGGTCCGGCCACGTGTCGGGAAGCGGTGGCGGATCAGCAGGTTGCTGTTCGTCGAGATACCGAGGTTTTCGCTCGAATACTTGTTTGTGCTCTGGCTGAGCGGGTCGCCGCCTGCGAGGGTGCTGAGGCTGGTCTGGGTGCTCGACGAGGAGCTCTGCTGTACGCTGATCCTTGGGGTGAAGGTCAGCTCGGTTGATTCAGAAAGAGTAGCCTCCAGCCGCAGGTTGAAGCGATGGTTCGCGTTGTCGCTCTCGGCCTTGTTCGTCTCTGAATAGAACTGGTTGGCGCCACCCGTGAGGAAGTACTCACGGTCCGAAAGCGCGTCGGTGTTGTTGCCCGCCAGATTGAGGAAATAGCTGCCGTTGACGCGGATCTTCTCGCCCCAGCGATCGACGTAGTTCAGGCCAAGTGCACTGGTGGTGTTGACGCCGGCCCGCTCGCCGACCATGTAGTTGCCCATGCCGCCTCGCCAGCCCCAACCGCCGCCGCCACCGGGAGGACCTCCGCCGCCTGGACGTCCGCCGCCGCGCGGAGGACCACCGCCACGCTGCTGATTATTCGATGCGTTCAATATGCCCAGCAGGTCCTCCGTGCCGAAGTTCTGCTGGTTGATGTTGTTGGTCAGGCCGATGATCGAGATGCGGCGCGATCCGTCGAAGATGTTGACGGTTCCTCCGGCCACGTAACGCTCCGTCGTGCCGTAGCCACCGTAGATCCTGCCGAACTGACCGTTTTGCATGCCGGAGCGAGTAACGACGTTGATCGTCTTTTCAGTTTCCCCGTCGCTGAAACCCGTAAACCGCGCCTGATCGCTTTCCCGGTCGTATACCTCAACCTCTTTGATGATTTCAGCCGGGAGGTTACGCAGCGTCGCCACCGCATCGTCGCCGAAAAACTCCTCACCGTCTACGAGCACCCGGCGGACCTGCTCTCCGTGCGCTTGCACGGTGCCGTCCTGGATCACTACGCCGGGCATCTTGGCGACAAGGTCCTCGGCCGTGGCGTTCGGATTCACCCTGAACGCATCCGCATTGTAAACGGTCGTATCTCCCTTGAGGATTACGCGCTCCTGAGTAGCTTCGACGACGGCCTCACCAAGCCTGACGGTTTCTCGCTCGAGCGCGATCTCCCCCAGCGATACAGGCCTGTTCGTGACGGTCAGCTGCCGATCGAGCGTGCGGTATCCGACAAAGGAAACGCGGAGGCGGTACTCGCCTGCCGGCAGCGAAAGCCGGAAGGCTCCTTCGGCGTCGACCGCGAGGCCGGTCTGCGTGCTGTCCGGGGTGAGGCGCGTGGCGATCACGTTGGCGCCTGGGAGCGGGGCGCGATCGGTCGCGTCGACGACCGTGCCGGTAACGGCCACCTGTGCAAGTGCGGACGAAGTGGTAAATATCAGGGCGAGCAGGGCGCTCAGGGTCGACAGTGTGATGCGGATGGTTCGGTTACACATACTTCTTCACCGGGATTGAATGAATTACTTTCATTTACCCTCCTGGCTGCGCTCTGTTGCGCCATTTTTACGAATTGCATATGGTTTGATTTGAACTGCACCTGGGGGGCACGGATGAACCAAGCTTGGTTCTGTGATGCCACGATTTACTCACAAACCTGCCCGCTGGTGACATGAAAAACCGGACGTGGATGCTGTTCCTGATCCTTTGCTGGGCAGGATGCAGGCCGGATCCACCCGCGACGATTGCCCAGGTTCGGGATGCCGACACACGCGACGTTTTTGTAGTCGGGCACGGGTGGCACGCCGGCATCGTCATCCAGTGCGTCGGCCTGGAACCCGACCAATGGCCCGAAGTGGCTGTCTTTCCGGATGTGAGGTACATCGAAGTCGGCTGGGGTGACGCCGATTACTATCCTGCTGAGGATCCGGGACTGCTCACCTTGCTGAAGGCTGGCCTGTGGCCAACCCCGAGCGTGCTGCACGTGGTGGGTTTCAATTTGCCTCCGGCCGCCACCTTCCCTCAAAGCGAGGTGATCCGGATTCCCGTCACGGCCGGGCAGCTCGATTCGCTGGTCGCCTACATCCGTTCCGAGTACGATCGCGACGAGGAAGACCGGCCGCTGGAAGTTGGGCCGGGCCTTTACGGCGACAGCAGGTTTTTCAAGGGTAAGACTAGATACCACGTCTTGAACAACTGCAATCACTGGGTAGCAAGGGCGCTCCTGATCGCCGGTAAGCCGATTCAGCCGGGACGGGCCCTGACGGTGGGCGCCCTGCTTCGCCAGGTCCGGACGATTGGCGAGGTACTCCAGCCGGAGAGGACCAGTAAAGACGCCGATCGATCATCTCCCCGTGACGATGCGAGTGACTGATTCCGCTCTTGTTGGAACAGCGGATAAGAGGGTCTGTTACAACCGGATACGTGATGAAGCAGGGATGGAGTATGACCTTTATGCGATTGTTTCCGGCTTATTTACCGGCAGTTCTTCTGGCCATCGGGTTGCTTGTGGTCTCACCGGCGGCCGCGCAACCGTCGCAGTATGAGTCCATACTCGATGACCCGATCGTGCGGTTTCAGGTTCAACGAGGGCTCGATCTGCTCTACGACATGCAGTTCGAGCAGGCCGACAAGCTCTTCAACCAGGTCGACCGCCGGTACCCCAACCATCCAGCCGGACCGTTCCTCAAGGCGCTCAGCACCTGGTGGGAGATCCTGCTCGACCTCTCCGACACCTCTCACGACGAGGCCTTCTTCGCTCAGATGGAAGAGGTCATCGAGCGAAGCGACCGCCTGCTGAAAAAGAACAAGGACAACTTCGACGCCATTTTCTTCAAAGGCGCCGCCCTCGGGTTCCGGGGACGCCTGCGATCGAACCGGGGGGACTGGTACAAGTCGGCGCTCGACGGCAAACGCGCCATGGACTACGTCCTTCGCGTGGCCCGCAAGGACCCTTCAAATGCGGATTATGCGTTCGGAAAAGGCATCTACGACTACTACGCCGCTGCCATTCCCGATCGCTACCCCTTCGTCAAGCCGGTCATGATCTTTTTCCCGAGGGGGGACCGGGCTCGCGGTATCCGGGCGCTCGAGTGGACCGCCAGAGACGGCGTCTTCATTCAAACGGAAGCTGCCTACTTCCTCCTCCAAATCTATTACCTGTTCGAACGCGACTTTGACAAGAGCGTCGAATACGTCAACTGGTTGCGGAAGGAGCACCCCAATAACCCGTTCTTCCACACGTTCGAAGGCCGCGTTTACGCACACTGGGGCAAGTGGGGGGATGCCGGGGCCATCTTCAGCAACGTGCTCGCACGCTACGAGAAGAAGATGCCGGGTTACAACCAGGCCATGGCCGAGCAGGCCCTTTACTACCGGGGCCGTGCGCACATGGTCTACGCCCGGTACGACGAGGCCATCGCTGACCTGACTGCCCTCCGCCGGCTTTCCGCCACGAAACCCGGAGAGTCGTACTTCGAAGTTTGGGGACGCCTTCGCGAGGGTATGGCATACGACGCGGCAGGGTATCGCGACCGGGCCGTCGCCTGCTACCGCGAGGTGCTCTCGATGGACAATCGGGCCGACGTCCACGACATGGCGCGGCGGTTCCTGAACAGCCCCTACAGAGGTGTCTACTCGTCACCGGCAAACCTTTCGATCGACTGATCGAAGGACGTCGCACACCGTTCGCTCTTACGACCATGATTTTTCGCTATACCGAATGGGACGACCGGCGGCACGGTCAGGCACAATCGACCTTCGACCGCCTCCTGGATCTATTCCAGCAGCTCCTCCAGTTCACCGCCGGGGACGCCGCTGAGGCGCTCAACTGGCTCACGCAGCTCGACAACCGCTACGGCCTCACCTCGGACGAGATGGGCATCGGTGACTTCATCGAGGAGCTGAAAAACAGGGGTTATCTGAAGGAGGATGAGGCGGGCGAGGTACGCATCACGGCTCGCACCGAACGGTCGCTGCGGCAGCGGTCGCTCGAAGAAATCTTCGGGCAGCTCCGTAAGAGCGGTCGCGGCGAACACAAAACACCCTATCCCGGCGCCGGCGACGAACGCCTGCCCGAAACCCGTAGCTGGCAGTTCGGCGACGACCCCCACCTGCTCGACGTGACCGGCACCCTCTCGAACGCCTTCAGGAGGTCGGGGCTCGACGACTGGAACCTCATCGAGGACGATTTCGAGGTCTTCGAGACCGACCATCACGCCACCATGGCCACCGTCCTCATGATCGATCTGTCGCACTCGATGGTCCTATACGGGGAGGACCGCATAACGCCCGCACGTAAGACGGCCATGGCGCTTTCCGAGCTCATCCTGACGCACTACCCGAAGGACTCGCTCGACATCGTCGCGTTCGGGAATGACGCGTGGGAGGTGTCGATCGGTGACCTGCCCTACCTCCAGGTGGGACCGTACTACACGAACACGCGTGCCGGCCTCCAGCGTGCCCGCGACATCCTGCGCCGCCGCAAAAACCGCAACAAACAGATCTTCATGATCACCGACGGCAAACCGAGCTGCCACTTCGAGAACGGGAGGATGTACCGCAACGCCTTCGGCCTCGACCGGCGGATCGTCAACAAGGTGCTCGACGAAGCCGTCATCTGCCGCCGGGAGCAAATATCAATCACGACCTTCATGATCGCGCGGGATCCGTATTTGCAGGACTTCGTTCGTCAGTTGACCGAGGCGAACCAGGGGCGAGCATACTACGCGAGCCTGGACGACCTCGGCGGGTTCATTTTTGAAGACTACGTCCGTAACCGGAGAAAGCGCGTACGGTGATTTGTGCCCAAGACGATCCGACCAAAAAAGAGCCTGGGCCAGAACTTTCTCTCTGACCCGAACACTGCCCGCAAGATCGTTGCCTCACTTGGTGCGCCGCCTGATGCCGCCGTCGTCGAGATCGGGCCGGGCACCGGCGCCCTGACGGGTGAGCTCCTTTCCCGCTACGAAGACCTGACGGCCATCGAAGTCGACGCCCGCTCCGTCGAGCTTCTCCGCCACAAATACCCTCGTCTGGACGTACGCCACACCGACGTGCTGGAAGTCGATTGGGACGCTCTCTCCGCCGAAAAGGGCCGACGCCTGTCCGTCATTGGAAACCTGCCCTACTACATTACGAGCCAGATTCTCTTCTCCCTCTTCGAAGCCCGGCACGTCCTCGTTGAAGCCGTGGTCATGATGCAGCTCGAAGTAGCCGAACGCCTCGTCGCGGCCCCTCGCACTAAGGCTTACGGGATTCTGAGCGTCTTCACGCAGCTCTACACTGAACCGTCACTCCTTTTTCGTGTGTCACCCCACGTCTTTTTCCCGCAACCGGACGTTACCAGCGCCGTCGTCCGGCTCGTTTTTGGAAAGGGCGACGAAGACCTGGCCGGAGTGGATCCCGACGTTCTTAAACAGGTTGTAAAAGCGGCGTTCAATCAGCGACGTAAAACACTCCGTAACAGCCTGCATTTTTGGACCAGGGACCGTAACGTCGAGTTGCCGGACGACTTGGCCAACAAAAGGGCCGAGGAGCTGACACCCGCCGCGTTCGTCCAGCTTGCACGGTACCTCGCTCAGGCAGCCTGATCGGAAACGCGTTGTTGCCCTTCATTTTTTTCTGACCGTCGAGGGTATGAGAAGTACCGTCACGGTAGTACCTTCGAATGATTTGTGATCGTTCGAAGTATTTACTGGTCGTCGTTTAGGCAACCGAAAACAGTTCGCGTATGACCGATTCAGTGGTAGGAAGTGATCTGGACCGCCCGGCCGGTACGCTCGAAGTTGACAACGAGCTCGCGGAAGACGTCTCCGAGCTGGTAAGAGCTGGACAGCGCGGAATGGTGCTGAACCTGGTGGCGGACCTGCACCCTGCCGATCTGGCGCAGCTGCTCCTCCACTTGCCTTTCGACGAAGCGCATCGCGTTTTCCACTGGCTCCCGGTGGATTATGCCGGTGACGTGCTCCCCGAGCTCGACCCATCCTTCCGCACCGCTCTCCTCGAAGAGGTTCTTCCAGAACGCATCACCGCGCTCATCGACGAGCTCGATACGGACGACGCCGCCGACGTCCTCTCCGACCTGCCGACCGACATCGCCCAGCGTATCCTCCCCGACCTCGAAGACGCCGAGGACCTCGAGCGGCTTCTGACCTACGAGGAAGATACCGCCGGCGGTATCATGGGCACGGAGTACGTCAGCGTCCGCAGCTCCTGGACCGTCGCTGAAGCCACCGAGGAGGTGCGTCGCCATGCCGACATCGTGGAAGAAGTATACGGGCTGTACGTGGTGGATCGGGATCAACGCCTCCAGGGCAACGTCTCGTTGACGAAGCTCCTGCTTTCACCTTCCAATACCACCGTCGGGGAGATCATGGATACGGACGTGATCTCCGTCACGACAGACGTGGACCAGGAGGAAGTGGCGCGCATCATGGAGCGGTACGACCTGATCTCACTCCCCGTTGTCGATCAGCGCGGACGGCTGCTGGGGCTGATCACCATCGACGACGTCGTCGACGTCATCCGCGAAGAAGCCGAAGAGGACATCAACCGCATGAGCGGCGTCTCGGGGGACGAAGGGCCGCGCGACACGGTTTTCCAGATCAGCAGGGGGCGGTTGCCCTGGCTTCTAACCGGCCTGCTCGGCGCAGGTTTTTCAGGATTCGTAATCAGCACGTTCGAGAGTGCCCTCGAAGAGGCCGTTATCCTCGCCACGTTCATTCCCATCGTCACGGCAATGGCGGGGAACGCGGGCATTCAGAGCTCGGCTATCGTCGTTCAGGGGCTGGCCTCGGGGGAGTTGTGGTCGGGCGACCTGATACGGCGCGTATTGAAGGAGCTGGGGGTGGCCATCGTTAACGGGCTTGCCCTGGCCGTTATTCTGATCGTAGCCGTCGTCTCGCTCAAACTGGGAGATCAGACCCTGCGGCTTGCCATTACGGCGGGGAGCTCCCTGCTTACGGTGATCGTCATGGCGACGCTGATCGGCACCACCGTGCCCCTGCTGCTTCACCGGCTCGGCATCGACCCCGCCCTCGCCACCGGCCCCTTCATCACGACGAGCAATGACATTCTCGGCCTGATGGTCTTCTTCCTTATCGCTACGCTCGTCTATCTGTAGCGGAATCAGTAAGAGGCGTTCACTTCCAGGGCGCGCGTATCGTTGTACTTGGACGGGCACTTCACCAGGATGTGATCGGCCACGAAAACGTCGCCTTCGACCCGCCCGTCAACCACCAGCTTCTCCGCGTCCTCAAAATTGGCTGGCTTGGGATTGTAATACTCGACGAGGCGGACCTGTCCCTGGTCGTCTTTCATGTAGAAGCTGAAGACGTTGCGTTCCCGATCGTACGTGATCGGCTGCTCTTTGACCCATTCGCCCACCACGTGTGCCTGAGCGCCAGTTTCCGCCGCCTGGCTGAAGTTCATGTAACCCCCTACCTGCGTCCCAAAGTTCAGGAAAACGAGGGAGGTGAATCCGACGATCAATACCAGTCCAACAATCGTCTTGGTCTTCATCACGGTACGGGCAGCAATTTCGGGTGTGAAAAGGGCTTCTCGAACGGGTCAGATGGTCTCGTCTGGAATGCCCGATCCAACGGTTCGTTCCAGATTACGCAGTCTTCTATCTGTTCTCCAGATGAAGAATACGATTCCGGCCCAGATTATCAAAACGACGGCCAGCACGACGAAGAGCTTGTCGTCGGCGAGCATGACCCGTTCGAGGCCGTCGGCTCCTTGTGCCGGCACGCTCGTCGAAGCCTGAATACTGTCCGGTGCTGCGCCTTGCAGCGTGTCTTGTATGGGATGAATGATCATGGGCTGCAGGTAAAGAGTCTACATTTCGGGCTGATATTCGAGCTTTTTACGAAGTAGCCGCTCCCGTACCCGTTGCGTGTACAGTATCCAGAATAGCCCGATGAAGCCGATCACCGCGGGGTAGAAGACGACGCGCATGATCGGGTGTGTGATCTCGCTGAACGCCGGGTTCCCTTCGGCTCCCGGATGGAGGCTTTCCATCTGCCTCGGCAGGACGTAGAGCAGGAACGGCAACGTCGCAAACGCAAACAGGTTGTACACCGCCGCAATGCGGGATCTTTTCCGGGGGTCGTCGATCGTGGAGCGAAGAACGAAGTAACCCCCGTAAATCAGCACCTGGACGGCCGCCATGGACTGCTTCGGATCGAAGTTCCACCACAGGCCCGTCCCGAGGTACCAGGTGAATCGCGCCCACATCATGCCGGTGAGCAATCCGAGGATGCCGAAAAAGATCGCGAGCCGGGCGGCTTCACTTGCCCGGACGTCGCGCACCGGGTCGCCGCTTGCAAGCACGCGCACCGAATGGTAGGCCGACACGATCCCGGCTGCCATCATCGTGAACCACATCGGCACGTGGAAATACAGGTTCCGTGCGGTGTGCTCGAGAATGACGATCCGGGGGATGTCCAGCAAGAACGCCCCGAGCAAAACGAGGGTCATCCAGACCAGGATGACGTTTCGGATGATCGTGTATCGCTTTATTGCGAACTCCCCGGATTTGCTGCCGAGAATCCAATCGCTCATCTATCCGTGGTGCAAGTTGTTTGGCTGATTCAGTCCTTCCACACGTAGTCGAACAATAATACGGCGGCGGTGATTACGACGCCTGCAAATCCGACGAGCGTGAGCAGCTCACTTCGTGCCTCGGCCCAGCCGTTGCCGACCATCGCCGTGTGCGTTGCGCTGATGACGGAAAGCAACAACGGGATCAACACCGGAAAAAGCAGGACCGGCAGCAGGGGACCGTGGTTGGACGTCCGCGCGATGACCGCCGCAAGAAACGTCGTGGCGCCGGACAGGCCGATCCCGCCCAGCAGCATCGTAACCACGAGCAGGCCGGGCAGCACTACGGGCATGTCCAGTAGCACGAGAAACGCGCCGGCCGCAACCAGGTTCATCCCCACCACCAGCAGAAAGTTGAACAGGAGCTTCCCGGCAAACACCATACTGCCCGTTGCATTGAGCTGAAGGAGCAAGACCGTCCCGCGCTCTTCCTCACCAATGAAGACGCGGCCGAGGCCAATTGCCGCCGAAAAAAGTATGACCACCCACAGCAGGGCCGCCTGCACCCGCTCGCTGATCGTTTCCTGGGCGACGGCGTACAGGATGAGGAGAAGCGACGTCAGCACGAACATGAGCAGCATGTTGAGCGCATAACGGCTGCGCAGCTCGAGACGTAAATCCTTAAGAAAGATGGCCCAGGCTCCGGTCAACCAGTTCATCAAAATCAATTCATTTAACTTTACCTGTGCGTTTCCGTACAGAAAGAATACACCGACACTTCAACGTCCCATCTTTGGTTTTTGTCCGGTGATCCGTTTAAGCTTGTTCTGCCGGTGTATCGTGACTCTTTGAATAATGGAGATATAATGGTCGGTTCAGGTTTTCAGGATAGAGTCCGCGGCGCCCTTTTGGGGGCAGCGGTAGGTGACGCGCTCGGGATGCCCGTCGAAGGTTTCAGCCATCAGAACGTACGCACGTATTATCGAGGAATCAAAGGCTTTTCAGACGACGAACGCCGTCACGACCTCAAAGCCGGTCAGTGGACAGACGACACGCAGTTCACCTTTGCACTCGTTCGCGTTTTGACGGAAGTGGGCCGGATCGAGGAGGTCCCACCCCGGCTCGCCGAAACCTACGTCAACCTGATTCCGGAAGCCCGTCGATGGGGGACGACGAGCCGGACGGCCATCGAACGCCTGGCAGCCGGCGCGGACTGGCGCAGGAGTGGGGACGACCTCGAACCAACCAACGGCGCCCCCATGCGTGCCGTGGCGCCCGGCCTCTGGTGGGCCGTATCGGGGGCGTCTACGAAGGAGGCCTTCGATCACATAATCCCTGTCCTGCGTATCACACACGCCCACCCCATCGCGCTCACTGCCGGCTTCGGGCAGGCTTTCGCCGTGAGCCGCGTGTTCGGAACGAATCCGGACGCCTTCGACCGCGACGGCTTCTGGCAGGGTCTCGTCGAAACGGTGGAATGGGCTGAAACACAGCTCAACCAGGGCACCCTTCCTTCCGGGCGAAGCGTGACGGCGCGCCTTCGCCTCCTCTCGGATCACCTGAGCGACATCCCCCTCGACCTGAACGAGCTATGCGACGGCGCCGGGTTCGACGCCGACGAGTCGTGGCCCTTCGCCGTCGCCATGTTTGCGCGGAACCCGCGGCTTATCGAAGCAACCCTGCTCTCCGCCATCAACATGGGCGGTGACGCGGACACTATCGGGGCCATGCTCGGCGCGCTGCTCGGTGCCTGCCACGGGTGGTCGGCTTTCCCGGACGATTGGAAATACGGGCTCGAGGAACGTCAGCGCCTGCTCGACGAGGCGGATGCCTTCGCGGCCAACCTGTACCGGCTTGCCGGAAGGGAGGGGGCGCCGGCCGTTCAGAACTCGCCGATGAACGAAACCTCCGTTTCGAGCCGGTAGCCGGTCTCCCGTTCGACGACCTCCTGCACGTGTGCGATCAGCGCTCGCACGTCTGCCGCCGTTGCGTTGCCACGGTTGATGATGATGTTGGCGTGCCGCTGCGTGATTTGTGCGCCGCCGATCGTTTTGCCTTTGAGCCCACATTGGTCGATCAGCCGGCCGGCTCCGACCCCGTCTATCTTTTTGAAGATCGACCCGGCGCTCGGCTCGGTGTCGAGCGGAGGATGGCGCTCGCGGCGCCAGGCCAGATTGGCCTCCATGATCTCCCGCATCCGTTTTTGATCCCCCGGCTCCAGCTGGAACGTCGCAGAGAGCACGACGTCGTTTCGGACGTGCAGGATCGAGTAGTCGTACCCGAACTCGAAATACGCGGTATCTACCGTTCGCCGCTCGTTCTCCGCCGTCAGGATCTCGGCTTCCGCGAGCACTTCCTCGATGAACATCGTACGCTCGCGTTCCGGGGGAGGAGAGAGGAAGTGCAGGTTCTGCCACAGGGCGCCGCCGACCGTAGACGGGATCCCGACGTAGTGCTCGAGACCCGACAGGCCGTGCTCGACGGCGAGGTCGATCAGGTCCGGGTAGACGACGGCGCCGCTCTCTGACCAGACCTGGTTCTTCTCCGGAATGACTGTCTTGTGTCGGGCCACGTTGCGAATCACGAGCCCCCGAAAGCCCCCGTCTCCAATCAATATGTTGGCTCCCAGACCGAGCAAAAAGTGGTGGAGGCCAAGCTCGCGGCAGACGAGGATGGCACGCGCCAGCTCGTCGGCCGATCGGGCTTCGTAAAAGAGATCGGCCGGTCCGCCGATCTTGAAGGTGGTATACGGCGCCAGAATGACGTTCCGGCCGAGCCGGTCCGCTCCAAGCGCATGTTGCAGCCTCTCGACTGCCTCTGGTCCTGAAGTCGAAATCATGTCCGTTGGTTTGTACGGCGTGGATGAGGGGGATCGGGCAACGGTTCAACCTGTTCGTCCGCGGGATGTTGCCCTGCAACTTTTCAGATACTCCTGCGTCGAGAGAAGGGAACCCAATCACACAGGGAGGCACAAATCGATGCCGTACACGGGTCCTCGAGGAATGGCTGAAAAATACCCGAACGTGTCCCGCATGTTTGCGCGTATGGGCATCTGGCTGGCGCTCATCGTCCTTGTCGGGGCGCTCGGAGCCGGGTGTATGACGACGATGATCGGCTCGGGCGAGGCCGGCGTCCGGTACAGCATCTTCGGCGGCACCGATCTCAACCGCGTTTACGACGAAGGCATGAACGTACATGCCCCGTGGGTCAAGGTGTTTACCTACGACGTCCGGGTGCAGGAACGCCTCGAAGACCTCACGGCGCTTTCCGTCAACGGCCTATCCATCGGGCTTGACGTCTCGATTCGCTGGCGGCCCATCCGGGAAAACCTCCCGATGCTCCACGTGACGTACGGCACCGATTACGACAACAAGCTGGTGATGCCCGAATTGCGGAGCGCCGCCCGGGAAATCGTCGGCCAGTTCACGCCCGAAGAGCTGTATTCGTCACGGCGCACCGAGCTTCAGGAACAGATACTGAACCGGGTACGAACAGGCGTCGAAGGGCGGTTCGTCGCCATCGAGACGATCCTCATCCGCAACGTTATTCTCCCGGAACAGATCCGCCGTGCGATCGAGAACAAGCTGACCGAGGAGCAGGAAGTCGAACGCTATTTCTTCACCCTGCAAAAGGATAGCCTCGAAGCCGAACGCAAACGGATCGAGGCGCTCGGGCAGGCTGAATACCAGCGCATCATCACGGAAAGCCTGACACCTCAGTTCTTGCAGTTCAAGGGCATCGAGGCCACACAAAAGCTGGCCGAGTCGCCCAACGCAAAGACGGTGATCGTCGGATCGGGGAAGGATGGCCTCCCGATCATCCTCGGTGATCAATGACCGCCTCAAATCATTTCGTTTCCGATGGAAGCCAATCAGGATTTTTTCCAGAAGGTATGGGACGTGGTCGCAAGGATTCCGGCAGGTAAGGTGACCACCTATGGCCACATCGCCGAGCATCTGGGCACCCGGAGCTCGGCACGGACGGTCGGCTGGGCGTTAAGAGCGGCCGCCGGATCGCACCTGCCGTGCCATCGCGTCGTGAACCGTTTCGGCGCCCTGTCGGGACGTATGCACTTCGAAGGGCCGTTTGTGATGGAAGAGAGGCTTCGGTCCGAAGGCGTCACCTTCACCGAGGACGGCTGCGTTGACCTCTCGAAGCACCTGTGGATCCCCTGAGGCCGGTCAAACGTCCGCTCCCTCGCAGACGTACTTGAGCTTCTCCCAGAAGTCCGGGAAAGAGATGGCGGCGCATTTCGCGCCGAGTACACGTGTCTCGCCTTCTGCGACGAGCCCTGCCACGCCCATCGCCATCGCGATCCGGTGGTCGTCGAAGCTCTCCACGGTTGCCCCCTTCAGCTTCCTGCCGCCTTCTATCGCCAGCCCATCCTCGAATTCTTCCACCGAGGCGCCCATCGCCCGCAGATTTTTGACGATCGCCGCGATACGGTCGGTCTCTTTCACGCGAAGCTCCGCGGCGTCGCGGATCTCCGTCCGGCCCGTTGCGCAAGCCGCAGCAACCGCAAGCACGGGGATCTCGTCGATCAGGTTTGGAATGAGCGAGCCGCCGACCGTCACGCCGCTGAGCTGGGAAGGTTGGACGTGGAGGTCGGCCACCGGCTCCCCGCCGTAAACCCGCTCGTTCGAGACCGTGATCTGAGCGCCCATCGCCCGCAGGACGTCGAGCAGCGCCGACCGCGTCGGGTTGAGCCCGACCTCCGGAAGGACGAGCTCGCCGCCGGGGACGATCGATCCGGCGACCAGGAAAAAGGCCGCCGCGGAAAAGTCGCGAGGTACCGTCCACTGACGCGCCGGGATTCGCTGCCCGCCCGAAACGGTCAGGTGCCGCTTACCGTCCATTTCAAACACGTCGAGCCCCAGCATGCGCTCCGTGTGGTCGCGAGACGGTACGGTTTCGATGACCGTCGTTTCACCCTCGGCATATAGCCCCGCCAGCAGCACGCACGATTTTACCTGGGCACTTGGGACGGGGAGGGTATAGGTGATTCCCTTGAGCCGTCGCCCGCCGCTCAAATGCACCGGTGCGTGCCCGTCCTCCGTCTCGATGTGCGCCCCCATCAGGCCGAGTGGTTCCGTCACGCGGGTCATCGGCCGTCGGCTCAGCGAAGCATCTCCAATGAGCGTGCTGGAGAAAGGCTGGCCCGCCAGGATTCCCGCCAGCAGGCGGAGCGTGGTCCCCGAGTTGCCGCAATCGATCGGTTCACTGGCCGCGTGAAGCCCCTCCAGGCCTACTCCCTCCACCACCAGCCGGCCGCTTTCCTCCCGGATGGCCACACCTAGCTGGCGGAGGCACGAGAGGGTCGATTGCGGATCGGCGCTCGCCGGATAGTTCCGGATCTCCGACACCCCGTCGCCAAGCGCCGCGAGCAGCGCCGCACGGTGTGCCACCGACTTGTCCGACGGAACGCGCACCGTCCCGCTGAGCGTATCGACCGGCTGTATGACCTGTACCATGTTGAACAAAAATGATTTGCGGTTTTCTATGACGAGAGGTTCCTACCAGACTCCGAGGCGCCCGGGCTGTGCCGCAGGCAACTCTTCCATCACTTCCGAAAGCAGATCCAGCTTCTCCTCCCACGGCAAAAAGCTGTACCGGAAACCGTTCAGCACGATCTCCAGGAGATCGTCCGCCCCGATACCGCAAACCTGGTGTACGCGTAACAGCTCGTCGGTGACCGTGGTTCGGCTGAATAGCCGGTTGTCGGTATTGATGGTGACCGGGACCCCGGCCTCCACGTACCGAACCAGGGGATGCTCTTCGAGGCTCGGCACGACGTGCGTCTGCACGTTGCTCGTCGGGCAGATCTCGAGCGGGATCCGGTGATCGACAAAATAACGCATCAATTCCGGATCCTGGTAAAGCGTCGTTCCGTGCCCGATGCGGTGCGCGCCGCAGAAGAAGAGCGCCTGGTGGATCGAATCCGGCCCCCACGACTCGCCCGCGTGAATCGTCAGGTTGAGCAGGTTGTTCCGGGCGTAATAGAATGCATGCAGGTGGTGCTTAGGCGGATTGCCGGCCTCGCCGCCGGCCAGATCGAAGGCAACCACCCCGCGGCCGCGGTAGCTGACCGCGATTTCGGCCTGCCGGAGCGACGCGCTCTCGTACCGGTCACGTAAGCCGCAGATGATGACGTTCGTCCGTATCCCGAAGTCCCGGCCGGCCGCCGCCAGCCCTTCGAGCACCGCGTCGTTTACCGCTTCGAGGCTGAGCCCCTCTTCGGTGTGAAGAATGGGTGCATACCGGACTTCGAGGTACCGCACGTTTTCGCGTGCGTTGTCTTCCGCCAGCTCGTACGCCGCCCGGAAGAGTGACTCACGCGTCTGAAGAATGGGAATCGTATACCGGAACCAGGCGAGGTACGATTCGAGGGTTTCGGAGTGGTCGATTTGACGTAGCACTTCTTCGAGTGCGGCCACTTCGCGAACCGGCAACAATCGCGTTTTTCCCTGCTGGTTCGCCAGGTCAACCATCGTCTCCAGGCGCAGCGAGCCGTCCAGGTGGCAGTGCAGCTCGGCCTTCGGCCAGGAGAGTATTTCGTCCCGCGTCAGTTGGCGGGGGGATTCAGACGTGCTGGGCATATTAGCCTTTTTCATCCCTAACCTAACAGGTCCCGGCCAGTGCTACAAGGCATTTTGAGATGAATATTTGGTCCTTTTGCAAAGGCAGCACAAACGTGTAACGTTTCTGGAACCGCGCCCCTGCTCGTTCGTGTCATTTAATGAACAGGAGGCGGCGGCGCAAATCATTAAATATCACCCATTTAATGATTAAATGCTTTCCTTTCCGGTAGAAATTGTTATTTTGCCAGTCAGGAGGAGGTCCTCACGCAGATAACCATTACACGTTTTTGAGGTGACTTTATGGGTAGCATTGGTGCTCCTGAGCTTTTATTGATATTCCTCGCCGTGCTCCTGCTTTTTGGCGCGAAGCGCATACCGGAGATCGCACGCGGCCTGGGCAAGGGGATCCGCGAATTCAAAGACGCAACACGTGACATCAAACGTGAGATAGAATACAGTGCGGACGATCGGCCCCGCGTGCAGTCGCCGCAGTACGGAACGTCTGCACCGCGTACGGATACGTATGCGGCGCCTCAGCCGCAGGAGCCTCCGCGCGCCGAGGGTGAGAACGCCCCACAGACCGAACCGCGCAGCTGATTTCGAACGTATCGGGTCTCATAAAGATTTGTAGGCCGAAGCCGGAGTGCATCCCTGTGCTGCTCCGGCTTCGACTTTTTTGTATTATGGAGCTTCTGCAAGACGTTTGACGCTATCTTTCACCATGGTATATAGAACGTTCACTGAAGCCCGTGCCGCGCTCGATCGCGGCGAAACCACGTGTGAGGCGCTGGTTTCCTCTTATCTGCAACGTATTGAAGCGGATAACGGCCACCTGAACGTTTTCGTTCAGGTTGATGCTGAAGGAGCACTGGAAAGGGCAAAATTCCTGGACGAGGCGATTTCCCGCGGAGAGCACTTCCCGCTCGCCGGACTCGTTCTGGCGGTAAAGGATGTGATCTGCATCCGGAACCGGACGGTCACGTGCGGGTCGCGGATCCTCCAGGGCTTCACGTCACTCTTCGACGCCACTGTCATCGAGCGCCTGCGCAACGCAGGGGCCATCTTCATCGGCAAGACCAACTGCGACGAGTTTGCGATGGGGTCGTCGAACGAGACGTCGTACTACGGTCCCGTCCGCAATCCCGTCGCACCGGAGTACGTGCCAGGCGGTTCATCCGGTGGGTCTGCGGCGGCGGTGGCAGCCGGTATGTGCAACGCCGCGCTCGGCTCGGACACCGGGGGATCGGTCCGACAGCCGGCTGCGTTCTGCGGTGTCGTCGGGATGAAGCCTACCTACGGCCGGATCAGCCGGTACGGTCTCGTCGCCTTCGCCTCTTCGTTCGACGTCATCGGGCCGTTCGCCCATTCGGTCGAGGACCTGGCGCGGCTGCTCGGTACAATGGCCGGCGTCGACCAGTGGGATTCGACGAGCGCGCCGGTGCCCGTGCCTGATTACACGGAAGCCCTGACGGGCTCCGTCAAGGGCGTTCGTATAGGGCTCCCGAAGGAATACCTCGGGGAGGGCCTGGATCCGGCCATCCGGGAAAACATCGACCGGATGGTGGCGGCGCTCGAAAAAGAAGGCGCCGAGTTCCGCGAGGTTTCACTGCCCCACACCGAGTACGGCATCGCAACGTATTACATACTGGCCACGGCCGAGGCGTCGAGCAACCTGGCGCGGTACGACGGCGTTCGGTACGGCTATCGCGCCGACCTTGCCGAGGCACGCCGCGCCCTCGCCGCTGAAAAGCGCGCCCTCCAGGAAGCACTCGCCGCCGCCGAAGCCGACGGCGACGAAGAACGGGTTGCCCAGACACGCGAGCAGCTCGAAGGGCAGGACTCCCTGCTAAAGCGCCTTTACGTTCAGACCCGCACCGAGGGCTTCGGTGAGGAGGTCAAACGGCGGATCATGCTGGGGACCTACGTGCTCTCCTCGGGCTACTACGAGGCCTATTACGGGAAGGCGCAGCGCGTCCGTAGCCTCATCCGACAAGACTTCGACCGCGTATTCGAAGAAGTGGACGTTCTCCTGACGCCTGCCACCCCCACACCGGCCTTCAAGATCGGAAGCAAGATCGATAACCCCCTCGAAATGTATCTCGGCGACGTATATACGGTCTCGGCGAGTCTGGCGGGCATTCCCGGGCTGGTCGTGCCTATCGGAAGGCACCCCACCCCCCCCAACCTGCCGGTCGGGATGCAGCTTCTCGGGCGCCACTTCGACGAAGCCCTGCTATTGCAGGTAGGCGACGTCGCCATGAAGCTGGCCGATACGTGATCGTTTCGATTTCGCGGAATCGCGGGGTTTATACTTTATGCGGCCGCTCGTAGCTTTGTCCCGCCGCTTCTTTGAGCAAAATTTGAATCCTTTCTCCTGATCGGAATGAGCATTCTCGTCAATAAGGACACACGGCTTGTCGTCCAGGGCTTTACGGGTAAGGAAGGCAGCTTTCATGCCGAACAGATGATTGCGTACGGAACGCCGCTCGTGGCGGGCGTCACGCCCGGCAAGGGAGGGCAGAAGCACCTGGATCGGCCGGTCTTCAACTCCGTCGCCGAAGCGGTGGAGCAGGAGGGCGCCAACACGTCCATCATTTTCGTCCCGCCCGCGTTTGCAGCCGATGCGATCATCGAAGCCGTCGACGCTGGCGTCAAGGTCGTCGTCTGCATCACCGAGGGGATCCCGACGAAGGACATGATCCCCGTGGTCGACTACGTCGCCCGGAAGGGCGCCCGTCTCGTCGGCCCGAACTGTCCCGGGATCATCACGCCCGGCGAGGCCAAGGTCGGCATCATGCCAGCCTCCATATTTTCCAGCGGGCCTATCGGCGTCATCTCCCGATCGGGTACGCTGACCTACGAAACGGTCGATCAGCTCACCCGCCGCAACCTCGGGCAGAGCACCGCCGTCGGCATCGGCGGCGACCCCGTCATCGGCACCAAGTTCGTCGACGCCCTTGCCCTGTTCGAGGATGACCCCGCCACCGAAGCCGTCGTGATGATCGGCGAGATCGGGGGGACGGCCGAAGAGGAGGCCGCCGCGTACATCCGCGAGCACGTCAAGAAGCCCGTATTTGCCTTCATCGCCGGCCGGACCGCCCCGCCGGGCCGACGCATGGGCCACGCCGGCGCGATCATCTCGGGAGGCAAAGGCACTGCCGCCGAAAAGTTCGCCGCCCTGCGAGAGGCCGGCGTCGTCGTGATCGAAAACCCGGCGCTTATCGGCAAAACCGTCCAGGAACACCTCGCCGGCGTTTCTTAAGCGAGAAACACCTCACGCGCTGGCTCGTTGGGGTTCGGGCAAAAGTTTTTTAACCTGAATCACCGACCAGGATGAAGTCTGTACCGGCACGTTTCGTCAAGGGGGTTGCAAGCTGGCAACAGATGCCGGATAGCGGGATCCCCGAAGTGGCCTTTATCGGCAGGTCGAACGTCGGGAAGAGCTCCCTCGTCAACACGCTGCTCGGGCACAAAAACCTCGCGCACACCAGCAACTCGCCCGGTAAAACCCGCGAGTTCAACTTCTACCTGGTCGACGACCGCCTGTATTTCGTCGACGTGCCCGGGTACGGTTACGCCAAGACGTCCAAAACGGAACGGGACCGCTGGGCAGCCCTGATCACGCGATACCTCTCCGAGCGCGAGCAGCTAAAAGTGATGTTTCACCTCATCGACAGCCGACACGCGCCCACCGACTACGATCGCGAAGTGATGGACTACGTGAAAGGCAGCCCCATTCCCTACGTCGTCTGCCTTACGAAGACCGACAAGCTCTCCGGCAACGAGCGTAACAGGTCAGTCGGAGGGGCCCGAACTGCGTTGCTCGAACGGGGCATGGAAGCCCCCATTATCCTCACGTCCGCTCAGAATGGCCGAGGGCGCGAAGAGGTGTGGGATTGGATCAACGCGCTCGTAGTCTGATCGGCTCAGGCGCCGCCCAATGTCTTCCCGCTCAGCTTCAACTAAATCATTTGCATAGAGCAAGCTGTCGTGCTGCACCCCACACGGCCGGGGTAACCGTTTTAACCCTTGTCCCGCACATAATTACCATTATATTCATTTTACTTTCTGAATTCTCGTTCTACCATATATCCAGCACTTAATTCCGGAGGATTATCGCAGCTTTTTGCTTATTTTTGTTTGCCATTTTTGCTTTTAGTACCACATGAATAGGACTTTTTATGGCAAATAGAGTGTTAGTCACCGACGCGGTCGATCCGGTCTGCATCGAAATGCTGGAGGCGGAAGGCTTTGTGGCGGACGTTCAGGTCAAACGCTCGAATGACGAGCTGAAAAAGCTCGCGGCCGATGCTGACGGATGGATCATTCGGAGCGGCACCCGGATCACTTCGGACCTGATCGAAGCTGCTCCCCGTCTCAAGGTGATCGGCCGTGCAGGTGTCGGGGTTGACAACATCGACCTCGAAGCCGCAACCAGGCGCGGCGTGCTCGTCATCAACGCCCCCGACGGAAACACCATCTCGACCGCCGAACATACCTGCGCGATGCTGCTAAGCCTCGCGCGGCTCATCCCACAGGCCAATGCGTCGCTGACCGACGGAAAGTGGGATCGCAAGTCGTTTACCGGCTCCGAAGTCTATGAGAAAGTCCTGGGTATCGTCGGCCTGGGCAAGATCGGCCGTGCAGTAGCCGAGCGGATGAAGAGCTTCGGCATGCAGCTTATCGGGTACGACCCCGTCCTCTCCCGTGAGGTCGCCGAACGTATCGGCGTGGAGCTGGTCTCACTCGACGAGCTTTTTGCGAAGAGTGACTTCATCACGTTCCACACACCGCTGAACGATTCGACGCGCGGCATGCTCAACAGCCGGACCCTGACGCTTTGCAAGCAGGGCGTGCGCATCATCAACTGCGCCCGCGGCGGGATCGTCGACGAGGCCGACCTGCTCGATGCGCTCGAGAGCGGGAAGGTCGGTGGCGCAGCGCTCGACGTCTATTCGACCGAGCCTCCGCCGCCCGCCCTCGAAAAGCTGATCCGGCACCCCAACGTCATCTCCACGCCTCACATTGCGGCTTCCACCGAGGAGGCGCAGGAAAAGGTGGCCCGGCAGGTAACGGAACAGGTCATTCTGGCTCTTAAAGGCGAACCCGTCACGACTCCCGTCAACGGCGGCGCCATCCGTGTGGCCAGCAAGCGCGAGGTGCAGCCCTACCTCAAGCTGGCCGACAAGCTCGGCCAGATCGCGGCACAGCTCTGTGAAGGCCGCCTCAGAAGCATGAGTGTTCGTTGCAGCGGTGAGATCCCGCGCCGTTACGCCGAGGTCCTGACCGTCTCCGCCGTCAAGGGTCTTCTCGGGATCTGGATCAACGAGCCGGTCAACCTGATCAACGCCCCCATTCTCGCCGAGGAGATCGGGTTGCAGATCGAAGAATCGCGCGATACCGCCAAGACCAACTACTCGAACCTGATCGAGGTCGGGGTGGAAACCGAAAACGGGTCGCACGTCGTCGCGGGCACGATCTTCAATGATAACGATCCCCGCATCGTTCGCGTAAACGATTACTCGGTCGAGGTGCGGCCCGAAGGACACCTGTTGCTCTATAAAAACGTCGACATGCCCGGCATGCTCGCATCGGTCGGCACCGTCCTGGCCGACGCCCGGATCAACATTGGCGCGCTCGCGCTCGGCAGGGCTGAAAAGGGTGCGATGGCGCTCACGGTCATCAGCGTCGACGAGTACATACCTGAACCCGTTCTCGAACGAATCGGAGCCATTCAGGGGGTCGAAAACGTCCGCACCGTCAACCTGTAATAGGTAAGGCTATATGTCCCTTTGCTCCGTACAAATTTGGTGTGAAATAGCCCTTGAGACTACAAGAAAAAGGGTTGATGAAAGTGCTTACAGCCTTGCAGAGCGGGACAGGGACGTCGCAATGCCTTGACAAACGGGTGAGTCAACCTATATATTCCGCGCCCTAAACCTTAAGTGTTTAGGCATTTTTTTAACACGACAACAATAAAAGAGGTTGCGCAGCGAAAAACGGCTACAGCATTTCAATCCCACACGATACGTGGAGCCCCACTCCTCGTTTTGAAGTCTGTTGAACGACGCGTCTGAGCGTGAGGCGCGTTCCGTCTTCGATGCAAAATCTCGCATCATCAAATCCTGAGATGCAGGCCGGGGCGACCCGGTGAGTGTCTCAGTTCTTTCACACATCAGAGGAGGTAGCATATGTTACGCAAATGGGGTACGCTTGTACTCTTGCTGCTCGCCACACCCTTGCTGGTGATGGCACAGAGCACCGGTAAGCTCGCCGGTCGCGTCTTCGACGCTTCCACGGGCGAGCCTCTCCCGGGAGCGAACGTGTTACTCGACGGCACGCAGATGGGTACCATCACAGACGTTGATGGAAACTACTTCATCATCGGCGTACCAGTCGGCACGTACAACGTACAGGCGTCCTTCGTCGGGTACCAGGCGCAGACAGTCGAAAACGTAGAAATCAACGCCGGCTATACGCGAGAGCTGGACTTTACGCTCTCGCCAGGCGTTGAGCTCGATGAAATCGTCGTCGAGTACGAACGCCCGCTTATCCAGAAGGACGCTATCGGCGCTCCCAAAGTAGTGACGGCCGAGCAGATCGAGAACCTGCCCGTCCGTGGGGTCGTCAGCGTCGCCGCGCTACAGGGCGGCGTCGTCAATAATGCGGGTTCTGAAGACCTGTTCATTCGCGGTGGCCGCGAACAACAAGTCTCCTACTACGTTGACGGCGTCAAGGTCTACGGTGGTATCAACTCGATTGGCGTCCCGCAGCAGGCCGTGCAGGAGCAGGAGATGCTGATCGGCGCCATCCCCGCTCGCTACGGCGACGCCATGTCGGGCATCATCTCGATTACGACGAAGGGTGGACAGACCCGTTTCACCGGTAGTGCAGAGGCTATCACCTCCGAGGTGCTCGACGGCTACGGGTACAATCTGGGTTCATTCACACTCGGCGGCCCGGTCATCCCGCAAAAACTGAGCTTCTTCGTCTCCGCTCAGGGTACCCTCCAGAGCGACCGCAACCCGTTTGCCATCAAGACGCCGAGGCTTCCCGATGCGGAATACGAGCGGCTCATTGCCGCCCCGCAGGTCCTCCAGCTTCGCGATGCGAACGGAAACATCAACTATGCGCCCCTGCCGCGGAACATCAGTCCCGGCACGGCCGAACAGATCATCGAGCAGCTCGACATGAGTCAGCTCATGTTCGACTCCCCGTTCGATGCGTCGACCGCCCAGCTCGTTACGGGCGTTCCGCTCAGCCGGCCGAACCTCTACACGGCAGACGCCTTCGAGATGAGCCGCTCCAAACCAGCCGAAGACCAGCAGCTCGACTTTACGGGTAACCTGACGTTCACGCCCGTCCAGTCGGTCAGCCTCCGTCTCGGCGGCTCGTTCGCGCTGAACAAGTGGGATACCTACGACTACATCAACTCGCTCTACGCGCGCGACCACTTCTTCAAAAATGAAGATCGCAACGTTCGTGCGTACGTAACCTGGCGGCAGTACTTATCGAACTCGACCTTCTTCCAGATCCAGGCCGACTACACGAACGACAAGTTCTGGACCTGGTCCAATCAGTTCTCGAAGAACGTCGAAGACACGTACTGGTACGGCGACATCGATCATCCGGCCAACTCGATCCTGGCAGGTTACCGCCAGCTTCAGGCCACCACCGATGAGAACGGTGTCACCACCTACTCGTACGTCCGTCGGTCGAACATCACCGACGGTGCGGGTTCTGCCGGTGCGGTCGAGCCGGGCACGTTCTACCTCCCAGGCAGGATTGCGGACGACTATGAGAAAGGCAACCGCGATCAGTACCGTATCTCAGCCAGCGCCACCACGCAGATCGGCCTGAACCAGATCGAGTTCGGCGGTGAGTTCGAGACGAGGACCATCCGGTACTTCCGCAACGCGTCTCCGATCGGTCTTGCACGGTACATGCCCGACGACAACGTCGAGGCCGGAACGCCCTACGAGCGGTACGACCAGCTCCCGTACCTTGCGTTCGAACCGCGTGCCGTATGGTACGGGTACGACTTCCGCGGCATCAACGAGGTCAACGAGCACAACATCGACCTCTTCGCTCGCGGCAGCAGCAACCCGGACTCCGCGTGGGTTTACAACGTAGCGCCCTACAAACCGGTCTACTTTGCCGGTTACCTCTCGGATAAGATCGAGTATCGGGACCTCGTGATCAGCCTTGGCGTCCGCGTCGACGTGTTCGACAACAACACCGAGGTGCTCTTCGATCCCTACTCCATCGAGCCGATCATCCGTGCCGGCGACCTCTCGGGCGTGACCGTTCCTTCGAACATCGGTAACGACTACGCAGTCTACTTCTCCGGTGAATCGGTCAGGGGCTATCGCGACCTGGACGGCAACTTCTACGATGCCAACGGCCAGGAGACCAAGTTCGAGGCCCTCGAAGCCCTCGGCGCGACGCCGCGGCGTATCCCCGGCGAAAATGCGTTCTCGTCCAAGATCTTCAAGGACTACGAGCCGCAGGTGACGTTCATGCCTCGCATCGGCGTCTCCTTCCCGGTCACCGACCAGGCGCTCTTCTTCGCGAGCTACAACGTGACGTCGCAGCGTCCTTCCGAAGCCGGCTACCAGCCGTTCTACAGCTTTCAGGCGGTCTCGTCGCAGAACATCCTGAGCAACCCGTCGCTGAAGCCCGAGAAAACGACGCAGTACGAGCTCGGCTTCCGTCAGTCGCTCGGCTCCCGGGCTGCACTCCAGATCTCCGGCTTCTATCGCCGGCAGGATAACCTGATCCAGATCAAGAACGTGCCCGAGCTGTTCCCGGCCGGTCTCCAGACCTACGGCAACGACGACTTTGCCGTCACGAAGGGCGCCGAGATCGAGTTTGACCTCAGGCGGACGAACAACGTATCGCTGAATGCGAACTACACGCTGTCCTTCGCACAGGGCACCGGCTCCGACGCCAACTCGAACCGCGTCATCGCGTGGCGCTCGTCGCTGGGTGGCTATGCGCCGAACTTCATCACGCCGACCGTCTTCGACCGTCGCCACGTCTTCAACATCACGTTGGACTATCGCCTCGGCGAAAACGAAGGCCCAATGATCTTTGGCGCGTACCCGCTGTCCAACTTTGGCGTCAACGTCGTCGCCAACCTCGGCAGCGGCATGCCTTACACGAAGCTGCAGCAGGGAACGGCGTTCCGGATCGTCGAAGACTTCACTGCTCCCGTGCGTGGTGGTATCAACCAGGCCCGCTTGCCCTGGATGAACCTGGTCAATCTGCGGATCGACCGCCGGTTCCAGATCAGCGGAGACGCTTCGCTGACTGCCTTCCTCTGGGTGCAGAACCTCTTCAACACGCGCAATACCCTCGGCGTCTACCGCGCCTCCGGCCTGCCGGATAACGACGGGTACCTCGCGACCGAAGAGGGGCGCCGTCTGGTCAATGGTGCAGCGGAAGCGCTCGGCGATCCGCGTGCCGGAGATGCCTACGCCTTCAACTACCAGGCGTATGCAAATGCCCCGGTTGGATTGGGCGGTTACCACTACTCTGGTGGCCTGCGCTACTCGCTGCCCCGCCAGACGCGCCTCGGCGTACGTCTGACCTTCTAAGATTCGTCTCTCCGGATCCCGCTCCGCGATGCCCCTGCTTCTGCCGGGACTTTGCGGAGCCCGAAGGAGATCCGGCGATTCGAACCTTCCGGAATTAAATCAATACGTGGAGATATCACGCATGCAAGTCTTTAGAAATACTGGACTGCTGCTCTTTGCTCTGGTCTTTACGCTGGCGTCCGTAACGACTGTGTACGGTGCGGAGCCGGACAAGGACAAAGATCCAAGGCCGAAACAGTCCAACTCGTCTGCGGCCGGCAAAACGTCTTCGTCGTTCGTTCGGGCCGGGGAGTGCCTCGATCCGGGCAGCGCCTCGGCTGAGCTCGACGTCAACAACGTCCGCGCCCGCCTGTTTAACAACGGTAACCTCTTCTATCAGGGCGGCGACCTTTACGAGGTCCCGAAAGGCTCCGGCCAGAAAGCGGTGTTTGCATCGAGCATCTGGATCGGTGGGTACGTAGGCAACGAGCTGCGCATGGCGGCCGCCACCTACGACAACTTCGAGTTCAGGCCGGGCCCGATCTTCCCCGACGGGACCGCCCCGACGAACTGCGCTCCCTACGACAAGCTCTGGAAAGTCAGCAAAGCCGACATCGAGGAGTACGAAGCGACCGGTACGGCTACCGCCGACATGCAGAGCTGGCCCTTCGAGCTCGGCGCCCCCGTCGTCGACGGCGACGGCAACCCGAACAACTACAACCTGGCCGGCGGCGACCGTCCCCAGGTGCTCGGCGACCAGACCATCTGGTGGGTCATGAACGACGTCTCAGCTCCGCACAAGGAAACCGAGACGCCGCCGATCGGCCTCGAAGCACAGGTGACCGCCTTCGCCTTCAACCAGGCAGGTGCGCTCGGCAATACGACCTTCTACAAATACAAGCTCACCTATCACGGCGACCAGCCGCTGACCGACACCTACATCGGTCTCTGGTCCGACCCTGACCTCGGTGACGCCGGCGACGACTACGTCGGATCCGACACCCTCCTCGGCCTCGGTTACGTTTACAACGGCGACAACAACGATGGTGGGTCCACCGGTTACGGCAACGTGCCACCGGCGCTCGGTTACGACTTCTTCCAGGGGCCGCTCGTCGAAGCCCCCGGTGAAACGTGGATCGACCCCGACGGCACCGTGCACGAGAACGCGAAGCGACTCGGCATGCAGCGTTTCATCTACTACAACAACGTAAACGAAGCCCCGGACGGCAACCCGTTCGTAGCCTCGGACTACTACGGTTACCTGACCGGCTTCTGGAAGGACGGTGTTCCGGTCACGTTTGGTGGTACGGGGCGCGGCTTCTCCGAAACCCCGGCCAAGTACATGTACCCGGCGATGCCGCCTGCCTTCTGGAGTGAGGAGAACATCGACGGCGCCGGCACCGCCATCAGCCCGGGCGACCGCCGCTTCATCATGTCGGCCGGTCCGTTTACGATGAACCCCGGCGACGTCCAGGAAATCGTCTTCGGTATCGTGTGGGCGCAGGCCGAGCCCGATGCGTCCAACCCGCGCCTCGCTTCGCTTGCCAAGCTAAAGCAGGACGACCTCCTCGCGCAGCAGGTCTTCGACATCAACTTCGAGCTGCCTGCTCCGCCCGATGCGCCGCGCGTGACCGCCACACCGGTCGACCAGGGTGTCCTGCTGACCTGGGACTACCCGCCCACCAGCAACAACTTCCTCGGCCGTTACTCGGCGGTCAACCCGCTGATCTCGGACGTCGACGACGTGACGTACGACTTTGAGGGCTTCATCCTCTACCAGTTCAATTCCCCCAGCGACGCGCGGGGTGAGATCGTGGCCGTCTTCGACAAGGAAAACGGCGTCACCCGCATCCTCAAGGAGCAGGATGGCCTCGTGACCCTCGACGTGCCGGGTACCGACAGCGGCCTCCAGTATTCCTACCAGTTCAGCAATCTGACGAACTATCAGGAATACTACTTCGGCGTCCAGGCGTATGCCTACAATGAGTTCTCCTCGCCGCGGGCTTACCGCAGCCCGATCCGCAGGGTCACGGTGGTTCCGTCGAAGATCGGCCCGAGGGACGGAGGTACGCAGCTCGTTGCCGGAGCGCTTGGCGCCTCCCCGGATACGGTCATCGTCGACCAGGTAGGCCAGGGATCGATCAACGTGACGGTCGTCGACCCGGCGCAGGTGACCGGCGCGACGTACCAGGTCGTCTTCAAGGACGTTAAAGTGACCGACTCCGAAGGCCACGAGGTCACGCTGACGGTTTATGACATCATCAACCAGACGACCAACCAGAAGGTGTTCGACGGTGAAGACTACGCCCGTCGGACCGGCGCGGCGCCGCCTCAGGGCACCGGGCTGTTCGTGATCGACGGCCTGTCCTTCGACATCGTGGGACCGGAGAAGAAGATGGACGGCATCGTCCAGATAACACCTGCCGGTACGCAGAGGCGTCTGGACTTCGCGCTCAGCGACCCGAACCTGCCGCCACGTTTCTTCATTACGGCTCAGGGTGTCGGGGCGCCTGCAGACATCATCCCGAGAACCGACTGGCTCTTCTCGCAGGGCCTCCCCGGGCTCGGCGGCATCGCTCCGACCGACGTCGAGATCCGGTTCGTCGAGAACCCCGAGGAGAACGGCCAGATAGCCTTCAACTACTCGGATCCCTACATCAGGATGGAGGGATGGCTCGAAGACCCGGACGGCGTGATCGAGGTTGGCCAGGCGACCAGCTCTACCGGTGAAGACAGCCTGTTCATCGTCACGGACGACCTCGTCGTTAGAGGCGGGCCCCAGGGACGTCTTCCGTTCCAGGTGTGGGAGCTCTACGCCGACGGCACCGAAAGGCAGGTTCACGTCACGATCCTCGACGACAACGGCGACAACTATTGGGGCCTGAACCCGGCCTTTGGTACCATCGCCGGCGGCGACGCCGATCCGACGTTCGGCAATGCCCTGGCCGGTTGGGAGCGGATCTATGCGACCTCCGTCCCCTACGACGAGGAAGCCATACTGAACGATCAGGAGGCGGTCTCCGCTGCGCTCGACGAAAACTGGCCGGACCTCTACACCATCGGCCGTTCGATCATCGTGCCGTTCGAGGATCAGTACATCGCGCAGCCGCCGGGAACGATCATCCGGTACCGTACGACGAAGCCGAACCTTGCCGGTGACACGTTTACGTTCGATACGGCCAACCTGGCGCCGAGCCGTGGCGTCGACTCTGTCGCCACCGCTTCGATCGACGACATCACCATCGTTCCGAACCCGTACAAGGGCGCTTCGGCCTACGAGGTCTCGCGTATCGTCGACGTGGTGCGGATCACGAACCTGCCCGAGCGGGCAACCATTCGGATCTTCACCCTCAACGGTACCTTGATTCGTACGCTCGAGAAGAGCGGCCCCGACACCTACATCAACTGGGATCTCCAGACGCAGGATAGACTTCCCATCGCCAGCGGCATGTACCTCGTACACGTCGAGGCGAAACGGGCTGACGGCTCCGTCATTGGCGAAAAGATCATCAAGTTTGGTGTCGTCAAGAAGCTCATCCAGCTGAATGAGCTCTAAGCCGCCCGTTTAACGGAATGCATTCTCAAGCGTAGGAGGATATACAGAAATGAAAACAAGAAGCATCATATACCTCGCCCTGCTCTTCCTGGTGACGGCCTTCCTGCCGCTCCGGGCAGAGGCGCAGATCGAAGGAACGGGGGGAACGGCCGGTGCGGCGTACCTGCTCGTCCCCTCGACCGCTCGGATCGCTTCGCTCGGCGGGACGCTCACCGGCGGCTTGCCGGACATTAACGGCCTCGAGGCCCTTACGATCAACCCAGCAGGCCTCGTTTCGAACCCCGGAACGAGCGCCCTCTTTAGCCGCATGAACTACCTGGCCGACATCGGCGTCAACACGTTCGGTATCGGGCAGCGCCTCGGTAACAACCAGCTCGCCCTCGTCGTCACGGCGTGGGACTTCGGCGACATTCCACTGACCACCGAGGCGAGCCCCGAGATCACGTCGCTCGAATGGTCGGCGTCGGTCATCACGGTGGGTGGATCGTATGCCCGCCAGTTCACCGATCGTATCGCGGCCGGCATCACGGCCAAGCTGCTCAACGAGACGATCGACGACATGAGCGCCACCGGCATCGCCTTCGATGCGGGTATGAACTACACCGTCGGCGAGACCGGCCTCCGCTTCGGCGTCAGCCTGAATAACTTCGGGCTCACGATGAAGTATGCAGGCGACGGCCTCGTCCGTGAGGTCCGCATCCCCGGCCAGAGTGAGACGTCCACGACGAACTCGGTCGCCATACAGTCCGCCGGCTACGAGCTGCCCTCGCTGCTCAACTTCGGCGCCTCGTACACGATCAACGCGGGTGCGGACGCCTCGGCGACGTTCCTGGCGAACTTCCAGTCGAACTCGCTCGACGCCGACCTGTACTCCGGCGGTCTGGAGCTCTCGCTGCGTAACATCCTGTACGTGCGCGGCGGCTACCAGTGGCAGGAGAACATGGACCTGACCGCGTTCAAAGGCTGGAACGTCGGCGCGGGCCTCCGCATCGACGCCGTCGGCACGCAGCTCATGGTCGACTACGCCTACCGTCCGACCGAGCTGCTCGGCAACGTGCAGATGATCACGGCGAGCGTAGCTCTCTGACAAATCGCCTTTATCGGCAACAAAAAAGGGGTGGGCCCACCGGCTCACCCCTTTCTGTTTGCTGTAAGTTTAAAATAACAACTAATTACTAACCAAATTGCTACACAAACAAATTCCCCTCCTGGACAGGAGGGGATACAGGGGTGGTCGATTAAACGGGATGTCAGCGCGCTTAAAATAACTATGACATTCGAGGCTATATGCAGATACTGAGGCCATTTAGTCTACCATCCCCGGCTCCTCCTGTCCAGGAAGGGAGTATGGGTGGGTAGCTATTTAGTGTATTTTTGCAAGCGAAATAAGCCGATATTTATTTTCAGATTATCTGTCAGCCCGTGATGTTTTTGGGATCCCACCCCTCTTGCCGTCGTCTGATATCCTCCATGATCCGCTCGGCGTGGTCTCGGCCGTTTTCGATGAACCAACGGCTCGTATTCAGGCCGCCGCAGACGGTGCCGGCCATGTAGACGCCGGGGCGCGAGGTTTCGAACGTCTCCTCGTTGAGCTCGGGCGTGAGCATTTCGTCGTCACGGCACGTGATGCCGAAAAGGTTGAGCAGCGTGTAGTCCGGCTCGTAACCGGTGAGGGCCAGCACGTGGTCGTTTTCGATGACCTGCGGGCCGTCGGGTGAGTCGAAGTGCAGGGCGTCGGGCGTGATCCGGGTGACGTGCGAGTTGAAAAAGGCCTTAATGCTGCCCTCGCGGATGCGGTTTTCGAGGTCGGGTTTGATCCAGTACTTGACGCTGTCCGAAATGCCGGACTCGCGAATGACGAGCGTGACCTCGGCGCTCATTCGGAAGCACTCCAGCGCCGCTTTTGCCGCCGAGTTTTTCGCCCCGATGATCGCGACTTTGCGGAGCATGTAGGGGTAGGGCTCCTTGTAGTAGTGGGTGACCTTGGGCAGGTCCTCACCCGGGACGCCGAGCAATCTGGGACGGTCGAAAAATCCGGTCGCCAGAACGACTTTACGGCACCTGTAAGCGCCTTTCTCCGTCAGGACGGTAAAGGAGCCGTCCTCGCCCTCGAGGCCCGTCACGGCCTCGTAAAGCTTGATCTGGAGCTTCTCGGCAACTGCAACGCCCCGGTAGTAATCGATCGCCTCCTCACGGATCGGCTTGTACCGGAAGGTCGTGAGCGGGTGGCCGCCAATCTCGAGCAGCTCGGGCGTTGAGAAAAACTCCATGTTGGTCGGGTAGCCGACGAGCGAGTTGACCAGCCCGCCTTTGTCGATGATGAGGGCGTTCAGGTTTCTGCGCTTTGCGGATATCCCGCAGGCGAGGCCGATCGGCCCCGCCCCTACGATGACGACGTCGTACATAAACACCTAATATCCCATAGCGGCCGGTCAGCCCGGACCGTTTGCTCTGCGTTGTCTGAAAAAGTCTCTGAGGAGGGCTGCGCTTCGTTCTTCCTCGATGCCCGAAACGATCTCGACGAAGTGGTTCAGGCGGCGATCCTGCGGAATGTTGTACAGGGTGGACGCGCTCCCCGCTTTTTCGTCGAATGCACCGTAGACGAGCTTCCGAATGCGTGACCACACGATCGCACCTGCGCACATAGGGCACGGCTCGAGCGTCACGTAAAGCGTGCAGTCTTCGAGAAACTTCGTGCCGAGCGTCTCACAAGCCGCCGTGATGGCGATCATTTCGGCGTGCGCCGTCGGGTCCTGTAGCTGCTCCACCATGTTTCGTCCCCGCCCGATGACCTCGTTCTCCCGCACCACGACGGCGCCAATCGGGACCTCCCCGTTTTCGAAGGCCCGCTCGGCTTCCCTGAGCGCAATCTGCATCCATCGCTTTTCGGCGTCGAGCATGGAGGATAGATTGTGGAGCATAACGACGAATAAGGTGATGCTGAAGGGCGGCTCAGGCGGCTTCTTCCGTATTGGGGTCGTTGATTTCAGCCCGGCGGATGGGCAGCGTCATGCAGCGTGGACCCCCGCGGCCTCTGGAAAGCTCGTTCCCTTCCAGCTTGATCGCGATTTTCTCGCCCGGCCGGTACTCGCTCTCTTCGTAGAACGACAGCAGGTTCTGCGCCGTGACCACCTGGTAGCCGTGCTTGCGCATCATGTCGTACGTCCGGTTGTTGCGCTCGTAGCCGACGACCACGCCCGGTGCGATCGCGAGAAAATTGGCGGCGTCGGTCCATTGTTCCCGCTGCTGGCTGAGCGGGTCGTTTCCGCCGCACGGGATGAACGTGAGCGGCCGTTCGAGGAGCTCTTCGAGCGCTTCCTTGAAGTTCGGCCGGATCTGCCCCGCGAACCGCCCTCGGCCCGCGCCCGGCGTGAAGTGGACCACGTTTCCCGCGTTGCCGTGGACGAGGAGGGGCGGGTAGACGACGCACTCGTCCTCCGAACAGAACGTAAAGGCCGTATCGAGATGCATCGTCGAGCGCCGCTTCGGCAGGTCGATCATGAGCACGTGCTCGACCGGCGTCCGGTCAAAAAGCTCCTGCGCCAGCGACATGACACCCCCGAAGGACGTCCGCTCGGAGTGGCCGACGAGCGCCACCTTCGGGCCGGCCATCAGCAGGTCGCCTCCCTCGAACGTGATCCCCTCGGGCAGGGTGACGATCCGGTCGCGGTATCCCGCAAACAGCGGGTGATGCCGGAGGATGACGTGGATGATGACGCTCTCGCGCGCTCTCGCCGCGGTCGCGGGGTGGCTCACGATGATGTGATCGTGCACGACAGCCGCCACGTCCCGTATGAACAGCAGGTTGGGCACGGGGAGTGCGTGAAGGGGGAGGGGAGACTCGCCCGTGATCGCAAAGAGGTGCAACTCCTCCGGTGACAGGCGTTTGAGCTGCCCCTCGAACACCTGAAGGTTGTATTCGGTCGAGATGGCGCAGAGCTGGTCGATGAACTCGTGGCGCGCCTCTTCGACGCTGAACACCTCGCGCAGCAGCTTTTCCACCTGAAGCACCGCGTCCTTCCGTCCCACCATCTTCTCGATCAGCGTGCACATCGTCAGGTGCTCCTTTCGGGCACGCTCCGCGAAGAGAATGTCCTCGAAGAGCAGGTCTGCCCGGTTTTCCGGAGAAACAAGCTCCATCTCCCGCCCCGGGGTGTGGACGACGACCGAATGCAGCAGGCCAACCTCGTTCGTAACCTGCACGGCCGGCACTCTGACGGGCGCTCTGCGGGTTTCCCCGGGGTCGACGACTCTCAGCAGCCTTGTGGGATGTTCTTCGTGTTCCATGACGTTTGTTATCTGTGCGCACGCACCATCCGGGCATTTAAGGTATCCATCACCGCGCCAAAAATCGAATGACGGCCGGTGGCGCAGCTACTGAAGCCGAATTTTGAGCGATACGTCGAGGGCCGAGACCGAGTGCGTCAGGCTGCCTGAAGAAATGTAGTCGACGCCGGTCGCCGCGATGGCCTGGACCGTCTCCAGGGTTACGTTTCCCGACGCCTCCGTGAGTATTCGCCCGTCGACGAGCGACACGGCCCGTTGCAGCATCGTCGTATCGATCTCCCCGTTTGGACCTCGCCGGACCATGTTGTCGAGCAGAACGTACTGCACGCCGCCGGTATCCAGGATCTCCTGCACGTCTTCGAGGGTTCGCGCTTCCACTTCGATCTTTACCTCTACCCGATTATTGGCGCAGTACCTGTGCGCCGCCTCGATGGCTTTGCGGATGCCGCCGGCAGCGTCGATGTGGTTGTCCTTGATCAGGATCATGTCGTAAAGGCCGAGGCGGTGGTTCTCGCCACCCCCGATCCTGACCGCCCACTTGTCCAGCAGGCGCAGACCCGGCGCGGTTTTCCGTGTATCGAGGATGCGCGCCCGATGCGGCTTTACCGCTTCGACCATCAAATGCGTGGCCGAGGCAATTCCGCTCATCCGTTGCAGCAGGTTCAAGGCGAGCCTTTCACCGGTCAGCAATCCCCGGGCTCTTCCGTGAACGGCGCCGAAAATCTGGCCTGCCCGAACCGGATCGCCGTCGGCCGCCACCCACGTCAGCCGGATTTCGGGATCGATCCGTTTGAATACGTGCTCGACAACTTCGAGCCCCGCAACGATTCCGTCTTCCTTGGCAAGAAACGCCGCTTCCGCCGTTTTTTCTTCCGGGATCGTGGCCAGCGTCGTGACGTCACCACCGCCAACGTCTTCGGCCAGCGCGTTGTCGATGATGGCATACAGGGTTTCGAGGGCAAGGTATGGCGGTAGCATGGAATACCTCTTCTACTGGTTGCGCCCGCTTGAACCCATGAAACGAGATTTTGTCGCAGGAAATGGCGTTTTACTCCCGGCCATCCTGCAAAACGCCCTCAAAAAGGGCTCTGACGGCCGGGGGAGCGGGGATCGGGCGGCCTCGCGCGACGTCCACGAAGCAAAGCGTTACGTGTCCCGTTGCCAGCACTTCCGGCTCGCCCTCACGACGGACCTCGTACTCGATCCTGAGCCGCATGGTGGGAACCTCGGAGAACGAACACGTGATTTCGAGCACGTCGTCGTATCGGGCCGGCCGCCGGTATCGTACCGCCAGGTCGACCACCGGCATGATCACTCCGCTGGCTTCGAGCTCTTTGTACGCCATGCCCATCTCTCTCAGCGCCTCGGTTCGGGCAGCCTCGAAGTAGTCGATGTAGTGGGCGTGGTAAACCACCCCCATGGGGTCACATTCGCGGTAGCGGACGCGGTGGCGGTAGACGGTCGAAAAGTTCATCGGTACGGGTTCAATAGCCGGTATTGACGCCGGGATGGGGGGCGACGGGAGCTGGCTGACCGGCTACACGGTAGCGGCCCATCTTTTCGAACTTTTCGATACGCGCATTTACGAGCTCTTCCGCCGAGAGGTCTTCGTACATTTGAAGACCCCGGGCGATGGCCTCTCCGGTGTTCTTGAACGCCGTCTGGGGCTGGCGGTGTGCGCCGCCGATGGGTTCGGGTATGATCTCGTCGATGAGCTCGAGCTCCAGCAGGTCGGTTGCGCTGAGTTTGAGGGCGCGTGCGGCGTCCTCTTTGAAGTCCCACGAACGCCAGAGGATCGACGAGCAGCTCTCGGGTGAAATGACCGAATACCAGGCATTCTCGAGCATGAGGATGCGGTTGCCGATGCCGATACCCAGCGCCCCGCCCGAAGCGCCTTCACCGATGACGACCACGATGATCGGCACCGGCAGGCGCGCCATTTCAAACAGGTTCCGGGCAATGGCTTCCGCCTGGCCACGCTCTTCGGCCTCCATGCCCGGATAAGCTCCGGGAGTGTCGAGCAGGGTCACCACCGGCTTGTTGAACTTGGCTGCGAGCTTCATGATACGGAGTGCCTTCCGGTATCCCTCCGGATTGGGCATGCCGAAGCGGCGGTACTTCCGCTCACGTGTGTCGCGGCCTTTCTGATGGCCGATGATGGCAATGGTCCGGTCGTAGTAGCCGTACGCACTGCCCTTGAAGCGTGCAAAGCCCCCGACGATGGCCGGATCGTCTCCAAATGCGCGGTCGCCGTGCAGCTCCGTGAAGTCCTCGGTCAGGGCCTCGATGTAGTCCAGCGTGTACGGTCTGAGGGGGTGGCGGGCGATCTGCACCCGCTGCCACCGCGTGAGGTTGCGATAAATCGATGCACGCAGCTCCTCGACGCGTGCCTCAAGCGCCGCAATCTCACTCGAAAGGTCGATCTCGATCTGTTGCGCGTTCAGCAGACGCATCTCGTCGAGCTTTTGCTCGAGCTCGATCAGCGGCTTTTCAAAATCGAGGAGGTATTTAGAAACTGATTTGGCCATTGGCTTATTTCACGGATGAATACTCTGAATCTCCCTGTCTGCCTAACGGAGAAGATTACGAACCGTGCGAAGAATGATTTCTCCATCGAGTGCGGACGACTGGTTTCGTACGTAAAACCAGTAAACGCGCCTCGCTTCCTGTGGGGACAGATCACGGACGGGGAAGGCGTCGGTGATGGCGAAGATTCCCGGCCGAAGCTCCCAGCTCGCCGGAAGCTCGAGGCCGTCGTCGTCGTGATAGCCGACGAGCGCCCGACGTCCGGAGAGCACCATCGGCAGCTTTCCCGTAAAGGACGACAGCCGCGCCAGCCCGTCGTGCCGGGTGATCCGGGCGAAGGTCCAGATGAACGGGTGGAGCATCAGCCCCCCCACGCTCAGCGCAAACTCAAAGATACGGCGCGCACCTTTACTGCGCACTTTGGCGATGGACTCGTCCACCTCGATCAGGGAGGGCAGGGACAGGTCCTCGACCGATGCCTTACCAATGACGTACGAGCGCCCTTCGGTAAGCATCCTGAATTGCACCGGAAGGTCGCGTAACTGCTGGATGATGCGGAAAATGAGCTGGTTAGAGAGCCCGCTCGCTGAGAATACGACGTCGTCCACGTCGTGGAGGCGTACGATGTCGCGTAGCTGGTGTGCGGTTCCGAGCAGCGCCGGAGCCTGGCCGTCCGTACTGGCTGGGTGTGCTTCCGGTGTGGTGTAACCCAAAAGTTCAAAGGGCGGTGAGGGATGCGTTTTGAGCATCTCTTCGAGGCGGCGCGCCTCGGCAACGCTCCCGACCAGAATAGCCCGGCCTGTGCCTTTTTTTCGCGACCGAACGATGAATCGGTAACCCGACAACACGAGCAGCGACAGGGGGTAGCTCAGGAGGACCACCGCCCGCGAAAAGGCGACGTCCTTTACGAAGAACGAGAGGGCCGCCACCAGCAGAAACCCGAGGCTGACGCCGGAAAAAACCGGCCGAACGTGGTAGCGGAGTTTGTACCGGTAACCCCCGAGTCCCGCAATGGCGAGCACACTTCCAAGCCCGAAAGCCGGGGCCACCGTCAGGAAAAACAGGACCGACGGGCTCGCGCCTGCCTGCACCGACCGGCCGAGCACGAGCAGCGCCGCGATCAGGTAGATCAGTAAAAAGTCCAGGATCGCCATTCTGAGTCGGCGGTAGACGTTGCCCGCCACCGTCAGACCGGCCCGGCCAATGATCGCCAGGCGAAGGCCGCGGGCGAACCAGCGCGAGTAACGGCTCTGGAAATGCTTCTCCGTGAAGTGGAGCATCGCGCCGTAAAACAGCTTCACGTAACGGAGCTCGCCTTTTTTGGTGCTCTCGCCTTTGTAGTGAATGATCTGCGTCTCGGGCGTGTAGTAGTTCTTCCACCCGCTTTTCTGGAAGCGGAAGCACCAGTCGAGATCCTCACCGTACATGAAGAAGTCTTCGTCGAACAGCCCTGCGCCGTGTCCCTTCACCTTGCCCCGTCGCCTTTCGACGATCACGTTCGGGTCTTTTCCCTGCGCAAGGAGGGCAGCCGTTTCATCGTACGAAAAATAGAGCGCCGCACGCCGGACCATCATACACGATCCGCTCAGCGCGTCCACCTCGGCGACCTCGTTCTGCGGGAGGTAGGTCAGGTTGTACCTCCCGAAACGCCGGCTTCGGGGGAAGAGGCGGCTCAAGCCCGTGAAGCGGTAGAACGCCACCTCCGGCGTCGGGAACGACCGGCGGCTCTCCAGCGCAAACGACCCGTCCGGATTCAGTATCTTGCATCCCACGGCGCCGGCCTCCGGGTGTTCGTCCATGAACCGGACGAGCGTGGTGAGCGTGTCCTCCTGGATGATCGTGTCCGGGTTGAGCACAAAAATGTACCGCCCGTGGGCCATCCGGATCGCCTGGTTGTTCGCCTTGCTAAACCCTACGTTTCGTTTGTTGGCGATGACGCGGACGTCGGGGAACTGCGACCGGACCATCTCGACCGACCCGTCGACCGAGTCGTTGTCGACCACGAAGACTTCAACGTTCAACCCGTCGGTGGCCCGTTCGATCGAACGAAGCGCCTGTTGAAGAAATTCACGTACGTTGTAGTTCACAATCACGATGGATACGTCGGGCATTGTGGTTTCGCGTGCCACAACCGACGCCTGGGATTGGGAAGCAACGTTCGTGTTCTGTCGCATAGACAACTCGGAACTTACGGGCGAATCTCGGTCGAAGAACGGGTCTGGTATTATATTTCGGCCCGCTTGACGCGTAACTTGCAAAGATAAAGCGTGATACTGCGACGAACGCCTCATGGTATGTGAATAAAGCCGGGAAGATCCCGGAAGCGCTCTACCGGGCCGAAAACGCGAATCATCCAGACGGATAACGTTCGTTTGCAACGCTCTGGAAGAGCAAAATTTGGGTGTGAGGCCGGACGGTGTATTCAGGTAAAAGAATTCGATCGGAGGTTGCCGCGACGTTGTTTCTGGCAGGGCCGGTAGTGCTGGCCATGCTAGGGCAGAACTCGATGAGCTTCATCGATACCGTGATGGTCGGAAGGCTGGGCAGCGAAGCCCTGGCCGGCATGGCGCTCGGCGGTACGGTCTACTTCTTCGTTCAGATCGTTTGCAACGGCGCCGTCATCGCGGTTGGTCCTCTGGTCTCACAGGCGTTTGGCGCCAGGGAATACCGTGCGGCCGGCCGGACGGTTCGGCAGGGGCTCTGGCTGGGCTTTTTTCTTACCATCCCTGCCGTCCTGTTCCTCTACAACGCCGCCCCCGTTCTGCGGCTTCTCGGGCAGGCCGAATCGTCAGTCCGGATCGCCGAGAGCTATCTGAGGTCCGTGGTCTGGGGTTTCCTGCCGGCCACGTGGTACATGGCCATGAAAAGCTTCGTCGAAGGGGTGACGAGGCCGTGGCCGGTGACGCTGATCACCTTTACCGGCGTGGGGCTCAACATCGTCGCCGACTACGTCCTGATGTTCGGGAAGTGGGGCTTTCCTGCGCTCGGTGTTGCCGGCACTGGCATCGCGACCTCAATTGTCTTCTGGTACCTCTTTACCACCCTCTCGATCTACGTTTCGCGGAGGAAATCTTTCGACCGATTCGAGGTGTTCAAACGATTCGGTTTACCCGATCCCCACTATTTCAAGGAGCTGTTCCGGATTGGGTGGCCGATCGGGGTGTCGCACGGGATCGAATCCGGCCTGTTCATGGTGACGGCGATACTGATGGGTACGCTCGGCAGTACCGTGCTTGCCGCTCATCAGGTAGCCATACAGTGCGCGTCGTTGTCGTTTATGGTGCCACTCGGCTTCGGCATCGCGACGTCGGTGCGCGTCGGACACGCCGTCGGCCGTCGGGACGTGCCAGGCGTCCAGTCGGCCGGATTCACGGGAATTGCGCTTGCTGCCACCTTCATGCTCGGGGCGGCAATCCTCTTCTGGACCGTGCCCGAAACGATAATCGGCATTTTCCTCGATACGAGCCTGAGTGCGAACCGATCAGTCGTCGAGCTGGCCGTATACCTGCTCGGGGTTGCCGCCGTGTTCCAGGTGTTCGACGGCGTTCAGGTGGCCGCCGCAGGCGCCCTCCGCGGGCTCAAGGACACCCGGACCCCCATGTTGATCGGATTCTTTTCTTACTGGATGGTTGGTCTTACCACGGGTTGCGTGGCCGCCTTCGTGTTGGGTGGAGGCGCCCTCGGGCTGTGGTGGGGGCTCGTCGTGGGGCTCGCAACCGCGTCCGTGCTGCTGACGCTTCGATTCCGACGGAAAGCCCCGGATGTTCAGTACAGCCCGCCCTCATCAACTGTCAAGACCTTTCAGGCCGAAACTTTCTAATTCGTTACAACAACGTTTAATTGCCTTCATCTTTTGGTGCACGGAAAGCGGTTTTGACCAAGCGTATGTTCGGCTAAAGGAATAACTTTAGCCCGTACATCTGACTTCCTCGGCGGGTGGGATCGCGTGTCAGCGGGGATGCTGGATGTTCCAAAAACGTGGTATTCGGCGTGCTGCGGCATCGTTAATTTGAACAGATTGGAATTTGAAGACTCTTCTATCTGTTTATGACGTGCCGTATCTTCCTTGGCTCATGCACGTTTTTGTCTGGATCGAGTTTTTAAAGACGCCCGCGTATGCCTCAGATTTTCCCCAAGAAGGCTAATGCATTCCCTCTCATCTCGCTGATTGGATCGGTCTTTGGAAGCATTCTCCTGATAGTCGTCATCTGGTACTATTTCTCCCCCGAGTATTTAGTGGTGGGCTACGCCCCAACGCAGCCGGTGCCGTACAGCCACCGTCTGCACGTGGGCCAGCTCGGCATGGAGTGTCAGTATTGCCACAGCTCGGTGGAAGTGTCCAAAACGGCAAACGTCCCCGCAACACAGACCTGCATGAACTGCCACGGCCAGATCCAGCCGACGTCGCTACGTCTGCTGCCTGTCCGGGAGAGCTGGGCGACGGAACAGCCTATCGAGTGGGTCAAGGTCCACTTCCTTCCCGATTACGTGCAGTTCAGCCACGCCGTTCACGTGAACAACGGCGTCGGTTGTGAGACTTGCCACGGCCGGATCGACCAGATGGACGTCGTCCGTCAGGAGGAGCCGCTATCGATGGGATGGTGCCTCGACTGCCATCGCGAGCCTGAAAAATACCTCCGCCCGAACAGCGAAATCACAACGATGGGATACGTACAGCCGGAGAACTTCATCGAGCGTAACCTCACCCGGATCCGTGAAGAGGGCATTCTCCCCCCGACGAACTGTTCTGCGTGCCACTATTAATGGTACTTAACGACAAGCAAAGCACGGAGGTACGCCTGCACCTGCCGACATCCTGAGTCCGACCAGTATAGTTATGATAGAATTGCCCGTCATCAATAAGCAGTCTGAAGAACCGGATTCTGAAAAACGCTTCTGGCGAGGATATTCGGAATTGCAGCGGAGTGCGGAGTTCGAGCGGCTCGCGCAGGATGAGTTCATGCCGGGTGCGAGCGATCCGCCCGGCGGCACTTCGAGGCGTCAGTTCCTTCAGGTCATGGGGGCATCGATCGCTTTTGCGGGCCTGACCGGATGCCGGCGTCCCGTGGCCGAGACGTTGCCCTATACGCAGGCTCCCGAAGACGTCATTCCGGGTATCCCGCTCTTTTACGCCACCGCGATGCCATTCCGCGGCGTGCTTTCCGGTTTGCTCGTCGAGAGCCACGAGGGCAGGCCGACCAAGATCGAGGGTAATCCTGAGCATCCGGTAAACCAGGGGACCACCGGCCCGTTCGAGCAGGCGTCGGTGCTCCAGTTGTACGATCCCGACCGTTCGCAGGAAGTGCTGCACGGCCGGGCGTCGGCCACCTGGCAACAGTTCGTCGAGTTCTGCCGGACCCTCGGGCAGAATGCGGCGACGACGCGCCTCGCCGTGCTGGCCGAGCCGTCGTCGTCGCCCACCGTCGCCGCCCTGCGCCGCCAGCTCCAGCAACGGTTCCCGCTCCTACGCTGGATTACCTTCACGGCCGAAGGCGACGACCCGGTCAAACGCGGGGCGCAGCTTGCCTTTGGCAGGCCGCTTCGTCCTTTCTACCGCTTCTCCGAAGCAAGGGTCGTGGTGAGTCTCGACGCCGATTTCCTCGGCGCGACCAACCCCGCGTTCATTTCGAACGCCCGTGAGTTCGCCGCCAGCCGGCGCCTGAATGGGCCCAACGACGAAATGAGCCGCCTGTACGTGGTCGAAAGCACGTTTTCGCCCACCGGCGCCGTCGCGGATCATCGCCTGAAGACGCGTGCGGCCGAGGTACCCGCCTTCGCAGCGGCGCTGGCAGCGCAGCTCGGACTGGATGCCGGTGCAGCCGGACAGGCCTTTGCCGATCATCCATTTTTGGCCGCCCTTGCTGCCGACCTCCGGCAGGCCGGGGACCGGGGCCTCGTCGTTGCAGGGGATACGCAGCCGCCCGAGGTCCACGCCCTAGCCGCGGCCATGAACGACGCCCTGGGTAGCACCGGGCGTACCGTGCAGTGGCTCGATACCGGCGAGGAACCCGTCGGCGAAACGCAGGATGCCTTGCTACAGGCACTGGTTCAGGACATGCGTTCCGGTCAGGTCGACGTGTTGCTCATGGTCGGCGTCAATCCGGTTTACCACGCCCCGGCCGAGCTCGACTTTGCCGGCGCCCTTGCGAGCGTACCCGAAAGTATTCACCTCGGGCTCTATAACGACGAGACGGCACAGGCTTCGACGTGGCACATCCCGCGTACGCATTACCTCGAGGCCTGGGGAGACGGGCGTGCGTACGACGGCACCCTGTCCGTTATTCAGCCGCTCATTGCCCCGCTGTACAACCCCGCGCGGTCCGAAGTGGAGGTCCTGCACACCCTTGCCACGGGCCTCGATCTGCCCGGATACGACGTGGTACGGAACACCTGGCAGCAGGAAGGCAGGCTCCAGGGTGACTTTGAGGAAAGCTGGCGCAGGCTGCTCCACGACGGATTTCTGCCGGACACGCAGTACCCTGTCGTTACCGTTTCTGCGGCACCTGTCGGCGTGCCGCAGCCGGCGCCCATCGGCCCCGACGACCTCGAGCTGGTTTACCGCCTCGATCCTACCGTGCTCGACGGCGAGTTCTCCAATGTCTCCTGGATGCAGGAGCTGCCCGATCCCATGACCAAGGTGACCTGGGATAACGTCGCCGTGATGAGCGCGGCGACGGCCGAACGCCTCGGCGTTTCCGTCGAATACGGGGAAGGGAAACACTACGCTGATCTCGTCGAGATCACAGTTGACGGGCGGTCGGTAACCCTCCCGGTCTGGATCGTCCCGGGCTATCCCGACAATTCCATCGGGGTGACCCTCGGATACGGGCGACAGATCGAGTACACCCGCTCACACAGGAAGAAGATCTTTTTTGACAAAGACTCGGATACGGACGTTTACGGGACCGGCGCCCTGGCGAACGGCGTTGGCGTGAACGTGTCGCCCCTTCGTTCTGCACGTATGGAACGGGTTTCGGTCGGGGTGCAGGTGCGTCCGGTCGGCCGCCGCCAGCTCGTTGCCAGCGCTCAGGAGCACTGGGCCATGGAAGGCCGCCCAATCGTCCGGATGGCTTCGCTCGACGAGTTCAAGGAGAACCCCCAGTTCGCCCGGAACCCGCTCATGCCGTCCGGCGAGCACCCGCCCCTCTGGCAGGAACGTATTCCTTACGATGATCCGCGGCACAAAGACAGCCTTTACTACGTCAATCAGTGGGGAATGACGATTGACCTGAACACCTGCATCGGCTGCAATGCGTGTGTCGTCGCCTGTAACAGCGAGAACAACATTCCGGTCGTCGGCAAAGAACAGGTCAGTTTGGGGCGCGAGATGCACTGGCTGAGGATCGATCGGTATTACGTCAGCGAGGAGGGTAACGAGGACAACCCGAAGGCGGTCTTCCAGCCGATGCTCTGCCAGCACTGCGAATACGCACCGTGCGAGCCCGTATGCCCGGTGGCGGCCACCACGCACTCGGCAGACGGCCTCAACGAGATGACGTACAACCGCTGCATTGGCACGCGCTATTGCTCGAACAACTGCCCGTACAAGGTCAGGCGGTTCAATTACTTCAACTGGACGAAGACGATGCCGCTGCAGGTCCAGATGGCGATGAACCCCGACGTGACGGTCCGTTTCCGAGGCGTCATCGAGAAGTGCACGTACTGTGTGCAGCGGATCCGGGAGGGCCAGCGCCGCGCCAACCTCGAAGACCGTCCCATCCGCGACGGCGAGGTCCAGACGGCTTGCCAGCAGGCTTGCCCGACCAACGCCATCGTCTTCGGCGACCTCCGCGACCCCGCCAGCCGCGTGGCCGTGTCGAAACAAAACGTGAGACGTTACGAGGTCCTCGATACGCTCAATACGCAGCCTCGTACATCTTACCTGGCTTACGTTGACAACCCGAACCGGCAACTGGTGGACGCATAGATATTGCCGTTCAATTACTTCTTGTTTTGTTACTCATTGCAGTAAGCGGACAGCAACACTGTGGAAAAAAAGGATAAATCGGACGTTACGACGTATGCCGACCGGCATCACGGTGCGTATGAGGGCGATGGACACCTGCTCGATCCGCCGCTCGTCGCCGGCGACATGTCGTTTCACGACATTACCGACCTCGTAGCGACCCATGCCGAAAAGAAACCGCCCCTTTTCTGGTACATTGCCTTCAGCATTTCGAGCTTCTTCCTCGTCGTTCTGCTCGTCATGCTCGCTTACCAGGTGTGGAACGGGGTCGGCGTCTGGGGCAACAACCAGCCCATCGGCTGGGGATGGGGGATCGTCAACTTCGTGTTCTGGGTCGGTATCGGCCACGCGGGGACGCTGATCTCGGCAATCCTCTTTTTGTTCAGGCAGAAGTGGCGTACGTCGATCAACCGGTCGGCCGAGGCCATGACGCTCTTCGCCGTTATCTGCGCGCTGATATTCCCGCTCTTCCACACCGGACGCGTGTGGGTGGCCGCTTACTGGATGTTGCCGATCCCGAACCAGATGGACATGTGGCCGCAGTTCAAGAGCCCGCTCATCTGGGACGTGTTTGCGGTGTCGAGCTACTTCCTCGTTTCGCTGATCTTCTGGTACGTCGGACTGATCCCCGACCTGGCTACGCTGCGCGACCGCGCCACGAGCATCTGGCGCCGCCGGATCCTGGGGTTCTTCGCGCTGGGTTGGAACGGTGCAAACCGGCACTGGCGTAACTACGAGAAGGCCTACCTGCTGCTCGCCGGACTGGCAACACCCCTGGTCCTCTCCGTGCACTCCGTTGTGTCGTTCGACTTCGCGGTGTCGATCATTCCGGGCTGGCACACGACGATCTTCCCACCCTACTTCGTCGCCGGCGCCATTTTCTCCGGTTTCGCCATGGTCGTGACGCTGCTCGTCATCGCCCGGAAGGTCTACGGCATTGAAAACCTGATCACGATAGGCCACCTGGAGAAGATGAACATCGTCATCCTGGTGACGGGTACGATGGTCGGTTTTGCCTACATCACCGAGTTCTTCATTGCCTGGTACTCGCAGGTCGAGTTCGAGAGCTTCGCGTTCTTCAACCGGGCCACAGGACCTTACTGGTGGGCGTACTGGATCATGATGTCGTGCAACCTGCTGTTCCCGCAGTTCTTCTGGATCAAGAAGCTCCGCCGCAGCATCCCGTTCATGTTCGTTACCGCCATCATCGTCAACATCGGGATGTGGTTCGAACGGTTCGTGATCACGGTCACCTCGCTGCACCGGGACTTCCTTCCCAGCTCCTGGGGATACTTCTCACCCACATTTGTGGACGTGCTCACGCTAATGGGTTCCTTCGGCCTGTTCCTGACCCTGTTCCTGCTGTTCCTGCGGTTCTTCCCGATGGTGGCGATCGCAGAGGTGAAGGGCGTCTTGCCCCAGGCGGACCCGCATTATTACGGCGACCATGGAGACGGCCACGGCCGGGCGCACTCCGTACCGTACGTCCAGCCGGCGCAGGAGCAGGACAGGGCAAAAGGTAAATAAATGAGATTCTTGCAGAAACGCTGACCAGCTTGATTGATATGCTTAAGAGTCTGATTCAGAAATTCAAGTTGGCGATTGGTATTTACGACCACCCACCCGGGTCGATCTACGGCCTCCTGGCCGAGTTTCCGGATCCCGGAGCTCTCTACGAAGCGGCGAAAGAAGTACGCAGCGCGGGATACCGGCATTTCGACGTCCACAGCCCCTTCCCGATCCACGGCATGGACCGGGCGATGGGCCTCGGGAACTCGAAGGTGGGGTACGTGGCGCTTGGCGGCGGTATCACGGGCGCGCTCCTCGGCCTGTGGCTCCAGTGGTGGATGAACGCCATCGACTACCCGATCATCGTCAGCGGCAAGCCCTTCTTCGCCGTCGAACCCTCGGTTCCGGTCATTTTCGAGCTCACCATCCTTTTTTCGGCCTTCGGAGCGGTTGCCGGGATGCTCGCATTGAACGGGCTGCCCCGCCCCTATAATCCGCTCTTCTACTCCCGGCGATTCCTGCGCGTCACGGACGACGGCTTCTTCCTCCACATCGCCGCCAGTGACGAGCAGTTCGACCAGGAAGAGACGGCGAGCTTCCTTCGCCGGATCGGGGCGATAGGCGTCGAGGTCATTGCGGATGAGGAGCTCGCCGAAACGGAATAGCTGAACCCTGTGGTTATTTATGGTGCGAGGAAAACAATCGATTGCTGAAGTGCTTGCCGCCGCTACAATGACCTCATTCGACATGCATAGAGTATTTATTCCCGTAATCCTGCTGCTTCTGTTCTTCCTGACGGGTTGCAGGGGAATGGAATCCAAACGGACGCCGATTGAGGTGAACCCCAACATGGACTTTCAGCTGCGCTTCGACCCACAGGAGGCGAATCCGTTCTTCGCCGACAACCGCTCGATGCGCCTGCCTGTGCCGGGCACGGTTGCACGTGGTCTGCTCAGGGAAGACACGCCGTTCTACATGGGGAGAGCCTCGAACGGGAGCTACCTCCAGGATATGCCGGTGCCCATCACCCGCGCCCTGCTCGAACGAGGCCAGGACCGTTATGGGATCTTTTGTTCGGTTTGTCACGGCCCGGCGGGCGACGCCCAGGGCATCATCATGGTCGGAACGAGTACGCTGACCGGCGGCGGGTACGGAATGACGCCCGCTCCCACTTTCCACGACGACCGCCTCCGGCAGGTTGAGGACGGATACCTCTTCGACGTGATCACCAATGGTATCCGGAACATGCCGGCCTACGGGCCGCAGATTCCCGTCCTCGACCGGTGGGCGATCGTAGCCTACGTCCGGGCGCTCCAGCGGAGCCAGCATGCGACCGTGGAAGACGTTCCGGCAGACGTCAGGCCGAACATTCGGGCAAGCGCTGAAGCAACGGCATTAAGCCCCGCCGCGGATACTTCGGCCGGCGCCGCGCAGGATACCACCGGCGCCTCCGCGGCGGATACGAGTGCGGCCACCCCCTGACCCGTTGGAAAATTTGAGCCGACCCCGGCTTCTTAGAGTTGCAAAGGCAAGATTGCGATAACACGGAAAGATGATGGCATCACCAGTTAAAACGAGCGGCGCCACGACGTTCCTTGTGGACCCCGTGCTGCCGAGCCGCGACCACGCCGAACGGGAGTTCCTGCTCGTCGATAATCGCAGGATATGGCTGGTACCGCTCGCGGTCGGAGCGGTCCTCCTGCTGCTCAGCGTGGTCGGATGGATCGTCAATCCGCCCCAGTTCTACTTCTCGTACCTCGTGGGGTGGAGCTTCTGCCTGACCCTTTCCCTTGGAGCGCTCTTTTTTGTGATGATCCACCACATCACGAGCGCCCGCTGGTCGGTAGTCGTACGACGCATACCGGAAATGCTGGCGTGGTCCTTCCCGGTGCTGGCCATCCTCGGCGCGCCGATTCTCATCGGGATGCACGACCTATTCCACTGGACGCATCACGATCTCTATGTCGAGGGTTCGGAGGCGTACGATCCCATCCTGGCTGGTAAGCGCCCGTACCTTAATACGCCCTTTTTCCTGATCCGGTACGTCTTCTACTTCGTCGTCTGGTCCTACCTCGCCTACCGGCTTTACCGTTTCTCTCTGCAACAGGATCTCAGCGCGGACACCGAGCTTACCGCCAGGCAGAAACGTGTCAGCGGGTGGGGGTTGCCGGTGTTCGGCGTAACCCTTGCCTTTGCGAGCTACGATCTGCTGATGTCCCTCGATCCGCACTGGTTCTCGACCATCTTCGGCGTGTACATCTTCAGCGGAGCGTTCGTCTCCATCCACGCATTGATCGCTCTGATCGTGATCGCCTTCCAGCGGTACAGCCAGGGCACCCTGGAGGGCGTCGTGACCATCGAGCACATCCACGATCTTGGGAAGTGGATGTTTGCCTTTACCGTCTTCTGGGCTTACATCGCCTACAGCCAGTACATGCTCATCTGGTACGGCAACCTGCCTGAAGAAACGCTCTGGTTCGAACACCGGCTCAGCCACGGATGGGAGTGGCACAGCCTCGTGCTGCTATTACTGCGCTTCGTCGTGCCGTTCGTCATTCTGCTGCCGCGCCGTTCGAAGCGGAACGTCCCGCTTCTCGCGGTGATGGCAGTGCTGATCCTGGTCATGCAGTGGTTCGACATGCACTGGCTCGCCATGCCGGTCCTGCACGCAGAAAATGCCGGATTCCACTGGCTCGACTTCACGTGCTGGCTCGGCCTCGCGGGCGTGTTTGCGGGGATGTTCCTCTTCCGTGCCGGCCGGCACAGCCTGGTTCCCCGTCGGGATCCCTACCTGTCCAGCTCCTTACGGTTCGAAAATGTTTGACGTGGTCTCGTGGCCGCTCGTATTCGACATAGCATAGTTAACGATGGCAACGCAAGAGAATAAGGACGTTTCGAAGCTCCCGGCTCCGGCTCTGCTCGCTCCGAAGAACGGGGAGGTCCTCGACGGCCGTTCCGTCCGGTTCGAGTGGGAGCCCGAGCCGGAAGCCACGTCGTACCTGCTGGAAGTGGCTACCGATGCGGGCTTCGAAGACGTCGTACTCGAACAGGAGATTTCGGGACGTTCTTCACTAACCGTTTCCAACGTCTTTTCGACGGACGATACGCTGTACTACTGGCGCGTCCTCGCCGCCAACGAAGCCGGCTGGAGCAATGGCGACAAAGTGGAGAGCTTCATCGCCGCCGCCCCCGATGCACCGCTCCTCCACGCGGGCTCGCCGGACGAATCGTTCGGCCCGCTGGCTGGATTGGCGCGTGGTTCGATCGCCGAAGCCGCCGGCGAGCTGACCGGAGAGGGGAAATACAAGGCCGAACAGGTGCGCCTCGGCGTCGAGCACGACAGGGTAGAAGCCGGCCAGATCGTCGGGATTATGCTGGCGGTTGCCGTGGCCGTCATCACAGCCGTGATCATCCTCTTCCAGTGGACCTCCATCCGGAGTGAAGCCGCCCGACAGGCTGCGGTGCAAACGGTCCAGTACCGGGAGCTTCGTGAGGTCAATGCGGCCGCTACCCGTAAGCTCACCCAGTACGAACTGATCGATCCCGAAGCGGGGATTTATCGCATCCCCATCGAACGCGCGATGGACCTGATGGTGAATGAAGCGTATCAGAGTGAATAATGTGAATTTTCAGCGGAACCTCTGTAAGGGGTCGGCTATTGAACCGCGAAGTCGAAAGGATCAGACCGGTTGAGGAGCATTTTGAACATTAGAGCGATTGGAGTCGCACTACTCGTTCTGGCAGGGGGGCTACTGATACCCGGCATCGCAACAGGGCAGAGAAGCGGTACGATGCCCGCTGTGTTCGAGGGGGTAGGTCTGACGGAAAAGCTCGGAGAGAAGGTCCCGGCTGACATCGCATTCGTCGACGAGTCGGGGCGTCCGGTAACCCTCGGATCCTATTTCCGGTCGGATAAGCCGGTGTTGCTCAACCTGGTGTACCACGACTGCCCGATGCTCTGCAACCTGTTGCTCGACGGCATGACGAAGTCGCTCCGGGAGCTGGACTGGACGCCGGGCGAGCAGTTTGAGGTGGTGACGGTTAGCTTCTCCGCCCTCGAAGGCCCTGACCTTGCAGCGCGACAGAAGGAGCGGTACGTGGAACTACTCGGGCGATCGGAAGCTACGGACGGGTGGCACTTCCTGACGGGGAGCGAGGAGTCAATCCAGCAGCTTGCGCGGTCCGTCGGGTTCGAGTTCAAGTGGGTCGAAGAGCAACAGCAGTACGCACACCCCGCCGCGCTCATTTTCCTGGGCAGCGACGGTAAGATAACCCGCTATCTGTACGGGCTCGAGTTCCGGAGCGGAGACGTTCGGAAAGCCCTGTTGGAAGCCTCGGAAGGTACGATTGGGAATACGCTGGACCGGGTGGTCCTCTTTTGCTTCCAGTACGATCCCGGCGCCAACTCGTACGTGCCGCACGCTTTGAACATCATGAAGCTTGGCGGCCTGCTGACGATGCTGTTGCTGGGCGCGATGCTCGCCATTTTCTGGCGGCGCGAGGGGGCGAAAGCGAGGAAAAGCACCCCGGAAAGCATACTGGAGGAAGTCAACATTTAACTATAAATAAGACATAGGAGTATTTAGACGGAAACATGGGAGAAAAGGGTACCGTATGGCTTCCGGAAGGGGTCTCCACGCTGGCGCCGGAGATCGACAGTCTTTTCTATTTCGTCTTTTGGGTCAGCGTGGTCCTGTTCCTCGGCGTGGTAAGCACGATGGCCTATCTGGCCTTCCGCTATCGCCGCCGCTCGCCTCGCGAGATACCCGCTCCGGTAAAGGAAAGCACGCTCCTCGAAGTGGCCTGGGTCACCGTGCCGGTCATCCTCGTGCTGATCGTGTTCAACTGGGGCTTCAAGTCGTTCATTGCCCTCGGTGTGGCGCCACCGGATACGTACGACATCCAAGTGCGAGGCCGCCAATGGCTCTGGGAGTTTGAGTACCCGAACGGGACGATCGCCACCAACGAGCTCCGCGTGCCGGTTGACCGACCGGTCCGGCTCATCATGAGCAGCACCGATGTGATCCACAGCTTCTACGTACCCGTATTCAGGGTCAAGCAGGACGTCGTTCCCAACCGGTACACCAACGTTTGGTTCGAAGCGACGCGGACGGGCGAGTTCGACCTGTTCTGCACCGAATATTGCGGCACGCAACACTCCGGTATGCTGGCCAAGGTGATCGTACTGAGCCAGGGCGAGTTTGACGCCTGGGTCGAATCGGGTGGGGGAGACCTGGAGAACCTCCCGCTGCCCGAGTACGGCGCGATGCTCTACCAGCAGCAGGCCTGCTTCACCTGCCACAGCACCGACGGGTCGGTTACCATCGGCCCCTCCTTCCAGGGATTGTTCGGCTCGCAGCGTCAGCTTGCCAACGGCCAGACGGTTGTAGCGGACGAGAACTACATCCGCGAGTCCATTCTCGATCCGCAGGCGAAACTGGTGCAGGGCTTTCCCCCTGTGATGCCGGCTTCGTACAGCGCGCTGAACGAGCGGCAGGTTTCCGCTCTGATCGCCTTCATCCAGGAACAGCAGTAACGGTCCATTTGAGACCACCAGTACGCTCATAGCATTATGGCACAGACGACGAAGCCTCAACCCGTCCTGCAGCCGGCCGGCGCCGGCGTCGCGGGACACGCCACCGTAAACTACCTGAATCAGGAAAAGGGAATACGCTCCTGGCTCCTCACGCTGGACCACAAGCGCATCGCCATCCTGTACGCCGTCACACTCGCCACTGCGTTCCTGATCGGCGGCATCCTTGCCCTGCTCGTGCGGACCGAGCTGCTTACTCCGGGGGCTACGATCATGGGTCCGGATGCCTACAACCAGGTCTTCACGATGCACGGCATCCTGATGGTTTTCGCCTTCCTCGTACCGTCGGCGCCGGCGATTTTCGGCAACTTCGTCCTGCCCCTCCACCTGGGCGCGAAGGACGTCGCATTCCCGAGACTGAACCTGGCGAGCTACTACATCTACCTCGTGGGCGCCATCCTGATCGCCATCGCCCTCGTTGCAGGCCAGGTCGACACCGGATGGACGTTCTACACCCCCTATTCGTCTGACCCGGCGCGTGGTGGATCGGTGTTCTTCCTGACCATGGCGGTCTTTATCTCCGGATTCTCGTCGATCCTGACCGGAATAAACTTCATCGTCACGATCCACAAGATGCGCGCCCCGGGGCTCACCTGGAACCGGCTGCCCCTTTTCGTCTGGGGGCTCTACGCCACCTCGATCGTCCAGATTCTCGCGACGCCGGTCATCGGCATCACGATGGTGCTGCTGTTCCTGGAGAGGGCGTTCCGTATCGGAATCTTCGATCCTGCGCTCGGCGGCGACCCGATCCTCTTCCAGCACTTCTTCTGGTTCTATTCGCACCCGGCGGTCTACATCATGATCCTCCCCGGGTTCGGGATCATCTCGGAGCTCGTCGCGACGTTCTCGCGGCAGCGCATCTTCGGCTATCGCGCAATTGCCCTGTCGTCGGTTGCCATCGCGTTGCTTGGCTTCTTCGTCTGGGGGCACCACATGTTCGTCTCCGGCCAGTCGGCCATTTCGAGCGTTCTGTTCTCGCTCATCTCGTTCCTGATCGGTATTCCATCAGGCATCAAGGTGTTCAACTGGCTCGCAACGCTATATCGGGGATCGATCTGGTTTCAGACCCCGATGCTGTACGCCCTGAGCTTTCTGTTCCTCTTTACGATCGGTGGTCTGACCGGTATCACGGTGGGGGTGCTCGCGCTCGACGTGCACCTGCACGATACCTACTTCGTCGTCGCCCACTTTCACTACGTCATGGTGGGCGGCATGTTTGTCGCCATCCTGGGCGGGCTACACTACTGGTGGCCGAAGATCACCGGCCGAATGTATCCTGAGACGCCCGGCCGGATCGCCGCAGGCCTCATCTTCATCGGCTTCAACATGACGTTCTTCCCCCAGTTCGTGCTCGGTACGCAGGGGATGCCCCGCCGGTACTACGATTACCTTCCTCAATATCAGGACCTCCACGTCCTGTCGTCGATCGGGTCGTACGTCCTGGCCGCAGGCTTATTCCTGATCCTCGGCTACATGCTGTGGTCCCTTTTCAAAGGCAAGCCCGCGCCGGCCAATCCGTGGGGGTCCGCTACGCTCGAGTGGACCAATGCGACGACACCCCCCGACGCCCACAACTTCGCGAGGACGCCGATCGTGACGCGGGGACCATACGATTTTCACCTGGCCGAGCAGGTCGTAGGAGGCGATGGCGCACGGGGAGACGGCGCCACGGTATCCGCCCACACGCCACAGTCCCCATGAACCCCGGATTCTGAGTCTCAGAAAAGTAAGTCGCAAAACCACCCGTAGACCATGGCACCAAACATCCAGGGAGCTGCTCTCGAAGCGCACCATACCGCGCATCACCCGCCGCACCTGAAACACCATTTTACCTCGTCGGAGCAGCAATTCGGCGCCGCCAAGCTGGGCATGTGGCTCTTCCTCGTGACGGAGATCCTGCTTTTCAGCGGAATGTTCGTGGCCTATGCCGTCTACCGCGTCTGGCACCCGGAGGTCTTCGCCGTTGCCAGCGAGGTCCTCGACCCCGTCATGGGCGGTATCAACACCATCGTGCTGCTTGCATCATCCCTTACGGTGGCCCTGAGCATCTACTCTGCACAGACGGACGATCAGAAAGCGACCGTGCGGTATCTCGTTGCAACGGTCGCGCTGGCCGCCGTCTTCCTGATCGTCAAATATTTCGAGTACACCGCCAAGTTCGAGCACGGCGTCTTTCCCGGCGCTTCGTTTGACCCGCACGGCGACTACGCCCGGTACAACATCCCTTACGCCGCCCAGTTTTTCAGCATCTATTTCGTCATGACGGGCATTCACGGCGTCCACGTCGTGGTCGGGATGGTGCTCATCAGCATCATGGCGTTCCGCGCCCACCGGGGTCATTTCAGCAGCGCCTACTACACGCCCGTTGAAGTCACCGGACTTTACTGGCACCTCGTGGACATCATCTGGATTTTCCTCTTCCCGCTGCTCTACCTGATCCACTGATTTTCCGTTGCAACCCTGAATATCGTCCCTGTTATGGTCCATAACCCCGCCCTTGCCGAACACCACGGCCATCACATCGTCCCGAAGCGCACGTTGATCAAGGTCTTCGTCGCGCTTGTTTTCCTTACGATCCTGACCGTCTCGGTGGTGATGGTCGATCTGGGGCCGCTGAACGTGCCGATTGCGCTGGGCATCGCCGCCGTTAAGGCGTCGCTCGTCGTCCTGATTTTTATGGGGTTGAAGTACGACAGCCCGATGAATGCGCTCGTGCTATCGATCGGGGTTCTGTTCGTCGTCCTCTTTCTCACCTTTACCCTGTTTGATACGGCCTTCCGCGGCGACCTGGGGAACGTGGCGCCCGAGACGATTGCCGACATGCAGCGGCAGGAGCAGGCGCTCCAGGAGCGTGAAGCGAGGCTTTCCGGCGGCGCCGCCGCCGACACGTCCGCCGCAGCCGATACGTCCGCGGCGGCAGCTGACACTTCAGCCGCCGACACCACCGCCGCTGCGGGCGCGGATACCACGTCGGCCGCGCCGTGACCCGATTTGGGCTGCCGTTCCGGCGATCTGATCGTTACGGGATTTTGAGGGTTTAACCCTCGGAAGACAGGCGTCCAGCCCTTAGATTTGGCTGTATCGTTTACGTCGGCTATTTCGACCCGGACACGAGGTGAAACGATGCTCCTGTTTGTCCTGCTCGTCGCTCCCGTGCTCTTCTTTGCGATGACCTGGGTCGTCATCACCGTTTTACGCGTCTACTTTCCGGAGAAGGTGCTGCCGTTCGATGGCAATCCCGGTGCGACGGCCTGCTCGGAGCGTCGAGTCGGCGTCCATCAGATTTACCTGAACAGCCGGCGCCTCCTCAAGGTCACCCATCGAGAATACGAGTTCACCGAAGGCGATTCTGGCGGCGTGCCGGTGGCGTGGTACGACGACCTCCAGCAACGCCGCAACTAGTGGGCGTCTGAGCCCACCACCTCGTCAAGCAGGAAATGCGCGATCGTCTCGTAAGCCGACGCCAGCGTCTTGCGTAGCTGGGTGTCTTGCGAGTTGTACTGCCCGGTCACGACCTTGACGATGTGGCAGGGGATGCCGTACATCGCCGTGACGTACGCGACGGCATATCCCGTCATGTCGCTGAAGTCTGCGATGCGCTGCCAGTACGACTGCTCGGAAGGGCCCGTCACCATGTGATCCTGCGTGACCAGCGTGCCCTGCGGCAATCCTGCAAACGGCACTTCGAGAGGCATGCGGGGATAGCTTGGCGCCGCCAGCTCGATGCGATCCCCCTCAAACACCTGGGATGCCGCTACGAGTGCCCCAATTCCGTATTCGCTCTTTAACGCGGTGCACGTTCCGACGTGAACGATCCGTTCGGGCTGGTGCTGGCGAAGCATTCGCTCCGTACGCAATGTCGCTTTGATCTTTCCAATACCCGTTACCGTCACGAGCAGCGATCCGTCCGTTACCGAATCGCCCTCCGACAGGTTATCCAGCCTGCCGCGTTTGTACTGCCGAAGAAATGGCTGCGCTTCTTCCTCAGTCGCGAAAACAATCCCCGTCATTGGTTCGTTAGGCCTATCAGGTTTGAATGCGGTAGAGGAGTACCCCGTTGACGTATGGATGCCCGTCGGCACTTCCCACTCTTCCGCACGGAACATTCGGGCGCTCCGACTGTGCTCTCTAACCGCACAACCCCGCGCCGTTGAAATCTGAATATACGCCTCCGCGCGCAGAATCCCTTCTTGCGTTGCGGCGTCTATAGGAATGAAATCCTTGCCTAGTATCGATTTACGGGAAGAGCACAGCCACAAATTCACACATGAAAATCATTGAGTTCCTGGATCGGGCAAAAGATCCGCTGATCTCTTACGAAATCATACCCCCCCAACGGGGCGGCTCCGTACAGCAGATATTCGAGATCGTGGAGGAGCTGATGCGTTTTGAGCCGCCGTTCATCGACGTGACCAGCCACTCGGCGCAGGTCTACTACGAAGAGATGCCCGACGGGACCTGCATCCGTAGGATCAAACGCAAACGGCCGGGAACGATCGGGCTCTGCGCGGCCATCAAGAGCCGTTTCCACGTCGAAACCGTACCTCACTTGCTCTGCAACGGCTTTACGCGCGAAGAAACCGAAGACGCCCTCATCGAGCTCAATTACCTCGGCATCCAGAACGTGATGGCGCTACGGGGTGACCAGATGAGCTTCCAGCGCCCCATTCCTCCCGACCGGTCGTCCAACCACTACGCCATCGACCTCGTGAAACAGATTGTACGGATGAATAAGGGCATTTATCTGGAGGAAATGATCGATGCTGCCCCGACCGATTTTTGCATCGGTGTGGCCGGCTACCCCGAAAAGCATTTTGAAGCCCCAAACCTGAACCGCGACATCCAGAATCTTAAGCTGAAGGTGGAGGCCGGCGCCGATTACATCACCACCCAGATGTTCTTCGACAATCGCCACTTCTTCCGGTTTGTCGAGCTGTGCCGCGCTGCCGGAATCGAGGTGCCCATCATTCCGGGAATCAAAATCCTTACGAACAGCAAACAGCTACAGTCGATCCCGAAAAACTTCCACGTGGAGATTCCGGAGGAGCTCGCAAACGAAGTGGAGGCAGCGCGCCCCGAGCACACCCTCGACATCGGGGTTGAATGGGCTATTCGGCAAAGTGAAGAGCTCCTCTCTGCCAATGTGCCGTGTGTGCATTTCTACATCATGCAATCCGCTGAGGCGGTGAAAAGAGTGGTCGAGCCGCTGCGGAAAATGGCGTGATCGGTAACGGTAAAAAAGAACCGCCCCCGTTTGAGGCGGGGGCGGCGAGCCAGGTCATCAAGTCTTATCTGTGCTTGTCCAGGTTTGGATCCCTCAATCTTGATTTATATCGCAGGATCTGTCTTCGTAGTCGGTTCACGCATCGACTGACTGCTACCTCGTGGGACGAGGCCGTGTCGGTGGCGGATAAACGTTGACGGTAAACGGATAGGGTGATCTCCGCACGTTTGTCATTTGACGACGCCTTACCGTTCTCGAGTACGATATGCGCTCCAGTTATGCCGTCGTAGCACTTGTCAAGCTTCGAAAGCTGTTCTGCAACGTGCTGGCGCAGCATCGGGTCCGCCTCGAAATGGCGTGCGGTGATTTGTGCGTGCATATATCCCCTCCAACGCTTAAAAATGATACGAAACTCGGGCCACCCCTCATTTAAGAGAGGCCCCTCTTAATACATACCAAAATCCTCTGCCACTTTCAAGGAACACTTGAAACGTTTCGATTCTCTTCGGGACGTTGGGCGACAGTTCCTCCGTTTAGTGATACGAAAATGAAGGGGGGTAGTTACCGGTCGAGCTTGAGATAGCGATCCTCGATGGCGTGCATGGCGGCTTTGCCCTCGGGGGTGTGGTCGTCATGGCCCATCAAATGAAGCAGCCCGTGGATCACGTAGCGGCTGACTTCCTCCTCGAACGTGACCCCGAACTCCGCGCATCGTTCGAAGGCCGTATCGAGATCCACGTATATCTCTCCCTCTATACGTCGTGTATCGGCTGACTCTGCATAATTAAAAGCCAGCACGTCGGTCAGGTAGTCGTGTTCGAGGTACCGGCGGTTCAGGTCCAACACCAGCTCGTGATCGCCCAGGATGACGTTCAGCTCCCCGAGCTCGAATCCTTCGGACGTTGCGGCAAGCCGGACCAGGCTGCGGAGTGCGCGCGTATCGACGCGCAACGTGGGGTGTGCAAGCTCGATGACGGGAGTGCGTGCCAACAGGTATCCCGTTCTTGCTGTTGGAAGGGGGCTGGGGTTAGCCCAGGTCGCTGAAGAGCGATTCGGTCATCGACAACGCGACACTGCTCATCACCATTTCGGGGGGCAGCTGCGTAAAGTCGGCAGTGAGCAGGCGGTCGTCGACGTTCGAGTACAGGGAGCATCCTGCTTCACGCTCGACCACGAGGCCGCTCGTCGAACCTCCACGCCGGGCGAAGAAGATCACTTCGCCCAGCTCCTGGCTGGCCAAAAAGCCGGTACAACCCTGAAGCTGAAGGAACGAGCTCGCGGCATACACCGAGATGAGAACGGGCGACAGGTCCGTGGCCACGCTCTCAGGGAGCTTGACGTCCGTGAGGATCTCGAGCGCGAGCTGACGACCGCTATTGGCGTCCGTGAGTTCGAAACGGTACAGCGCCCCATCTTTTTTAGGGGTCACACCGAGTACCGATGCGATTCGGGATATATCGGCGTCCGAAATTGAGAATGCCATACTTCGCAATCAGCGTGAATAGGAAGATCAGGCACACAATGCCCTGGTACGTGCCTGGCTGCATCGCCGGTTGGAAGAACCAGAGGCCCGGGACGCACCCGGACCAAAATAGGTCCCCGGAACGGCAAATACAATCACGCCTGATCAGGCATCGAGCGTTTGCCGCCCTGCTCCCACTTCACTGTGCTGATACTCCGGCTGCATCACCTCGCCCACCCCCTCGACGTCATCGAGCCCTACCACGTTCTGCGCGTGCAAACCCTTCGGCCCGTCTCCCAACACAAACTCGACGACCTGCCCGGTCCGCAGTGTCTTGAATCGCTTGTCGTTCTCAATGGAAGAGTAGTGCACGAATACGTCGCTCCCGCCGTTAGGGTTCACGAGAAAACCATACCCCTTCTTGGCGTCAAACCATTTGACGACGCTCCGATGAACCGCCATAAATGCCTCCTACTGCTTATTACTGATGATTCTGGACCGAGTGAGTGCCTCCAACTCTTGCTCAGTCCCGGTCCCTTAACGTTTGCTTTGGGTTCCGTTGTACAATCGTGCAGGTGCTACATTGACACGAACTTCACAAAAATATAGATAGGTTTGATTCCTCTGTCAACCGGGTGAAGTATTTAAGAGGATGTAATTAAAAATATATGAAGTTATTTTTTCCTTTTCCAAAAAAAACAGGACGTTCTCGCCATGAGAACGCCCTGTAAACACGCAGATTAAACTACAATTGTTAATGATCAATTTCCGGGAGGAACCGTACTTCCGTTACTTCCGCCCCGGAGTGGATTGAAGATGCCTCGAAACTCCTGTTGGAGCTCCTGCGGGGTCTTTCGGAGCGAATCGTTTCCGAGCACGTCGGCCAGCTTGTCGCTGAACGCTGACGCCGCATCGAAGTCGCCCGCATCCATGTAGGCGTACCGGATCATCTGCACGAACTGTGCAGATTGCTCGATCTCACGCGACGACCGGGCAAACGCCAGGCGGTGCAGAATGACGGGCTCAACACCCTTCCAAAGCTCGATCACCTTCTCCCGGTTTCCTGCTGCTTCGTACGCCCTCGCAAGGTACAGGTACGAGCGCTCGTCCCCCGGAATCGTCTCGAACGGAACCGCCGTGAGCAGGTTGTCGAGCAGCTCTACCGCTTCGGCACGCCGACCCATTGCCGACAGCTCGTCGGCAGTGTGTGCGAATATGTTGCGGTAGTTGTCCACCATTCGCCGAATGTTCTCGTCGAAGTAAACGTTGGGGTTATCCAGATTGGTGAACTTGAACTTTTTCAGCCGTTCGAGTGTGATCGACGGGACGACGCGCCCCAGCGGAGAATCGTGCCTGACGGGTACGACACGCCACGCCTGCCCTTCGAGCTGGAAGTAGTTTTGCAGGTCGAGCTGGCCGTCCCGGCTCACTGTGACGGCGAAGTAGATCGGCCGCTGCCAGTTCTGCTCGGCGTTGGTGCGCAGAATGTCGAGCGAGACCTGGTCCGAAACGTGCAGCCAGTTCATCTCGGCATTGTAAGGCCGTCCCTCCAGACGCCAGGTCATCGGGCTCACCATACGGGCGGTATCTTCCAGGGCTACCGGCACTTCGCTGCCTCCAAGTATCGCCTCCCGGTTAACGGGCAGGCTGACCTCCTGCGGGCGGTAACCGATGGGGCCGAGCTGGTCGATCTGGGCGTCGGTGAGTGAAATCGGCACCGGCGGCGACTCGTGCGACCACTGATTCTTGAGCTGCTTGATGTACCAGGGTGTGTTCAATAGCGACAGGTTCACGACCCGAACGTCGGTCCTGATCCCTTCGACCTCCTGGAGGTACCAGAGCGGGAAGGTGTCGTTGTCGCCGTTCGTGAAGATCACCGCATTTTCGTCCAGGCTCATGAGCATGTTGTACGCATACTCGGGGGCGACGTAATTGCCCGAACGGTCGTGATCGAAGTAGTTCTCCACGGTCATGTGGAACGGGACGGCGAGGTAGATGATGGCCCCGGTCACCGCCAGAATGGCGAGCTTGCCCCGTTCGAAACGCCCGGCCTTTTGTAAGCCCTCCAGGACGAGCTGTAGAATGCCCGACGCTCCGATGCCGATCCAGAGGCTGAAGGCAAAGAAGCTCGCCACGTAGGAGTAATCCCGCTCCCTCGGCTGCATCGGTGTCTGGTTGAGATAAACGATGATGCCGACACCGGTTACGAGGAACAGGACGAGCACGCTGAACGCTCGCCGCCAGTCCTTCATGAAGTGGAATCCCGCACCGATGAGGCCGAGCAGAAGCGGCAGGGCATAGTAGGCGTTGCGGCTCTCCCGTTCGCTGGGTGTGCGGTAGAGTATTTCCTTTGTCTCACCCGGAATGAGCCCCGAAATGGCGGGCGAGTCCTGCACGTCGCTCGCTTTGCCCACGAAGTTCCACAGGAAGTACCGGATGTACATGTGCCCGACCTGGTACTTCCAGAAGAACTCCATGTCCGAGTCGTACTGAGCGTAGATGCGGGTGTGTTCGGGCGCCGACGAATAGCGGCGCGGGAACAGCTTCTCGTCGTCGATCCGGCCGGTCCGGTTGTTGAACGAGACACCGCTGAACAGGGGCGTCGAGCCGTACTGCTCCCGCTTGAGATAGCTGACGATGGCTTCCGCAGTCTCCGGATCGTTCTCGTCGATCGGCGGATCGGCTGCACTCCGGATGAAGATGAGTGCGTACGTCGAGTAACCGATCAGCACCATCGTCACGCAAAGCACGACCAGGTTGGCGATCTGCATGCGCTGCTTCTGGGTGTAGTACAGGCTGAAAACGACGAGCGCGACGAAGGCGACGATGAACAGGATCGGCGCGCCGCTTTTTCCGGCAAGGTCCGGCAGGAATTGAATGATGCCCGGATAGATGATCAGGAAGGCAACGGAAGAAACGATGCCGGCGACGACGATGCCCGTCCAGAGCCTGCCCCTCGTCCAATCCGGCCGTTCGAACTCCTGGAAAAACACGATCAGCGCGACGAAGAAGACCGCAAGCAGGTTCAGCAGGTGGACGCCGATTGCGAGCCCGAACATGTACGCGATGAGGATGAGGTAGCGGTTGGCGGCCAATCCGAATGGGTTCTGCCCCCCGGCGAGCGAAATCTCTTCCTGCTCGGCCTGCTCGCTCCACTTCATGATCAACCAGACCACGATCGCCGTAAAGAACATCGACAGCGCGTACACTTCCGCCTCGACGGCGTTGAACCAGAACGAGTCGGTGACCGCAAACGTCAACGCCCCGACCGCTCCGCCAACCAGCGCGATGATTCGCTGCGGCGGCGTCCATTCGTCGGGATGGCCGAGCCACTGCCGCGTCAGGCGAACGATGATGAGGTGGGTGAGCAGCACCGTCAACGCGCTCGCCAGCACCGAGATAAGGTTAACCGATAGGGCGACGTATTCCGTCGGGACAAACATCGAAAAGAGCCGTCCGACGAGCATGTAGAAAGGGGCTCCCGGCGGGTGCGATACCTGAAGCCCGTGAGCAATTGCAATGAACTCGCCGGCATCCCAGAAGGAGGCGGTAGGCGATACGGTAAGCAGGTACAATACGAGCGATACCAGGAACACGATTCCCGCCACCGCCCTGTCGATAAGCTTGTTGTTCATGATCCTGTATTTATGTGTCGCCGGCGCGGGGTGAACGCCCCGTTCCCCCTATCGTTTCTCGATCCTACTCAACGTCCGGGATCAGAAGTTACGTGTGGTATCGATCAAGTGCTGGATCGTCTCCATGTCCATCTCACCAAAATTGAGCAGGAAGGCAGGTTCTCCCCGCCGGTGGAAGATCCAGGTCGAGGGGACCCACGTCACGGGCAACCCGAGGAACGTATACCTCCGCTGCTTTCGGTTGGAACTGGGTCCAAAATCGGGCTGCACGAGCTCCTCGACGCGACCGCCCACACCGAACTGCTCCAGCCGTTCGAGGCCGCTCCGGCCGTTGTTCCAGATCGTCACGTACGTGAAGGTCACGTCTTCATTCGCCGCAATCAGGTCGGACCATCCAGCCTCCAGCTCGTTAATCGAATTGGGGCACCACGGCGCCCAAAAGTGAACCACGTGGATCCCGTCTTCCCGGACGATTTCTTGAACGCGTTTTTCGGCTTCGCTGAGGCCCGTGGTATCCAGCCGGGTAACGTTCTGGCCAAGCGCCTGGCCGGTCAGGCAGACAAACAGTAGAAATATCAGTCCACTTCCTTTATACAGCACACCGGTTCGCATAACAACCTCCCCTCGTTGATTTTCTACTAATCTCGGCCTGCAACGACCAGCACAATCTCCCCACGTACCCTGTTCGACTGGGCGTAATGCGTCCGCAGCTCAGCGATCGTGCCTCGTCGGATTTCTTCGAACACCTTCGTCAGCTCCCGGGCGACGGCAGCCCTCCGGTCCGGCCCGAAGACGGTCTCCATCTGTTCGAGCGTTTTGACGAGCCGGTGAGGCGATTCGTAGAAGACCATCGTCCTCTCTTCGTCACGCAGGGCGTTGAGCCTGGTCTGCCTCCCCTTCTTGATCGGCAAAAAACCCTCGAATACGAAACGCTCGGAAGGGAGCCCGCTTGCTGCGAGGGCCGGTACGAAGGCAGTGGCGCCCGGTAACGATTGAACCGGTATATCGTTTCGAATACACTCACGAACGAGGTAAAAGCCGGGATCCGATATCCCTGGCGAGCCGGCGTCCGTTATGAGCGCCACGTCCTGGCCCGCCAGCATGCGCTCGACGAGCACCGGCGCCTTTTGCACCTCGTTGTGGTCGTGATAGCTCGTTCGGGGCGTATCGATACCGTAATGCGAAAGCAGGACCCCGGATGTTCGCGTATCCTCACACGCAATGAGCGATACTTCCTTCAAGATACGCAACGCTCGAAGCGTGATGTCCTCCAGATTTCCTATGGGCGTAGGGACCAGGTATAACATCGATTATTGATCGTTCAACCTGTACGGGGTCGTGGCCGGGCGGCGCCGTTTGCGGCCGGGTATTTACTTCAAAGCGCGCCTCCAGGGGAAAATCCTGATGTGTAGGAGGTGCGATAAAGTGAGGATAGCGCCCGCTATGGCGACTACGATGTTGGCGATCCACATTCCGAACCACGGGCTCAGCATGTCGCGGTCGGCCATTTTTTCACCCTGGACCAGGGTGACCCAGTAAAAGAGGAAAATCCCGATGGCCAGTGCACCGGCAATGCCCAGGCCGCCCCGTTTTAGCCTCAGGCCAAGCGGTGCACCAATGAGCAGGAAGATAATGCACGCAAACGCGATCGAGTACTTTTTGTGGATCTCGACGCGGTACCGGTCGAGTCGTCGCGATTCCCACAGGATCGTCCGGCGAATGTCGTCGACTTCCATGTGCCGCGTACGGATCTTCTGCATGGCCTCGTCGAACAGGATCCTTCGCGTTGGGCCGTCCAGCCCTGCGGTCGTCACGTAGCGATCGCGAAACGTACCCGAAAAGCTTCCGCTGTCGATGGACGTTGGGGTTGCGAGCTGTGTGGGCTCCTGCGTGGGCTGCCTCGTTATCAGCTCCATCCCGTATCCAATCAGCTTCTGGTGCGCATTCTCCAGGCTCATCCGTAACGAGTCGACGAGCAACCGCATGTCCGCCGTGCGCATCGTCCGGTCCGAACGGTATCCCACTCTCGGGTCCGACCGCTCGAAATTGAAGTCGGAGAGGTCAAACCGTATGCGGAAGCGGTCGAAGGAGAGCCGCTGATAGCGCTCGACCGTCCGGTCCCGGAGGACGGTCTGGTTCTGGTGAACCTCACCGTCTTCCAGGATGAGATCGACCATGTCACCGTTTGGTTGCGGCACGATACGCCCCTTGGCCGCCTTGATCAACGCTTCTTCGCCCGACGTCTCTCCGTTGTCGTAGATGAGCACGTCGTACAGCTCGTTCGACTTGGGGGGGATGTCGCGAGCCATGATGGTGTATCCGCGAAGACCGTTGTAGAACACACCCGGCTGAAGCTCGAATCCCGGCTTGGTGCGCCGGATGTCCTGCCAGAGATTTTTGGCCCTGAAGTTCGCCTCGGGGAGGATTTCGTTGTTGAAGTACCCCATCGCGATCGTGACGAGCACGGCGAGTATGAACGAAGGCCAGGCAAGCTGTAACAGCGAAACCCCGGAGCTTTTGATGACGAGGTAGGCATTGGTTTCAGCCAGGCGTCCGAAGGCCATGAGCGACGCGATCAGCACGGACATCGGCACCGCCAGCACCACCATGTACGCCAGGTTGTACGCGATGAGCTCGACGATCACCCCGAACGGCAGGCCCTTTCCCACGATATCCGGCAGGTACCGGATAAGAAACTGCATGAGCAGCAGGAACATCAGCGTGCCCAGCCACCCGAAAAACGGGGCTGGAAGCATGCGTAGGACCATCCGGTGTAAAAGCTTCATGCGAGTCTCATGCGCGTTGCAACGTCAGCAGCGTGATTTCAGGCCGGATGCCCAGCCGAACCGGAGGGCCGACCGTACCGAGCCCGCGGTTGACGTAAAGATACTGCTCCCCGTCGCCCGTAGAACGAGGCTCCACGTACAAGCCTGCCCACCGTGGATAGGCCACGCGGGCGAGCCCCCAGCGTAAAGGCCCGTACTCGAACCCGATCTGGCCGCCGTGCGTGTGCCCGCACAGCATGAGGTCGATGTCGGCGTATCCAGGCCGTACGTGCGAATCCCAGAAGGTCGGGTCGTGTGCCAGCAAGATGCGCGTCTCCTCGCCGTTCTCATCCGGAATGATGCCGGACGTGGCCCGTTCCAGATCGCCATAGTGCTGCCGGAAACCGGTGTTGTCAGTTCCAATCAGGTGCAGGGTGGCGTTGCCGACGCGGATGCTGCGGTGCTCGTTGACCATCAAGTCCACCGTCGTCGACTTCAGCCGTTCGGTGAGCTCGTGCACGTGGGCGTAGTGGTCGTGATTGCCCAGGCACCCGTACACGCCGAGGTCCGCCTTAAGCCGGTTGATGCCAGGCAGGATGATCGGCAGCTCCTCCGTGTCGTGGTTGACGAAGTCCCCCGTAATCGTGATCAGGTCGGGTTTGAGCCCTGCAACGATGTCGATGGCTTCCTCTACCGGCCGCTCGCTGAAAAACGAACCCGCGTGCAGGTCGGAGAGCTGCGCGATGGTCAGCCCTTCCAGCGCTTTCGGGAGGTTTCGAATGGGTACGGTCACCCGGTGAACCTCGAAGTGGTAGAGTGAGCGAAACGTGCTGTATCCGACCATCACAAACGGGACGGCGGCAGCGGTCCAGCCCATCTTCTGGAGGAAGACGCCGCGAGTCATCCGCTTCATGTCGCTCAGGTCGAGCCGGTCGGCATGCGGCTCCGGTGCGTCTACGGGCGGCGACAGCTTAACCTTGAACCAGTCGAAAAGCCAGACCGTGAAGCGGGCCAGGTCCTTGATCACAAGGACGAGCACGATCGGCAGCTTGGGGAGGTAATACGTCGCCCAGACGGCAAAAAACAGGGCGCGGGGAAGTTTGGGCTCTACCTCCCACCAGCGCGACAGGTAAAAATAGACCGGCATCGCCACCGGCATCACGAACATCAACACCCGATACACGGGCACGGTCCAGCTCAGCCTCGACCGCCTCCTTCCTGCAAAACGCCGCCAGTTCCGGAAGACGTAGTAGTCCAGGCCGAGCAGGATAATCGAAAAAGCAACGGAGATGTAAACAAACCTCAGCATAGCACGCGATAAACGTGGAGTATAGCCAAAGGTTCGCCCTCGGAGCCTTCCAGAGGCCTCCTGCGTACACTCGCGAAATCCTGATTCATCCCCTTCCCGGAACGATTCAAATGACAATAAAAAGCTTCACTTTCAACCCGTTCCAGACGAACTGTTACGTGTGTCACGACGGAAGCCGGGCCGTCCTGATCGATCCGTCCAGCCACACCCCGGAAGAACGTGCGCTCGTGCTCGACTACATCGATCGGCAGGGCCTGTCCGTCGAGATGCTCCTCCTCACGCACGCGCACATCGACCACATCATGGACTGCGCCTTTTTCGCCAAGCACTTCGGCCAGGCGTTCCAGATGCACGCATCCGACGTGCCGCTTCTGCTCAGGGCTCAGGATCAGGGTCGGATGTTTGGGGTCGAGGTCGAGCCGCCACCGTCGCCTGGACGCTTGCTTTCGGAAGGCGCCGTTCTCACCGTGGGCTCCTCCACGTGGCAGGTCCTGCATACACCTGGCCATTCGCCGGGCTCGATCTGCTTCTACGACGAAAAGAACCGATTCGTCATCTCCGGCGACGTGCTGTTTCAGGGGTCCATCGGCCGCACGGACCTGTGGCAGGGTTCCCTGCCGCAACTGATGGCCTCGATCTTCGATAAGCTGCTTCCCCTCGGCGACGACGTAACCGTTTACCCCGGGCACGGCCCGGCCACTACCGTAGGCGCCGAGCGTACCACGAACCCCTTCCTGACGTAGTCCGTGCCGTTCAGATCACCGCCCTGTGGATGGAGGAGCGTGTGCCGGTAGGCGTGACGGGCTGGTTCCGCGCCAGCAGCACCTGGATCGACGTGTACACGAGCTCGCCCATGGTAAGGCACCGCTCGAAAGGTGGGTGGCCGTAGTGGCGCGCGAGCTGCTGCCCTAGCCGCGCGACGTTGTCTGACGGCGAGATGATATCCTCGCACATCACCTCCATCAGCGCCTGGAAGCGGCCGTGAGAGACGCGCACCCGGTTTGCAATGAGGGCGTGCTCTTCTTTCTGATACTGCGCCGCCGTTTCGGTGCTCAGGCAGGCCATTCCCATCGTGATGAACGGGTTGTTCTGTGGGTAATATTGCGGCAGGTACACCTGCTTCCGCCAGTGGTGGCTCTGCTGGTCGAAATCGATCGGCCGCATCCGGTATTGCCACTTCTCGAAGTCACGCGTGATGTCGATGACGAAGTTGCCGGCGTGCATGTCGCCGAGCAGGCGAACGAAACACCGCTCATTGAACTTGATGAACTCCTTGGACAGCCGCATCTGGTCGTACCGGTTCTCCGGCATGTTCTCGCGCGTGAACACGTCCCCCGGTATGCCGACGATGTGCTCCTCGACGATCGTCTCGCCGCTGATGAAATAGTGTATACGGTTCGGCGACAGGATGTGCTCGAGCTCGAGGCCGTACACGCGATTGGCGTCGACCCGCTTGACGTAAAAGTAGTCGAAGAGGTCGTTGATCCGGTTGACCGTCCGAACCCGGAAGGGCAGCGTGTTTCCGTACAGGCACAGGTCTACGCGGTCGATGTAGATGTGCTCTGCAATCGAGAGGTCGCCGTCGAACCTCAGGGTGGCGTAGGCCTTCCGAAGCTGTTCCTGGATCTCGAGCTGCTCGGAAGGGCGGTAAAAAACCGTCGACCAGAGCGTATCCCTTCCATGCTCGTCGTATAGTGGGATCGAGTTGTCGAACCGGAGCAGATCCTCGTAGTGGATGCTTTCGTTTTGTATCCGCCCGTACCGTTCGAGATAGGATCCCAGGTAATCATTTATCGGGTAGATGGCCTTTTTTCGGCTGATGAGGTTGCGCATGCGCACAATTACAGATGGATGGAGAGACGGTGCGACCCTAATCTATTAAAAAATTAAACCATACGCGCGAGCGCACGCTCCCGTACCCGTTCGTAGTACGCTTCGTACTGGGGAACGACCTGGTCGAGGTCAAACTCGAGTGCGCGTGCGCGGGCCGCCTCCGACATGCGCGCGTGTAGATCGTCGTCGGTGAGGATGCGGCGCGTGCGTTCGGTAAAGGTCTCGATGTCCGCCAGCGGGCACAGATAACCGGTGACGCCGTCAAGATTCAGCTCGGGAAGCCCCCCGATGTCGCTCGAAACGACCGGTACACCGCACGACATCGCCTCCAACGCGGCCAGTCCGAACGTTTCGGATCCGCTCGGGATGAGGAAAACGTCTGCGATCGAAAGGATCTCCTCGATTGGCTCCTGCTTGCCGAGGAACCGGATGTCGTCGTACACGCCGAGTTTTCTCGCAAGATGCTCCGTCGGCCCACGATCGGGGCCGTCGCCAACCAGCAAGAGCTTCACGGCGAGCCCCTCCGATCGCAACCGGTAAAAGACCTCGACCACGTCCATTGCCCGCTTCACCGGGCGGAAGTTCGACACGTGTACGAGCACCTTTTCGCCGTTCGGGCACAGAGCCTGCTTGAAGTGTTCCTTGTTCGTACGCCGGAAACGGTTGGTATCGACGAAGTTGTAGATCACTTCGATCTCATTTTTGATCTCGAAGTTGGAGTACGTCTCGTTTCGCAGGTAATCCGATACTGCCGTGACGCCGTCGGATTCGTTGATCGAATACGCCACCACCGGGGCGAACGAGGGGTCCTGTCCGACGAGTGTGATGTCAGTTCCGTGAAGGGTGGTCACAACAGGTACGTATAGCCCCTGCGTCTGGAGGATCTGGCGAGCCAGCACGGCGCTGGTCGCGTGGGGGATGGCGTAATGGACGTGGAGCAGGTCGAGCTTCTCGTACTTGACCACGTTCATCATTTTACTAGTCAGCGCGAGTGAGTAGGGGAAATGTTCAAAAAGCGGGTAGGGGTTAACCGAAACCTCGTGGAAAAAGATGTTCTCCGTTACGTGGGTCAGCCTGAAAGGCATCGAGTACGTGATGAAGTGGATCTCGTGGCCGCGCGCAGCGAGGGCTTTGCCGAGCTCAGTGGCCACGACGCCACTGCCGCCGTATACCGGGTAGCACGTTATCCCTATTTTCATGATTCGACGTTCGAATGAACGGTAAAGGTTGGTGCGTCTGCCGGAATATAACACGACCGCCGCCATCGAATGTTCGATGCCAATGCAAACACGATTTGCCGTTTGATTACAGGTTTCGCTGTATCAATACCAGTAGTGAGACGTACTTTAGCATTTGTTGTGTCCTATGCACAAACCTGGGATTGGTTATGATAAAGCCTTTCAAAGTATTTACCGGAGCGATGCTCCTTCTGGCCCTTGGATGCCTGGCGGCAAGGCCGGCACAAGCGCAGTTCGGCGTGGCAGCCGGGCTCAACTTCGATAGCTTCGGCGACATTGACCTTGGCAGCGCCGAGGCCAGTGTGGAAAACGCCACCGGGTATCACATCGGCGTCTTTTATGACCTGGCGGCGGGCCCTCTCGCAATCCGCCCCGGCCTCTTTTACCGTGTGATCCAGGACATCGAATACGAACTCTCGACGGGTAACCTTCCAGACAATGTGTTCGACCTGAACATGATCGAGGTGCCGATCGACGTCCGCTTCCGCATGCCCGCCCCCCTGATCGCCCCCTACGTGTTGGCGGGACCGGTCTTCGCCTTCGCATCGAGTGAAGACGACGACTTCGACGAAAGCCTCGAAGATCTGACGATATCGGCCAACATCGGGGTGGGCGTCGAGCTCGGAATTCTGGGCGTGAGGCTCTTTCCGGAATTGCGATACTCCTTCGGCATCACCCCGATCGTAAACGACTTCGATTTTCTCGGGTCCAGCGTGACGCCGGATGACGAAAGCCAGCGCCTCAATGTATTCATGCTCCGGCTGGGCGTGGCCTTCTAAATAGTTCGATTGGCGAAAACGGAAAGGGGTGGCGCCCGAAGGCGCCACCCTTTTTTATGGATAACTGAAAAAGTGCGATGAACAGGGGGATAGAAGGTCTTCGCAGAAAATATTACGTTGATGGAATAATTCCATTGACGGAATCTATTCGATGGGCTACTTTGTTTACAAAATTAACGGTACAGCATAGCCCATGGCCTGGGAGGTCGAATTCACGGATGAGTTTGGAGATCGGTGGGAAACACTGCGAGAGGCCGAACAGGACGCTATTGACCAGGTTGTTCGGGTTCTTGAGCGGGTGGGGCCGAGGCTGAAGGAACCATTGTCAAAGAGGGTCGAATCGTCGAGGCACTTTCCGGATATGAAGGAACTCCGGGTAAGCGCCGGCGGCCGTAGGTTGCGGATCTTCTATGCATTTGACCCGCGACGGATGGCCATCCTGCTGATAGGGGGTGACAAAACGGGTGATTGGAATTCCTTTTACGAGCGGATGATTCCGATTGCTGTTGCCCTTTATGACGAGCATCTTGAATCGATAAACAGGGAGAGATGACGACGTGGCGAAATCGTTCGAATTACTTCGTGCAAGGATGTCCGAAGAGCGCCGTGAGCGGAACCGGATCGAGGCGGAAAGGATGATCGCTGAGATGCCGTTGCACGAGTTACGTCAGGCCAGAAAGCTCAGCCAGGCGCGTATGGCCGAATTGCTCTCCGTTCAGCAGTCAGCCATATCGAAGATGGAGCGTCGAACGGATATGTACCTGTCTACGCTACGTAGCTACATAGAGGCGATGGGCGGAGAACTGGTAATTATGGCGCAATTCCCAGAGGGCACCGTTCGGATCAATCAATTTGCCGACCTGGAACCGGATGAAGATATACAGGAGGTGGAGGCAGCCTGATTTGGGGGTGGCTATGGATTCCTCTTTCGCGTTTCTCAAAGGCTAATTGCGCTCCCGCGGAGGAGCCGGGTGGTCGATGGCGCCGTCAGTTGCCCCTCCGGCAAGCCGCTCACGAAGGTCCGCACGGGCCATGTCGAGAAGCTCCGTCACTTCGTTGACGGCACGGTTCATCGTGAAGGCCACGTCCGGCAGCGACATTTCGAACTCGTCGTGCATCATCAGCACGTGGTACGTATCCGGATCGAGAGCGGCCGTCGCTTCCGAGTCGTACAGCGATACCTCGTAATCGACCGGGACTTCGTTGGGGATGACGTCCTGCCAGTCGAGCTGGTCGTCCCACTGGTACCACTCCCAGAAGTGCTCCTGCGTCGCTTGCTCCTGCGGGTTGATGGGAATGGGTTCGTCGAGAGAGATGGCGTTTTCACGCCGGTATGCCCTTTCCTGCATCACCATACTGCGAACCACCCGGTAGAGCGTCGCCAACAGCCAGGCCCGGATCGGCATTGTCTCGGGTCTCGACGAACGAAAATTCCAGGCCCGGACGAGCGTTTCTCCGACGACGTCCTCCACCGTAATGGCGTCCTGCGGGATGTGACCCTGGCCAACGTAGTAGTTAAGGTAGTGCCGGGCGGCACGATTCAACGCTCCAATGTACGGCTCCACCAGCGCGTTGAACGACACCTCGTCCTCCTCCCGGAGGATCCGCTGCCAGTCTTCACGCTCCTTTTTCGTTTCACGATCCGTTGCCATAGGGCTCATTTTCAGTCTCTCCAATAATCTCCAACTCACAACCGTTGAACGAATATGCGGAGATTGCAGTTCGGAAAAGACCGTAACCGATCTGTATGAATGCTTGGGCTGGCGACTGCTTACCAGATGTCGGCGTAGAAGCGGAAGCGCCGTGCGTCGATGGGATAGTCACGCTGGGGGAGAACCGGGTTCAGGCCGGCCGCCCACTCGGGGTGCGCCTGTCCCACCATTGATAGTTCACTGTAGAAATGCCTCGTTTTGACGGGGAACGGTCGGTGACGAACCGGGTCGGCCGACCGCACTCCGTACGCGATCGTCATTGCCGTCCGCCAACCTGGCACTTTCGAATCGGGGCCGAGGCTGGCATAAAAAGTCCGCATCCGGTTGCCCGGGTTGAATGCGCTGAACTGGTACGGATCCAGGATCACGTCGCGATACGTGCGTTTGCCCCGGTACGCAGTTTCGACCCTGTTACGGACCACCCACGCTACCAGCTCCTGCTCCCTCGGCTGCTTCGTCTCGGAGAAAATGCACCTCGCGAGCCACAGCGTCTCGTGATCCAGTGTTTTGAGCTCTTCGGGTGGCAGCGGGGTGATCTTCCTCGGGTTCTGCTGAAGATCGGCGATGACGTGTTCGAGCTTGATGGATAGCTCTACGGGCGCCGGTTCGGGCTCGGGCTCAGGTACTTCGAATGCCAGATCCAACTCTTCCGGGGTAACCCATTCGTACGGCGATATCGCTGACGAAACCGACTTGCTCGCCAGGTTCCCCTGGATCAGCATGCCGCCCGTCATAAAGAGTAAAACGAGAAACCAGAACCCGTTCTTCAAGAATCTTAGCTTCTCCATAGGCAGCCAGTGTGTCCCGTCTATGAAGGATGTCCGAAAAGAACCGTTTCGTTCAGTCGAGTCCACAGGCGCTCCGGGAGTTATGTAATTTGAGCACAGGGCAGCTCCTTCGAGAAGCGGGGGCAAACGGCTTCACCCCCTCGAAGTTTCCTTGTGAAAGGCTTCATGAGACCAGTCGAAGGTCGACGCACCATACGCTTCTTTATTCTCCCGCTCCGTAGACCCGTTCGTAATTGTTGACTTGGTGTGCTTCCTGCCGGCTGATTGTGGGTGGAAACGTCGCGCCTCTTCAGTGGAAATGAGGTTTTTAAGAAAGTGGTTGGTTTTTGATGATCGGAAGAAATCAGGCCGATCTGTGAAACCGGCGGAAACGCCCTGCATTTGCCGTAAAAATATCCGGAGGCACCCATCGGTGCAATAAGCCGACCGGCGCGTAAAGGCGAGCAGGTCGTCATGAAGCTCAAGAATGGGGCTTCCGACCCCAATTTGCACGGCGCCGTAATTATCTTTTTACAAGTGTAAAGAATCTCAATCACATACAGCCAATCGATGAAAATCATTGCCGACGAGAATATCCCGTACGCCCGTGAAGCTTTCCAGACGTTGGGTACGGTGCGCCTTATGCCCGGACGTGAGATCGGGCCAGAGGACGTCCAAAGCGCCGACGTCCTGCTCGTACGGAGCGTTACCCGCGTCGATCGCGAGCTCATTCGGGATGCCCGTCTGAAGTTCGTAGGGTCTGCCACGATCGGCACCGACCACGTCGACCGGGCTTACCTGGCCGAGCGGGGGATACCCTTCGCTCACGCCCCCGGGTGCAATGCCGATTCGGTGGTGGAATACGTGCTGGCGGCCCTCTTCGTGCTGGCGCGACGGCACAGCGTGGCGCTCGAAGGGAAAACCGTCGGGATCGTGGGTTGCGGCAACATTGGCGGTCGGCTGGCCGTGCGGCTCGAGGCGCTCGGATTCAATGTTTTGAAGAACGATCCGCCCCTGGCTGACGAGGCCGGAAAAGCCGGCATCCCGCACGACTACCTTCCACTCGATCAGGTGCTCGCCGAAGCCGACGTGCTCACGCTGCACGTGCCCCTTACGCGCTCCGGCCCATACGCTACCTACCACCTGTTTGATGACGTTGTGCTTTCGCGCCTCAAACCAGGCGCCTGGCTGATCAATTCGTGCCGGGGCGCCGTGGTGGACAACCAGGCCCTTCTTAACCACGTCGAACGCGGCCACATCGGAGCGGTCGTGCTCGACGTGTGGGAAAACGAACCCACTCCTTCACCGGAGCTGCTGAAACGCGTCGACCTGGCCACACCCCACATTGCGGGGTACTCCTACGATGGGAAAATCAATGGCACGATCATGCTGTATCGTGATCTGGCGCGGCTGTTCGGTCAGGATGAAGAGTGGGACTATGACGCCGCTCTGGCGTCGACTCCCGAGGACCATCCTGAATTGACGCCGCCGGAAGTGTCCGGCGGAACGGGGGAAGAATGGGCTGACGGCCTGATCCGTCAGATGTACGACATCGAAGCGGACGATCGTCGCATGCGCGCCATGCTGGAGCGTCCCGCTGACGAACACGCCAAATTCTTCAGCGACCTCAGAAAGACGTACCCCCGGCGCCGGAGCTTCCAGCGGCATTACATCCGCCGGTCGATCGTGCCCGAAGTCTTTCAGCAGCGCGTCGAATCAGGGCTCCGCGTGCAGCTGGTCGATTGAGGACGATAAGGCTTTACCGCCGGTAGCCGTACGACCGGAGGTAGGTGTCCCGGTTGCGCCAGTCCTCACGGACCTTGACGAAGAGCTGCAAGAAGACGCCGGTGCCGAGGAACGTTTCGATGTCTTTCCGGGCTTCCGTCCCGATCCGTTTCAGGGCGCTCCCCTGGCGTCCGATCAGGATGGCTTTCTGCGTGTCGCGCTCGACTACGATCTCGGCCTGGATGAAATCTTTCCCTTCCGGTCGCTCTTCGTATACGACGATGTTCACCTGCGTCGAGTAGGGGATCTCCTCCCGGAATTGCTCGAAGATTTTCTCCCGGATGATCTCGGCCACGAAAAAGCGCTCGGGGTGCTCGCTGATCATGTCTTTCGGGTAGAACGGCGGGCCGAGCGGCAGACGCTCGACGATCGCCCCCATCAGGCGGTCGAGGTTCTCGCCGGTGACGGCCGAGATGGGGATGACCTCCTCGAACTCGCGCAGGGCAACGTATCGCTGGACCAGCGGCAACGCATCCTCACGGTTGATCAGGTCCATTTTGTTGATCACGAGGATTGCCGGCCGGTTCGCCAGCTCTTCGAGGCTGAACGTATCCGGCTCTGCCTGTGTGGCGTCCGCCATGAAGAGCAGGATGTCCGCATCCTCGATGGCGGACTTCACCGAGCTCATCATCGCCTCCTGTAGCCCGTAGCGCGGCTTGATGATGCCGGGTGTATCCAGGAAGATGATCTGATGCTTTTCACCGGAGGAGATTCCGAGGATCCGGTGCCGGGTTGTTTGGGGCTTTGGGGTTACGATAGAAAGCTTTCGCCCGAGAAGCCGGTTCATCAGCGTACTCTTGCCGACGTTTGGCTTGCCGATCAGGGCTACGTACCCGCTCTTGTGGTCCGGAGGTACGCTGGCCAGATCGATGATCTCGTTCTCCATGGCTTTCTAGTATCCCTTTACCAGCACGCGCATCTCACGGACGGCCTGTTCCATCCCCACCAGCATTGCCCGGGCGATGATGGCAAACCCGATCGAAACCTCGTGGACGTGAGGGACATTCCGGGCAAAAACCGGGTAATTCTGGTAGTTCAGCCCGTGTCCGGCGTGGATTTGCAAGCCCAGCTCGTGCGCTCTTTCAGCGGCACGCGCGAGCCTGGCGACCTGCTCGGCCTGTTCGGCGGGCGTCTTTGCATTTGCGAACTCACCCGTATGAAACTCGATGCAGTTCGCTCCTGCGTCGGCTGACGCCTCGACCTGCTCGATGACCGGGTCGATAAAATAGGCCACCTCCCTAACACCGGCATCGAAGAGCCGCTTCGTGATCTCTACCAGCCGCTCTCGATGGTGCAGGACGTCGATCCCACCCTCGGTCGTGACTTCGTTGCGGTTCTCCGGTACGATCGTGGCCAGCTCGGGCTTGATCTCACAGCAAAAACGTAAGATATCCTCGTTGGTCGAAAGCTCGAAGTCGAGCTTGGTTTTTACGGTTTCACGGAGCAACCGCACGTCGCGGTCTCGGATGTGTCGGCGATCTTCGCGCAGGTGGAAAACGATACCGTCGGCGCCGGCAAGCTCGCACAGCACGGCGGCGTGAACAGGATCGGGGAAGACTTCCCGGCGCGCATTACGTAGCGTCGCTACGTGGTCGATGTTGATCAATAGGTCAGGCACGGAAGATGGAATCGTTTTAGTTCGAAAACATTTTGAAAACAGCAACTATTCCCGTTTCTACCGGTCTGGTAAACGCAGGGTCGGGGAGGGTAGTACCGCGGATGAGAAGCTTTGTTTTGTGAGCCCTATGCCGCCAACGACGTTTCTCCTTCGTCTTCTACACGTTGCAGTGTGGTTGCATTTCGCGTAAGTGACTTGTATTTTCGGCACGACGTGATTTGTCCGGTATGCGCCGACCCTATCTGTTTCCGCATCGAATCTCTCTGTTAACAAATTTCTGGAGCACAGTACACCATGGCTTCATCATCAGGCCAGCCCATTAGATTAGCGATACAAATCATACTGGCAATTGCTATCATCGGACTTGCTTACTGGCTGTACTTATCGATCACTGAACCGTATAAAGTGATCGAACGTGAGCAGCAGTTGACCAGGATCACGCGTGACCGGATGAGCGACATCCGCTCCGCCATGATCAGGTACAACGAGCAGAACGGCAGGTACCTCACCACGCTCGATTCCCTGGTCGAGTTCATTCGGCAGGATTCCGTTTTGCGTGTGGCGTCGGACAGCGTCTTCGGCGAAGGCTTTACACTCGATTCCTTGATCTACTCCCCGCGTACGGGCGAACCCTTCCGGCTTACCGTCAACGATACGTCTCGCGTAAAAACGTACCTCCTCGAGGATCCAGGATCTGATGACTACATCGGCTCGATCGAGCCCGACATCACGCGCGTGAACGCCGCAAGCTGGGAGTAATTCTATTCCTGACCCGGGAGGCCGGTGTTCGTTTCACCGTCCTTTTTCCGGCCGGGTTTGAAATCTTTGGGCATGGAATCACGAGTCAGGGCCGGCATTGACCTGTACGATCAGACGCTCCGGTATGCGGAAGTAGAACGTATCGGCTCACGCTATCGGCTGCTACGGCTCGGGAGCTGCGACTTCGACTTCGACGTCGCGCATCAATTGCTCGACGAGGCCCAGCCCGTTTATCTCGAAACCGTGGCGGAAGCCCTGCGAGACGTATTCTCGGGGTCTTCCGCCACTTCCTTTCAGATTGCCGTCCACCCGCCCCTCTGCTACTCGTTTTTCACTGCACTCCCATCCGATCCGGACAGTGAACGCAACCGCAGGCGCGTGGAGCAGGAGATCGAGCTCGTAACCGGCGCCTCACAGGACCATGGACTCCACTTCACGGCCGATCACGTCGTCGAGGAGGTGTTGTCGGACGGGCGTACGGCCGAATGGTATCACGTGCTGGCGCTGGGGAGTCACGTTCACGACCGGATCGATCAGGTGCTTCACGAGCTGCATCCGGCCGAGTTCCGGGTCAGGGTCAGCATGGACGCCGCCGCCGAGGTGGCGGCAACCCTCATCCGCAAGGCCACACTTCGGGGTGTACCGATCCCACACCACGTGCTCGCCATCGGCTGGTACCCCTCACACGTCGAATTTGTCCTGTTGCGCGATGGACGCTGGCAGTTCAGCCACTTCGCGGAGATTCAGTCCCCGCACGATACCACCTACTTCGCACTGGCTCTGTTAGAACGCCTGAAACTGGATACACAAGAGATCGACGAACTGTACACGTACGGAGCCGGATTTACCCTGGCGGATCCGGGGTTGATCGGGGATGCTTTTGGAAAGGAAGTCCAGACCCTGAACCCCGTCGAAATCGTTTCACTGGACCCGGCGAGCCTCTCGACGAGCTTCGACGCGGGAGCCTACGTCTCCTGCATCGGCGTGGCACTGTAGCGCTTTTTGAAATGGAGCGAACCCGCCGGTTAGGTTGGGAGTATCCATGTCGTCTTGTCCCATCCAGATAGGCTCCCTCCATCATGCGCATCATTGCGGGAACGCTCAAGCGAAGAAGTATTCGCGCCCCAAAGGGTAACGTCACACGTCCCAGCACGGACCGGACCCGCGAATCGCTCTTCAATCTGGTCGAGGCCCGGATGGATCTGGACGGCGCCTCCGTCCTCGATCTGTTTGCGGGTACAGGCGCACTTGGCCTCGAAGCGATCAGCCGGGGCGCCGCCGCGGCTACCTTCGTCGAGTTCGACCCGACGAGCCTCAAATTTGCCAGGCAGAACGCAGCCGATCTTGGCGTGCAGAACGTCTGCTTCTTCCTGCGATCGGACGCCGTTTCGTACATCCAGCGTTACACCGGGCCTCCGTTCGACCTCATTCTCGCCGATCCCCCCTACGAGCTCGAACAAATCCCGGAACTGCCCCAGCTCGCACTGCCACACCTCACGCCCGACGGGCTTTTCACGCTCGAACACGACTCCCGGCATTCATTCGCCGGGCATCCATATCTGCTGGTTTCCCGGCCGTACGGACGAACCATCGTTTCCATCTTCAGCCCTGCCGATCACAACGACGAGAGGCCATGAGCGATTCGCCAAGACTTGCCCTTTACCCGGGCACCTTCGATCCGATCACCTTCGGACATCTCGACATCCTCGAACGGGCCGTCCGCATCTTCGACCAGGTGGAGGTCACCGTGGCGGTAAATGCGGACAAGAAGTCTCTCTTCACCGTGGAGGAACGCCTGGACCTCATTCGTGCGTGCACCAGCGACTTGAAGAACGTCAGCGTCGTGTCGTTCGAAGGGTTGCTCGTGGACTATGCGCGACGGCGGGGTGCGGTGGCGCTCGTCAGGGGGCTGCGGCAGGTCGGAGATTTCGACTTCGAGTTCCGCATGGCGTTCGCCAATCGCCGCCTCTTCCCGGAGCTCGAAACCGTGTTTTTTATGACGTCGGAAGCGCACGCCTTCGTGAGCGCCTCGATCGTTCGTGAGATCCACCTGTGGGGTGGCGACACCTCAAAGTTTGTGCCCCCTCCTGTCGTTGAGGCGCTCGAAAGGAAACGAACATTAAATAATTAAGGCCGTGGCCGCATAATCGTTTTTGCCCCTGAAAAATCTCGCGGTGGTTTACTAACTTATTTTGATCATATCTCGAACAACCACGACCAGGACTATCATGAGTGTGACTGCTCCCGAACTGACGCTTAATCCCCGTGTGGAGGCGATGCGGCCTTCTGAAACCCTCGCCATGACCGCTCGCGCCAAGGAGCTCATGCGGGAAGGACGGCCCGTGGTGAGCCTGAGCGCGGGAGAACCGGACTTCACAACACCCGAACCGATTTGTGAGGCCGCCATACAGGCCATCCGCGAAGGGTTTACTCACTACACCGAAAACGCCGGCATGCTCGAGCTGCGTCAGGAGATCAGCGCCAAGCTCAAACGTGACAATGGCCTCGACTATTCCCCCGCGCAGATCCTTTGCTCGAACGGAGCAAAGCAGTCCGTAGCGCTTGCCGTCGAGGTGCTTTGCAGGCCCGGAGACGAAGTGCTGATCCCGGCGCCGTATTGGGTCAGCTATCCGGAAATGGTACGTCTGGCCGGAGCCAAGCCGATTATCGTGCCCACGACGGTCGAGAACAACTACCGCCTGGATGCCGCGACGCTCGAATCGGTCATCACCGACAAAACGCGGATGCTCATCCACTGCTCGCCTTCCAATCCTACCGGCACGGTGTATACCCGTCAGGAGCTGGAGGACTTGGCTGACGTCCTGCGCCGGCACGAGCACGTGTTCGTCCTTTCCGACGAGATCTACGAGTACATCCTGTTCGACGCGGAGCACGTATCCTTTGCCTCGTTGCCGGGCATGAAAGAGCGCACGATCACGGTCAACGGCTTCTCCAAGGGCTATGCGATGACCGGCTGGCGCCTGGGCTACCTCGCCGCCGAACCCGAGATCGTCAAAGCGGCCGGGAAGGTGCAGAGCCAGTTTACCTCCGCGCCGTCGAGCATCACGCAGAAAGCCGGTGTCGCGGCGCTGAGGATGAGCCGTGGCCCCGTCGACGAAATGGTTGCTGCCTTCCGGCAGCGCCGCGACTTCGTCCTCAGCAGGCTGGAGACGATCGAAGGGGTCCGGTGCCCGAAACCCGAAGGCGCCTTTTATTTGTTCCCTGACCTCTCGGCTTACATGGGCAAGGTGTCGCCGACCGGCCGGAAAATCGAAAATGCAGACGATCTGGCGTATTACCTGCTCGACGAGTTCAACATCGCGCTCGTCTCCGGCGCTGCATTCGGCGCTCCCAAGGGGATTCGCATTTCCTATGCCGCTTCCATGAAGGATCTGGAGACCGCGATGGATCGGTTTGCCGATGGCCTTCGGAGCCTCCAATGAGGCGCCGGCCTGAATTGAACCAAAAAGCCGGCTCTGCGTAGAGCACATCCACCGGGCTCCCCGAGAGCCCGGTGGTTTTTTGTTCTGGTCATTCAGCAGCCTTTCGTGGAACCAAAGACGTCTTTCAGCTCGCTCCGCCCGCAGGACCCTGTGCAGGCTGGTCTCCGGCCGCCGCAGAAACGCCATCGTTACTGGCTTCACCTGACGCTTTTCCTGCTGACTTTCGTTTCGACTGTCTACGCCGGGGGGACGTTTGCAGGTCGCATCCTGCGATACGAGGAGCTGGGGGTGTGGTGGTTCGTGCCCGATGGTTTGCTCTTTGGCTTTTCCCTACTCCTGTTCCTCTCCGTCCACGAGTTCGGTCACTTTTTCGCGGCGCGTTATCACGGGATCAGCACCTCACTGCCGTATTACATTCCGGCTCCCGTCATCTTCACCGGTACGCTCGGTGCAATCATACGCATTCGGGAGCCCATCCCATCCATCAAGAAGCTTTTCGACATCGGCGCGGCCGGCCCAATCGCCGGGTTCGTCGTGGCGCTTGGCCTGTTGCTCTATGGCCTGGCAACGCTGCCCTCGCCGGAGTACCTGCTCGACCTCACGGGGCACGAAGAGATCAAGGCGTTCATCCGGGAGTACGGCCGCTTCCCGGACACACCGCCGGCCGGCAATCCGGAGGAGGGAAGCTTGAACCTGGTCGTGGGGCGTACGCTGCTGTACTGGGGACTCTCGCAGCTATTCCCGAACGTCCCGCCGATGTACGAGATCTACCACTATCCCGTGCTCTGGGCCGGGTGGCTCGGCTTGTTCTTCACGGCGCTGAACCTGCTGCCCGTCGGCCAGCTCGACGGCGGCCACATCCTCTATGCGCTCGTCGGCAGGAAGTGGCACGCCATTCTGGCTCGCATCTTCGTCCTGGTGCTTCTGATTTCGGGCGCCATCGGCTTCGTCAACGACTTCTTCCCCTCGTTCCGGGAGTACAACCAGATCGTGGGTAGCCTGTCGTGGTTCATTCTGGCCGCGATCCTGTACTTTTTCCTGAATCGGGTATTTGAGGGCGATCACCGGCTAATCGCGCCGACCTTGCTTGCCGTCATGGCCATTGTGGCGATTGCCACCGTCATTGGTCCCGCCGCCATGCGCTTCGGGTATTCCGGATGGCTGATCTTCGGCCTGTTGATCGTGCTCTTCATCAAGATCGACCACCCGCCCGTCCTCTATAGTGCTCCGCTGACGCCCGGACGCCGGTCGCTGGCGATCCTGGCCTTGCTCATCTTCGTGCTATGTTTCAGCATCCGGCCCATTTACGTGGGATGAGGAAGAACGGTGTATTACGGACGGGACCATGGTGTATTATTGGTTTTCGTGTGCTATCTTGCGCCGCAGAGGGGCTCCGTATCCCTTCTTTCGCGCTCGATTCCACAAACTGCACGCTATGGCCGAAGTCTGCTACTAATCTTTTTTCCGCTTTACTGGCGGTGACTTTCGGTTTGATTGTACGTGTTTTCAGTTGTGCCCATTCCTATGCGCGACCGGTATTTATTTCGTGCCGCCCTCCTGTTGTTTTTGAGTGCGGCGCTCTTTGGGTGTGACTCGGCGCCCGGCCCCTCCCTCGAGGACAGCAGACCGCCCACCCTCTCCAACCTGGAGTTTTCCCCGCAGATCGTTGCGCTGAGCGACGTGCCCGACGACCAGATCGTCGGCGACACCGCATACGTCACCGTCACGCTCAGCGTGCTCGCCGAAGACCTGGACGGAACGGTCGAGCAGGTTTCCTTCATCGTGCAGCCGCCCCGGCGCGTCGGAAAGCCTCTCGCCGAAGGCAACCTGCAAAAGGCATCGGGAGGCCGCTTCCAGGCGACCGTGAAGCTTCCCATTCCCAAGGCCGAAATCGGCAAGTACACGATCCTGCTATATCCCGTCGACGATCGGGGTGTGAGGGGGAACGACGTACGGGGCATGCTCGAATTCGTCGAGGTGGGCCGGCCGCCCCTCATCCTATCGGTCGACGCTCCGGCAACAGTCGTGCGGCCCGGACCGGGCGACCCACCACGGCCGGTAAGAATCGTCGTTGAAGTGTCCGATCCGGACGGCCTGGCCAGTGTCAGCCGGGTGGTCATGTGGAACGTGAACAATCCCGCCGCTCAAATCGCCCTGCTCGATGACGGTGGCGTCAACAGCAACTCGGGGGACGAAACGGCCGGCGACGGCAGGTTCACCGTCACCCTCATCATCGAATCCCACAATAATCCGGGGATCAACACCTTCGCATTTCAGGCCTTCGACCGCGCAGGCCTGGAAAGCCAGGTCATCGAGCAGCAGATCGTGGTTGAGTAAGCCGCCGACGGCAACCCTTTGACGCATGAAACGACTTCTGACCTTCTTTTTGATCGCTTTAGGTTTGACCGGCACGCTCCATGCCCAGCCGACGACGTTCGACCTTTCGAACACGGCTGATTTCGTCGTGGTGCCGGACATCCTCAGCAACAGCATCTCGAACCTACACGCCGAGGGCGACTCGCTGTGGGTTGGACCCTACCTGAATCTGACGGTCGACGGCGGCCGTACGTGGCTGCTGCCTGAAGCAGATTCGCTCTTCGGGACGGCCAACAGGCTCTATTCGATCGACGTCGAAGGCAGCGTGGTGTGGGCGGGGCTCGGCTATACGGCCACGGACTCGGACGGCCGCTCGGTGCAGAGCGCCGGCGGTATACTGTATTCGACCAACGGTGGCACGACGTTTACGTACCTGCCGCCGCCGCTCGACGCTCCGGGAGACTCGACCGTTCAGTATGGTGTAAACACGCTCAAGGCGTTGCCGGTCATCGTTCCACAGCAGAGCCCGCCCTACGACATCGACTACGATCCGGTCAGGGGAGACGTATGGGTCGCCATGTGGGCGGGCGGCGTACGGCGCTCGTCCGACTTCGGAGCGACCTGGCAGCGCGTCGTTCTCCCTCCGGACGAATTGACCGAGATCTCGCCGGACCAGACCTACAATTTTCATCTCAACCCGCGCGGCAACGTCCCCGAGGGCTCCTACAACCACACCGCGTTCAGCGTGCTCGTCGACGAGGTCGGTACCATCTGGGTCGGGACGCCGATGGGGGTGAACATTTCGAACGACGGAGGCCAGAGCTGGCGCCGAGTGGCCTACGACGGCTCCACGCGTCGGCCGACGGGCAGCTGGATCCTGTCGATCGAAGAACAGCCGCTTCCGGGGAGGAATACGGTCTGGATGGCCACGTACAATGCCGGCGAGAGGGGGGAAGACGGCCAGAACGGGGTGACGATCTCACGCGACGGCGGCAACACCTTCGAGCAGATGTTGATCGGCACCTCCGCGATCGACTTTGCCTTCCGGGGCGAAACGGTATACGTCGCCGCTCGCGGCGAGGGGCTGCTCATATCGGACGACGGCGGTGTCACCTGGCGCGCCATCCGGGACTTCTACGATCGCGACCGGCCCGACCGCCGCACGCGTCCCGGCACCGAGGTGAACTCGGTGGCTGTGACGTCGGACGCCCTGTGGATTGGAACCACAGACGGCCTGTTCAAAAGCACCGACGAAGGGCGGACGTGGACGACCTACACGACGAACATCCCCCTCCATCCGGCCTCGCCCACACCGAGCGTTCCGGACGTTGAAACCTACGCGTATCCGAACCCCTTCTCTCCCGCCAACGATGGCTTCGTCCGCATACGGTATGAAGGCGGAGGTGATACAGCCGAGATCCGGGTGTATGACTTCGGAATGAACCTGGTCCGGTCTCTATTCCCGCAGTCGTTAGGCTCCGGAGACGTCGAGACCACGTGGGACGGAACGGACGATCGCGGCCTTCGGGTTGCCAACGGCGTTTACTTCTACGCCGTCCGCTCGGGAGGCAAAACGTCCTGGGGCAAAATTCTGGTGCTGGAATGAGTGTAAACGCCTGTAAGCCCGGAGCATGTTATCGAAAGATCGTGATGAAGCATAAAGTCCTGTTCCTCTCGTTTTGCTGCCTACTCTTGCTGGCGCCGGTGATCCGGGCACAACCGGCGACCTACACGCGCATGGGGTTCGGCGCGCGTGGCCTGGCGATGAGCAATGCCCTCATCGCCGACGCGTTCGGCGACGGCAGTCCGTATTACAATCCCTCCCTGGCGCCGTTTACCGCAGGCCAGAACCTCGAGGCAACCGTGGCACTCCTGTCGCTCGACCGTCAGCTCCAGTTCCTCCAGCTTGCGACTCCGCTTCGGCCACGCGCCGGCATCGCCGCAGGCGTCATTCATGCGGGCGTCACCGGAATCGACGGGCGTAACAACAGCGGATACCACACCGAGGACTACTCGGTCGACGAGTTCACCTTCTTCCTGGCGTTCGGCACGAAGCTGGCCGACCGCGTTTCGGCGGGCGTCGGGCTTCAGCTCTTCCGCGCCGACTACCTGGACGAAATGGATTCCCCGGTCACGATCGGGATCGACATTGGCTTGAATGCCCGCATTACCGACGACCTCTACGTGGGAGCCGCCGTCGAGGACCTGCTCGCCCGTTACAAGTGGAACACCGGTGGACTTTACGGAGAGGGGAGGGGTAATTCGGTCGTCGACGACTTCCCGGTGCGTCTCCGCCTCGGTTCCTCGTACCGGCTCCTGGATGGCAGGGCCTTTCTGCACGCCGAATATGAGTCGATCGTCTATGCAGGCGAGCATAGGCGGAGCTCGACGGAGATCGTTGGCGACCAGCCGGCCACGGTAACGGAAACCGAATCCTTCCAGCTACAATCGAACCGCCTGCGTTTTGGGGCGGAGTACCGGCTTGCGGAGTCGTTTGCGCTTCGAGGAGGCATCGACCGTATATTCTCCGAGGCCGTGCGTCCGACCACCGGATTCTTTGTCGAGCAACCGATCGGAAAGCTCGTCACGCGGATTGAATATGCGTTTGCCGTGGAACCCTTCGACGCCGGGAGCCTTCATTTTGTCACACTCCGTCTCTTATTGTAGTCTCCGTCTCAGTGAACCTCACCTTCGTAATAAACCGTCAACCATGATCCGTGCTCGTGCGGCAATCGTCCTTCTGACCCTTTTTCTTGTAATCGTCCCGGTCAAAGCCCAGGATTCTGGTATGGCGTTTCTCCGGCTCGGCACCAACGCTGCGGCGATGGGGCTCGGGGACGCGCACGTGGCGCACAGCCGGGATGCCTTCTCGACCTACTGGAACCCGGCGGGGCTGGCGGCGGCAGAGTCCAACTCGGCCGCACTTTCCCATCACGTCTGGATCGCCGACGTACGTACGTATGCCCTCGCGGCCAGGCTGCGGGCAGGGGAGAAGGGCGCGATAGGCATCTTTGCCACCGGTACCGGCGCAGGCGACCTCGAAGCTCGCGAAAGGCCCGGCGACCCCGACGGCTTCTTCAGCGTCCAGTACATCAGCACCGGCCTCTCGTACGGCCGGACGATTGGCCCGCTACGCGCCGGCGTCACGGTCAAGTACCTGGCCGAACGGATCTACACCGACGACGCCAACGGGTACGCCTTCGACCTTGGATTGCAGATGGACCTCGCGCGGCGTGCCATTCAGCTTGGCGTCGCCCTCCAGAACATCGGCGAAATGAGCGGCCTCGAAATCGACGAAACGCCGCTACCCCGAACGCTCCGTGCCGGCTTAGCCGTCTTTCCCCTTCGTGTCATGGCCGAAGGCGACGCCACACCCCTGCTGAATACCTTCGTCACCGCAGAGGTCTCGCACGTGTTCGAGGACGAAATAGATCAGGCTACGCGCTTCCACCTGGGTATTGCGGCGGAAGTGCTCGAGCTGGTGGTGCTCAGGGTGGGATACATCACCAACGACGACGTCCGCCGGTTCACCACGGGCGGCGGGCTCGAATACGGTTCATTCGTCGTCGACTACGCGTTCCTGCCGTTCCGGGGTGGCTTTGGCGGCCCCGGCCACGTGCTCACCCTTCAGTACAAGTGGTGATCGACGGTTTACGAGTCCGCGCGTAAGATCCGGCTGAGGGCGTCCAGGCCCGTTTCCGTGATGCCCGTGCGGGTTCGAAGCGTACACCAGAGGTCGAGCGAAAGCATCTGGAGCGCGTGGATCGGAATCGCGATCCAGAACGATCGGCACCGCCAGACGAGCGCTCCGAGAGCAACGGCGCCGAGAATCGAGAGCAGCGCCTCAGGGACCGGCTTGTTGAGGTGCAACGCAGTGAAAGGTAGCATCTGCACGAAGATGGCGTGCACGCCGAATACCGGCGCCGTGCCGAAGAGCAAAAAGCCCCGCCACAGGTATTCCCAGCCGATCCAGTAGAAGATGTAGAACAGCTCGTACACGAGGAAAAACCGCCAGTCCAGCGCCGCGGGACCGTAGTGCGGGTAAACCGATCGAAAAGTCGCCTGACCGGACAAGAACCACGTTCCCACGATCACCAGGGGTAGGTACAGGCCGGCAACCGTCAATGCAAATTTCCAGTCACCCACTCCGAGCCCGATCTCGGCGGGCTTTCGTTTGAACAGCACCGTCAGGATCAAAACCGGCACGACGAATCCGGTGATTCCCTGCATCGTGAACCACCACCCCCACGAGAGCACGCCGCGCCACTCTTCGACAAAAAAGGAAGCGAAGTGCGTCCGGAAGGTGGTCCGACTGCCGAAATTGAACTGAATGACGAGCAGCACCGCCGCACTCACCAGGATGAACACGGTCTGGCGGTTCAGCTGACTGCTCGCGACGATCAGCTTCCGCCATTCCCGCCGCATCGTCTCTACCGGCATGTCGGGCGCACCCTCCTGTTGGATTGATGGTCTATCCGGCGATATTCCGGCCATTCCGGAATATTCGATTGCCAAAATATGAAACAGGAACGTGAATCATTATCCGTTTGTCGCCAGTTATCCTCCTCGACGTTCAATTCCGACCGATTTCGCTAAGGTATGATTCGACTGCTGCCGGTGTCTGCCGTTCTGGGTATGGTGTTCCTCGGGCTTTTCTCCTGCTCGAGCAGTAGTGACGGCGACGTCGAATCGTTCGAGGCGAGCCACGAGGATTACGAAGAGCTGCTCGAGGGGATGCCCGACTCTGTGCTCGACGCCTTGAACCCGATCGACACGCTGTTCCTGGCGTACGATCTGGAGCGTTTCGCGCGGCAGCCGATAGACACCCTGGAGCTGAACCGGACCGTAGACTCCACGCTGGCCTCCATGACGCTCGATCAGAAGATCGGGCAGCTATTCATCGTCAACTTCCCGGATTCGAGGGTCCCCGGCCTGGCGTTGCGGAAAGCAGAAGGGCTCGTAGAGGAGTTTCACGTGGGCGGCTTCCTCGTCTCTCGTCTGATGGCCCCGCGTGACGTATTTGAGGCCGTCGAACGCCTTCAGAAGCTCTCGAACGTACCGCTCTTTTTCTCGGCAGATTACGAGAGAGGCGTCGGGCGGCACAACAACGCACTGACCGAGCTGCCGTCGAACATGGCGATCGGCGCCGTGGGCGACACGCTGTTCGCCGCCGCCGCAGGCAGACTCACGGCCATTGAAAGCCGCGTGACGGGCATCAACCTGGTCTTTGCGCCCGTCGTCGACGTCAACAACAACCCCCGAAACCCGATCATCAACGTCCGCTCGTACGGTGAGGACCCCGAGATGGTCGGGCGGATGGCCGCGGCTTTCGTTCGGGAGGCGGAGGCCTACGGGGTGCTCACGACGCTGAAACACTTTCCCGGCCACGGCAACACCACCGTGGACTCCCATTCCCACATGGGCGTGGTCGAGAGTGACCGGGAGGAGCTCGATCGGGTGGAGCTCCGGCCGTACGAGATCGTGCTGTCCGGGCCGCATTCACCTGCCGGCGTGATGAGCACGCACCTGTGGATCCGCGCCCTCGATGAAGAACCGCTGCCTGCCACGTTCAGCCGTGCCGCCCTCCGCGGCCTCCTCCGAGACGCGCTCGGGTTTGAAGGGTTCGTCGTCACGGACGACGTAAAAATGGGCGCCCTGCAAAACGACTACGACTACCGGGAGCGGACGGTACGGCCCCTGATCGCCGGGGCAGACATCGTCCTCACTCCGGCCAACGTGGGACGCTCGATCCAGGCGGTGAAGGACGCCATTCGGCAGGGCCGCCTGTCAGAGGAAGGGATCGATGCATCGGTCAGGCGTATCCTCAAGGCCAAAGCCCGCGCCGGCCTATTCCGTGAGCCCGTTCCCGACAAAAACAACCTCAATTTCCTCCTCGACAGGCCGCGCGGCGCCTACATCGCTCAGGTTATAGCCGACCGGGCCGTCACGTTGTTGAAATCGGCCGACGCCTTGCCTCTTCGTCCCGAGCAAAAGGTCGCGCTGGTTCAGCTCTCCAACGTCGGCGACTCTCCGAGCATCCGCGCCGCGATGGACCGGTTTGAAAGGACACTCGGCGCCGGGATGGATATCCTGAGCGTTCGGCACGAAGGTAACCCTTCGCCGGCCTCGATTACCGAAGCCACCGAACGTGCGGAAAATGCCGACGTCGTGGTTCTGTCTCTTTTCCTTCGGCTGCAATCCGGGCGAGGCGACGCCGGACTATTTCCTCGCCAGGAGACGCTCGTTCGCCAGCTTTTGAAATCTGACGCACCCGTGGTGCTCGTCACCTTCGGCAATCCCTACGCCGTGACGCCGTTTTCGGACGCCGACGCGCTGGTCGTGACCTACGACCAGTCGCTCGAAACGGCCGACGCCGTCGCCCGCGTGCTACGCGGCGAGCACCAGCCGACCGGAAAGCTGCCCATCACCGTAGACCCCTACCCGTTCGGCGCGGGGATGGAGGGGCTTTGACTACTCGGTTGCGGCCGGTCGGGTGGGCGACATCTGCTCTTCGAGGAAGTTGTAGATGCGCACCAAACGGTCCACGCGCTGCCCCGGTGTGAGCGCCCCACGTTCATCGGTACGATAGCGGACCATGTAGGCGGGACGGTTCAGGAGGTTTAAGGTTCGGTACAGCGTTTCCGTCAGTGCGGCGCCGGCCTCCCTTGGCTCGCCGCTGCGGATGACGAGCAGGGGTGTGTGGAACGAGTCGAACTCCGTGAATGGCTCGAGTAACAGCTCTCTCGTGAGACGTTCGTAGAGGTCCCCGGAATCCGCGAGATTTGCTTCCGTTGCGGTTTCGGGATCGTCTTCCGGCTCGATCTCGGCCAAAATCTCCTCGGCTGCCGTTGTGTCGTTGGTTCCGATTTCCAGCGCCGTCGCGTCTTCGGCTACGTCGACTTCAGGCTCGGCGGATACCGTTGGAGTGGTACGGAGGCGCTCCTGTTCGATTAGGAATTGCCGGAGCAGCCTGTCTGCGGGCGTTCCCTGTGCTCCGCCTCCGGTTTCCAGGATGGCGGCCGAGAAGAGGTTCACGCGGGTGAGAAGGTGTGCGGCCTGGAGGGCGCCGAACGAGCTGCCCAGCACGGCGAGACGCTCCGGATTGACCCATTCCTGTTCGGCGGCGTCCTCCGCCATGGCCAGCACGTCGCCGGCCGGCCCCGCGTACCACGACTCGAAGCCGGACGAAGCCGGATTGCCTCCGGCGCCCGTCGTTCCCCTTGGATTTCCGAAGACGATCCCGTATCCCTTCGACGCGAGGTACTGGTATTCGAACCAGCGTTCGGGGTCGCCCGGACCGTCGGCCGCAAAGGGTCCACCCCGGATGGCAAGGATCAGCGGGCGGGATTCACCTTCCCGCCGGAAAGGTGGACGGATGACCCAGTAGGAAAGGTCAACACCGCCGCGCCTCAAAACGTGCACCTCCGGTGTGGCGACCGCCTTGCCCTCGAGCCATTCGCTGTTGTGCGAGGTAAGCCTGCGCGTCGTCCTGAACGCACGGTTCGAGACGTACAGCTCGGAGGGATTGGAGGGGTCCGAGAGATTGTAGATCACCGCGGCGTGGCTTACGCCGTACCCGGAGACGATGCTCGTCTCGTCCGTGAGCCGTTCGACGATCGGATCCGCGTTTTCTTCGGGAGCCAGCGAATCGGCAGGGACGTCACCCTGCTCCTCGTTCTCAAACGGGGCGATCCGGTAGAGCGGTCGGCCCATGCCCGAGGATGCCGTGAAGTACAGGTGCCAGCCGTCAGGCGCCCACTGGAGGTCCTCGACCGCCCAATCGTCGCCTTCGGTGAGCCAGACGGGCTCTCCTCGCCGGTCCAGGTCGTAGAGGCCGACCCTGATCCCAGCGCCCGGATGAGCGCCGGCGGGGATGCCGAGAAATGCGAGCATGCGGCCGTCAGGCGACACCTGTGGGTCGGCAAGGCCGTACCCCTCGACGTCGAACAGGATTCGGCTTCCGCTGCCGTCGGCGTTGACAAGTAATAGATCGCGCTGCGTTTCGTCCGTGCCTTCGTCGCTCAGCGGTGCGGCGCTCGCCACGACCTGTTCGCCGTTCGGCATCCAGGCATACTCGTCGAAGGATCGAAAGCCGAAGGTGATCTGGACGGGCTCCGCCTCATCCGAAACGTCGACGACGAACAGGTGGCGGTACATCCCGCTCGATCCGGAAACGTCCGACGTGACGATGTCGGGGTCGCTTGCCGCGCTTTGCTGAAGCCATGCCCTCACCTGGAGCAGGTTGCCTTCCGGGTCGGGCTGGATGGAAGGTGTGCCGGCCGGACGGATCAGGGCGTCCCGACCGGGTTCGGCGAGACGCCCGGAGGTTCGTTCGTGTACGACGGCGGCAGGAACGAGCGTGCTGAACAGGATCCGGTTGCCGTCCGGCGACCAGATCGGCCTCTCTGCACCGTACTCGAAGTTCGTGAGCTGTAAGGGTTCGCCTCCCGCGAGCGACATGACGAAGATCTGCGGAAGGCCGTCGACCACCCGAACGTACGCGAGCGAATCGCTCAAAGGGTGCCAGGCAGGATGCATCGCGTCGCTCTCCCCACGTGTAAGCCGGCGCGGCTCCTCGTTGCCCGCCGCGCTGACGATGTACAGATGCTTACGGTACACCTCACCCTCAGCGCCTCGGACCGTATACACGGCCATCTGGCCGCCCGGCGAAACCGTGACGTCGCCAATCTCCTTCACCCGCAACAGATCGCTCGCGCGAATCGGCTCTAGCGAATCCTGGCTTCTCGCATCGAAAAACGACAAACAAAGTATGGGTAACAGCAGGGCGAGACGGATGGCTTTCATGACGGGTAATTATTAAAAGTTTGAAGATTCATACCACCCTGTATTGACTTAACCACGTGCCGGGTATCTTTTCGTCCGATTAGGAATAGAATAGCGGGAAAGAAGGTTCGGAAATCGAAGGCTTAATTGTAACATTTTGGACCTTCCAGGTAATTCGATAGTAATACCTTGATTCGACCTTTTATCGCAATACCTGAGAGGTTTTAGAGTGACAAAGTCCAAAATGGATCGTGATGAGCTCAAGGGGCTGGTGAAGGAAGCGCTCATCGAAGCGCTGAGTGAAAACCGCGACCTTTTCCAGGACATCATTACGGAGATGCTTGAAGACTTTGTCGACAACCAGATCTCCCGCGAAGTAGACCGCCCGAAAAAATTCCGGCGCGGCGAGGTCTTCCCCGTCGTAGAAGGGAAAGCCTGAGCCATTCTTTACCTCCTTTCTCCTGGCAGCAAGCAGGAATTGTGCTTTCTTCCTGCGAGGATGTTTTGCCCGACGTATCTTGACGGATCGATCCAGCTCGTACCCTTACGTCGTGGCGCTGATGCGCCATTAAAACCGGCATTCTGGGAGAATCCGTGGTAAAAGTCTCTACAGGCGTTCAGGCGGGTAACAGCTTTCCGCTCGGGGCAACCGTCTATCCAAACGGCGTCAATTTTTGCGTCTTTTCGAAGCGCGCCATCTTCATGGAGCTGCTGCTGTTCGACGACGCAGACGCACCGAAACCGTCTCGGATCATCCAGCTCAACCCCGACGTCAACCGCACGTTCTACTACTGGCACGTGTTCGTCCCCGGGCTCAAGTCCGGCCAGATTTACGGGTATCGGGTGTACGGACCGTATTCACCGTTCGAAGGCCACCGTTTCGACGGCTGGAAGGTCCTCCTGGATCCGTACACTCGGGCTGTCGCCTTCCCGCGAAACTTCGATCGCGAGGCCGCCATCCGTGGCGGGGACAACTGCCCTTACGCCATGCGAAGCGTGGTGGTCGATCCCAGCGAGTACGACTGGGAGGGCGACCGGCCGCTGCACACCCCGCTTTCGAAAACCCTCATCTACGAGCTGCACGTCAAGGGTTTCACACAGCACCCGTCCTCGGGCGTTACTCCGGCAAAAAGGGGCACCTATGCGGGTCTCATCGAAAAAATCCCTTACCTCAAGTCTCTTGGCATTACCGCTGTAGAGCTGCTTCCGGTGCAGCAGCACGACGAACAGGATGCCCCCGAAGGGCTCACCAACTACTGGGGATACAGCCCGGTCGCGTTTTTTGCACCGCATCAGAGCTACAGCTCCGATACGGACCCGCTCGGCCCGGTGAACGAGTTTCGAGACATGGTGAAGGCCTTCCACAAGGCAGGCATCGAGGTCATCCTCGACGTCGTGTTCAACCACACGGCGGAAGGCGACGAGCACGGCCCGACCTTCTGCTTCCGTGGCTTCGAGAACCGCGCCTACTACATGCTCGACTCGACCATGGCCGGCTATGCGAACTACACCGGCTGCGGCAACACCGTCAACGGCTACCATTCGATCGTCCGCCGCATGATCTCGGATTGCCTCGATTACTGGGTGACCGAGATGCACGTGGACGGGTTCAGGTTCGACCTTGCGTCGGTCCTGGCGCGCGACGAGATGGGCCGCCCGCTCGAAAGCCCGCCCCTGCTCTGGTCGATCGAATCCGACCCCGTGCTCGCCGGCTCGAAGCTCATCGCCGAAGCGTGGGATGCCGCGGGTCTCTACCAGGTCGGCACATTCGTCGGTCACAAGTGGGCCGAGTGGAATGGTCAGTTCCGGGACGACGTGCGGCGCTTTGTCCGGATGGATAACCAGACCGTGCCCCGGCTCGCCGCACGCATCGCGGGAAGCCCCGACCTGTACGGCGAACCCGATCGGGAGCCGAGCCGGAGTATCAATTTTGTCACCTCGCACGACGGGTTTACCTTGAACGACCTCGTCACGTACAACCACAAGCACAATCACCTCAATCGGGAAGGCAATCGGGACGGGACCGACGCCAACTACTCGTGCAACTGGGGCGTCGAGGGTCCAACCGACGATCCGCAGGTCGAGGCGCTTCGCTATCGGCAGATCAAAAACTTCTTTACGATCCTGCTCCTCTCGCAGGGCACCCCGATGCTGCTCATGGGCGACGAGGTGAGGCGAACCCAGCAGGGCAACAACAACGCCTATTGCCAGGACAACGAGCTGAGCTGGTTCGACTGGTCGCTCGTCGAGAAGAACAAAGACCTTCTCCGGTTCGTCAAGGGGCTCATCCAGTTCAACAAACAAAACAGCATCTTCCACGAAGGCAGGTTCTGGACCGAGGTCGCCGAGCAGGAGAAGCCGAGGATAGCCTGGCACGGCGTCCGCCTCAACCAGCCGGACTGGGCCGACCACTCCCACTCGCTTGCGTTTACCCTCGGCGGGCCGGATTCGGATCTGTATTTGTACGCCGCCCTGAATGCGTATCACGAGCCTCTTTCCTTCGAGCTGCCCGCGCTGCTTTCCTCCGAGTGCTGGTGTCTCCTGGTCGACACGTTCCTTTCACCGCCGAACGATTTCGTGCCTGATAAATCGGTCGTGCCCGCCGAGCAGGACCATTACCGCGTCGAACCCCACAGCGTCGTGGTTCTGGTGGCCGGCAAGAGGCCGGGTGAAGAAAACGATGATGAGCCGGGGCAATGAGGACGTTTGTTGTAACCTGAACGCCCTTCTGACCGTATCCTGAGCGTCTGTACGAGGTAATAGCCTCGTCTTCTTCCTTCCCGGCCTCGAATGACGATGTTGCGACGCACCCTGAAAAGGTTTTCACGTACCATCTGCCGACTCCTTCTCCGGACGGTTCCCGCCCGTGGACCGTGGGAACGGATACCGTGTGACGTGCCGCTTCGGATGTTCGGGAAGGGTGCCCGCAAGGACTTTACCTGGTATTTCGAAGGCGTAAGCGGTGTCGAAGTCGAAACGGTCGAAGAATTACAGCACTGGCTGCTGGAGTGCCGCTACATCCGCGATCCGGAGCTGTTCGTCGAGTCGGATTTCTGGCAGCACCCCTGTACCTTCGAAACTCTGAAAATGGGGGATTGTGAGGATTTTGCCCTGTGGGTCTGGCGGAAGCTCGTCGAGCTGGGCTACGACGCCGAGCTCGTCGCCGGGCACGTTTACGCGTCAGATCGAGCGCTCGCCGGGCACACGTGGGTGGTGTTCAGGCAGGATGGCAAACGGTACGTCTTCGATCCCGTCATAAGGGATGTACGCCGCATGATCCGGTCTCTAAATGAGGTGATGCACCACTACGTGCCAGAGGTGTCCGTCGACGGCGATCTCAGGCGATATGCGTACGGCGCCTACGTCCGGCGCAAGCGTGCCCTGGCCCCCAGAGACCGGCACCTCCGGCTGGCCGATGTGGCTGAACGGGCGCATTCTGCAATGGCCAGACCCGTATTTGCAGAAGATTGACACGTCGCGCCAACCCGGCCGAGTGAGCGTTTCTCTTTCTTACGTACTACATTTGAATCAACGGGCACCGGAATCGCCCCGGGGCGTTAGCTCGCTTCCCCTTATGTAGAGAATCCTGGGAATCATGATTCAGATCGTAGAATACGGGAGCCGGCCGGACCTCGTCGAAGAGATCTTGAGCCGTTCGGGCTCCTTTAGTCCCGAGGTGGAGGAGGCCGTAGCCGGGATCATCGCGGCCGTACGGGAGCGGGGCGACGATGCAATCCGCGAGTTGACCGAACGGTACGACGGGGTGCGCCTCGAGCAGATCAAGGTGCCCCGGGAGGCCTTGCTTTCTGCGTCCAAGTCCATCGACGACGACCTGCGACGCGTCATCGAGGCGGCTGCCGGCAACATCCGCCGCTTCCACGAGCACCAGGTGCAGCGTTCGTGGTTCGTTGAGGACGGCGACGGCGTCGTGCTCGGGCAGCGCGTCGTGCCCATGGACAGGGTAGGCCTCTACGTGCCCGGCGGCACCGCGTTTTACCCTTCGAGCCTGCTGATGAACGCCATTCCGGCACAGGTTGCCGGCGTGCAGGAGATTCACCTGGTCTCGCCGCCGACGATAAACGGGCTGCCGCATCCGGCCGTCCTCGCCACGGCCCACTTCCTCGGACTGGAGAATGTGTACGCGGTGGGGGGTGCACAGGCCGTCGCGGCGCTCGCCTACGGCACGCCAACCATCCCGCGCGTCGACAAGATCGTCGGCCCCGGCAACGCCTATGTCGCGGCGGCAAAACGCAGCGTCTACGGTCCCGTGGACATCGACGCCATCGCCGGACCGACCGAGGTGGTGATCCTGGCAGACGAATCGGCGGATGCCGAGTTCGTCGCGGCCGACCTGCTCGCGCAGGCCGAACACGACGTTCGCGCGTCGGCCATCCTCGTCACCACTCACCGGGAGCTCGCAGAGCAGGTGAAGAAGGCAATCGAGGACATGCTACCGGGGTTATCGCGCCGATCAATCCTCGAAAAGTCACTGTCGGACTACGGATACGGTTTCGTCACCGGCTCGATGGACGAGGCCGTCTCGCTGGTCAATAGCCTTGCTTCTGAACACCTCGAGCTTCACGTTCGCGAGCCCTGGCAGGTTTTGACACGCATCCGGCACGCCGGCGCCATCTTCCTCGGTCCCTATTCGTCGGAGCCCGTGGGAGATTACTTCGCGGGACCGAACCACGTCCTGCCCACGGGAGGTACGGCCCGGTACGCTTCAGCCCTCAGCGTGGATGACTTCATCCGGAAGCAGTCCGTCATTTCTTACACGGAAGAACGCCTTCGGAAAACCGGTCCGGACATCGTCAGGTTTGCCAATGCTGAGGCGCTTACCGCCCACGCCCGGGCCATCGAGGTGAGGCTCAACAGACGTTAATTTTTCTTAAATAAATGTCCCAGTACGACGGAAACGGATCAACGATTGGCCTGGCTGAGCGGCTGCAAATGATACGGCCTGAGGTGCGGAACGAGCATCCATACCTGGTGGGCGGTTTCGACGACGTCAGAGTCAAGCTCAACCAGAACGAAAGTCCCTACGACTTCCCACCCGACATCAAGCGTAAGCTGGTCGAGTCGTTTCTGGAAATACCGTTCAACCGGTATCCCGGAGAGTCGCCCGAGCGGCTGCGGCACGCCCTTGCCGCCTACGCAGGCTGCGATCCTTCGATGGTTCTGGTCGGTAACGGCTCCAACGAGCTGACCTACCTGCTGGGCCTCGTCTTCATCGCGCCGGGTGCGCCCGTCGTGCTGCCGCGCCCGATGTTTTCGCTCTACGAAAAGGTCGTACGGTTGTATGGAGGGGAGGTTGTGGGCGTGCCTCCGCTTGCAGACCTTAACTTCGATACCGAGGCTCTCTACAAAGCGGTCGTCAGAGTTCAGCCCGTCCTGACCGTCATCACGTCCCCGAACAACCCGACCGGCCTCACCGTGCCGCTCGATGAGATCGAACGGATCGTCGCGGCGGCCCCCGGGTTCGTGGTCGTCGACGAAGCGTACTTCGAGTTCAACGACGGCGTGACCGCACTGGGCCTGATCGAGCGATACCCGCACGTGATCATCCTGCGGACGATGTCCAAGGCCTTTGGACTCGCCGGGCTTCGGATCGGCTACCTCATCGCCCATCCCGACGTGATCGCGGAGATGGGCAAGGCGCGCATCCCGTTTCTGGTCGATCCGCTATCGGAGGCCGCGGCGCTCACGCTCCTTCAGCACCGTGATCTGGTAGACGACCGGGTGAAGCGCATAAAGGCGGAACGGCAGAAACTTGCTGAGGCGCTGAAAAGTATGGATGGAGTTGAGGTCGTCCCTTCGCGGGCAAACTTCGTGATCATCAAAACACCCCTTGCGCCCCGGACGCTCCTGAATCGCCTTGCCCGTGCGGGAATCCTCGTGCGGAATATGGAAGGATATCCGGAATTAAAAGGGTACGTCAGGGTGAACGCGGGAACGGCCGAAGAGAACAAGGACTTTCTCGAAACGTTGAAAATTACGTTGCTCGAAGCCGAAATTGCGTAGGTGGATGCACTGAACAATATTTAAGCAGAGGCGTTGGGTTTCCGCATTCGGTTCATCTGGTAGGGCTAGGAATTGGAATGGATTTTATACAAGTAGACATCATCGGACTATCGACGAGTCCTTCGAGTGGAGGGGCGTATGCGCTCGTCCTGGGAGAGGTTAACGGAAACCGCCGGCTCCCCATCATCATCGGGGCCTTCGAGGCGCAAGCCATCGCACTGGAGCTGGAAAAGATCCAGCCTCCACGTCCGATGACGCACGACCTGCTGCGGGACACGCTCGAGGCCGTCGGTGCGGAAGTGGTCGACGTCGTCATCGACGAGCTCCGCGACGGCACCTTCTTCGCCAAGATCCGATTCGTCCACGACGGTGAAGACGGCCAGCTCGACTCGCGCCCGAGCGACGCCATCGCGCTCGCCGTCCGCGTCGACGCACCGGTTTACGTAGCCCCTGCCGTGCTCGATGAAGCGGGTATCCCGACCGAAGAGGAAGGGGCTGCCTCCATCGAGACCCCTCAGGAGGAGATCGAAGAGAAAAAGGTCACCGGGCCGCTCTCGACGCTGGACAAGATGGAGCAGGCGCTCAAGCAGGCCATCAAGGAAGAAGACTACGAACGCGCGGCGCACCTGCGCGACGAAATCGCCCGGCACAAGGGAGAACACAATTAATCCGGCACGGCTCCTATCTGTACGTGCATCTAGCCGGCCGGGCGCCGGAAAGACGAAGCTTTCCACGGTTTATACCGATGTAAGGCTTCGTTTCATTTTTTTCGTTTTTCCAGACAAGGCTGTCCATGACCGTAACGCCTCCCGTCCTCTCATCCGTCACAAGGCTCCCGTTCGACCGCTTCGGGTCTTTTCCCGAGCTCTTCAAATCCTATCTGACCGATTACCCTTCCGTTGCAGAGTTTTACCCGGGGGACTTCCGCGACCCGGACGTCAGGCGTAAGGCCGTCGAAGCGGCAGCCGACTTCCCACGAGATCGTCAGCGCCTCGTCGAGATCCTCCTAGACCAGAACGCACGGTGGGGCCCCGACGAAAAGGTCAGGAGCAACATCCACAGCCTCCTCCGTACCGACTCGGCCGCGGTCGTCACGGGGCAGCAGGTCGGGCTTCTCGTCGGACCCCTCTACACCCCGTACAAGATCATCACGGTCCTCCAGCTCGCTGACGAGCTCTCAAAAGACACCGGCCGGCCGGTCGTCCCGATCTTCTGGCTCGAAGGCGAGGATCACGACTTCCAGGAGATTTCGAGCATCAAGCTCCTGCACCAGAATGGGGTTGCTACGCTCGAGTACCATGGAAATCCGCCTCCGGAAACCGGCAATCACGGTCCGGTTGGTAACCTGGTACTGACGGACGAGATCGAGCGGATCACGAAAGAAGTTGATGCGCTTTTGCCCCCGACTGAATTCAGGGACCGGGTGCTCGATGCGATTCGAGCGGCCTACCGGCCCGGTGTTACCCTGCTCGATGCCTTTGCCCGCCTGCTTCGTTTCATTTTTTCGGATTCCGGCCTGATCCTGATCGATCCGGGTGACGCCCGGTTGAAGCAGCTCTCGGCCTCCCTTTTCCGGAAGGAGCTACTGGATTACACCGAGTCCCACGCCCGCCTCGAAGAGGTCAGCAGCCGGCTCCAGGAGCGATTTCACGTACAGGTCCATCCACGGCCGGTGCAGCTCTTTTTAATCGAGGAAGACGGGCGCTTTTCGCTGAATCCCACTGAAGACGGCTTCACGCTCCGGGGCAAACAGGCTTTCTACCGCCTCGACGAGCTCCTTTCGTTGCTCGACGCTCATCCCGAGAAGTTCAGCCCCAACGTCGTGATGCGCCCGCTGATGCAGGATTACCTGCTACCCACGGCGGCGTACGTCGCGGGTCCCGGTGAAATATCGTACTTCGCCCAGTTCAAGCCGATCTACGAGTGGGCGGGTATTCCCATGCCCGTCATCTATCCCCGCGCCACCGTGACGCTCGTGGAGAACCGAATCCGCAAGCAGCTCGAACGGTACGACCTCGACCTGCTCGACTTCGAGGGAGACATCGAGCCGCTTTTCCGCCGCGTCGTGCTGAGCGAGCTCGACGTAGACCTCGAAGGCGCCTTTCAGTCCGCGACGAACCAGGTACACGAGGCCGTGAGTGCGCTTCGGCCGGTGATACAGCAGGTCGACGGATCGCTGGTCAAATCGTCCGAGGCGCTGCGCGTTTTGCTCGTCAAGGAGGTCGAAAAGTTTAAGGACAAAGTGGTCAAGGCGGAAAAAAGAAGGCACGAAGAGCTGTACGGCAGGCTCGAAAAGGCACGCGAAAACCTTTTTCCGGGTGGCAAGCTTCAGGAACGCGCGATTTCTCCGATCTACTTCCTGAACAAATACAGCCCCGAGCTGATCGTTGCCCTCCGGGAAGTGCTCTCACTCGACACCACCGAGCATCAGGTCGTCTTTCTATAGCACCACGCAGTGTTTGCCCGATGGCCTTCTCCCTACCTTCCGCCGAAAACGTAAGCCCATTCAGCGCCCTCATCGAACAGGCCATCGAGCTGGCGTCTCAGTGGCACGACGGGACGTACCGTAAGAGCCGCTGGCGCGAACCGGCTTTCGACGTTCCTGCCGGAACGGTCCTTCGGGTACCCGTGATGGCTCACGTTACCACCGTCGCCATGATGGTCCAACGGGCGGGGTGGGACGACGTCACGGTCGCTGCCGCCTTTCTCCACGACATCCTCGAGGATCCGAATGGTTACGGCCGGTACATGGGCTACGACGAGCTCAAAGGTCTGATGGGGAAGGAGGTCGCCGACCGTGTTCAAGAGGTGACCGAGCAGAAGTTTGACGCCAACGGCCGTCACAACCCGTGGCGCGTCCGCAAGGAAAGGTATCTCGAAGGCCTGAGCCACCACTCCCCGGGGGCTGTCGCCATCAGCCTCGCCGACAAAACCCACAACCTGTACTCGATGAACGCCTGCCTCGGCCGGAGCATCGACATCTTCACCACGAGCAGCGACGTCAAAGGCCTATCGGCGGGACCGGCGGATCAACAGTGGTTCCATCGGAGCATCCTCGACCTGTCCCATCGGTTCGACGATCCCAGGCTCATTCCCCTCCGCAACCAGCTCGAGCACGAGATTATCCGCTTCGAAGAGAAGCTCGGACTACGGTGAAGCCCGGTCGATCAAGGCCGCTCGCTCACGACATCCGGTTTCGTTTTCCATCGTTGCGTGCTTTTCCCAGTGCGGCTATGCGCGTTCAAAACTGCAGTGTTAATTTCCTGCCATCCTTTCTCTTTGCTTTGTACTCTGCCGTATAACCGACTTCGCGAAGGGGGTATGTGATGGCGAAAAAGATCAATCTCGAACAGTACGGTATTCAGCTCGATCGTGTATGCCGGAATGCGGCGCCGGCAAGGCTCTACGAAGAGGCGCTCAAGTACGACAAGGATGCAGCGGTTGCCAGCTCCGGTGCGCTTACGATCACCTCGGGCGAAAAGACAGGCCGCAGCCCGAAGGACAAACGCATCGTCGACCACCCGGACAGCACGGGCGACATCTGGTGGGGCAACGTCAACATCAAGATGGACCAGCACGTGTTCATGATCAATCGCGAACGGGCGATCGACTACCTGAATACACGCGAACGGCTGTACGTCTTCGACGGCTTTGCCGGATGGGACCCTCGGTACCGGCTGAAGGTGCGCGTCATTTGCTCCCGCCCGTACCACGCGCTCTTCATGCACAACATGCTGATCCGGCCGACCGCGGAAGAGCTCGACGCCTTCGGCGAGCCCGACTTCACCATCTTCAACGCCGGCAGCTTTCCCGCCAATCGCTACACGACGGGCATGACCTCGCCGACGAGCGTCTCAGTCAGCTTCGAGCGCCGCGAGATGGTCATCCTCGGCACGGAATACGCCGGCGAGATGAAAAAGGGCGTCTTTACAGTGATGAACTACCTGATGCCCAAAGCCGGCATCCTCTCGATGCATTGCTCGGCCAACGAGGGCGACAGAGGCGACGTCTCCCTGTTTTTCGGGCTCTCCGGCACCGGCAAGACCACCCTGTCGGCCGACCCGAGACGCAAGCTGATCGGCGACGACGAGCACTGCTGGAGCGACCAGGGCATCTTCAACATCGAAGGGGGGTGCTACGCCAAGGTCATCAACCTGTCTCCGGAGAAGGAGCCCCAGATCTACGCCGCCATCCGCTTCGGAACGATCCTCGAAAACGTCGTCTTTTCGAAGGAAACCCGTGAGGTGGATTACGCCGACGATTCGATCACCCAGAACACCCGCGCCTCCTATCCGATCGAGTTCATTCCGAACGCCAAGATACCCTGCGTGGGAGGGCACCCGAAAAACATCATCTTCCTGACGGCGGACGCGTTCGGTGTGCTGCCGCCGGTCAGCAGGCTGTCGCCCCAGCAGGCGATGTATCACTTCATCACCGGGTACACGGCAAAGGTGGCCGGCACCGAAGTGGGGGTCACCGAGCCGGAGGCCACGTTCTCGGCCTGTTTCGGCGCGGCGTTCCTGGTCTGGCATCCGAGCAAGTACGCAGAGATGCTGGCCGAGCGAATGGATCGCCACGGGTCAAAGGCGTGGCTCGTCAATACCGGCTGGACGGGGGGACCCTACGGCGTTGGCTCGCGCATCAACCTGCCATACACCCGCGCCATCATCGATGCCATTCACGACGGCAGCCTCGACGACGCACCTGCCGTGGTGGATCCCATTTTTGGCTTCGAGGTCCCCACGGAGTGTCCGAACGTACCCCCGGAAATCCTCATTCCCAAGAATACCTGGAGCAACCAGGATGAGTACGAGCGGCAGGCGCTGAAGCTCGCCGAGCTGTTCCGGGACAACTTCAAAAAATACGAGTCCGGCAGCCCGAAGGAGATCGTCGAAGCGGGTCCCCGCCCGATGGCCGCCTGAAGCGTGGCCGTACCGGCGTGTTTTAGAGGGCTATCCGAATCTGGTTCCAGAACATCAGGATCAACACGACGAGCCAGATGAGGTGGCCGAGCCCCATGCTCATGGCGATGCGTTTCCGGTATCCGTCTGAATCCGATAACACCCTGCTCGTCGTCGAAAACGCCCGCTCGAGACCACGCCAGGCAGGGTAGATCAGCGCATAGTGGATGGCGATGAGCAGCAGGATCAGGAGCATGCTCGTGTGATATTGCGCCCCGTACGCGCCGAATCCGCCGCCCGAAAACATGGCGCCCAGCCCGAAGATGAACGTCAAGACGATCATGATGCCCATGAGCCGTACGGAGGAGAGCCGGTCCTCGATGAACGGCCGGGCGGACGAGGGATCGAGGGCGGCAACCGTCCGAGCCTGGCGGGTGAGGTTCAGACCCAGCCCGAACCAGCCGGCTGCCGTGATGACGTGGAGAACGACGAAGATGTTTTTGATGAGGAGCTGCGTCATGCTACTGTAAAAATCGGTGTGTGAGGATCAGTTCATGTTAAGCGCGAGCTGAACGATCACGAGGATCGTTACCGCAAACGAGATCAACATGACAGCCAGCGTGATCGTTGCCTGAGCTGCGCTCGTCTTGCTCATGTGTACCGGTGCTGGGTGCTCGGCCACGTGCTGGATCTCGGCGAGCTTCTTCGATCGCGCTTTCTCCTGCTCCGAGCGCGTGTGCGTCTCCGCCTCGTAGTCGGTCGCCGCGCGGAACTCGGCCGTCGGCCCCCATTGGTCCCATTCTCCGCCGCGTCCGCCCCGCACCCGCCAGTAAAACGTCGTTCCGTCCTCGGGCAGGATGTCGTACACCGTCAGCGAGAGCGCGCGGCCGGCCGTTGCGTCGAACACTGCGTTTGTGAAATCCCGGTTCTGGGAGATCTGGATGGCGTACGAATCGGCGTCGAGCGCGGGCATCCAGCTGAAGGTGACCGACGAGCCGTCCACCGGCTGGCCGTCGATGGGTGAAACCGGCACCGGTACGATCGACTGCTGAGGCATCGTAGCCGGCTGGGCCTTCGGATCCTGCAGCTGGCCGATCCGGAAGAAGGCGGGCTCGCCGTACGGTCCCCAATCTTCGCCGACTTTCGTGCGCATCCGCCAGTAAAGTGTCGATCCGGCCGTCAGCGGCAGGTCGGGCACGGTGAGCGACGAGCTCGGCCCCACGTACGACTCGAAAAGCGGCTCGTCGAACGACGGGTCTTGCGCAATCTGAAGCCAGTAGGCTCTGGCGTCGGCCACTTCTTCCCAGGCCAGGGTGACGGCTTCATCCACCGAATGCTCGGTTCCGATCGGGGCGATCAACCGGGGCGGTTGTGGCGTCCCGGCAGTCGTATCGCCGGACTTTCCGGTTTGAGTTGGATCAGGCTGGACCATTGCGTTCTGTGCGGGATGGTGGTCTATACAGTCTGTGAGAAGGTTGGCGTGTCGGTTCGTTTGCCCTGCTTAAGGTACGCATCAAACGGCATGGCGACATTCCGGATGAACAGACGACCCACGTCTGTTACCCGGATTTTGCGATCCGAGATCTCGATGAGGCCATTTTCCTCCAGATCGGCGAGTCCGGGGAGGGCGTCGGCGAAGTGTTCGTCGAAATCGATGCCGAACCTCTGCTCGATCTGGTCGCGGTCGAGCGCAAAGTCGCACATCAAGCGCGTAATGACGTGACGGCGGAGCTGGTCTTCAGGGCTCAGCCGCACGCCGCGCTGTGTGGGCAGCACACCGGCGTTGATCGACCGGTAGTAGGAGGGGAGGTCCTTGACGTTCTGGGCGTAAACCCATTCGAGCTGGCTGATGCCCGAGATGCCGAAGGCGTAGATGTCGCTCCCGGCGTGCGTGGAGTACCCCTGGAAGTTGCGGTACAGGGTGCCCTCGTCCTGGGCGCGGCAGAGGCTGTCGTCTTCACGGGCAAAATGGTCCATCCCGACGTACCGATAGCCGCCGTCTTCCGTTAGCCGGGCGATGGTGTGGGTGAAGATGCGCAGCTTGTCCTCGGGAGCCGGCAGCTCGGCCGTGGGGATGAGGATCTGGTGTTTTTTGATCCACGGGACGTGGGCGTAGCTGAAAAGCGAGATCCGGTCAGGCCCGAGGGCGAGGACACGGTCGATCGTACGGTCGAACGATGCGACGGTCTGATACGGGAGCCCGTAGATCAGGTCGATGCTGATGCTTTCGAAGCCGAGCTCGCGGCTCGTCTCGACGGCCTCCCAGACGAGCTCTTCCGGCTGGATCCGCCCGATGGCCTCCTGTACTTTCGGGTCGAAGTCCTGGACGCCGAAGCTGATCCGGTTGAAGCCGCCTCGCCGGGCGGCCTCCAGGTGCTCCCGCGAAAGGTTGCGTGGATCGGCCTCGATGCTGACTTCGGCGTCCGGCGCCACCGTAAAACGCCGGTTCAGCGTGGCGGCCAGTCGCTCGATCTGGCCGGGTGAGAGGAACGTTGGCGTGCCGCCACCCCAGTGGATCTGCTTCACGACCCGGTCAGGATGGATCTCACGCGCAACGAGATCGACCTCTCTTTCGACGTACCGTACGTATTGCTCGATCTTCTCGGGCCGGTGCGTCACCATCATGTGGCAGCCGCAGTAGTAGCAGAGCGATTTGCAAAAGGGGAGGTGAACGTACAACGACAGCACCCGGTCAGGCTGCTTGTTCGACTGCCTGATCTCGCTCAGGAATTCGATGGCGCCGAAATCCTCCGTAAAGTGCGGGGCAGTCGGATAGCTCGTGTAGCGCGGACCCGGCCGGTTATACTGTGCTACCAGATCCCCATTCACCTCAAACCGCATGACTATACTCCATTCTGATTTTTTGCACTCACGGCGTGTCCGGCCGATTCCGAACGACGGTGGGCGCCCCTCGCCGGCTCGTCGTCAAGCAGGATGCGTATGGCCGGTGTTTCGACGTCGTCAAACTGCCCGCTCCGAACGGCCCAGATGAAGGCCCACACCCCTGCACCGGCAAGCAAAATCGCAATCGGAACGAGTAGATAAAGGATCGTCATACCGTACGCTGTTAAGCCCACGCTTCTGAAACCATTCCTTCCGCCACGGTTCCCGAATCGGCCTTTTCGCCGGGTGCAGGCGACGTCATACTCCAATTCTTATTCTCCCGCTTGCTGCCGAACGAGCGCGACAGGATGGACGATGCCACGACGAAGAGCGAGCTTATCGGCATGGCAACGGCCGCAACGAGCGGTGTGACGAGCCCGGCTATCGCAGCTCCGGCTCCCGCGAGGTTGTAAAGCAGTGACACCGTGAGATTTCGCCGGATGATCCGCATGACGCGCGACGAGCCGGCCAGTAGCTCGGCGACCGGCTCCAGGCCCGGCCGGGTCAGGAATACGTCGGCCGCCACGAGGCTCGCCGAGCTGCCGCCCTGGACGGCGATGCCGACGTCCGCCGCCTGGAGCGCGGCCGCGTCGTTGACGCCGTCGCCCACCATCGCCACGACGTGGCCCTGCGCCTGCAAGTCTTGCACGAAGGCCGTTTTGCCTTCCGGGCTGACGTCGCCGAAGACGTTTGCTGCCGGCAGATCGAGCTGCCCGGCAACGGCGTGGGCAACCTCCTGATGGTCGCCAGAAAGCAGATACAGTGCCTTGCCCGTTTCCTTCAACCGTGCAATCGTGTCGGCAGTCGTGTCGCGCAGGCGGTCGCCCACGGCCAGCACCGAGACGAACCGGCCGTCCACCCCCACGCCGACCGGTGTCAGGCCACCGGTAGAAAACCGCTCAAGGGCAGTCTGAAGCGTTGCATCGGGGAGACTCGTGTTTTCCGCAACCCAGTCCGGTTTGCCGACGATCACGTCGCGGCCGTAAATCCGTCCCCTGATCCCCTTGCCGGCGACGGCTTCCGACGACAGGTCTGCGCCGTCATCGTCGACCAAACACACGCCCCGCGCCTGCACGAGCGCCCGGCCAATCGGGTGGTTGCTCCGGGTTTCGAGCGCTGCGGCGAGGTCGACGGCGTCCTCGTCGCCTTCGTATTCAACCAGCGTCATCCTGCCCTCCGTGAGCGTCCCGGTCTTGTCGAGCACGATTGCCGTGACCCGGGTGAGCTGCTGTAATGCCTCCTCGTTTTTCACGAATATTCCCGTACGCGCCGCCTTGCCCGAGGCGACGGCCATCGCAAGCGGCGTGGCCATTCCGAGGGCGCACGGGCACGATATGACCAGCAGCGCGACCACGTGGTGGACGGCCTCCTCGGGCGCGATGAAGCTCCACAGGACGAACGTTGCGAGTGAAAGCGCCAGCACCGTCAGCACGAACACCCCGCTGATCCGGTCGGCGAGCATCACGACGGGCGCCTTCCGCTCTCCCTGACTGTTGAGCCAGGCGAGGAGCTTCCCGACCCGTGTCGCCTCAGCGGTCGCCTGGACGAGCACCTGGACGGGAGCGCTCAGGTTCGTCGCGCCAGCCCGCACCTCGTCACCCGGCTTGATGCGCTCCGGGCGGCTCTCGCCTGTCAGCACGGCATTGTCGACGCTCGATGTACCCGTCGCCACCACACCATCGACTGGAAAAGCTTCCCCGGACGGCACCTCGACCAGGTCGCCCGGTTGCAGCTCGTCTATACGAACGATCGTCACCTGCCCCTGCGCGTCGACGCGCCGCGCCATTGACGGGATGATCGATAAGAGACGGTCGGCGGCGTCTCCTGCAAGGCGGCGGCTCCGTAGCTGGAGCCAGCGGGCAGTCAGCAGGGCGGCGATCAACACCGTGATCGAGTCGAACCAGACCTCCCCCTCTCCCGACATCGTCGCCCACGCGCTGTGTGCGAACCCCACCAGGATACCCAGCGAGATCGGCGTGTCCATGTGGAGCAAGCGAAGGTTGCGGCTCTGAAGGGCGAGCCGAAGAGAGGACCAAGCCCGCCGGAAGAACTCGCTGCCGCCATATATGACGGAAGGGAGCGAGAGAACCAGGCTCGCCCAGCGTGCGGCGCCGGCCATTGCGCCGTCCTCGGCAACGTTCAGGCCGGAATACAGCGCGAACGCGATCAGCATCACGTTGCCCGCGAGCGCCCACGACACGCCGACCTTCATCAACAGACGACGTTCGGCGTCTGTTCGGCGGTTCACCTGAGTTTGCCGTACGGGGTGCGCCATGTAGCCGAATTTGGCCAGCCAACGTGCGACCTCGGACAGCCGGATTAGCCCGGGATCCCACCGGACGCTGAGCCGCGCCCGCGGCAGGTCCAGCCGGGCCTCCGACACACCGTCCAGCACGAAGGGCATCCGCTCGACGAGCCACACGCACGCCGCGCAGTGAACGCCGTCGAGGAAAAGGTCGACTGCCCGTTCCGGGCCGTCAGCAATCAGACGGGTATGCTCCTCGATGAACGCGTCGGAATCGAGCTCGGATAGCTTGAGCGCGTCGATCCGGGTGCCGGCAGGCGTCGCGCGCCGTACGTCGTTCGACACCTCGCGCAGCTGGTAAAACGTCTCCCCATAACCGGCGGCGTGAAGCGTTTCGTACACCATCTCGCAACCGGTGCAGCAGAAATACGGGTCCGTTCCAACGGGATGGGTACCGACCGGCAGGCCGCAATGCCGGCATGGGGTATCCGGGGGGATGCCGGCTCTTTTCATGTCCTGTACGTCCTCTTATTCCTGTACTGCAAATGACCGGTCATCTGAACCGTTCCCGGAGGCGCGTCTCGAACCGGATGGTGTCACGCCGGGCAAGAATCTCAAAATCCCAGTATCCCGCCCCGTCCAGAGGCATTAGCTGGCGGTAGACACCGGGGCGGTCGACATCGCCATTGAGGGGAATCTCGGCCACGGCCTGCACGCGCTGCGGCCGGAAAGCACGGATGGTGCCGGTAAGGTCCGTAACGGGCTCACCGGTACGGTCGCTGATGAAGAGTTCGACGGGCTGGAGCGCCTTCGAGGAGTCGAACGGTTCTATCCTGACCTCGATCTTCCAGCCCAGCGCGTCACTGGCGGCGCGTTGCGCTGCGGTGTCGTCCCACCGCGCTGCCTTTTCGTAATAGTTCTCGACGATCTGTACACCGCCGTCAGACTTTGCCGCGATCAGTACGGCAAACGCGCCTCCGATGCCTGATAGCAGCAGCACGACGACAAACAGTGGCCACGCGATGTGCGGCGGTACGTTCAATCTCATGGCTTCCTCATTTTGACGGACCGAGGAGCGTAAAGCTTGCTTCCTCCTCGACCCCGTCGTCGAACCGCAGTCGGAAGAGGGCATCCAGGTTCTTTCCCTGGAAATCCTCGGCCGGCACCACCACCCACGCCTCCACTCGCTTCATCTCCTGAGGATCGAGCGTGATCGGAGACGCGCCGACGATCGTGACCTCGGCCCCCGCCGGACGTACTGCCTCGATCACAAACGACGATGCGTGGTTCTGCTGGTTTCGGACGCGGAACCGTAACCGGTTGGCGATCCTGCCGTCCGGCAGCTCCATAAACGGCTCTCCCACGCTCCGGGCGACGTTGATGTCGTACGATCCGCGGGACAGCAGCGAAATCGCAAGGAAGGCACCGATGAGGGCGATAAATATCGAGTAGAGCACGGTGCGCGGGCGAAGGATGCGGGTCTTCCCGCCTTCCAGCTCCCGCTCGGACGTATACCGGATCAGTCCACGCGGCTTCCCGATCTTGTCCATGATGTCGTCGCACGCGTCGATACACTGCGTGCACGCGATACACTCCATCTGGAGTCCGTTACGGATGTCGATCCCTGTGGGGCACGTACGGACGCACGCCCCGCAGTCGATGCAATCGCCCAGTGCCGGGATCAGGCCCTGCTCCTCCTGCCGGAGCACGTTCTTACCTCGCTTGCTTCTCGGCTCCCCTCGCGTGGGATCGTAGCTGACGATCAGCGAGTCCGGATCGAGCAGGACTGACTGGATGCGGGCATACGGGCACGCAATCGTGCACATCTGCTCGCGGAAGTAAGCGAAGTTGAAGAGCACGAGGCCCGTCGTGATCGCCATCGTCAGGAAAAAGCCCCAGTGCTCGCGCGGCGACCGCTGCATCCACACCAGCAGCTCGTCCCACCCGGCAAAGTACGCAACGAAGGTGTGCGCGAGGACAAGCGAAATGACGAGGTAGATGGCGTACTTCAGCCCTTTCCGCCAGGCCTTGTCCCACGTCAGGGGCCCCTGGTCCCGTTTGGCGCGTACGTGCTCCTTACCCTCGATGAGCCGCTCGATCGGCCTGAAGACGAACTCGAGGTAGACCGTTTGCGGGCACGCCCAGCCGCACCACACTCGCCCCAGGAGCGCCGTGAACAGGAAGATCGCCGCCGTCAAGGCCACCATAAAAAACAAGCCGAGCAGCGTGTCGGTCGGGTAGAAGACGATCCCGAAGAGGGCAAACTCACGGTGCACGACGTCGAGCAACATCGCCGGATAGCCGTTGATCGGGATGATCGGCAGCGCAATGAAGAGGAAGACGAGGAACCAGCCGAGGATCAGGCGCCAGCGCTGCCAGCGTCCGGTGCTGGGCGTCGGATAGATCCACCTCCTCTTCCCCTCTTTTGTCATCGTCGAGAGCACCTCCTCCGGCGCTTCGAGCACACCGACGTCTTCGACGGGGAGAACCTGTCTCTTGATGGGAGGGGTCTTACTTCCTTTAGTTGGTGTCGTCATGATAAACTGATACGGTCCGGTTCAGATGAACCGGACCTTCTCTATTCCTCCTCACGATTGCCTTCCTCACCGGGATCAGAGGGCTTCGTACGGCTCACCTTGAGGTTCTCGGGCCCCGGGTGGATTGGTACCGGCTATCGAGCGGATGTACGCGACGACTTCAGCGCGTTGCTCAGGGGTGAGGGCATTTGCCCAGCCCGGCATGCCCGCCGTCGGCACTCCATCGCTGACCACGGTGAAAATGTCTACGCCCGATCCACCGTGGATCCAGTACGAGTCGGTGAGGTTGGGTCCGATCAGGCCCTGGCCCTGGTTGCCGTGGCACGCCGCGCACAGCCTCGTGAACGTCTGTGAGCCGCTTGCGATGGCCAGTTCGTTGTCCGTGTACGCAGCCAGCGCTTCCTCGGTGACTTCAAAGCTCGGGTTTGCTTCGGCGTAGGCCGTCCGGATGGCTTCGATCCGTGCGGTCTGCTGCGCCAGGTCGTCCGTGTACGAGTCGATGAATCCTGCGAAGTGCAGGCCGACGATGTAAATACCGGAGAAGATGATCGTCCCCCAGAAGAGCCACACCCACCACCCCGGCATCGGGTTGTCGTATTCCCGGATTCCGTCGTACTTGTGTCCCTTGATGATCCGGTCTTTGCCTTCTCCTTCGAGGGCAAGGTCCTGATCCTGGTTTGTAACCTGCTGTTGCTCGGTGCGCATAGGTCGTTCTAATTCAAGGTCGGGTTGACTTCGTCATCCTCCAGAGGAATCTGTTTGGCGTGCTCCCGCTTCATCTTTGGAAGGGTCACGACGTACAGGATGATGAGGATGAAAGCGACGAAAAAGGCGATCAGGCCGATCTGGGCGAACACGCCCGCGTTCATCGCGTCGACGACGTCTTTGATCATGGTTGTAAGGCTCCGCCGGCGTCCGCTGTTACGGCCGGCTTAATGTCCGTTCCGAGTCGCTGCATGTAGGCAATGAGCGCGACGATCTGCTTGTCCTCGAGTCCGGCAGGACCAGCCTGCGCCACGATGTCCGCGGCGATGGCAGCAGCCTGCTCGCGGGCAAGGCTTTCGGCGTTTTCGATTTCCTCGTCGGTGTAGGGGACGCCCACCCGCCGCAGCGCCCGCAACCGGCTCGGCAGGTCCTCGAAGTTCGTCTGCTTCCTGAGCAACCACGGATAGGGCGGCATGATCGACTGCGGGCTCGTAGACCGAGGATCCTCCATGTGCCGGACGTGCCACAGATGCGGGTACTTGCCACCGACGCGGGCAAGGTCGGGACCCGTGCGCTTCGACCCCCAGAGGAACGGGTGCTCGTAGACGGTCTCGCCGGGCTTCGAATACTCGCCGTAGCGCTCAAGCTCGTCCGCGAAAGGCCGTACCATCTGCGAGTGGCAGTTGTTACACCCTTCTGCTATGTAGATGTCGCGCCCGATCACTTCGAGAGGTGTGAACGGCTTGACCGAGCTGATGCGGGGAACGTTCGACTGAACCAGGGCCAACGGCAGGTACTCGACGATGCCGCCGACCAGAATTGCGAGGGTCGTGAGTATCGTAAATAAGAGCGGCCAGCCCTCCAGCTTTCGGTGCGCTCCGTTTGATTTCAAAAGGCGTTTCATACGGCGTATAAAACTGGGCGCGGTGTCCCGGCAGGCTTCCAGATTCAGCCGGCCGGGAGGAGGCGCGTCGTGAGGGATTCAGGGATCAGGCAGGTTGCAGCTCGCCCACGTCTTTCCGGGGTACCGCAATCGCAGGGTCCGGCAGGTTCTTTGGCGCCTTCCGGATCGTCATGAACATGTTGATCGAGAGCAACACCGTACCCACCAGGTAAAGCGATCCGCCAATCAGACGTACCCAGTACATCGGGACGATCTGCACCACCGTTTCGATGAAGTCCGGATACATCAACCTGCCCGTTTCGTCGAATGCCCGCCACATGAGCCCCTGGGTGATGCCCGACGTGTACATGGAGAAGACGTAGAGCAAAATCCCGACGGTTCCGATCCAGAAGTGTGCGTTGGCCAGCTTCGAGCTCCACAGCTCCGTTCTCCACAGCCGTGGGAGGAGCCAGTAGATCATGCCGAACGTCATGAAGCCGTTCCACCCGAGCGCCCCCGCATGGACGTGCCCGATCGTCCAGTCGGTGTAGTGGCTCAGCGCGTTGACACTCTTGACGGAAAGCATCGGGCCTTCAAACGTCGACATACCGTAGAACGTGATCCCGACGACGAACATCTTCAGGACGACACTCTCACGCAGCTTGTGCCACGCGCCGCGCAGGGTGAAGAGGCCGTTGATCATGCCGCCCCAGCTTGGCATCCAGAGCATGACGCTGAACACCATACCCAGCGTCGACGCCCACTCAGGCAACGCGGTGTAGTGCAGGTGGTGAGGACCCGCCCAGATGTAAATGAAAACCAGGCTCCAGAAGTGTACGATCGACAGCCGGTATGAAAAGACCGGGCGTTCGGCTGCCTTCGGGAGGAAGTAGTACATCAGGCCCAGGAAGGGCGTCGTCAGGAAGAAAGCGACCGCGTTGTGTCCGTACCACCATTGAACGAGGGCATCCTGCACTCCGGCATAAACCGGATAGCTCTTCAGGAATCCTGCCGGGATGGCCAGGCTGTTCCCCACGTGCAGCACCGCCACGGTCACGATCGTCGCGATGTAAAACCACAGCGCGACGTACATGTGCTGCTCGCGGCGCTGGCGGAGCGTCATGAAGAAGTTGACCGCCATCACGATCCAGACCGCGGCTATGGCGATGTCGATCGGCCACTCGAGCTCGGCGTACTCCTTGCTCGTCGTCACGCCGAGCGGCAGCGTGATTGCGGCCGATACGATGATTGCCTGCCACCCCCAGAAGTGAACGCGGCTCATCAGGTCGCTGTACATACGCGCCTTGCAGAGCCGTTGGGTCGAGTAGTAGATCGCCGCAAAGATGGCGTTGCCCGCAAAAGCGAAAATGACCGCGTTCGTATGCAGCGGGCGGAGCCGGCCGAAGGTCAGGTACTCGCCCATGTTCGCAGGCCAGAATGGGAGCTGAAGCGCGATCACGGCGCCAACCAGCATGCCGACGAACCCCCAGAAAACGGTGGCCAGGACGAACATGCGTACGATCTGCTCGTCATAGCTGAATACGTCGACCTGTCGACGCCCCGTGAGGTCTCCGGTGCCGGCTATCGACAGTGCGATAGCCCCGGGCTTATTCGTGCTTTCCATGGATGCACTGATTGCGTTGAAGGATGGATGGACGTCTATCACCCCGGGCTGGATGGGTGTAATGACGTTATGCCACGGTCGGGCTGGGTGTTTTCAAAAAGTTTTTTCGCCTGCTCGGGCTCCAGGGCCCACTGCGGCGAAACGAGCGCAATCCTCTTACCCGATCTCCTGTATCGAAAGGCGGAACACCCTCCGTCGAATGGCCTTCTCTCCTGAGGAGTGTTGACGACGCGGAGGTCTGGCCGTGCACGCCGTCAATGACAGAACCTGAAAAACCAAACCGACGCACAATCTATGAGGCCACTCGTTTCGAGATCGTGACGTTCTTGTGCCTTTCACGTTACGACGCCTCACCTGCATGCAGGTAATTCGGATACAAAATTATCAAATCCGAATTAGCCTTTGCAACGGCTTCGTGAAGACTTAGCAGTTCCTCCATAAATCCCCCTTGATCCGGAATTTTCCAAAGGAGGTCTCCTCACCAATCGATCATCAAGCGCCCAATTCGGAAATAAAAGTCAAATGGGTCTGGAAGACCGGACCCAGGAAGGGGTTCACCCTTTATTAAGTTTAAATCAGGCTATATTTTGGCAACTAATCTTGTACCAGCTCCATTGTGCTATGCGGGTCAACTCAGGCCGGGACGGAATGTGCACGCTCACCTCGGAAGGGGAGCACATACGCACGCTGCTCGTGGGTGAAAAAGCCGAGTTGCGTAAAGCGATTCAGGAAGCGCTCGAAAAGCGGAACCACGACCTCATCCTGTGCGAACGTCTTCAGGATGCTTTTGTGACGTTTGAGCGCCTGCGCCCCTGCCTTGTCGTGCTGGCCTGCACGACTGCCGACAGCATTGCGTTTTGCCGCTACGTCAAGCAAAAGGTAGGCCTCCAGGTCGTGACCATATTGACCGTCGTGGCGGACGACGAGCAGTCCTACATCCCGGCGCTCATAGAGGCCGGGGCGGACGACTACGTCCTGTCGCCGCTCGATCCGTTCCGGGTGAACGCCCGGATCATGTTTGCCGAAAGTAAAGCGCGCGAGAAGCTGCGCCAGCGGCAGGTCGCCGCTGAGCTCGAATCGCGTGTCCGGCAGCAGGCGGTCGTGTCGGAGCTTGGCCAGCGAGCACTGGCCGGCGAACCCATACAGTCGATCGTCGATTATGCCGTCCATGCGATGGCCGAAGCGACCGACGTCCCCTTCTGCCGTATCCTCGAACGCCTCCCGGACGGTTCCGGGCTGTTGCTCAACGCCGCCGTTGGCTGGGATCAGAACCTCATCGGGAAAGCCGTCATTCCGATCCGTCCCGGCACGCAGGCAGGCTATACCCTGCTCTCCTCCGAACCCGTCGTCATCGAGGACCTGAGTACGGAAACCCGGTTCCGGGAACCGGAGATGCTTCGTGACTATGGCATCGTCAGTGGCATGAGCGTGGCGATCGCGGGTGAGCGGGAGGTCTACGGTGTGCTCAGCGTCCACGCCACCCACCACCGCGTTTTCAGCGAGAACGATCTCCACTTCCTCCAGTCCGTCGCAAACGTCCTCGCGGCTGCCATAGAACAGAAGAATGCCGAGAAAGCCCTGCGGGAGAGTGAAGCCAAGTCCCGGGCCATCCTCGAGACCACCGTCGACGGCGTCATCACGATCGATGCGAACGGTATCATCGAGTCGTTCAATCCCGCCGCCGAACGTATCTTCGGGTACAGCGAGGAAGAGGTGATTGGCCGCAACGTAAGCATCCTGATGCCGGAACCCTACAGCACCGATCACGACGGATACATGCGCTCCTACCACGAAACGGGCAAGCGGAAGATCATTGGCATCGGCAGAGAGGTTGTGGGCCGCCGGAAGAATGGCGAGACGTTTCCGCTCGACCTTGCCGTCAGCGAGGTCGATCTTGGCGGGCGGCACATCTTTACGGGCATCGTCCGCGACATCACCGAGCGGCGATTGCTCGAGCAGGAGATCCTCGATACGAGCGAGCTCGAACGGCGACGGATCGGGCAGGACCTGCACGACGGGCTTGGCCAGATGCTCACCGGCATCGGCCTGATCTCCAGAAACCTCGCCCGGAAGCTCGCCGACACGAATCCGGAGGTTTCAGCGGAGATCTCAGAGATCACGGACCTGATCAAGGAAGCCGACCAGCACGCCCGGGGGCTCGCGCGAAGCCTGGTTCCGGTAGAGCTCGACGCCAGCGGCCTCAACGCCGCACTGCAACGCCTCGCCGCCAACGCCGAACGCCTCTTCGGGCTTCGGTGTACCTTCGAAGCCTTCGGATCGACGCCGATCGAGGACAACACGGCGGCCACCAACCTCTATCGGATAGCGCAGGAATCGGTCAGCAACGCGGTCAAACACGGCCGGGCCACCCACGTGACCATCAGCCTCGCATCCGGGGAGGATCAGATCCGGCTCCGCGTGCAGGACAACGGGGTCGGCTTCCCCGAGGTGCCCGTCGATCACACGGGGATGGGCGTGCGGATCATGCACCACCGCGCACGCATCATCGGCGCAACGCTCGAAATACGCAACGCTCCGGAAGGTGGTACAGTCGTTACCTGTACCCTCCTTCGGAGCGGGCATAGACCGAGTAAGGTTAAATCGGGACTGTACGCATGAAAACCATCTTCATCGTAGACGATCATCCGCTCATGCGTAAAGGCATGGCGCTCACGCTTGAAGCCGAACAGGACCTGTCGGTGATTGGACAGGCTGCCAGTGCGGAAGAAGCCGTCGAGATGATCGATAAGCTCGATCCCGACCTGGCCATCGTCGACGTCTCATTACCCGGCATGAGCGGTCTCGAGCTGATCAAACACCTCCAGGCGCTCAAGCCCGATCTGAATATCCTCGTCGTATCGCGTCACGACGAGTCGCTCTACGCGGAACGCGCCATCCGGGCGGGCGCAAGAGGCTACCTGATGAAGCTCGAAGCCGGTGAGGTCATCGTAAAGGCCGTCCGGCACGTGCTTGCTGGAGGCATCTACGTAAGCGACGAGATCAAGGAGCGTCTCCTCATGGGCATGATGACAGGGCGAAAGGAGATGAACCAGTCACCCCTCGAAGTGCTCAGCGACCGTGAGCTGGAGGTGTTCGAGCTCACCGGCCAGGGGCTCGGCACACGCGAAATCGCCGAACGCCTACACCTGTCTGTCAAAACCGTCGAGTCTTACCGCGCCCGAATTAAAAACAAGCTGAACCTGGGCACCGCTGCCGAGTTGATGCAGCATGCCGTACAGTGGGTCGAGAGTGAGGGAGAGCACTAGAATTCATCCCTTCTACTTGATCTGGCACCCTATTTGATGTTTTTTATGATAGCCGCCCGTCCCGATCGTAGCGGCGAGCGGACCAGAACCGAATACAAACCCGTGCGGGTTTCTTAAGAAGTGCGCCACGGACGATCATCCAACCTAGCTATACAGGATACAATGAAAAATCGCACTCCCGTAGCTCTAAGTGTAATTGCAGCAGTCATGCTGCTGGTCGCAGGGTGGGTTCAGTTACGAGAACCGGTCCGTACGACGTTCCAGCCGGAAAGCAAGCTCCAGCTCGACGGTACTTCGTCGGTCCACGACTGGACGTGTAATGCGACACAACTGACCGGTTTTGTGGAAACGGACGACTCGGATGGCCTCCAGGTGTTGAAAACGGAAGTCACCATTCCGGTTGAGGCAATAGACTGCGGGCACAAAGCGATGAACGGGCGTCTGGCATCGACCATGAAGTCCAAGGAGCACCCGAATGTGGTCTATAGCCTTACGGAAGCCAAAGTGGTCGCCAATCCGTCGCCCGACACCTACAAGCTTCAGACCACCGGCAACCTCACGATTGCAGGCGTCCAGAAGTCCGTCGCGATGGTTGTCGACGCCAAGCGTCTCGCCGACGGCCGCTTCCAGTTCACCGGCAGCGTGCCGCTTCTGACGACCGACTTCGGTATGAAGCCCGTCACCTTCCTGGCGATCAAAACCGGCGACGAAGTGAAGGTCACCTTCGACGTGATCTCCGCTCCGTGACGGCTCGATAAACGGTTTTTCTGTACGAAGCCGGCCTCACACAGGGCCGGCTTCGTGTTTTTTGGGGCAGTATAGCAGCTCGGAAGGATGACGTACATGCGGAGTAGCCAAATGCTACACCGTCGCCAGCAAGCCCACACCACTCTACTTGTCATTCCGACGAGCCTTGCGAGGAGGAATCTTCCCAAAGTGTGCCCTTCTGGTTGGCGCCGCCGGTGACTGAAGGCACAACAAATTGCTCCCCAGGACGAGCCTGTCCCGTACTCGTTACGGGTGTAGCTGTCGCGAAGCGACTGAGGGGTTGATTAAAGTCATACCGTGGTCACGGGTCGCACGCTTACATGGATCCCGGCTCGGCGGCCGGAATGACGTTCTTTTGAGGTATGGGCTGTTCGATTCCACAAGGGCGAACCGATCCGAAGGCAGGACATTCGATATTGCTAAATACCTAAAAAACAGGTCATCCCGGACTTGATCCGACACGAACAAAGTGACTGACGAAGTAAATCCATTCGACAGCCACATGTGGCAGAACCGCATAGCCTGACGGATCCGTAGCCTGGATCTCCGCCTTCGCGGAGATGACGTATTTGTGTAGTGTTTTTGGAAGCAATAAACGCCCCGTCTACGTCCAGCATCATTTCAAAAAACCCGCGGGAAATCTGCATCCCCTACCGAAAAAACATGATCTTCGCGCAGACGTGTTGACAATTCCGTATGATTAACCTGCTGGATGGCTCACGGGTGGGTTTGTATTGGCGTCCGAATGAAAGGGTTAGTTCTGCGCATCGCAATTCTTGTTTTGCTCTGGGCAATGGCTGCGGCCTGGCCTGCTGAGGGACAGCCTGCCTTGCGGCACCGGTTCGGCTTCGGCATCGGGCTGGGGCACGACGCGCAGAAGGACGAGCTGGTGTCGCCGTTGCGGTACAGCGGGTTACTGGTTCCGTTTCACTTCGAGTATTCGTTTCGAGGACGGAATCACGGGCACATCGTCGAGGTCGAGTTCGGCGCCTCTACACTGACGTCCGCCATCAGCAGAGGCGTGTCCCACACGCAGGATCTCTACCTCATCGACGTGCATGGGGGTTATGAGAGGAGGATCGATGCGCCCCAACCGTGGGGAGTGTGGCTGGGCGTCGAAACGGAACACCACTATGCCTTTCGCGAACACCACTACACGCCCGTCATCAATGAGTATGCGGGCATCTACTATTCGGCGGTAGGCCCTTCGTTTTCGCTGAATCGGAGGATTCGGACTGCCGGTGAGCTCGGCTTCCACGTCGCTATCCCGATTCTCGCCTTTATGATCCGGCCGCCGTACAGCCTCAAGGGAAGCTGGGAGCCCGACGTGGTTTTACTGAACGAGCTCACCGGAGCATCGTCGAATATTTATTACACGTATGACCTGTCGAGGTCGTTCGCACTCCGTCTTCGGTACGGGTTCAGCTTCTACCGCACTGAAATCCCTTTCAGGTTGGTCGACGTGCAGAACAACCTCGGAGCCGTCGTGCTCTTCAAACGCTAGGGGTCAGGCTATGCGGCGGTTCACCATCGTTCTGTCACTGGTCGCCGGCCTCGGCCTCACGTCGTGCGGGGACGTGCTCGTCGACGACGAGCAGTCCCGCACACCCGCCGAATACCTCGACATGATCTGGAGCCAGATCGATCGCCACTACGCCCTCTTTAGCGTGCGCGACGTCGACTGGGACTCGATCCGTACCGTCTATACCGGGTTGGCATCTCCTCACCTGTCGGATTTGCATCTCTATGACCTAGCGTGCAAGATGATCCGCGAGCTACAAGATGGGCACGTCAACATCTTCTCCCCCTTTGGTACCTGCGGGTACGACGAATGGCGAACCCGGTACCCGGATAACTTTTCTCTTGGAGACGTTCTCGAAACGCATCTCAAAGGCGCTTATTCCTTCACGCCCGGCGGGCGTCTGATCTACGGAAAGCTGGATGGGAACATTGGTTACCTTCACATCAGCAGCTTTGCCGGCCGAGATTGGGTCGATAGCGTCGACGTCGTGCTCAAAGCGCTGGGGCCGGTCAGTGCCATGGTCGTTGACGTACGTGGCAACGGCGGCGGATCGGGCACCAGCGCCGCGGAAGTGGCCGGACGCTTTGCCGATCAAAAACGGGTCTACGCCTACTACCGCTACCGCAACGGTCCGGCTCACGACGATTTCACCGATCCTGCGCCGCTTTACGTCGAGCCCGAGGGCAACAGCCGGTTCCGCGGACCGGTCGTCGTGTTGACCAACCGGTCTTGCTTCAGCGCCTGCGAGAGCTTCGTGATGGCGATGAGGACGATTCCCGGCGTTCGGACCATTGGGGATACTACAGGCGGTGGGCTGGGTAATCCCGTCTATCGAGAGCTGCCCAATGGGTGGACCTACCGCATACCCGTCTGGATGCAAACGGGAACGAACGGCGAAATGTACGAGGGAACAGGGATACCTCCAGACATATTTGAAAGGATACGGGTGACGGACGCGTGGTTGCACATCGACACGATCCTCGTGCGAGCTATGGCTGTGTTGACCGCAATGGTGGAACAATCAAACTTGAGGTAGATCCATGGAGGAACCCGAGAGCAAAAAGCACGTCGATCCAACGCAGGCGGACTATGAGCCTGAAGTGACGGAGCAGGTCCGGAAGATCCTGGGGCGCCTGGGGGCCAGAGCCGTCTTCGGTAAACCGGTCAAACAGGGAGACGTCACCGTGATTCCGGTGGCCGAGGTTCACCTCGGTTTTGGCTTCGGCAAAGGCCCTGGGCCACGGCCCGGCAGGAGTGGAGGCGGAGGTGGGGGCGGCGGTGCAAAACCGCGCGGCTACCTGACGATTCGCGACGGGGCCGTCACGTACCGGCCCATTGTCGACGTTACGCGGCTCGGCATGGTCGGTCTTGCGGTTGGTGCCTTGCTCGCTCTTGTGCTGTTCCGTCTCGATAGGTCGTAGCCGGCACGGTCAGTACTTCATCATCGAAGGGTCGATGTAATCGCTCCAGGCGAGGACGCCTCCTTCGAGGTTTCGGGCATGGGAAAATCCGGCCTGCTGAAGCATCGATACGGCCCTGGCCGACCGCGCACCCGACCGGCAGTACACGACGATCTCGCGGTCCCGGTATTCCGACAGCTCGTCCATCCGATCCTCCAGCTCGTCGAGCGGGATCGAGATGCCACCCAGATCGGCAATTTGCTTTTCGAATGGTTTCCGCACGTCAAGGAGTACGACGGGCTCGTTCCGATCGAGCCGGGCTTTGAGTTCTTGTACGATCATGTGATTCGATTCAGTAATATTGGGTGCTGCGGCCGGTTCTCCGGTGCAGTACGTCGCATAATCAATCATCTCGCGCCGCTCCTGACTTCTACCGCAAACGGGGCACTCCGGGTTCTTACTCACGAGAAGATGCTGAACCCGCAGGTTTAGCGCGTCGTAGAGCAACAGCCGGCCCACGAGCGATGTGCCGAGGCCGGTAATCAGTTTGATGACCTCTGTAGCCTGAAGCGCGCCTACCATTCCCGGCAGCACACCCAGCACGCCGCCCTCAGCGCACGAAGGAATCAAGCCCGGATCGGGCGGCGCGGGATAGATACACCGGTAACAGGGGCCTTCGGGTAAGCCAAATACGGAAACCTGGCCTTCAAATTGGAAAATCGATGCATACACGTTCGGCTTCCCAAGCCGCACACACGCATCGTTGACCAGATAACGCGTTGAGAAGTTGTCCGTCCCGTCGGCAATAACATCGTACTCCCCCAGGATCTCCGTGGCGTTTTCCGCCGTCAGGCGGGTCGTGTGCAGCTCGACGTCCACGTGGGGGTTGAGGTCGCGAAGGCGGTCGCGCGCCGATTCGGTCTTCGGCCGCCCCACGTCTTTCGTTCCGTGGAGGATCTGGCGATGTAAATTGGACGTTTCGACTACGTCGAAGTCGACGAGGCCAATGCGGCCGATACCGGCTGCCGCAAGGTACATCGATACGGGCGAGCCCAGTCCGCCCGCCCCAATCACCAGCACTGACGCAGCCTTCAGCTTCTTCTGATGCTCGAGATTGAACCCCGGCAAGTTTAGCTGCCGGCTGTATCGAAGAAGCTCGTCGCTCGAAAAGATGGAGTCCGGTCCGGGCATACCGCGTGCTTGTACGTCTGGAAGGGGAGGGGATGGGAGATGCTAAATACAGGGGACGAGGCGGGCTCGTTCCGGTCATCCTTTCCTGCCGATCAGGAAATACGCCAGAGGACCGATAAAATTGATGAAAACGACGCCCGCCCAAACCTTCTTAGGCCCACGGATGCGACGGGCAGGTCGTCGATAGAGGTCGTACAGCGCCCCGATGAGCAGACCGACCTGGACCGTCGTCGCAGCGATCAGGGCTGCTTTCTGACGGCGGGGTAGCGCGTTCCAATCCTTGCGTCTGATGCGTTTACGTTCTTTCTGAACGACCGTCGCCTCGATCCAGCGCCGGGCATCTTCCTCCTCGGACAGGTCAAAATAGCGCATGTCCGCGGCGATCAGTGGACGCAGCAGACTCGTCAGCACCTCCTCCCATCTCCGGTCGCCCACAATTGCAACACGGCTCACGTCACGGGAGTGCGATATGTCGAACTTGAGGTCGTCCCACGCGACGCCCGGCCCCCAGCCCTCGAAGTCTTTCAGGTCGAAAAGGAGACGAGCCGGTTTATGTTCGGCGATCCGCTCTTCGAGCCGTCTCAGCATGTCACGATAGGCGGCCCGTTCGATCTTGCCGCTGACGCGTACGCCGATGATCTCGTCGTTTTGATGGTCCAGGAGCTCGAACATAAACACACTTCGATCTTGCGGAATGGTCGGACTGGGTATTCGCGGCGCTCAGTTGAGGTGGTGCCGGTACACCCACAGCACGGCGTTTCTCCTTAGTTCACTCGTAGTGCCGAGCGTTAGTTTCGCCTTGATGCGTCCACGGTGAGATTCTACCGTTTTCGGGCTGATGTTCATGATCTCGGCAATCTGCCGCGTCGAATACCCCTTGCCGATGAGCTCGAAGGTTTCGAACTCGCGGTCGCTGAGGCGTTCGAGCGGGGCCGGAATCACGCCGCGTCTCCGGGAAAACTGGCAGAGGAGCCGGTCGCCAATTTCCTCGCTCAGATAGGTCCCGCCGCTCAACACTTTGCGGATGGCCTTGAGCAGCTGTTGCTCGGATTCACTCGCGGATAGGTGCCCGTTGATGCCGGCGTGGAAGGCGCGTTCGATGTAGTACGTATTCTCGTACACCGAAATGGCCAGCACCTTGGGCCGTGGATCAAGTACGGCAAGCTGTTTGACGAACTCGATCGCGCACATACCACCGACGGAGAAGTTGAGCAGGATGAGGTCGGGCCTGGTCTCCTGCAGCAGGTCGAATGCTTCCTGTAAGCTGGACGCCTCACCGCAGACTTGCAGGTCGGGCTCTCCCTGCAACAGTGAAACGTAGCCTCGACGCATCAATGGATTGTTCTCGACGATCAATATGTTGCGTTTCTGGCTTTCCACCGCTACACCTGCATTCGCGAGCGTTTTGTAGGAGCGGGTGTAATGTGTTAAGCTTTTATGAAATATCTGGATGATTAGAAAGCGGGAAGAGCCGACCCAGATTGTAGGAGAATCCCCTACGATATCAGGATTTAGTGAGACTTAACATTAGCTGTAATACAGCCGAACGCCTAGGGCACTATCAGGAAAATACGGTCGAAGGAAGTGCACACCGTTTGGTACGTTACCACCCGTCCAACTGGCCATCCAAAAGCCGGACTAACGTTTGGTCCTGTTAATCCGCCTCAACGGTGTGTTCAGCTTTGAAGGGCAACAATTTTTTGAGACGATGTCGACGTAGGTGACTTCCTGACAGCCCCTCCGGCTCATCCATCGCCCCGGGTTGTTGCGAAGCCACCTGTTGGAGACTGTGAAGATGAAATCCCCCGTTGTTCGCATGCTGGTTGTGCAAGTGAATCGAGACCTTGCCTCAACCATCAAGACCTTTTTCGAGCGGAGTCAATTCGAGGTGACGCTGGCCGATAAAGGCAAAGAGGCGGCCGACATACTCCGCGAAACGCCCCACTTCGACATCGTATTGATCGACCTATCCTCTCACGGCTCGAACAGCCTGGACTTGCTCACGTTGATTCGGCGAATGAGTGTAGGAACACCGGTGCTCGCCTTCGTCCCGCGAAACGACGATGCCGGCGCCGTCCGGTGTCTCGAGCTGGGCGCTGATGACTGCCTGGTCGGACCCTTCGGTATGAATTTGCTTGCCGCACACGTTCGGGCTATACTTCGTCGTACAGCCGTCCGCCACCACAACCTAAACCCGAGAAACCTGACGAAACACGCGATAGCCCCTCCGATCAATTCTTGATGGAAGCGCTTACGTTAATTCATGGCTCCGGCCCCTAATAGTAGTTAAATAAAGAGATAAGCCATGCATACCACGTTGCATCAGCGCCTGCTCGATCGGTACCTGCAGGAAATCCGCAAAATCCCTCTCCTGGACGCAGAAGAAGAAGTGGAACTCGCCCGGAGAATCCGTCAGGGTGACCTTGAAGCGCTTCATAAGCTAACCCGTGCTAACCTTCGCTTTGTGGTCTCGATCGCCAAAAAGTATCAGGGTCAGGGCTTGAGCCTTGCCGACCTGATCAATGAAGGCAACTACGGTCTGATAAAGGCGGCGCAGCGTTTCGACGAAACGCGCGGCTTCAAGTTCATCTCCTATGCCGTGTGGTGGATTCGCCAGGCCATTCTTCAGGCGCTGGCAGAACAGAGCCGCGTCGTGCGTCTTCCGCTAAACCGCGTCAGCACCATTCTCAAGATCCACAAGGTCACCGCAAAGCTGACCCAGGAGTACGAGCGCCAGCCGAGCGTCGAAGAGCTCGCGTCGGTGATGGACGTTAACGTCGCCAAGATCCGTGAGGGCATGCAGCACACCTTCCGCACCCTCTCGACCGACGCTCCCTTCGAGGACGACGAAGACAACAGCCTCATCGACGTCCTTCCCGGCGACGAGGACCTCCAGCCGGACGAACCGCTGATGAACGAGTCGCTGACGATCGACGTGCAGCAGGCGCTGGAATCGCTGAACGCGCGGGAGGCCGAGATCATGCGCCTCTATTTCGGCATCGATCACGAACGGCCGCTGACGCTCGAAGAGATCGGACGGCACTTCGGCCTGACTCGCGAACGCGTCCGCCAGATCAAGGAAAAAGGACTCAGAAAATTGCGCCGAAATCACTCTCGAGGCAAACTCCAGATTCACATCGCGTGACCGATTTCGGTCATCGTTTAGAAACAGGTATGGCCTTCGCGAGTACCCATATTAAAGCCCTATTCCGGCTTTTCATCGGGTTTTATTGGTTGTCAGAGGAATAAGCAGTAACCGTAAGTCGTCTGAAATGAAGCATTCCATATCGACGAATCACTACACCTTAAAACCTGAAGACCTGAAACAACTCTCAGACGGAAGTCTTTCTCATCGCCGGGACGAATACCGGCGCATCATGTCCATCTTTGAACCGTACAGCACGCCTGAAGCCCAGCGGGTCAGGCAGCTGCTTACGGAAGCGATCCTCTCAGTCGAGCGCGAACTGAAGCTTCGAAGCATGGCCCAGGCCGACGAACCGGTTGCAGCAGTCCACTGATTGTCGACGGTCTCCCTCCGGTGGTCGGGAAATCAACCTTTTTCTGCACGTTCTCTCTCATTAGGTTACATCGGTCAAGTGCTGAAACCGGTGTGGCTTATGGGGGAGGAAGAGCCGAAACTGTCGCGTCTCTACGCCTTAGCTCGGTACGGGCTCGACGACGATCAGATCGCCGCAGAGGAAGGTTACGATTCTGAAGACTTCAAACGGATGAAGCTCAAGGACCATCGGATCGCCGACGTCATGAGCGTGGCACGCGCTGCCGGCATATCAAAGGTCATGGGCGCACTCGTGAAGGCGCAGCAGGAAGGCTCTTTGCGAGCGGTCAGGTACCTGCTCAAGCATCAGGGCAAGCTCGCGTTACTCGTTAAGCCGGCGCGGTCGGCGTCCCGGGACAGCGAGGAACGAGAGGAAGCGCTGCGACACTTCCGCGAATACGCCCGGTTCGTCAAACAGAGAAGGACAGAACGGTAAGCCCGCGGCCGTGAGGTAACCGGCCGCGGGCTTCGAGATAACCAGCCATGGGCATTAGACTGATCCCTCTACCGAAAGATGCTAAGTTGAATATCGACTGGTTTTTCGATTCGATTAGTCGTTCTTCGGATCAGCCGGTCTGCGTGTAACACCCTACCGTCGAACAATATTCGGCTCAGCCGAAGCCGTAGTGTCGATTTGAAAGGGACAACCGGCAGGACCGATGTGGGCCGCATCGCCGGCTCACATTTGGTTCTGCCCCCTTTGCTCAGCGTGCGGTACGTAAAGGGATCTCGACGTGTGGACACTATACCGGGCGTGCCTGCGCCTTGAGCAGGTCTCGGATTTCCGCAAGCAGCACTTCCTGTGGAGTCGGTTCCGGAGGGCCGGCAGATGTTTCCGCCTCGGCCGCCTTCTGCCGCGTGAGCCGGTTCATAACACGTACGACGAGGAAGAGCGCAAATGCCGCAATGAGAAAGGCAACGACCGCGTTGATGAAAATGCCGTAGCTCAGTACGACGGCGCCTGCCTCTCGTGCTGCTTCAACCGACGTGAACGTCTCTCCAGTTGGGTTGCGCAACACGAAGAAGAGGTTGCTGAAGTCCGGCGCCTGAAAAACGGCTGCAATCAACGGGGTGAAAATGTCGTTTACGAGCGACGTAACGACGCTGCCGAATGCAGCACCGATGATGAGGCCAACCGCCAGGTCGACCATGTTACCCTTCAGGGCAAACTCCTTGAACTCTTTTAGCATAGTGCGTGCCGGTAAGGGGTGAGGGGGAAAGATAAGGAGGGGTCGAGAGAGTTTCTTTCGACCCGCCCTCAATCTACCCGTATCGCGTCGTCCGTACAATAGTGACCATTCATACGCAAGCGATCAGACTGTAACGATTTGTTTAAACGGACCCTTTTCGACGGGTATGGGGCGGAGCGACGGTGCGTTCCGTTTAGGCGCCCGGTGTGTTGACGGCCACAAAAATTATCCGTAACTAATCTCCCGCCATGAGCCGGGGATCGTGCCATCCTGGAAGAATAGAGAGAAATGCCCGGCGCCATACCGATTTGAACCACACTCAATGAGGGACGATCAATGCCAGTCAATCGAGTGCTCCCTGCCCTTGCAGGGTTGTTATTGCTAGTTGCACTACACAACGTTTCGGTTGCTCAGATGATGGAGCCCGGACCACAGGTCGTCACATTTTACTCCGACGTCGACGACACCGAGCAACCCTATGCGCTCTACCTGCCGAAGGATTTTGACGCCTCGAAGCGGTATCCGCTCGTTATCAGCCTCCATGGCGCGGGGTCGAACCACCGGCTGAACCTCAAACGGGTTTTCGGCAAAAGCAACTTGCCCGGTGAGACCGATGTGGAAGCGAGCCGCTACTTTCCGGAATGGGAAGACGTGGATTACATCGTCGCGTCACCCCTCGCAAGGGGCACCATGGGGTACCAGGGTGTGGCAGAGAAGGACGTGCTCGACGTGCTTGCCGACGTCAAACGCCGGTTCCCGATCGATGAAAACCGAATCTATCTGACCGGGCTGTCGATGGGAGGCGGCGGTACGCTGTGGATCGGCCTCACACGGCCGGACATCTGGGCGGCCATTGCCCCCGTCTGCCCGGCGCCTCCCGGAGGCACGGATGCTTTCGCACCGAACGCACTCAACATCCCAGTCCATTTCTTCCAGGGAGGCGCGGACCCGGTCGTCCGGCCGGAAGGAGTTCGTGAGTGGGCGAAACGCCTCGAAGAGCTCGGCACCGAAGTCGAATACACGGAGTACCCCGGCGTCGCACACGACAGCTGGGTGCAGGCGTACGAAGGCGGCCGGATCTTCGAGCTCTTCAGTCGCTATCAACGAAACCCGTTCCCGGTGAGAGTCCGGTTTACCACCGACCGCTACAAATACAATCGGGCGTACTGGGTTCGCCTCGATGCCCTGACGCCGGGCGCCCAGGCTGCCATCGACGCCCAGTTCTCGGCCGCCAACCGGATCGTCATCACCACCACCGGGCTCGACGGCTTCACACTTCTCCTCGCCGGACACCCCAATTACACCCCGGGGAAACCCCTCGCCGTTCAGATCGACGGTGCGTCGCTCGAGGCCGACGCCGCAGACTCGGTATCGTTCAGCCGTGAAGAGGGTAACTGGCGCGTCGGAAAGGCGGTAAAGGCACCCAGCGCCAAGGGTCCCGGCTCGGAAGGTCCAATAAGTGAAGCCATCGCTTCGCGGCACGTTTACGTGTACGGCACCGCTGGCAACCCGTCGGAGGAAGAAGCCCGCGAACGCCTCGCCGTGGCCAACAAAGCGGCCGACTGGGCTGTATACCGCGGTCCGTTCATGGGCCGCGTTTTGGTGTTCCCCCGCGTCCTGGCCGACAACGAGGTGCGCCCCAGCGACTTCGAAAGCGCCAACCTTGTGCTCTTCGGCACCCGCGAGACCAACACCGTGATCGAAAAGTACGCCGACATCCTGCCGGTCCACCTCAACGATCCCTCTGGCGAGTACGGCCTCGTCTACATTTATCCGGCTGGCGGTAAGTACGTCCTCGTCAGCTCCGGCCTGCCGTGGTGGACCGTCGATCCCGAGGCCGCGCCCGCGCGAAGGTCCCCCTTCGCTGGGCAGATCGCAGCCTTTGGTCTGAACGGCATGCAGGATTTCGTGCTCTTCAAAGGTTCCGCCGAAAACGTCGTCGCCGAAGGCCGTTTCGACAGCCAGTGGCGGCTCAGCGCCGAAGACATGAACAAGCTAACCGCAACGGGCGTGGTCCAGGTCACCGGAGCTCATGAGTGAGCTCTGACCAGGCGGTATTTTAAATAGGAGCCCCGGAACGTCGTGCGGGACGTTCCGGGGCTCTCGTGTTTTAGCCAGGTAGCCCGATTAGTAACCCGTCGTAATGAGCCCGTGGCCGTAGTAGTCGTCCTTGCCTGGCTTGCCGAGGTCCAAAGCACGGCGTTTCATTTGCTGCTCGACGTGCACCGGTTTCATCGAGCCGCCGTTTTCCGAGATGATCAGCGCAGCCACCCCTGCGGCGTGAGGCGCCGCCATGCTCGTCCCGGCGGAGAAGTAGTAACCGGAGGCTCCGGTGCTCAACACCATGTCGAACTCAAACCCGGCGTTCGGAAAGAGGGTGAAGTCACCTCCCGGCGCCGCGAAATCGACGAGCGACGTACCGTAGTTGGTGTACGACGCCGGCCGGTTGAGGTTGGTAGCCATGTCGAACAACCAACCGACAGGTCCCGTGGCGGAGATCGAGATCGTATTCTTTATGTCGCCCGGAAGGATCCGGACGGGGCCGTTTCCGTCGGCGTTCAGCTCGTCGTTGCCCGCCGCAACCACCACGGTCACGCCGTTCTTGACGGCGTAATCGATCACCATTTTAAAGATATTCAGAGCGTGAGCCACGTCGTTCGTCCCTTTGCCCTGCCCCAGCGATGTAAGGATACCCAGGCTCAGGTTGATCACGTCCGCCCCACTATCCGTTGCGTACAGGATGCCCTGCATGACCCAGCTCAACGTACCGCCGCCCAGGACCTCGCTCAGGACTTTAACCGGCATGATCTCGGCGTCGGGCGCAACGCCAATTATGCCGGATGCGTCGTCCTTCGCCGCGATGATCCCGGCGACGTGGGAGCCGTGGCTGAAGTCGTCGGGCAGCAGGTAATTCGGGGGTTCGCAATCGTTCGGGTCATTCGAAGTGAAGATTTCCCCGTCGATCTCTTCCCAGCACGCAAAGCTCTTCGCCAGGTCAGTCCGGTAAGGTACGTCCGGGTGGTTCAGACCGAAGCCTTCGTCGAGAACGGCGACGATTACGCCCTGGCCACGCACGCCGGCGTCCCATGCCTGCGGGGCATGGATGGCGTTCATGCCCCACTGTAAGATGAAAAATGGCTCGTCAGCCCCGGCTCCCTCCAAGGGTTCGACGTCCGGAAGCGAGGCCTCCGAAAAGGCCGCCTCACGGACGGGTGCGTGCGTTACCAGCAGATCCGGCGCGACGTCGGCCACCCGGCTCATTTCCGTAGGAAACGCCGGACGGGCTGACGTCGCAAACGCCATCCCGAGCTTTTCGATCGAACCGGTTAGCCGGCCGCCGGCCGCTTCCACCTTCTGTTTCAGGTCCTTGGGAAGCTTGTTCCCTTTACCCACGATGATGTACGAAGACGCTATGTCGTGCTCCGCGGCCTTCTTACCCAACAAGACGGCGCCCGGGGAAGGCGCCTCCATCGATTCCATCAGCGTCGACTGCGAATCGCAGCCCACCAGCACTGAAGCGATAACAAACACGACCGTAATCGTTCTGCGCATCACGTATCCTCCTCTTTTGAATGGATTGGGGGTTTGGAAGCCGAGCCGTTTTAGAAATAAGACAGTGGAATCAGCCGGCCGCCTCCTTAAACGACAAGAGATGCTTTTAACTTAATTCACCTCGCCCCCATTCCTACCACCTCGACGACTTAGTTACAATATGGCTGCGCTTGCTGGCGAAAAGACGACTGGCCTTCGGTTCCAAGGTCTTCCCTGCTCGGGTGGAAGAAGCTGTCCCAGGCAAGAATACCCTCAAAGCGACGACCTAAGGTCATCCGGCGCATATCGATCACGTACCATTCCATCTTCAGAAAGTGTGAACGGCAAAACGCGATCATGGAAGGCGAAGAATCGACTCCGACGACATTGCAGCCATGCTCGAAAAGATATCGGGCTATCGGCGCTCCCATCCCACAGCCGACGTCGAGAATCGTGGCGAGAGGGAAGACATACAGCAGGAAGCGGTCGAGTCACTCGCGTTCCAAAAGAGATCTGTCCCTTTCGAGGTCGTATTCGCTGGCATACCGGTCATACAACCCGACCACCTGTTCTTTGCACATGCACTCGTTCTCTATCGGGTCTGAATGAGGTAATTACTTGGCGTGACTCCGACTCGTCCATCCGGTACGTTTCAAAAAACGTCGTATCGAAATGGAGCTAGAGAGGACGTGATGTAGTCAACCGTTTTGCAGCAAAAAAACCCTCAAGCCCTGTGGAAAAACATCAAAATCACGCAAAAACAAAAAGGGCCCGGAACTGCGGTTCCGAGCCCTTACACTGTCTTCGAGTGGAGCTAAGGGGAGTCGAACCCCTGACCTCTTGAATGCCATTCAAGCGCTCTACCAACTGAGCTATAGCCCCGATTTTTTCAGGACCCGCATAATACAATGCGCGAGCCCGCGTTGTCAACCTAATTGTCCGGGGGAGTAGCCTTCCACGATCTATTCACATATCTTGTTCCGTTTTTCCGCCTGAACCGGATCGCGGCTGGCTTCGGCGCGAAGATCTGGCATACCTTTGTTTTGAACTGGCTTACCTAAAGAGGATGGCATCATATACACCGGGGGAACCCGTACACGTCTATAAATTTGGGGGCACGTCGGTGGCTACGGCCGACCGGATAAAACGCGTGGTCGAGCTGATCCGGGACGAGCCGTCCAACGTGCTGCGCGTGGTCGTCGTCTCCGCGCTGGGCGGGGTGACGGATCAGCTCATCCAGGCGATCGACGAGGCGCTTGCCCGATCGGGTGAGCACAAGGCGATCCTGGAAGACCTCATCAGCCGCCACAACGAGGTGCTCGACGAGGTCGTGCCCGAGAAAGAGCGCGAGGAGATCCGGAGCATCTTGAACGCGCGGTGGCGGGCGCTGAACGAGCTGCTCGACGGCGTTTTCCTGCTGCGTGAGTGTACACTGCGTACGAAGGACGCGATCATCGGCGTAGGCGAGCGCGTCTCGGCGCCGCTCGTTGCGGCGGCCTTCCGGGCGGCAGGTGAAAAGGCCGTCGACGTCGACGCCACGGAGATCATCCGCACCGACGCCTCGTTCGGCGCGGGGAACGTCCAGTTCGAAGAGACAAACAGGCTCGTCCGAGCCTACTTCAGCCGGCACCCGGAAATCAGGATCGCCGTTGTGACGGGCTTCATCGCCTCCACCGACCGGGGCGTACAGACCACCCTCGGCCGCTCGGGAAGTGACTATACGGCTACGATCATCGCCGGGGCGCTCCACGCTGAAAAGGCCGTCATCTGGACCGACGTCGACGGCGTGCTCTCGGCCGATCCGCGCCTCGTCCCGGACGCCTTCTCGCTTCCACGCCTGAGCTACCGGGAGGCCGCCGAGCTCGCCTACTTCGGCGCGAAGGTGCTGCATCCCCGCACGATGCGGCCGCTCCAGGAACGGCAGATACCCCTCCTGATCAAAAACACGCTCAATCCAAAGGGGCCCGGCACCTTGATCTCAACCGACGCCGGGCCGATGGAAGGGCACGTCAAGGCCATCACGACCATCCGCGGCGTGGCCATCGTGATCCTCGAAGGGAAGGGTATGATCGGTATCCCCGGCATCTCGGCACGCGCGTTCTCGGCGCTGGCGGCGAGGGGGATCAACGTATTGATGATCTCGCAGGCGTCGAGCGAGCAGAGCATCTGCATCGTCGTTCGCCAGGCCGAAGCCGAGCCGGCGGTCGAAGCCCTAGAGGAAGGGTTCGCGCTCGAGCTTCAGCGCGGCGACATCTCGAATGTGTCGGCCCAGCCCGAGTGCGCCGTCGTCTCCGCCGTCGGCGACTACATCTTCCAGCGTCCCGGTCTCGCCGGACGTATGTTCTCGACCCTCGGCCGGAGCGGCATCCACGTGCTGGCCATCGCGCAGGGCGCCTCGCAGACGAACATCTCGGCCGTCGTGCGGGACAGCGACGTGCGGCAGGCCGTCCGCGCCCTCCACGAGGCATTCGCCCTCCGGCGTAACCGGGCACACCTGTTCCTCATCGGTACGGGGGTGATCGGGAAAAAGCTCATCGAGATGCTCGAGCACCAGGCGCCCGTCCTGCTCGAACGGATGAACCTGAACGTCCAGCTCGTCGGCCTGGCCAATCGCCGCCAGATGGTCTGGGACGTCGAGGGCATCCCGTTCTCCGAGGCGCTCAAACGCCTTGAGAACGCGCCGGGGCCGCAGGACCTCGATACCATCGCCGGCCACCTGATCCAGAGCAGGCTCGAACGGCTGATCGTGATCGATGCGACGGCCTCTGACGAGGTGGCCCACCGGTATCCGGAGCTGCTCGAGCACAGCATCGCCATCGTTACGCCGAACAAGCGGGCGAACACGCTCGACTACGCCTTCTACGAGCGCCTTCAGCGCGCCGCGCGGACGCACCAGGTCCCGTACTTCTACGAAACGACCGTCGGCGCCGGCCTGCCGGTCATCTCTACCCTGCGCGACCTGCTGAGGTCAGGCGATCGGATCAGGCGCATCGAAGGAGTCTTCTCGGGCACGCTCGCCTACATTTTCAACAACCTTTCCAACGGCCGACGCTTCTCGGAGATCGTCCGGACGGCGCGTGAAAGAGGCTACACCGAGCCCGACCCGCGCGACGACCTGAAAGGGGAGGACGTGGCCCGGAAGCTGCTCATCCTCGCACGCGAGATGGAGCTTCCCGTCGAGCGGTCGGACGTGGCCGTCGAGTCCCTCGTCCCGGTCAACCTGCTCGACGTCTCCCTTGCCGCCTTTATGGACCGCCTCGAAGAAGCGGACGAGTACTGGGAGGACAGGATCGAAGCAGCCCGGAAAGAAGGCAAATACCTGCGCTACATCAGCCTGATCGAAGACGGCCGGCTCAGCGTACGCGTCCGGGCGGTCGGACCCGAATCACCCTTCGCACACCTGCAGGGGACCGACAACATGGTCGCCTTCACCACCGATCGATACGACACCAATCCGCTCGTCGTGCAGGGGCCGGGCGCCGGGCCCGACGTTACGGCCGCCGGGATCCTGTCCGACCTCATCAAGGCCGCCGAGCTCGTAACCTGATCGGAGATCCCCGCGTTTCTGATGACAACTGGAAGGAATTTCCGACCACACGTTGTGACGGAGAGGACGAATGAAACTGATACTGGTAGGAACTGGACAGATGGGTCGGACGGTCGAACGCCTTGCGCTCGAAAGAGGCCACACGATCCTGCGCACCTTCGACGTAGATAACCCCCTCGATACCGTCGACGATCCGAAGGCGGCCGGCATCCACGAGGCCGACGCGCTGATCGACTTTACGCTGCCCGACGTAGTGCTGGGTAACATCGAGCGGTACTGTAGGTGGAATGCCACGGCCGTCATCGGGACCACTGGATGGTACGACAAGCTCGAGACCGTCCGCCGGCTGGTGGAGGAGAGCGAAGCCGCCATCTTGTATGCCCCGAACTTTTCGATCGGCGTGGCGCTGCTCGTCCACGCCCTCAAAGCGATCGGACCGCTGCTGAACGATCTGCCGGAGTTTGATCCCTGCATTCACGAGGTCCACCACGTGCGCAAAGTGGACAGCCCGAGCGGAACGGCCGTCCTGCTGGCCGAAGTGCTGCTCGAAGCGCTCGACCGGAAAAAACGGATCGAAACGGAAACCCAGCATCAACGAATCGACGCGTCGGCCCTCCACGTGACCTCCGCTCGCGTGGGAAACGTGATTGGCAAACACACCGTCACCATCGACAGCCCCTTCGACCAGATCGAGCTCGCCCACCAGGCGAAAAACCGGGATGGGTTTGCCTACGGCGCCCTGAAAGCAGCCGAATGGGTGCAGGGGAAAAAGGGCCTCTTCACGCTCGACGACATGCTGGGAACGTCCGCCTGACGTCGATTCACTCGTGGCGGAACGTTCACGCAGAACGAAGAATAGTACTACTAACGGAACGCGATCATACAAGCTTAATCATACGCTGCCGACCTGCCTTATGGAAAAGAACTATTTATTTACCGGCGTAGCGCCTGCACTGATTACCCCGTTCACCGCAGATGACGAAATCGACGAACCGGCCATGCGCAAGCTCATCGACTGGCAGGTGGAGAGCGGCGTCGATGCACTGGTCGTCCTCGGTACCACCGGTGAAAATGCGACCGTGTGGCCAGAGGAACGCCGCCGCATCGTCGACCTTGCCGTCGAGCATACCGCGGGTCGTGTACCCGTCATCATTGGAGCGGGCAACAACTCGACGAGCGAGAGCATCGTTTTTTCGAAAGAGGCGACGGCTTCCGGAGCAGACGGCCTCCTCATCGTTGGACCCTACTACAACAAGCCGACTCAGGACGGCTTCCGTGCCCACGTCGCGGCAATTGCCGACGCCACCGACAAGCCGATCATCATCTACAACGTGCCCGGGCGTACGAGCTTCAACCTTAAGGCGGAAACGATGCTGAAGATCGCCGAGGAGATCCCGACGGTCGTCGGCGTCAAGGAGGCCTCGGGCGACATCGCGCAGATCTCGGACATTCTCGCCGGCCGTCCCGACCGGCTCGCAGTGTATGCCGGTGACGACGAGATGGCGCTGCCGCTGATCGTGCTCGGCGCCAACGGGGTCATCTCGGTCGTCGCAAACGCCATCCCCGACCGGTTCTCGGAGATGATTCACAACGCGCTTGCAGGCGACTTTGAGAAAGCCCGGACGCAGCACTTCGAGCTGCTCCAGGCCATGCGCGCGTGCTTCTACGAAACCAACCCGATCCCGATCAAAACCGTTCTCGGTGCAATGGGGCGGATCAACCCGCGCCTGCGGCTTCCGCTGATCGAAATGAAGGAAGGCCCCCGGAACCGGGTCCTTGATGCGTTCTCCAGCCTGATCGAAGTGCGCGCCTGATTCCGAGCTATCGCGACGAGAAAAGGGCGGCAAGAAAACCGACGAACGCGGTGTAGAGCGAAGAGCCGATCCAGAGCGCGGTGACCATAAACATGCTCCGCGTTTCGGCGATCAGCGCAAGGAATACGACCAGCAGGCCGTTGTGGAGCAGGGCGATCACGAGCCCTCCCAGAAACGCCTGCTGCGGGAGAATGAGCAACGTTTCACGCTCGTTGGCCGGGAAGATGCCGACGAGAAAGCCGACGAGCGTCTTGACGAACGTGTGGATCCCCCAGAGGCCGTAGACCGCGTCCATCAGGAGGCCCATGGTAAAACCTGCCACCGCCCCCGAGCTTCTGCCGTGCCGCAACCCGACCCACGCTACGTAGAGCAGGACGGCGTCGGGATAGGCTCCCCAGAGCCGCAGACGCCCCATAATGAGCCACTGGAGCGCAAAAACGACGAGGCCGGTAAGCAGGTGACGGAATAAAAACGGCATGTGTGGATGAGCGAACGGCGGCTAAAGCGTGGGGGTACGTGCACGGGGAATGTACGATCGTGGCCCCTTTAAAGCACGCCGGTAGACTTCAGGTTGTACAATGATTTCGTTGAAAAAAGGCCGCGATCGAAAAGCGTCATCGCGCTGAGGACGTTCGAACACTCACACCGCTCCCGGCATTGCCAGGGTCATCACGACCCGGTCGATCGTCTGCGTGATCTGGTAAGCCGGGACGGTGTAGTTGTTGATCAGAAACGAGAAGACGAGCGTCCGCCCGTCCGGCGTCTCTGCATAACCGCTGAGCGAGCGCACGAATTCGAGCGATCCCGTTTTGGCGCGGATGGGGAATCCGCGCAGCCGGTAGTCCATGGTCGTTCGCGGCTCGCCGCCGCCCGGCAGCGAGCTCAAATAGGCCTCCCGATACGGACTGTTGTACATCGACGTGAGGACCGTACCCAGCACTCTCGGCGTGATCAGGTCCTTCCGCGACAAGCCGGATCCGTCCTTGATCGAGACGTCCGTCACGTCGACGCCCATCGCTGCGAGGACCTCTTTGGCTCGCCGCTCGCCGCCATTGTTCGAGCCGCCCCAGGCAAACGTCTTGAAGAGCTGGTCGGCGTAGAAATTGTTGCTTTCCTTGTTGATGATCGTGATGATGTCGGTGAGCGGTGGCGACAGGTAGACAAAGAGAGGCTTGGCCTTCTCGTAATTGATCGTCTCACCCAGGTCGTCGATGTCGTGCAGCGTCGCCGAAACCTCGATCCCCTGCGACTGGAGGTGCGTCGACAGGCTCATCAGCGTAAACGTGGTCGGGTTCGAAACCGGGACGTTGATCGTTCCCCTGTACGAACGTGGGATCGATCCGGTGAGCGTGACTTCTTCTGTCCCGATGGCGCGGTTGACGTCGAGCGCAATCCCCCGCGAGCGGCCGCTCGTTCTGGCGCGATTGGTCACCTCGAGGAACGGCGCCGGCCGCATGGTGTAGATCGGGGCGGAGCCGACCCCGGCCGATTTAAGCTCCACGGCAACGACGTTGTCGTGGTACGACAGCCCGCCGGTGCTGATGCCGAGCGAACGGCTTGCCTGCGACAGGAGGTAGTCGACGTCCCAGCCCTCGGCGTACGGCCGGTTGTCGAAAACGTCGTCGTCGCCGATGATCCGACCTTCAAAACGGGTGACGCCCATATTTGCGAGCCCGCGTGCCCACTCGCGGAGGGGGTCGCCTCCGGGCGCCTGAACGCTCCCAAACGTTGGATCGCCGGACCCGCGAATGATCAGGTCGCCCTTCATGACGGTGCCGTCGATCGTGCCGTTGAAGTACAGCGGCGTCTGGTACCGGTAGTCACTCCCGAGTGTACGGAGCGCAATGGCCGTCGTGATCAGCTTCTGGTTCGAGGCGGGGATGTATGCCTTGTCGGCATTCCGGCTGTACAACACCTCACCCGTCGCGGCGTCCTGGATGTACACGCCCCAGAATGCCGGTCCCGTATCGTCCAGTGCGATGAGCTGGTCGATCCGTTCTTCCAGCGTCATCGGAAACCGAACACCAAGCGTGGGACCCAGCAATAGGATTATTGCAACGATCAGGACCTTGCCGGATATCGCTTTCTGGTACTTCCCCTTCATAAGCCACTTCTTTCGTTTCACCGGTAAGAACGTTGGACCTAACGCATCGCTTCTGAAAGGATGCATCGTGGGACCAGGTTTCAAAATTCCGGGGAAATTGCAACACAGTTTTCGTGTACGACGGGATGGCTGCCGGAACCTCAGGTTGTCCGTGTTGTTGGCATCACCGTGATTCGGATCGTCTTTCGTTTCACAACCTGTTGGTCCTTACCCACTTTCCCGTCATGGCCAAGTCTGCTACCCGCCGGACACCCCGACGCACCCGCATGGGCGCGCGTTCCGGGCGAATGATTTTTACCCGTCGTAATTACACGTTGTTGATCGTCGGGGTTGTCCTCGTCGTATTCGGCTACACGATCATGCGTATCGAAAACGACGTGCACGGGTTCATTTCCCTCTACGTGGCCCCGCTGCTCATTCTCGGTGGGTACCTGGAAGTTATCTACGCGATCCTCTGGAGACCTAAAGATTCTCGCGAAGAATCGAAGGCGGTTGCTTCCTGATCTCCTCAACGTCCAGAATCATTCGTAGAGCAGGTAGGGCTTCCTTTTCTGGAGGAATACCTCGACGTCGTCCCGCCACGTTTCGACGATAGCATCGGGCGGCGTGCCCTGCTGTAGCATCTCGTACAGGGAATCGGTTCCGGCCAGTTTTGCCAGCCAGTCCGGCCGGTCGATCAGGTTATTGATCCGTTCCTGCTTCGCCTGTTCGAGGAATGCGTGCAGGAGGTGTACGCCGGTCTCGACGGGCTTAAAGGTTGTGCGATCGGATACGACGAGGTGGATGCCCTGCAACTGGCGCCCCGCAAGCCTGGGATTCGTTGCCATGCCCTCGATGCTGCGAGGCGTAAACGTCGCGGGCTCGAATACGACGCCGGGGAGGCCGTAGCCGTTCAGTCTGTCGGCGAGCGCCTGTCCATCGGCCCAGGGTGCGCCGAGGAGGCGGAACGGCTCGAGTGTGCCGCGCCCCTCACTTGCCGAGGCGGCCTCGAAGAAACAGCTGCCGGGGTAGACCAGCGCCGTCTCGAAGTCGGGGATGTTCGGGCTGGGGGCGATCCAGGGCAGGCCGGTTTCCGGCCACTGCATCGAACGGGTCCATCCATCCATCGGGACGACGGTCAGATTGAGGTTCTCCAGGCCGCTCAGCATCCGTTCGCCCTGAATCATCCGGGCAAGCTCGCCGACCGTCATCCCGTGTGCGACGGGGATCGGATACTGGCCGACGAACGAAGTGTGCGCCGGATCGAGCAGCCAGCCCGAGACGAGCTCGCCGCCGAGCGGGTTCGGCCGGTCCAGCACCACAACCTCGATTCTGGCTTCGGCAGCGGCCTGCATGGCCAGACCCATCGTCGAGATGTACGTGTAGAACCGCGCTCCGACGTCCTGGACATCGAAGACGAGCACGTCCACCTCCTCGAGCATCTCCGGAGTTGGACGGTTGGTGCGGCCGTAGAGGCTATAGATCCGTACCCCCGTTTTTTCGTCCCGTTCGTCTGATACGTGGGCGCCTGCATCTGCGGTGCCCCGCAACCCGTGCTCGGGGCCGAAGAGCGCGGTAAGCTCGACGCCGGGTGCTCTGTGAACCAGGTCGATGAGGTGCTCACCGCCGACCATAGCAGTGTGGTTGACGATGAGCCCCACCCGTTTACCCTTCAGGATCGAGAACCCCGAATCGGCAAGCACGGCGGCGCCCACTCTGACGGCGGGCTCGGGTGCTTCGGTTCGAACCTCTTCCACAACCGGTGCAGCTGGAGGCGTATCGGAAGCGGAGGGGGCACAGCCCGCAATCAAGAAAACGAATAGGGTCAGTAGCCGCATGGGTATCCCGACGGAAGCGTACGAAAGGCCGGTTTCGATTGAGAACAGGCGCTTCTGGTCCCGGTTTCCGAAACTGAAAACCCCGGGTTGTGCCCGGGGTCCCTTAGTTTCCCTCACGAGTTGGCGACGATGACGTGCTCGGGGAAGAAGTAAGCAGCCTCGATCCTGCCGTTCTCCGGAGAGTCCGACCCGTGTACGATGTTCTGACCTTTCGAGTCGGCGTACATCCGGCGTATCGTCCCCTCTTCGGCCTCGGCCGGATCGGTAGCACCGATGAGCTTCCGAAAGTCCGCCACTGCGTCGTTTTTTTCGAGAACCATCGGGACGCAGGGCCCGCTCGACATGAAGTCCGTCAGCTCGTCGAAAAACGGCCGCCCCCGATGGACGGCGTAAAACCCTTCCGCCTCCTTCTTGGTAAGCTGCACCATCTTCATCGCGCGAATTGCGAAGCCGGCTTCCTGTATGTGCTTGATGACCTCACCGATCAGCTGTTTGCGGACGCAGTCAGGCTTGAGAATAGCAAGTGTACGTTCGATTGCCATGAGAAAATTGAATCAGGCTGGTTCCAGTAACAAATAAAAACGGCCCCAAGATACGCGATACGGACGGCATTCGTCACCTTCTCCCGCTTTGGCACGGCGTTTCTACCTGGGGCGTAAGCGTTGCGAGTCCTACGCGACGTGCCGCTCGGCGTGGTAAGAGGAGCGGACGAGCGGGCCGCTCTCGACGTGCGGGATCCCTTTCGCCTCGCCTTCCCGTTTGTACGCCTTGAAGACGTCGGGGTGGACGTACTCTTCGACGGGCAGGTGCATCCGGGTCGGCTGGAGGTACTGCCCGATCGTCATCACGTCTACTCCGACGGCGACGAAGTCGTCCATCAGGGCGAGCACCTCTTCGTACGTTTCACCGAGCCCCACCATGATGCCGCTCTTCGTTCGTAAGCCCTGGTCCTTCGCCATCTTCAGGACGTCAAGCGAGCGCTGGTAGTTGGCCTGTGGCCGCACCCGACGGTAAAGACGGGGCACCGTCTCGACGTTGTGGTTGAGGATGTCGGGACGGGCGTCGAACACCTCTTGCAGCGCCTCGCGAACGCCCCTGAAATCCGGGATCAGGACCTCCACCGTGCAGCCGGGCTGATAATCGCGGATCAGCCGGATCGTTTCGGCAAAGATGGGCGCGCCGCCGTCCTTTCGCTCGTCACGGTTGACGCTGGTTACCACGGCGTGCTTCAGGTCCATGAGCCGTACAGCCTCGGCCACGCGCCTCGGTTCGTCCCAATCGAGCTCTTTGTCGGGCCTTCCGGTTTTGACCGCGCAGAAGCCGCACGAGCGCGTACAGACGTCGCCCAGGATCATAAACGTCGCCGTGCCGGCTGTCCAGCACTCGCCCATGTTCGGGCACCGGGCGCTCTGGCAGACCGTGTGCAGGCGATGCTGCTCGATGATGTCGACGATGTTGCGGTAGGTCTGCCCGTACGGAAGCCGGACTCGCAGCCACTCGGGCCTCGATCCTGGCCGGCTGGTAGCTACAGGTTCCTGCACGACGGGCAGCTCGAGGAATCCGTCGTCGCCGTCGCCCGACACGGTCGCCGAGCCCCGCTTCTTCGTCTTCAGTGCTATCTCTCCAGGCTTCAGGGCACGTGTGGCTTCGTTGGCTTCCTGCATGGTTGATCGGGCTGGGTCGGTTGAATACTATTACAGTACCGGACACACT
>CBINFS010000003.1:0-220504 GCA_966250015.1 uncultured bacterium | reverse complement strand
TGAGGGGTTGAGCGGAGCTGCCGGCAGGACGCCAGGCAGCTTTTTTTGTGCCGTTTCTACGGACTACTTCAAAGGAAATCTCACGCGATGGCGCGGAGACGCGAAGGAGATGGTACTACGGTCCTCTGATGACGCAAAAGTTAGTTGTTGTTTGAACTGATGCGAATCGAAGGCGAGACGTTCTGAGGTATAGAAACACCAAACAACACGTCATCTCAGCGAAGGCGGTGATCCAGGAAAAGGTTGCTAAAAGACTCCTGTAGAGAAAACAGTCTACCCCTCAGTCGCTCCGCGATAGCTCCCTCCACTTCGAGTGCGGGACAGGCCCTATCAAGGGAGCAATTGGTTGCGTCTATGTCAACCGCTTGTGTAAATCAGAAAGGTCTCACTTCGGGAAGATTCCTCGCTACTGCTCGGAATGACAAGCTTGATGGTTTGCGCAAGTCCCCCACCGTGTCATCCCGATTCACCGAAACGGGTGAGGGATCTTTATGGAACGAGGCCTTTGAGGATGGAGGAAGGGCACGAACATCACTCATCCACATTATTGCAGCCTTTCTTCGCGCCTTCACGTGCTTCCCAATTTGACGCAGCGAGTAGGGGGATGGGTGCGGTGGCCATCCCCCTACGTTCCAAGCTGGAAAAGAGATCTATTCCACGGTGTGGTCGAGGGGGCGGCCGGTGCGCTCGTAGAGCGCTCGACGGGCGGCTTTGTCGGTTTCGAGGATTTTTGCTGCGGCCCGAGCGACAGGCTCCGCGTATTCACGAGGAACGACGATCACGCCATCACCGTCCGCCACAACCACGTCACCAGGGCGAACGAGTACGCCGCCGACCTCGATCGGCCTGTTCACCGACTCGATTTCATTCCGTCCGGGACGGATGCCGCGACCACGGTCCTCGATGTCCAGATAAACCGGGATCTGTTGTTTGATGATTTCGTCGGTATCCCGAACGCTTCCATTGCTAACGATGCCCACTGCGCCCCGTGACGCCCAGAGCATCGAGTTGTTGGACCCGACCGAGCCCGTGTCACCGTCGCCGCTCGCGTCGATGACGATGATCGTACCGGGACGAATGTCGTCTACGAAAGGCTCGGGTGACAGCTGATTGTACCAGTTGCTGACCCACTGATCGAACTCCTCGTACGTATTCGGGTTGTTCGCAACGTGATTGGTCGGGACGTAGCGGACGGTCAGCGCGATACCCCTTACGATGTGATTGAACTGGTCAATGTCTCGCCATAGCGGCTGGATCTTCGTGTCCATGAGGCCCACGTCACGGAGTCCCACCATGTCCATCCCGTCGGACACGTCCGCGACGCGCAGGTTAGCGTAGAGCTCGAGAATTTGCTCGTCGGTGAGTTCCGTCGTGGTATTCTGGGCAACGACGGGGCACGTTCCAATGAGGGTAATCGCCAGTAGCAGAGAAAGACCGGTAAACTTACGTGCGGTCATACCTTTCCTCCAGTATTTGACAAGGTTGAACGGATGACCGGTAATCTATCCCTCATTCTGAAGGAAATAAAGCGCCCGGTGCAGCTTTTCGGAAATTGGGTCAGGTATTGGGTGAGTCAGAGCGGGCGGAGCCAGGGGAGAGGGTCAATCGCCTGGCCGTTCCGGAAAATGGCAAAAAACACGGCGGCGCGTTGTGGCTCCGCCTGGGTTCCGGCACGGCCGATGACCTGGCCGGCTCGGACCCGGTCGCCGCGGTTGATGTAGACCATCGAAAAGTTGCTGTAGACGGTCTGGTATTCGCCGTGGGCGATGGATACGATGGTGCCATATTCGGGCATGACGTCGACGAGCACCACCTCTCCGTCGAAGACCGATCTTACTTCTGCGGCGGGATTGGTTGCAATCAGAATACCGGGATTGGTGGTCGTCGTGCCGTAGATGGGGCTCACACGTGTACCAAACCTTTCGGTCACCACTCCTTCGGAAGGCCAGGGCAACTTTCCCTGATTTTGTGTGAATGAGCCGGACATCTCGATATATTCGGCGGCAGCAGCCCGGTTGGTGGCAAGGTTCTCCCGCTGCCGGCTCGATGCGGTAGCCGTTAGCTGTCTTATCCGGTCTGCCAGCTGGACCACGGCAGCCTCTTTGCGCCTTATTTCCTCCTCCAGCTCACTTCGTTGAGTTGTAAGGTTGTTCAGAACACGGTTTCGGTCGCGTCTGAGCCGCTCGAGGTTTTGCTCTTCTTCACGCGCCTGGGCAAGCAGCTGCTCGTTTCGCTGCATGGCGGCCTGAAGCTCCTCTCGTCGCGCGCGGAGCGTCTTCATGGCCTGTTCGATCTCGTTGAGCTTCTGCCGCCGCTGATTGGTAAACCGGTGCAGATAATTTGCCCTGATGAGCATCTGATTGATGGACTCTGCCGAAAGGATAAGGGCAAGATCGTGCAAACGGCCGTATTTGTACGCGTGCGTGGCCCTTCTACGGTACTGCTCCTTTAGCTCGTCAATGTCCCTTTCGAGCGCTTCGATCGAAATGCGGAGCGAGTCACTCGTAAAGCTTAGCTGGTTGACACGCCGCTGATAGGTGCGGGTCAGCTCTTCTCTCAATGCGATTTCTCGTTGAAGTTGGGTCAGCGTTTCGCGAGAGATTTGCTCTTCCTGCGCCGTCTGGCTCAGGCGTTGTCGATCCTGCTCGAGCTGCTCCTGAAGTGCCTGCAAGCGGCGTTCGGTTTCCAGCCGCTCGTCTTCAGTCTGAGCGAAGCAAGGGACGGAAGGAAACGAGAGGGAGAATATGGTTATCGTCAGGGCAAAAAGAAGCCTGCCAGGGTTCTGACTACTCAAGCTTGGTCCGACGGGCTGACTCCCTGACGCGAAGTTCGAACGAAAGCTCTTCCGGATTGAGGTCCAGATCGCGATAGAAAATTGAGGCGACCGAATTTTCTTGAGGCCGTCGAAATACGATTCGTCTCGGTATGTAGACCCCATTGAACACGTCATATTCTGAGAAAATGCGCTCTTCCAGGATTTCTCCATTCGGTGCACGTTCGGTATACCGCACGACACGCCAGAGGGACGGGTCTATAACGTAGACTCTGGTGTTTGTATTGTTTCGCAGGTAATAGTAGGCGCTGTCGGCCTCAACATTCCATACTTCTTCAGTCTCGGGCGCCACGATTCCCAGTAAATTACGGAATAAATCTTCCGAAGAAACCGGAATGGCGAGGAGGTCGCCGACGCGGGAAAGGGCTCCGACCATCAGCTCGCTTTTGATGCGGTCATAGTAATAGACGCTGTCCGGTGTGACGAGTACGCGCACGGCTTCGATACCGAGCCCAGGGCTGATACTTATGTAAAGTGAATCGCCCCGGCGATTTCGCAGGTCAGCGCTGAACCGTCCACTTCGTTCAGGTGATGTTACCGAGAAGCTCGCCTTTGCACGATAGGAAACCAGGGTGTCGGTTGCGAACAGAATGTTTTGCTGGATCTGTTCAACGCGATGATTCGGGAAGCCGGCAGGCAAGGAGGTGTCGAGGACGGGTACCGGGCGAGTTCGGGCGCATCCAGCGATCAACAGGATCAGTAAAGCGGCGGCTATAAAGAAACGCATGCACAGCCAGAGAAAATATTCAGGAAAGGCAACGAGCGTTCAGAATGTACGGATCAGGGTTCAAGTTTCTCCCGGAGCCTCTGATTTGCAGGATTTTTATTTAGAGCCTGTTCCCAGTGCTCTCTGGCTTTGTTGCGATTGCCGGTTTGATAGTAGATGTCACCCAGGTGTTCGAATATGGAGGCACTCGTCCCGCCCTTTTCGACTGCGCGTTCGATCCTTTCGAGTGCCCGAGGCAGGTCGCCCATGTTGAAGTAGATCCATCCAACGGTATCGAGGATGGAGGGGTTATCCGGTTCGATTTCGAGCGCGCGTTCAGCCAGATGCAACGCTTTTTGCAACTCGATTTTGCGATCTGCAAGGCTGTATGCGTAGTTGTTCAACGTGTAGGGGTCGTTTTCATAAAACGTAAGGGCTTTCTCATACAGGCTATCCGAAGTGTGATGTTCGCCTTCCCTCCAGTAAAGAAGTGCGAGGCTTGAAAAGGTATCGGAAAGCAGGAGGCTGTCGAGCGGTGACTCCTCCTGAAGATATCGCGCCGCTTCTTCGAGGTACTCGATGGCGCGCTCATTCTGGTACAGATGCATGTATGCGAATCCGGCGCCCCTGAGCAGGTCGACCTGTCCGGGGAACAGGAGGAGCGCTTCAGTGGCAGCCTCTGCAGCCCGTTCGTCGGCCCCGGATTCTAGAAAAGCGGAAACCGTACGGTTCCAAAGTGTAATTTCCCGTGGGTTCTGCTGCAATAGGCGGTAAAAGAGCTCAGCCGCTTCGCGGTAGGCCTCGTCCTGATAGTGAAGCTCCCCGAGCATTCGGAGGGCGTCCTGGTTGTTGCCGTCCCGCACGAGCGCGTTCTCCAGCATTTCCTTCGCCTGGCGTTTTTCACGGGGGGAGTTGGGAGCATTGTGTATCAGGGCAGCCGCACGGCCGACGAGCTGTTCCGTCGTGAGGCTCTCGGTATGTTCGAATGTAGCGAGCAACGAGTCGGCAGAACCTTCACGCCCCATGCCCCGGTAGACTTCCGCCAGCGAGCGCAGGATATCGTAGTCGTCGGGATTCAGCTTGAGCGCCTGGCTGTACGCCCCGGCCGCTTCGTCCATACGTTTCTGCTGGCGGTAAAGATCGCCCAGCAGAATCAGATAGTTACTGTCCGTTGGATCGAGCTCGATCAGGGCTTTAAGCGTTTTTTCAGCCCCATTTTTGTCTTCCAGGTCGGCGTAAAGCTGGAGCATTTCCCGGTATATGTCGATGTCGTCACCGACGAGCTGGATCAGACGTTCGTATACGTCAAGTGCTTCCTGCTGTTTACCCGTCGTGGCCAGCAGTCGAGCCAGCTCGTAAAGAGCGGTGTGGTTGTCTGGGAAATGTTCGACCAGCGTCCTGTAGGTCTCGGCCGCTGTATTGGGGTCTCCCGCTCGCAGGTGCAGCGAGGCCAGTTGCTGCCTGAAATGCAGGTTGTCGGGAGCGAATTCGGTGGCACGCTCAGCGTAAAAGACGGCCGTCGCCAGGTCATTCAAGCCCTCGTATGCCTCGGCCAGAGCGGAGAGCACAGCCGGTTCGTCCGGCTTTATTCGCAAAACCTGCTCGTAAAGGTCCAGTGCACCTCTGTAGTCACCCAGAAAGGCCTGGGTCATTCCACGAACGAATAGCTGTTCGGCACGTGGATCCGTGGGCTTATCTCCGGAGACCGGCACGTGCACGATATTGGAAGAGACCGAATCGCCACGATCGGGTGTGACGGTAGTAGCACACGAAGACCAGAGGATCGCAACCGGAACCAGCCAGAGTGGGCGACCGAGGTACAACATCCGGTTAAGCAGATTACGCATACAAGAAAATCAGTTACCGCAGAGGTAGATGAAAAACGAGCGTGCAGAGTCGCAGGTTTCTCTATCCAATCCTCCCGAACACATCAGATGATCTCAACAAATTAGCGTTTCGGCCACCATATCAAAATAATGCAATAGGATACGTTTGTTATTTCGTACAAAATGCAAGCCAGGTATCGACGATTATCCCGACCCTGAATGGGAGAAAGGAAGGGTTATGATTCGATCAGCTCCCGATAAAATGCCAGTGTACGTTCGGCGATTCGCGTCCAGCTAAAATGCTCTTCGACCCGCCGACGGGCTTTCTTCCCCATGGTTTCGAGCCGTTGAGGTGAATCCATGAGATCGTTGATGGCCGATGCCAGATTCCTTGAAAACAGATCAGGATCTTCAGGTTCGAAGTTGTTCTCACCTTTAGCCTTCAACGGGACGAGGAGGCCGGTTTCACCGGGTACCACGATTTCAGGAATTCCGCCGACTGCGGAAGCGACGACCGGCGTTTCGCAGGCCATCGCTTCGAGGTTGATGATCCCAAACGGCTCGTACACGGACGGACAGACGAATACGGAGGCGTGGGTATACAGCGTGATGACCTCCGGACGGGGGAGCATCTTGTCGATCCATATGATCTCGTCCTGACCTTCACGCCGGGCTTCGTCAACTTTTTCCTTCATTTCCTGCCCGATCTCTTCCGTATCGGGCGCTCCCGCACACAGAACTACCTGCATTCCGGGGTTCAGGTATTTGATCGCATTGACCAGGTGGATGATGCCCTTTTGCCTCGTAATCCGGCCGACAAACAGGACGTACGGTTTGCTCGAGTCGATGCCGTAAGAAGCGAGAACTCTTTCGTCGGGACGGGGGCGGTATTCATCGAGGTCGATACCGTTTGGAATGACTCGGATTTTTTCCAGCGGGACACCGTAAAGATCGTGTACGTCCTGCTTCATCGAATTGGACACGGCTATGACGCCGTCCGCATTCTGATAGGCCGTTCGTTCGATCCACGTGGAGGCATGATAGGCCGTACCAAGCTGCTCGACCTTCCATGGCCGGTGGGGTTCAAGTGAATGGGTAGTGAGCACCAACTTTGCTCCGGTGAGCTGCTTGACGAGCAGGCCGGCGAAGTGCGAATACCAGGTATGACAATGTGCGACATCAGCTCGATCGACGAGGCCGGCCATGACGACGTCGTTGATCATCGTGTCGAGGAACTTCGCATGGCGTTTGTCCTGGGCACGCAGCTCAAAATCCGCTTTCACCCCTTCGACCTTCAGATTCCCCTGCACTTCGTGCTGATCGCCAAAGCATAGCACGTTAACCTGGTGTGACGATCCATCGAGACGGGAAAGTTCCCGCGTCAGGTATTCAACGTGTACGCCTGCGCCTCCATATATGTATGGCGGATATTCATTCGTCAGAATCGTTATGTTCATAATCCGGCTCAAAAGATGGGGTAACTGGTGTTCCTACCTGGTTTGTGCGACGTAATAAACAAAATGATACAGGACGGCCCAAGTGGAAAACGCGGAGTGAGCAAGATATTCCGGGTAAATTGCGCCCGAAATCGGTTCTTAAAGGTCAGCACTTCGCAATAGGTACTGGCTTCGAAGTGTCAGCAACCGTACTATCGACCTGAAAAACGGCAGGTCGGACTGTATTACCATACCATGTTCATCATGACAGATTCGGAAAAGCCTTCGAGCGAAGCGGAGTCGCGTGTCGTCCCGGTAGTTCTCGTGACGGGAGCAAGCAGGGGGCTTGGGCGGGGTATCGCCCTTGAACTGGCTCAGAGTGGGTTTTCGGTTGCGGTCCATTTCAACGGGAATGCCGACGCGGCGCGTGAAACCGTTGCCTTATGTCAGGATGTTCGAAAGGAGCCCGGTCAGCAGTTCCAGCCCTTCCAGGCCAATCTCGCCGATAAGGAGCAACGCTCCACGCTGACTGACCGAGTGCTCGAAGTTTTCGGCAGGATCGACGGCCTGGTAAACAATGCCGGCATGGCGCCACGCGTCAGAGCGGACATCACGGAAGCTACCGAGGAATCCTTCGAGGAGGTCATCCGGACCAACTTACAGGGACCCTATTTTCTGACGCAGCGGGTGGTCCGGTACTGGCTTTCGGGAAGCTGCGAACCTGTATTGGCTGGCGGATTCAAGATCGTTTTTGTGACGTCCATTTCGTCCCACACCGCATCGACTAATCGGGGCGAGTACTGCCTCTCGAAGGCGGGTCTGTCGATGGCGGCGCAGCTATGGGCTGTCAGGCTGGCGGGCGAGGGCATTCAGGTTTTTGAAGTGAGGCCGGGTATCATGAAAACCGACATGACCGAAGCGGTTCGTGAGCGGTACGATTTGCTCATTGCCGAGGGGTTGGTTCCACAAAAACGATGGGGTACACCTGAAGACGTCGGCAGGGCCGTAAGAGCCATTTTCGAAGGCAACTTTGATTACTCGACCGGAACGGTCATCGACGTTGACGGAGGGTTTCACCTGAGAAGTTTGTGACAGACTCAGATCATCATGAACATCGATCCTACCATTACACTCGATTCCCTGCGAAGCCGCCTCGACCGGCTGTTCGATCTTGCCAGAATGAAGGTTGAAGCCCTGAACGCGCGTTGGAATCCCGACGACGGGGCGCCGGTTTTTACGGTCAACGGCCGGTATGCCACCAGGGGCTGGACAGACTGGACGCAGGGCTTCCAGTACGGGAGCGCGATCCTGCTCTTTGAATACACGGGTGAAAACCGATTCCTCGACATCGGCAGGAGCGGGACGGTGAATGCGATGGCAGGGCATCTTACTCACACCGGTGTCCACGATCACGGGTTCAACAACATCAGCACATACGGAAACCTTCTCCGGCTAATGAAGAAGGGGCGTATCGAGGATAACGTCTGGGAGCGGCGATTCTACGAGCTGGCGCTTAAGGTGTCGGGGGCGGTCCAGGCATCGCGATGGACCAACCTGCCCGAGGGTCTCGGATACGTCTATTCCTTCAACGGCCCACACTCGCTGTTTTCGGACACGATCCGTTCGATGCGCGTGCTGGGTATCAGCCACGTGCTCGACCACACGTTGAAAGGGGAGGGGGATCGAACAATCAACCTCCTGGACCGGGCAATCCGGCACATCGAAACGACACTGCGCTACAACGTCTATTACAGCGACGGACGCGACGCCTATGACGTAAGAGGACGTGTGGTTCACGAATCCATCTTTAACCTGAACAGCGGAGCCTATCGGAATCCATCGACGCAGCAGGGCTATTCTCCCTTTTCAACCTGGACGCGGGGACACGCGTGGATCCTTCTGGGTCTAGCCGAGCAGCTGGAGTTCTTCGACTTCATAGGTGACAAAGGCTGGCCGGAGACCGTACACGACCTTTTCCCACAACGCGAAGGTTTCATTCAACGAGTGGTGGAGTCTGCTACCGCAGTGGCCGACTTTTATTTAGCCGAAACGCCGGCTGACGGCATTCCGTACTGGGATACCGGTGCGCCCGGCCTTGCAAAGCTTGGCGACTACAAAGCCCGTCCGGCCGATCCTTTCAATCCGTACGAGCCCGTCGACAGCTCTGCGGCCGCCATTGCCGCACAGGGACTCCTCCGGCTCGGGAATTGGCTTAGAAGCAGAGGAGAGGCCGCGCAAGGTGATCGCTACGTCAACGCCGGTTTGAACGTTTCATCACGCCTTTTCGAGGAGCCTTACCTTTCGCCTCAGCCCGATCACGAAGGCCTGATCCTGCACTCCATTTACCACCGGCCAAACGGCTGGGATTACATCCCGCCTGGCAAGACGATTCCCTCGGGTGAGTCTACCATGTGGGGTGATTACCACGCGCTCGAGCTGGGGATCTACCTTAAGTCTCTGATCGACTCGCCCGTTCCCTATCGGTTCTTTGAGGTGAGGTAATACAAACTAAAAAGCCTGGGCTTGAGACTACCATTTCCAGCCCAGGCTTTCGTTCGAAAAGGGAATAACGTCAGTCGGTCAACCGTCGAACCCAGATGTTGCGGAAGCGGACCGGGTCCCCGTGATCTTGAAGGGAGATCGGGAGCGCGTCGGGATGGGCTGTGTACGGCGGACGCTCGCGGTGGCCGGTGGGGCCAGTCAGGATTCGGTTATCCTGGATGAGCACTCCGTTTAAGAGTATGGTCATCCGGGCGGGCTCTACCAGGCCGCCATCCTCGTCGAAGCGCGGCGCGCGGAAAATGATGTCGTACACCTGCCACTCTCCCGGCGGGCGGAGGGGATTGACGAGCGGCGGATACTGCCCGTAGATGGCGCCAGCCTGGCCGTCGGCGTACGTTTTGTTGTTGTACGTATCGAGGACCTGCACTTCGTACCGTCCCATGAGGAAGACGCCGCTGTTGTTTCGGGCCTGACTTTGTTTGTCGGAAACCGGCGGAGTTCGCCACTCAACGTGGAGCTGAACGTCGCCGAAAGACTCTTTGGTTCGGATACCACCGGCGCCGGGCACGACCTCCATATAGCCATTTTCGACCTTCCAGGCTGCTTCGCCACCCGACATCGATTGCCACTGCGACAGATCCTTCCCATCAAAAAGAACGATGGCATCAGATGGGGGCGTACCAACAGTTTCCTGGGTGCTCGGCGTTCCAGGCTGGACGACCGGCGCCATCGGGCGATTCTCGTCGTGAACGTCCCACGGGATTTCGGGGATGGCTACTCCAACTTCTCGGGCGCTTTTACAGCCCGAGACCGTCAGGCCGGCAAAAACGAGCAGGATCAGCACCGCCGTCGCGCGGCTGAATTTGCGGTCACTCATAACGCTGTTGATTCGTGTAGATGAAGAATTTGGGTCCGGTTACTAATGTCGCGTGTCACCGGATTGGTTTCCTAAAATAACGAACTGTGGCAATTACTTAGCCATCCAATAGCCTAACTTGCCAATCGAATTACCCGCGTTTGATCTTCCAGGGCCAGTCGACACAGTCTCCGATCTCGGGGAGAACCACGTAATCCGCTTTTCCTTTCATTACCAGTGTCGTTATGTCGTATTCCTTCAGAAAAGCACGTGCCGCGTCCAGTGTTTTACCACTCACGGATACGTCGTCGACCAGTAGTATGGACCGCACCCCATCGGGAATCGATATTTCGCTCTGACGCACGGGATGTTCAAACCGGGGCTTGTTCTGCTCATCCCGATAGTTGAACTGGAGGATCAGCAAATCCGTACGCTGCTTGTATGCGATGAGGGTTGCCGGAGCGATTCCTCCGGTGGCTATTCCAACGACCAGATCCACGTGAGGCAGCTCAAGCGCGTCCAATCGTTCTGCAATAGTTGGGAAATCCAGACTGATCATGCTACCACATCATAGGTGCTTCAACTTACAGGATCCAAGTATAAGGACAAAGTCCGACCCGCTGTTGTGACAATATGTAAAGTCCGCTATATTTTTCGTGAAGGACCATTTCCAATCGGTCATGGCGTGGCGGATTCCCATTTTTCTGATTTTTGCGAAAGCGACAAGCGCTTCCAGGAGGATGCTATAGTGGACACAACGTACAACTCAAAACCGACGAGCTTCTTATCGAGGCGAGATTTCCTGAAGACCTCAGCCACGGTAACAGCAGGCCTTTCGGCCGGGCTGATGGCGTCGGGCAATTTTGCATATGCCGCCGGTGCGGATACGATCCGTGTAGGCCTTATCGGGTGCGGAGGCCGTGGAACGGGTGCGGCAGCTAATGCCATTGAAGCCGCCGAGGGAGTCGAGATTTACTCCATGTGCGACCTGTTTGAAGATCGGCTCGATTCGGCGCGAAAGGAGCTATCGGAGCACATCGGTGACAAGCTCAACGTAACCGACGATCGGTGTTTTTCAGGTTTTGATGCGTATTTGAACGTCATCAACAGTGACGTCCACTACGTCATCCTGGCGACACCGCCAGGATACCGTCCGCTGCATCTTCGGGCAGCGGTAGAGGCAGGCAAGCACGTATTCATGGAGAAGCCCTCGTCGGTGGATCCGGTCGGCACGCGTTCGGTGATCGAGTCAGGCGAGCTTGCCAAACAGAAAGACTTGTCGATCGTTGCCGGCACCCAGTATCGCAGGCAGCCGAGCTACGTCGAAGCCATGAAACGAATCCACGACGGCATGATCGGGGAGATCGTGGCGGCGCAGGAGTATTACCTGACCGGGCCGATCTGGCTTCGCCAACGCAAGCCGGGGATGTCCGACATGGAGTGGCAGAATCGCAATTGGTATTACTTCACCTGGCTTTCGGGCGACCACATCGTCGAGCAGTTCGTTCACAACCTCGACGCGATCAACTGGGCACTGCAAGCCGTTCCCGTCAAGGCTCTTGGGATGGGCGGCCGGATCGTTCGCGTAGACCCGTCCTACGGGCACATTTACGACCACTTCTCCATCGAGTACGAATACCCGAACGGCATCCGGGTGGAGGCCAAGTGCCGCCAGATGGAGGGCACGACCAACCGGGTCACCAATCGCATCATCGGCACGGAAGGGATTGCCGACGTTCACACGGACAATTCGATCATTCGCTCACATTCGGGACGTGAGCTCTTCCGCTTCCCGGAGCGTGGCAACAACCCCTACGTCCAGGAGCATACCGATTTGATCGTTAGCATTCGCGAGGGCAAACCGATCAACGAGGCGAAAGAGGTGGCCGAGAGCACAATGACGGGTATTCTGGGTCGTGAATCGGCGTACACCGGACTTGAGCTAACCTGGGACGAGGTCATGAATTCGGATCTCAACCTGATGCCGGAAAGCTTTACGTTTGGCGAGCTGCCATTCCCGCCGGTTCCCCAGCCAGGTGTCACAAAGCTGAGCAGGCTGGCCTGGGCGCACGCGCAACCCAAGAAGTGAGGTCATTTGATGAACAGACGTGACTTCGTCAAGTCGGGTGCCGTTCTCGCTGCCGGTGTAGCGATCGCCGGGGGGCTTCCCGTTCAAGGGAAAGCCCGAACACTGAAGAAGGCGGTCAAGCTCGGGATGGTCGAGGGTGACCAGCCGCTGGTTGAGAAGTTCAAACTCCTCAAAGAGATCGGCTTCGACGGGGTTGAGCTGGACAGCCCCAACCCGTACCGGCGTGAAGACGTGCTGAACGCACGCGACGTCTCCGGCCTGCCGATTCACGGAGTGGTCGATTCGGTTCACTGGCAGAAAACGCTGGGCGACCCGGACCCGGCTGTCCGTGCGGAAGGCGTCCGAGCTCTCGAAACGGCGCTCGACGACGCCCAGGCTTACGGGGCTACGACCGTACTTCTTGTACCCGCGGTGGTGAACAAGCAGATCTCGTACCACGATGCCTATGAACGGTCGCAGGTGGAGATCCGCAAGGTTCTTCCGCTGGCCGAGGAGAAAGGAGTAAAGATTGCGATCGAAAACGTCTGGAACCACTTCCTTCTTAGCCCGCTGGAGGCCGCGCGGTACATCGACGAGTTTGAGAGTCCGTGGATCGGGTGGTATTTCGACGTTGGCAACATCGTCAACTACGGCTGGCCCGAGCACTGGATTGAAGTGCTCGGTCACCGCATTCTGAAGCTCGACATCAAGGGGTATAGCCGGACGCTCCGGGACGCCAGCGGCCCGTGGGAAGGCTTCAAGGCAGAGATTGGTGAAGACGAGAACGACTGGCCTGCCGTGAAGCGAGCTCTACAGGCGATCGGCTACGAGGGTTGGGCCACCGCCGAAGTGGAGGGCGGCGACAGAAAACGCCTCGAAGACATCGCCCGTCGAATGGACGAGCACGTTCTCTACTGATACGTCAATTCGAAGTCTCTAGCCGGCCGGTTGTTAGCTCGTCTATCAGCCGGTCGGCTTCGTATATCTTGTCGAGCGATTCCGTTATCGCCCTCACGTCGACCATGATGTTTCGGCCTCGTTCAGGCAGGTAGATGTAGTCGCGCGACAGCCCTTCGATGTTGCGGTCGAAATTGACCCCAACGATCTCGAGATTTCGGTTAACGACCGGAGAGCCCGAATTCCCACCGATGGTGTCCGACGTCGAAATGAAGTTGAGCGGCGTTGAGCGTGAGAAATTTGCCGGTGGATTGAGCCATCGATCAGGCAAACTCCAGTCCGTAGCGGTCGCGTGTCCGTAAGCCCGGTCGTACATACCGTAAAAGGTTGTATGCCAGGGTGCGAACGTACCGTTGTACGAGTACCCTTTGACGACTCCATCCGTGATCCTCAGTGAAAACGTGGCATCTGGTGGAACGGCCGTTCCGTATACCTCAAAACGCGCGCGTCCCAGGTCACCGGCGATTTCTCGCTCAATTTCATCGAGCTGCCGGAGGACGTTTTGAGAATGGTAAAAAGCCGGAGCGAGCACACCGATCAGTAGAAGGGCAGGATCGTCGCCGGAGATTCGTGATTCCTCAAGCGCCGTTCGCGTTTTCTCTGCCGTCGACAGAACGGAACGTTCGAGCAGTTGGTCGGCGATTTCCGTGGCGTCACGATCGAGCATCAGCTCTTCCCGGGCGCCGAGATATTTCTGAAATGACTTTATTTGCGCCGTTAGGTATGCCCTTTCGAGCTCGGTCGGAAGATCTCCTATTTCAAGCAAGGCGTTTTGGATGCTCTCTCTTCTTTCCCCGGTCAGATTGCTGGTACTTGCGAGCATCTGGGCGAGAAGCGCCCGGCGGAGAACGGCGGATGCAAACCTGTTATTGGTCATTCCGGAGAAGGCGCCATACTCATTTGCGACCTCTTTTTTGAGCTCCTGAATGCGAGCCATGCTATCGATGTGGGCGCCGTACAACGCAAAAAGCTCGGGGTCGCTTTCGAGTGCCTGCCGGAACTCCTGCTCTCCATCCATTTTCCGGGCCATCAACGTGGAATCGTTGAGGGCAGCCGCGCGCCCTCGGTACGCCTTCTGGGAGTTGAGGAGCGAGAGCAGCTGACTTCTTTGGACGTCGGCATCACCCTGACGCACCGCTATGTACGCCTGCAAAGCTTCAATCCGGCTGTCGAGAAACTCGAGCATAACGGGCACTTGCACGTCTCGCTTGTATTCAAGCTGTGCGACGGTTTCCAGCCGGCTGGTTGAACCCGGGTTTCCGATCACGAAAACGAGGTCGTTTTCTTCGACACCTTCCGTACTCCAGGTGAAATAGTGAGGTGTCCGTATGGGAGCGCCGGAACGGTCGTAAGCGCGTAACAGAGCAAAATCGAGCGAGTACCGGGGAAAGGTGAAGTTGTCCGGGTCGCCGCCGAAGCTGCCGAGCTGTAGCTCGGGTGCCGCGACGAGCCGGAGATCGGTGTACCGGCGAAACGTGTAGGCCGAGTACCGGCCGCCGTGGTACAGCGCGACGATCTCGACAACGATGCTGTCACCCGTTGCGGCCATCGCGGACTTGATGCGGTTGTGGATCCTCCGGGTGGCCTCGTTTCGTAGCCGTACACGTTCTTCCGCATTTTTTGCGGGCCGGATGGCGTCCTCGATTTCTTTCGTGACGTCTGTTATCTGAATGAGCTGATCAGCATAAAACCCATTGATGCGTCTCTCCGCTGACAGGCTCTCAGCCACGTATCCTTCATCGAGCAGACTTTCACCGGGATTGCTCACGCCCACGAGGGCACTCTGGACGCAGTGGTGGTTCGTGAGCACGAGGCCGTTGGGCGATACGAACGATGCCGTGCACCCTGAAAGCCGGAGCGTGCTTAACCGGGCGTTTTCGAACCAGGATGAATCCGGGCGGAAACCGTACGTTTCTTCGAAGTATTCGACCGGCGGGTACTCGAAGGTCCACATCTTACCGTTGTCGTAAGGCCCTGATTCGGTAGGATCGGCGTCCTGCGCCAAAACGCCAGACGCAGTGATCGAGTGGAGTGTGAAAAGACCAAAGATCAGGAGAACGAGACGAGCAGACATATCACAATGGGTGTTCAATCGAAGTTGACCCGGTAATCTAAGGGCATTACGTTTATTGCGCGAACCGATACCTTGCCGGTAAGGTAATTGTTCATTACTTCACACGAAAAAGATGACGCCACCAGAAATTGGTACTCGTCTAAAGCGGACTGGTCTTGTTATTTCAGCCATATTGTTCATTACCGGTCTCGCGGCCTGTGGTGAGTATACTCCGGAGGCGAGGACCTACGAGGTGCGAGGGGTATACCTCGGTACGGCATTTGGCGATGAGGCCGTCGTGGTCGATCACGAAGAGATACCGGGATACATGGATGCCATGCGGATGACCCTTCGCATTATCGATCCCTCAGAGGTCAGCGAGCTCGAGGTCGGCGATTCGATTGCATTTCGTCTGGTCGTACAGGAGAGTACGACCTACATCGACCACGTATGGCGGCTTTCTCCGGCATCCGTACACGATTCATCCGCTACGAGTGATCGAGCTGCGGATTCGCCTTTGATCCCTGCTCCTGGAGAATGATCAATCAGTAACGTCCAGTATCCTCCGGTCAATCACATCGAAAAGGAAACCGGAGGACGGGGGCCGGTAACCTCGGCCGTCAGCCCGATGTGCGCGTGTCGGGTTTTTAGCCGGTCGAGCTCTTGTGCAAGCTGCGATTCCTGATTGACGTCGACGAGGTATGAGCCATTCATGATGGTCCAGACGGATTCCTCGAGGTCGTTTGGCGGCGTCGGATTCAGGACGCCCTCGCTGGCTACCTTCAATAAGGCGTTATGGCAGAGCTTCTTGCAGCTTTCCGAAATAACGTCTACCTCGTCAATTAAGACTGGAGCGGGTTCGCTGGTTATCACACTCGCGACCATTTCGGGAAGCTGGGCGATGAAACTGTCGATACGGTCCCCGCTGCCCCTGACGACGTTCAGAAGAAGCTCGGTGTCGCAATAGATTTTGACTCCCCATTCGTGCTTGTTCTGGATACGAGCCAGGCCTGTAATGAGCAGGTCGTGTTTTTCCGACAGGAATTGCTCGACGCGCTGCCGGGTGGGGAAAACCGTGCAAAAATGCAGTGGGAGGGGGGTGTAACCGCCATCCATGAAAGCTTCCAGCACCTGAATGTGCCGGGCTTTGTGCAGGCGCTTCCACTCGAGATCCTTCAGCTTTCTGTCGAGAGCATCCGTGTGGAAATCGCTTGACGTCACGCTGCTGACGATCGCCTGGATCGAGCCGTGGCGGATGAGGAATGGTCGATTTGGGGGGTCAATAGATTCGTCCGGAATTCTTTCTACCGGGTCGCTGCCGTCAGCCGGCAGAATCCCGTAAATGTAATAGCCCGCCGAATCGGCTTCGTCCAGCTCAGGTGAACCGCCGTACGTATCCTCCACAGCTTCCAGTTGCTCGACAGCTACCGGTTCAGGCAAAGTTGGCTCCGGTGTAGAAGCTGTTACAACTTCGATATCAGCCTGCGCAGCCAGCCGAATGGGCGATACTACCGGTTGAGATTGTTCCGGAATACCGTCGGTTACTACGGGTTCGGTTACCGTCTCATGAAACCCATCCGTTCGAATGATCTGGTTTATCGCCACGTGAGGCTTTTCGATTCTGGCCGGTGTCAGCTCTTGATCGATCTCCTCGGCGGCTTGCCTGATTAGCCGGTCGATCAGGCGCGATTTCAACCGGTTCTGGGCCTCCACCAGGCGCGGATCATCGGTGTCCACCCTCTGGAAGGCTTCAGACGATGAGGCTTCCGGGTCGACGAACTTACTGAGGGCGTCTTCGACGATCTTGTCCAGGAGAAGGCTTTTCAAGGACATGGAGGCGGTTTTCAGGCTTTCGCTCTCCAGGTCTACGAAGGAAAACGCCGCCTGGGCGATTTCGTCGGGACTACCGAGGTCGTCAAGGGCCTGCCGGGCAAGTGCCCGTAAGATCTGCTCTTTTACGCGTTCACGGGCCGAGGCCAGCAGGGGGTTGGACGTAAGCAGGTCGGATATTACGGCTTCCGACTTTTCGAGCGTATGGTTCAGGCCTTTACTCATCAGATCGTGTTAGGTGAGTTTCTACTTGGAGTATCGACTTCACCCCCGCATTCTTTACGATCCACGCCTCAACAATGTCGATTTTGCCGCAAATAAGGTATTCAACAAAACGCGCCACAGCAGAGCAATATGCCTTTCTGCTCGTGAATCTGCAATGAAGGATAAGTTCAATGGACTAAAAAAAGGGGTCTCACGCGAAGGCGCGAAGACGCGATGGGGAACTGACTGCTTGTCCACAGAAGATTTTTATGAGTAGGGAGACCGAATTCGGGGCGGCTAGTGCTCCCAAGAAACTCAAAAACACGTCATCCCGGCCTCCGAGCCGGGATCCTTGTTAGTATGCGACATGCCTACCCCGCTTTGCTCTTCGCCATCCATGTCTGGATCTCCACCTTCGCGGAGATGACGCTCCGGGTGGGGAGTGCAAGTGTTAAACCATGCAATTCGTATCGCCCTTCAAAGCAACTCCAGCGCAAATCTGCATCTTCTGCGGACTGTGTTATTAAAACCCCTGCCCGCCTTCGTGTGAGATAAGAATACTGACGTGCATAAAAAAACAAAGGCTCGGCGGGTGGCCGAGCCTTTGAGATGTACCGTTAAATATCGAGGTAGGGTATTACCAGCGACGTCCACCGCCACTGCCGCGACGGTCGCCGGAGCCGTTTCCACGGCCGCTTCTACCGCCACCGCCGTATCCACCCGAGCTACGGCCGCCCCCGCCACCGCGCGGGCGATCTTCGCGAGGACGTGCCTCGTTCACCGTGAGACGGCGACCACCGAAGTCCTGTCCATTGAGCTCGTTGATTGCATTTTCGGCTTCCTGCTTGCTCGGCATTTCGACGAAGCCGAATCCGCGGGAATCACCAGTAAACTTGTCCGTAATGATGGAAGCTGAGCTGACCGAACCAAATTGTTCGAACGCTTCGCGAAGCTCTGCTTCAGTCGTGCTGTGCGGCAGGTTGCCAACGTAAATGTTCATCAGAATCTGTGTGTTTTGGAGAAAGCATCAGGCGACCGCCAGCGAAGACTAAAGCCGAATCAGGAGATACTGAGCAGCAAGCTAGAGACAGTGACCGAAGATGCAAACAATGTTGAACAAGGACAAAACGGCGCTGTGCTGGAGAAGTTCTTCTCTTACAGAGCTTTTTTTTCGCCTAGTTACAAGAAAGTTGCCGAAGGACGAACAGCCTCCAATTCAGGCCGGAATGCCGTTTTTATCACCAGGCAGGCGTGACTGAAAATAAAAACGGCACTCATGACCAGGTATGAGTGCCGCATCGGGGTGGTCAGGGAGGGAATTGAACCCCCGACACATGGATTTTCAGTCCATTGCTCTACCAACTGAGCTACCTGACCGACAGGGCCGCCAATATAAAACCCTCTATCGAGCGTTGTCAACGGCTTCATCACTTCTTACGAAGCCTCTAACCGCTTCCCGGTCGTTTCGTTTCTAAAAATTGGGAAAGAAAGCAAGTCAAAGTGATACTCCGCGTGTCTACTTTCAGGACCCGCTTGGAGCATGTCGTGCTAACCACGTCGGGGCGTGTCAAAATTGCGTCAAGAAAGGGATAGTGCATAATTACGTTGGAAATGCAAGGAACGATACCGAAATAGGCGTATTCACTGGCATTCCAGGTGGAATTCAAACGGGCGGGCTTTATGAGGGCGACTACGGCCGGATGGCTGAGTGTTACCGTCGGCATACTGGTGCTTGCACTTAAGTACGTCGCCTATCGGCTGACCGGGTCCGTGTCGCTGTATTCAGACGCGCTGGAATCCGTCGTCAACGTGGTTGCGGCTACCTTTGCCCTGACCGCTCTTCGCATCTCCATTCGTCCTCCCGACGAAAATCATCCGTTCGGCCATTCCAAAGCGGAGTTCTTCTCTGCGGTTGCCGAAGGGGTGCTGATCGTCCTCGCCGCGCTCGAGATCGTTCGGGCTGCCTGGTCTCGCCTCGTAACACCTGTTGCCCTGTCCGGTCTCGAAATCGGTGTTTTCGTTTCGGTTCTGGCCACACTCGCAAACGGCGGTCTTGCGGCTTTTCTGATCCGGACCGGCCGACGGCAGCGTTCGCCGGCGCTCGTCGCTGATGGCAAGCACCTTTTCGTGGACGTCGTGACGACTCTCGGCGTACTGGCCGGCATCGGTATCGCCAGTCTGACACAGTTGTGGATCCTCGACCCCCTCATTGCCCTTTTCGTAGCGGTCAATATTCTGCGTGTCGGTTATGAAATCGTGAAAGACTCGGTAGGCGGGTTGATGGACGTGACATTGCCCGACGACAAGATGCACATGATCGAGACGACGATAAAGGAGAACATGAAGGGCGCCCTGGAGGTGCACGCCCTTCGATCCCGACACGCCGGCAGGCGCACGTTCATCGAGTTTCACCTGGTGGTTCCCGAAAACATGTCGGTCAGCTCGGCGCACAAAATTTGTAATCGGCTGGAGACAGTGATCAAGAAATGCGTTCCAGGCAGCGAAATCACGATACACGTCGAGCCCGAAGGGGAAGCGGAGCACCGGGGACTCGTGGTACGCTCGGGAAACGGCTTCGCCTGATCCACGCTACTTTGTGTGCCTCACACCCCACATCAATTTCGTTCGGAGTGTATGGAAGTAATGCTGCTCCGGCAAGCGGACGAGGTTGATCGTGTGAGCCGCACGGCGGATCGTCAGCTTGATCTCCTCTTCCTGTAGGATTGTGCTCTGCCCGTCGGCCGCAAGCACGTAGGATTCGTGGTCGGCCGGGATTTGCGCCTCGATGACGGACGATTCGGGAAGCACGATTGGCCGAACGGTGAGCATGTGGGGAGAGATGGGGGTAAGGATCATGGCGCCGCATCCGGGGGCCAGAATCGGTCCTCCGGCCGCGAGAGAGTAAGCCGTGGAGCCGGTAGGCGTTGCAATGATGAGTCCGTCCGCCCAGTAGGTATTCAACGGAGTGCCGTCCACCAACACGTCGATGGAGATCAGCTTGGCCGATCCACTCCGCTCGATGACGAACTCGTTCAGCGCCCAGTTTTTTTGTAATGGAACATCCGATTGCAGGCTGGCTTCGAGCGTCATGCGCGATTCGATCCAGTAGTCTCCTTTTTCGATACGGTCGATGGTTTCGCTCACCTGTCCGACCTCGATCCCCGCGAGGAAGCCCAGCCTGCCGATGTTGACACCGAGAATCGGCGTTCCCCGTGTGCCAACGTCGTGTGCGCTTTTCAGAAAAGTCCCGTCACCTCCGAACGAGAGAATGATGTCGGAGGTCGCCGCCACGTCATCTGTGCAAAACCTGTCGCATATGTCTCTGTCTACCAAACTTCGCTCGATCAGCCCGCGTGCCACGTTTTGGTGGAGGCTGAACGGTAGATCCCGTTTCAACAACCAGGTGACGAGGTGGGCTACAGGCGCCCAGAGTTTTTCCTTCTTCGTGTTTCCGCTGATACCGTAAATCATTCGAAAAGCCCGGACGGTCGGGCGTTTGTTACCGGCAGGGTAACCAATCTATTGTATGAGGCGTCCGCTTCAAAACGTTGGCTGCTCCTAAATGTCGCAGGCGTATTGAATGGCGCGCCGAAACTTTGAAGGCAAGATCGGTTGCGGACGATTATCAAGCAATGTGACGGTTTCGAGGGCATGGACGCCTGCAATTTTGCTCGCTAATTTATACTATAGTTGCGTGAGAGTGGCGGTGCTGCCGGCTCATCATTCGCCTCTGCTACTCAGACCGAATAAGACAAATGCTCTCCCACGTCTGGAGCAGTACCACTCTCGGCATCGACGCGGTACCGGTCGAGGTTGAAACGAACACGGCAGCCGGCCTGCCTTCGTACACGGTAGTCGGGCTGCCGGATAACGCCATCCGAGAGAGCCGCGACCGTATCCTGGCGGCATTGAAGAACAACGGGTTACCGGTTCCAAGAGGTTCCATCACGGTCAATCTCGCTCCGGCCGATCTACGCAAAGAAGGCGCCGCCTTCGACCTGCCTATCGCGATGGGCCTGATCGCGGCCAGCGACAGTTACTTCGAGCCTGAACGGCTCGATGAAGTCTACATTACCGGTGAGCTCTCACTCGACGGGAAGGTACGGCCGGTACGCGGCGTCCTTCCCATGACCCTTCGAGCCCGGAGCGAGGGTAAGAAGGCGGTGCTGGTCCCGTCGGCAAATGCGGCAGAGGCGGCCGTGGTGGAGGGCATTTCGGTCTATCCGATCCGCGACATTCTCGATGCCTACAACGTGCTGAGCGGCAACGGCGACGGCCCCGCCGTATATCGTCGCGACATCGTCGAGCTGTTTGAAGAAAGCCGGCAATATACGATCGATTTTTCCGAAGTACGGGGGCAGGAGAACGTAAAACGAGCGCTGGAGGTGTCCGCCGCAGGCGGGCACAACGTGCTGATGGTCGGTCCACCGGGATCGGGGAAAACGATGCTCGCCCGGCGAATTCCGACGATCCTCCCGCCGCTCAGCATGGAGGAAGCCCTTGAGACGACGAAGATCCACTCGGTAGGGGGTAAGCTTCGGGCGAAAACCGGTCTGGTAGCAACCAGGCCTTTCCGGGCGCCGCATCACACGATTTCCGACGTCGGGCTCTGCGGGGGAGGGACCAACCCGATGCCGGGCGAGATCTCGCTGGCGCACAACGGCGTCCTGTTTCTGGACGAGCTGCCCGAGTTCAAACGCCAGGTCCTCGAGGTCCTGCGCCAGCCGATAGAAGACGGATTCATCTCGATCAGCCGCGCTCGAATGAGTGTGGAGTACCCTGCGAAGTTCATGCTTGTCGCCTCGATGAATCCGTGTCCGTGCGGGCACCTGAACGATCCGGTAAGGGAATGTGTCTGCACTCCGATGCAGATTCAACGATACCTTTCAAGAATAAGTGGGCCACTGCTCGACCGAATCGATCTGCACATCGAAGTGGCGCCGGTGCCGTTCGAAGAGCTGAACAGGCGCGCCGAAGGCGAACCCTCAGCCGACGTGCGTGAACGTGTCATCCGCGCCCGACAGGTGCAGTCAGAACGTTTCGAAAAGGACGCCGGCATCTATTGCAACGCCCAGATGAATACGCGTGCGGTAAGAGAGTACTGCAAACTGGACGGTGCAGGGCAACAGCTGATGAAGATGGCCATCCAGCGTCTCGGTCTGAGCGCACGAGCCTACGACCGCATCCTGAAGGTGGGCAGGACCATCGCCGACCTGGCGGGATCAGACTCGATCCGTCCCGAGCACCTGTCCGAGGCCATCCAGTACCGATCACTCGACAGAAGCTGGTGGAATGCCTGAGCGAGAGGGTAGGCAATTCCATCAAAAAAAGCGGGACCATTCTTTCGAACGTCCCGCTTGATGGCGTTTGCAGCATATACTTAGCGTGGTCGGAGGTCTTCCCGTTCCGTCGCCATCAGGACCCGCATGTCGAGGGCTTTGGCGATGGCGGCGACCGACGCAAACTGGCCGACGGTTGCCTTTTCGTCCGCCCGTAGCACGAGGGCTTCTTTCGTACCCTTGGCGTCTCGAATGGCATCGAGCAAGGCTTCTCGGGGTACCTGCTGCTGCTCGACGTAATACCGGCCGTCCTCCGTTATGACGACGGTCAGGTAGAGCTCATTCATCGGCGCCGTGGATTCGGCTTTCGGGAGGTTCACCTGGATTCCGAACTGGGGAATGAAGCTCGAAGTCAACAGGAAGAAGATTAGAAGCAGCAGTACAATGTCTGTCAAACCTGCCAGACTATATTGACTGAGCGGTTTTTTTGGTGTCGAAAAATTGAGTTGCATGATCTGAGATTTCTCAGGGGATTAACCCGTTGTACGCAGCTGGAAGTATCGGCAGCAAGGCTACGTCCATTTCTGTCTCAATAATGGGGTTGTTCGTAACGTGCCGGACGAGGGGCGGGCTCCTGCAACAGGTCGATGAAGTCCGTCGCAGAGCGCTCCATGTCGTTTACCGCACGGTTGATACGGCCAACGAGCCAGTTGTAGAAAAACAAGGCCATAATACCCACGATTAAGCCGGCAACCGTCGTGATGAGTGCTTCCCAGATACCGCCCGCAAGCACGCTCGGGTTGACGTTACCCTGAAGGTTTTGAATCTGCTGGAAGGCTTCGATCATACCCGTGACGGTACCGAGGAAGCCGAGCATGGGGGCGATACCGGCTATGCTGGCCAGCACGTCCGTGCGTTTTTCGAGCTCGAAGGCTTCGTATTTACCGGCCGCGTGTACGGCGTCCTGAATCTCGGAGATGGGACGTCCGAGACGCTCGAGGCCAAGCTTGAGGATACGGGTGATCGGCTTATCCTGAGCGTCACAGTAGGCAATCGCGCCTCCGATGTCTCCCGTGTGGACGTAGGACCGTATCCGTTCGGTGATTGCTTCCGGATTCGTGCTCGCGCGTCGGAGTGTCAGTAATCGCTCCACAAACAGGTAAATGGTCACGATCGACAGGAGGAGGATCGGGTACATGACCCATCCGCCCTGTAAAACAATGTCGAGAAGGGAGGGTGGGGGAGGAGCGGTGACAGCCTGAAGGGTATCCTGAGGCACGTTGACCACCTGTAGCAACAACATGTACGTCATCGAGTTGCTTGAGTCGTTTGCAGTGAATGAAATAGGGTTTTCGAAGTAACCGGAGAACAGTCGGTTCTAATCGTTTTAATCAAGTTCAGTTCAATTGAGTACTTCAAATCCGGATAAAATCGGCATGACCCAGGCGTCATCCGGAAGTGCATCGTCGTTTTCACGTAAAGCGGCATTTGCATCCGCTTCCGTCTGAAACTGGCCGACGCCGATGCGGTAGCGAGAGACTTCCCGGTACGCCCCATTCAAAATAGAGGTCCTGAAACCCTGCCTTCTATACCGCTCGAGTGCAGGTTGTGCCGCTTCGCGAGAGACGCCCGACGCCACCACGATGGTATATCCGCCAGCGCTTCCGTCGATGCCATCGGAAGACCGCAAAGGCGAATCCCACACTGATGTCGTAACGGGCTCCGGTTCGGTAGTTTCGCCAGGAGTCATTGGCTCCACCTCAGTCGGGACGGAGGCTGCAACCGAGTCTGTTGTCAACGGCTCTTCAGGGATGGCTTCCGTAATACTGGGTTGTGGCTCCTCGTATGGCGCTGGGGTGTTGGAAAGGAACATATACGCCAACACTCCCACGAATGCTGCCAGAAATACGACGCCAACGATCAGCGGTATCGAAACTCGTCTGGGGCGCGATGCGGCTGGCTTCGATTCACGGATCGGCGTCCTGACGGGGGGTGGAGGCACCACTCGCTCCGGAGGGAGTGAAGCCACGGGTTCCGTTTCAGTGGGGCGAACAGAAGCTGGCTCGTCGGCATTGCCGGTATGATCAGCTTCCTCGACGACCGCCTCACTTTCAAAGGTTTCTTCGGTCCATTCCTTGAACAGTGGTTGGCCCGGAAGAACGGAAACGGGGGATTCGACGTCCTCTTCCGTCACCGATGAGTCAACGGGCTCCACCGACTCATCATAGTCGTCAACGACCGATTGCTCTTCCGTTCCGGCTTCCGGACGGTTCAGGTGCTCGTCGAGCAAGTCCTGGAATGTCGGTTGGGGAGTCGCGGGCGCCGGGCTTTCTTGTTCATTGTCGATCTCACTGACAGTCTCTTCCGGTTCGAGGCCGGACGACCACGAATCCTGGGCGCTTTCCCGATCTGCCCCGTCAGGATCGTCGGGCAGGCTGGGTTCCAGAGGCGCCGGAGTTTCCAGCTGGGGTTTGTCGCTATCAGGGACTTCAACCAGCACCTCTCGCTTGCGATAAAACTGTGGGTGAGAGGAGGGATTCAGGAGTACGGGCTCCAGACCGGCAAACCGGTAGTTCACCGCGATCGAGAGTGTTTCGGCGGGCTCGAACACGAGATTTCCGTTGAACTGACGGAATACCCCCAGGCCGGGCACGATGGCGCTGCCTTCCCCTTTTACCTGCCGGCGTATCTGATCGACGAGCGCAAATAACAATTGCTCCGTCTCTTCAGGCGACGTATGGAGGCGGGCAGAAAGTCGAGATAATACGGAACTGGACATGAGATCATGGAGGAGGTATGGACACGCAGTTGCTACCGATCCGAGGAGAACGCTATGACGTCCCGCGGCGGCTTCATTACGGAGCTTCCATCGGGGTTCTCCTCGATACGGCTGATCTGGTGGTGCACACGAAACGTCCCAAGCCCCGTAATGTGCACCTCTTCACCTGCTACCAGCTTTTCACGGATAACCTCCGCGAGCGCGGTCATTACTTTTTTGTCCGTTATTTTTTCTGTCATCCGTGTCCTATCTGACTCGACTCACAGATTGATGGCTGTCTTAAAATACTGGAAAATAACATAATTAATAGCCGGTTGGACAGAATACCGGCTACAATCGGACACCCAGGCCTACCGTAAACACGGTTGGAGCAACCGGATAGTTGTCCCAGCGTTCGAGATATCCCGCGCTGATGTTTTCAACTGCGGCGGTAACCCCGATGGTAGGTGTGAAAAAATAACTACCCCTGAGGTCAAGGTCGAAATAATCTCCGATTTTTCTCGTCTCTTGCCTATCACGGTAACGGCCGCTCTCGTAGTCCATCACGGCCTGAATGAGCCCGCGTCCTCCAGGCGTTGCCCACGAGATCATGGCATTGGCGGTGATTGGGCCAAAATAGGGTATGACGGATTCAAATTCGGTCAGCTGCCCGTCCCGATATTTTCCGGTAACCGAAGCCTGCAAACCCGCCGGAAGGACGAGTGACACGCTCGCACCAGCGAATACAATGTCTGCCTCTGCATACTGGACACTTGATATCCCGTATTGATAGCCCATTGACTCGGAAGGCCCGACGTGCTCAAAAAACTGGTACCGTGGGAATTGCTGATACCCTGCAAACGCTCCGAGCCGCGCCCGACCTGCCGTAAGCTCGAAGCCAGCTTCCGCATTCACCACCGCGATGGTCGGCTCAACGGCAGGTCTGAAGGTGAGGTAGGGATTCGTTTGGAGTAAATCGGACAGGGATCTCCTCCAGATGCCCGGTTTGTTGGCGACGTAGACCCTGAAGTATTGCCGAGGCGCCCAGTCCAGTCCAAGGGCAGGCGAAACCCAAAGTTGGGAGTCTCTCACCGTATCCCCGACGGCGACTGACCCCGGCGGAACGTCCTCGTCGACCCGATCAGCCATAAGCTGCATCAGATTGGCTCCAACCGTGATGCTGAACTGTCCATCGTGAACGAAAGAATAGGCAGCCGAGTAGTCCGCCGATACGACGTTACTGCCGAGGAAGGTGTCGGCGTCCAACCCGGACGTCATAAAGTCGACTCCCAGCCTTCCTTCACCCGAACCCATTCGGGTTTCCAATTGTCCGGAGAGGTCAAGCCGTTTTTCAGTAAGCTCCGAATCGAATGAATTCTCGTCGGTATCATCGTCCACAAAAACCTCCGTATTGAGGCCCGTGCTGCCTAGTGTTCCACTGAGCGAAAGGTCAGTTCCCGGCGCAAGTTGAGCGCCAAACCAGAGGGTACCGGCGAGGTGCCGGTTTCTACGCTCGGGTTGTGGATGGATGCCGACAGCCGACGACGATGGCCTGGCGCCGTAAAGCGTGTAAAGCTCGGTAAACCCTTCCGCCTCAACGCCACCGGAAACCGTTCGCCCGCCGAACCGAAGTCCCAGCGTGCCCTCAAACACGTCGTAAGGTGCACGGAGGTCGTCGTCTCTTTCAGAAGGCCAGTGTCCGTCGGAGCCTCGGTAATCAAACTCCCCGTAGATGCCACTAATTCTGGAGAGCGGTACACCGATGCGGCCGTTGAGCGTCCGGGAAAGGTACCGACCGGCGGCTGCCTGAAACTCCGCCTCGACAGGTGGCCGGTTGCTCAATCCGGTGAAAGGAGGGGCTTCAGGCGGCTTGAGCGAGCTGACGGACAATCCCATACCCGCATTCTGATCGGCCTCGACGAATGGCCGCCTGCCTGCCGGGACGTCGATGACGCGCGGGGGAGGGTTGAAGCCGATCAACGGCTGCCGCTGAAGCGACGGGAAAGATATCTCCAGCTGACCGCGGATCTCGAACTCTCGAGGCGCGATGTCCGGAAGCACGGGTTGTTCTTCTTCCTGTGCGAGCACGGGCGTCACAAATATGGTGAAAAACCCGATTATGAGGAGAAACCTGAAGAGTCTCATCAGAACGTCTATCGTACGTATTGGATTATCGTTTCATCCGGGCTGAATCGAACTGGATACGGGCTACATCGCCGCTTTTTCTCTTTCTGCGGTCTCCGCATACGGTGTGCCCGCAAACTCACTGATTACGCGGTCGTAAAGGCGCACCGCATCTCCCGTGTTGCCGAGCTGACGGCTGGCTCTCGCTTGCCCGAGATAGCTTTCAGCAACCCAGTTCGAATAGCCCGAAAAGAGCACCGGTACTCGGCTGAATTCCTCGAGTGCAGCCCGTGCATCTCCGCGATCGAGGAGCAGGTTACCAAGCCTGTATAACGCTTCGGCGCCGACTTCGTCCCTGCTCTTACCGACGACTTCTCGATAGAGACGGATTGCTTCTCCCGTTCGTCCCTGATTTTCTGAAAGGCGGGCCAGACCAAGGAATGCGGCAAGGGACTCCGGTGCGTCCGGGGCATCTTCCGTCACGTCCCGCAACAGTGTTTCGGCTCTGTCGGTACGGCCCATTCCGATCAGCGCCACGCTCTGGCCATACCTGGCTTCGGCACGGACGCGGGGATCACCCGGTTGAGCGGCCTCCATTTGCTCGTAAGCACGCAACGCGTCGGTGTACAGATTGCGATCGAGGTACAACCGGCCAAGCTGCCTGAGCGCATCCGTTCGTCTTTCACTTCGCGGAAACTCCCGAAGAAGACGCGTCAGGTACGATTCGGCGGAGTCGAACTGGTTCCGGTCGGCTGAAATAACCCCCAGGTAATAAATGGCTTCCGACATGAGGTTCTGGTTCGTAGACGACTGGAGGTATCGCCGAAAATCTTGTTCGGCTTCGGCGACGCGGCCGCTGTTATACTTTACCTCGGCCTGCCTGAAGCGGAGCTCTTCGACGACCGGGGAGTCGGGATGCTCCCGGGCGAAGTTTTCGACGAACTCGGAAGCGGCGGCCTGGTCGTCCATCGCGACGAGCGCGTATTGGATGCTCGAAGCTGCATCGGAAACGAAGGGGCTGTTGGGGTAACGTTCGAGCACCACGGAATAGGCTTCAATGGCCTCTTCCATACGTCCGGCATTGAAATGCGCGTCGCCGATGGCGTACTGTGCCTTTGCGGCGAGCGGATCGCGCGGCCACGTCGCGATGAGCTCGGCGTATTGCTCGATTGCCTGGTCGTAGTCCTGGTTCAGGAAGTAGAGGTAGCCGATCTGGTACTGCGCTTCCTCGCTCCACTCACTCCGCGGATACTCGGCGAGCAACCGCTGAAACGCCCGGATGGCCTGCCCGGTCTGGCCGTTGTTCGAGTACGCCTGGCCGATCTGGTAGAGCGTGTATTCACCACCTTCCTCTTCCACACGGGCATAGGTCCGAATAGCCTCGGGGTAGCGCTTCATGGCGTAGTAGCTATCGGCCAACCTCAGTGTCGCGTCCGTACGGTAGGGGATGGTCTCGCTCTGGTCCCGATACATGTCCAGGAAACGCTCGAAGGCCTGAGCGGCCTCACCGTACCGCCCGCTCCGGAAGTGTACCCATCCGAGGGCGTACTGAGCCGCTTCGGCGTGTTTGCCTCTGCTGTAGTCACGTAGGTAGTTTCGAAAGAGCCGTGTGGCCTCGCCGAGCTTACCCGACTGGTAATGGCTTTCGGCAGCCCAGAACAAAGCGTCAGGCGCCCGTTCTCCATTCGGGTCTTTCGAGTAGATCTCCAAAAAAGCAGGCGCGGCCTCGGCATATTCCTGATTGCGATACAAGAGCCACGCCCGCTGGAAGACGATTTGATCCTTCAGCGATTCTGGGGCTGAGTCGAGGTCGATTGCTTCTTCGAAGGAATCGAGCGCCCTATCGTAATCGTTCAGGGCGACGTAGGTGTTACCGAGATAATTCAACGCCTCACCGGCGAGGGGGGAATCCGGGTAGTCGTCGACGAAGGATGAAAACGTTTCTTCGGCCTCGTCCCACATCCGTTGCCCGTAGTACGTTACACCCAGCTCGAACAGGGCATGCTCGGCCAGGGAGCCGTCCGGCCACCGATCGAGATATTCCGAGAAGAGTTCGATGGCCAGCTCGGGTTCCTGCGTCAAGGTGCGGTTGACGCCCTCGTAATACGTTGCACGCGCCGCCAGATCGTCCTGTCCACTCAATCGTACCTGCTGGAAGTGTTCGGCTGCCCACTGGAAGTTCTCCATCTTGTGGAAATTCCAGGCGAGGCCAAAGAGGGAAGAACGATAAAACGGGCTGTTCGGGTCGCCGTCGGTTATGCGGCGGTAGGCTACGATGGCCTGTTCTACGTCGCCGAGCTGACTATAAGACTCCGCGAGCAGGAAATGGGCACGCTCGCGATCTGCCCCTTCGAGGCCATAAATCCGACTCTCCGCTTCCTCTATGGCACGACGATAATCGCCAAGCTCATAGTACACTTCCGCTACGGCAAGGCCGGCGTCACGGGAGAAGCTCGTATTGGGGTAACGGGCGGTAAGCATCTCGAAGGCACGCGCGGCAGCCTGGTAGTTGCCGTCCTTGACGTGCGTAAAGGCTATCGTGTACAGAGCGAGTGGAGCCGTTGAGGCCATGCGGTACTCGTCAGCGGCCCGCTGGAAATACGTCAGGGCTTGCTCCTTTTGTCCCAGCTCGAGCGCCGAGCTTCCCATCCAGTACAAAGCTCTCGCCCCCAGCTCTGTAGGCGGGTTGTCCTCAATGACCTCGGCAAAGGTCTCGATGGCTCGTTCGTAAGCGCCGGTTCTGTAGAAGTAGGATCCGAGGGCGGTTCGGGCGGGAAAGGCAAGGGGATGGAGCGGGTACCGGCGCTGAAAAAGCTCGAAGAGCCGAACGGCTTCGTCCTCACGGCCGAGCGCAAGTGTGGATTCGGCTTCGTAATAGATTGCTTCCGCTACACTCGGATGATCGGGATACTTCTGGCGGAATGTGGCAAAGGCGGGAACGGCTCTTTCGTAGATACCCTCTGCATACGAAGCGAAGGCGCTCGTAAACAGCTTTTCCGGGGACGTGGTCTCGCGCTGTGCAATGACGGTACGTGGTCCGACGAGACCCGAGACAACGAAAAAGATAAAAGCAATTAGCGCAGAAATACGCATCATTACGTTCGGTCCACAATTATTCTTGCTGACAAGGAGCCGGCAGGAGATCCCGGTCCGGCTGCTCACCCGGTAACCCTTCAACTAATGCCGTTTTCGTTCGTGCCATCACGATCGCGGTCGCGTATGGTGGTAATTAAGTTGCAAAAAGGCAATAGTTAATGCTTCCGAGTGTGGTAGACGTCCATGCATTGGCGTATTAAAAGGGAACGGAAGTACGGTTCACGACCGGTAAAGAGTACGCGGTTGTTGTTCCTCCGGATACTAAGTAACGCAAATCGCGCACCAACTCGTATACCTGATTAGCCGCAAGGAATGGGTCAAAAAACCATTAACGTATTCTCAACCGGATTAGTGACTCCATTAACCTTATCGCTGGACGTATATGGCAACCAAAAAAACTTCTGAGCAGCACGCCGCGACGGAAAATGCCCCGAACAAGGGAAAGGCTAAACCACAGCCGGCGGCGAGCGAAATATACGAGACAACTTCAACTGATGCCGGAAGTGACGCGAATACTTCCGGCGAAGAGTCCGTCGGGTTCGGACGGCTTATGTCCGAATACGGTAACAATTTACGCTCACTCGCTACGCAGTACTATGAAAGGCTGACGGAATCGGCCGTACACCTTTCTGCGTCCGCGCAGAAGCTGCGAGAGAGCAGTAATCAGCTTGCACACGATTACCCGGGATCGATGCTCGGGAGTGCGTTCGTCGTAGGGATACTGGTAGGTTTTCTTACTTACAGGTCTTGAATAAACGGCCGAGGTGTAACGTATGAAAACCGGCGAAGGGGAGGCACTGTCGGTATCGGGTGACGGGATGCCTGTTCCGGGACGTTTGGTTTTGGATACAGAGCGTTCTGTTTCCTCTACATCGTTACGGCGAATTGAAAAACGTTTAACCGGGGCAAATGAAGCCCTAATGGGCTGGGTAAGGCAGTATCCTGTTCGTGCTGTTTTAACAGGCCTGCTGGTGGGCATGGTTACCGTGATCCTTGTGCGCAGATGACCGAGCCGGAACGCATGACCGTTCCATCGTGTGCATCGGCCGGTAACCCTTTTGAAGTAGTTAAAATCTAGACAACAGGAGGTCTATTGTGGCAGAACAACCCAATGTCCCTACCGAAGAAAAGGGGACCGCTGAAAAGACGGAAGCTTTTCGCAAACAAATCGAAGATCAGGCTCGCGAGGTGACCAAAACCTTCGAGCGGGCACGTAGAGAGCTTACCGATGCCGTCGGTAAGCTGAGGAAAGAAGTCGAACAGCTCGACATTGACGAGACTGCCGTGAAAGTGCGCAAGTGGGTACAGGAGAACCCGCTTCTCGCCACGGGTATTGCCGTCGTTGGGGGCGTCCTCATTGGACGGGTGCTGGCATCGGCGCTCAAACCGCCGCCTCCTCCACCACCCTGGCCGGTGAGAATGCGCCTCAAAGCGCAAAAGCTCGCATCGGACACCGGTGAGCTCCTCTCCGGACGCGTGCTCGACGCCACCGAAGCGCTCGCGCACTCGGCTGCGGCTGCCGGAGGCGCGCTCGCTCAGCAAGCCAAAGAACTCGGTGAAGTGCTTAGCGAACGGGCTGAAATAATCGGGCGTGTCGGCAAAAAGACGGCCGGGCGAGCTGCCGAGACTCTGAAAGAAGGTGCGATCGACCTCACAGAAACGGTGCAGGAGTCCGCACGGCGGGGTTTTGAGGTATTGGAAACCGCCATGGATGCAGCCAAAACCGTTCTGGCCGCCGTGCTGATCAAAAAAATTGGTGACTGGACGCGGCGAGTACGGTAACCGGAGTCACTCAACACGTGTAAACATACGGCGCCGGCGAAAAATGCGTGTCGGCGCCGTTTTTATTTTAACACTACCGGTTTGCTGCCGAAAAGAGGATTTTATTCGGTTTCAAAACAAGGTGTATGCATTAAAATTCGCTGACCTTATCTTACACGCGTTTTGACCTAAAACAAGAAAAATGAACGCAAAGTGAGTGTACTTGCAGTCGGAACGGTTGCATTTGATTCCATCGAAACTCCATTTGGTTCGGTCGACCGCATTTTAGGTGGGAGTGCGACGTACATCACCATTGCTGCGCGGTATTTCTGCGATGACGTTCGCCTCGTAGGAGTCGTGGGGGATGACTTTCCTCAGGACTACATGGACGTCCTGCGCAATTCAGGCGTTGACCTGGAAGGGCTGGAGATAGACCGGAATGGTAGGACCTTCTTCTGGGCGGGTCGTTATCACTACAATATGAACGACCGTGAGACACTGGCCACTCACCTCAACGTTCTGGAGACGTTCACACCGAAAATACCCGATCGATACCGGGATAGCCGGATCGTCTGTCTCGGCAACCTCGATCCCACCATCCAGATGGGTGTGCTGGATCAGATTTCGAATCCGGAGATCGTCATCTGCGACACGATGAACTTCTGGATCGATAACACACCCGAGCAGCTCTATAAAACCCTAAAAAGAATCGACTGCCTGATCGTAAACGACGCAGAGGCCAGGCAGCTTGCGGGTGTGCCGAACCTTGTCGCAGCAGCCCGGGTGATCCGGGAGATGGGTCCACGGACCCTGATCATCAAAAAAGGCGAGCACGGGGCGATACTATTTACGGAGGGCACCATTTTCGTCGCGCCTGCCTTCCCGCTCGAAGTCATCAACGATCCGACCGGCGCCGGCGACACCTTTGCGGGCGGATTTGCCGGGTATCTGGCACGCGAAGAGCGCATCGACACCGATTCGCTCAAACGCGCCGTCGTATACGGAAGCGCAATGGCATCCTTTTCGGTCGAACGATTTGGGCCTGAACGTTTGCTCGATCTCACCCACGAAGAGATCGAACAACGCATCGAAGTATTTCATGAGCTTTCGCGCATCCCGGCGCTTAAGTTGACCACCGGGGCATTTCCAGCTGTTCAATGAGTATGCACAAGTCGATCGTTCGTCTCATCAATGCCGTTTTTTACGCTCATCATGGTGTTTTGCAGGAAGAACACCGTATCGGTGGGCGATACGAAGTGGACGTCGCGATGGAGTTAGACATTCTCGACGCGGCGCAGAAGGATTCATTGGCACATACCGTCGATTATGAACGGATCTATCGACTCGTTGAAGAGATCGTTCTGCAAAACAACTTTTACCTGATTGAACGGCTGGCTTATCTGATTGCGTGTCGCGTATTGGATACCTATGATATGGTCCAGGTTGTGGAGGTAACGGTACGGAAGCCAAACCCGCCGGTTGGAGGCACCTGTGACCGTGCGGAAGTTTATTATCGTACCGAACGGCAATCGACAGCCGTCTCCTGATCACGTAAACCATGTGTTCTGCTGATAGAATGGCGTCATCGACCAGTAATTCTGACATCACCGCACACGAGCGGTTCGTTGGCATAGAGAAGGCAGAGGAGCTGCTCAAGGGGATCATCATCCCACCGAGGCCGGCCGTGCTGGTCGGTGTGCTAGAGGAGCAGGCACGCCCCGACCCGGACCTGACCAAGATCGGGGACCTGATAGCATCGGACGTCGCCCTTGCCGCCAGTACGCTAAAGGTCGTCAATTCGCCATTTTTTGGGCTGCGTCGCAAGGTGGGGTCGGTGCATCACGCCGTTAGCCTACTTGGTGTATCCAACATCGTTCACATCGTGACCGGGCTCATGCTTCATACGGCATTTCGCGACGAAAAAAACCCGTTCATGAACGAGTACTGGACCAAAACCAATCGAATCGCTCTCGTTTCGGCGCTGGTCGCAAGGACGTATACGGATGTTGCGCCTGAGGAAGCGTATACCACGGGCCTTTTTCTGGATTGCGGCATCCCGCTCCTGCTACGGCGCTTCAAGAACTATCCGGACGTTTACAGGGATGCTACCAGCCAGACTGAGAGACCGATGATCGTGGTTGAAGACGAGGTGCTGGGTACCGATCACACGCTGGCCGGTCTGCTGGTGGCAAGATCGTGGGCGCTTCCGGACGCGATATGCCAGTGTGTGCTTCGTCACCACGACACCGTCGACCTCTTTTCACGGCCGAATCAAAACCATTCAAGCTGGCTATCCTTGCTGGCAATCTCTCTGGTGTCTCAACAGCTTGCAGTCGAGGTTGAGGGGCAAACCGAGAGCTTTGAATGGCGCGAGCTTGGCTCCGCGATCAGGTCGTATATGGGACTGAACGATGAAGCTCTCGAAGACCTGCGTAAACAAGTTTTGCAATCAGCCGCCACGGCCACTTCACGAATCATGGGGTAGGGCTGGACGCAGAAGATCTTACGCTGATGTCTACACGCGAAGGCGCGGAAGATTTCTACGAAAAATCCGCAGATGGCCGCAGATAGCGCAGATAGTTTTTTAGGAGGCCAGACCGAAGGCGGGACGTTCAGTGTAATAAAAAACACTACCCAACTACGTCATCTCCGCGAAGGCGGAGATCCAGGCATGGGTAGCGTAGGGTAGGTCGGTGGAGGCAGGTCGCATGCTCACATGGATCCCCGCTCGGAGGCCGGGATGACGTGTTTTTGGGAGTTTAATTCGACATATCACGATCCGTCTTTGGACCAGCCACCCTCAAAAACCATCCGCGACCATCAGCGGACAAAAGTCTCTTCCGGGCATTCATCAATCTGCGGCCGGCACTTGCTGCGTCAGGCAGTGAATGGCGCCGAGGCCCCAGATGAGGACGGAGCAGTCGATTTTTACGATCCGCCGGTCCGGGAAAAGTCGCCCGAGCGTTTCGGCCGCCACGTCGTCCATCGGATCCCGATAGGAGGGAAGGAGGACGGTCCCGTTTGCGATGTAAAAGTTGGCATATGAAGCCGGCATACGCTCGCCTCGGATATAGACCGGGTCTGGCATGGGGAGCGTCACGATGTCGAAAGGCCGGCCTTCGAGCGTGGCGAATGTCTTTAATTGTTTGAGATTTTCCTGTAGCACCTCGTAATTGACGTCAGACGGATCGTCTTCGACGACGGTTACCAGCGTATCAGGACTGACGAAACGGGTCAGGTCGTCGATGTGGCCGTCCGTGTCGTCCCCGGCGATCCCGTCCGATAACCATACGACCTGGTCGACGCCAAACGCGCCACAGAGAATCTGTTCGATCTCACTTTTCGAAAGGTGGGGGTTGCGATTCGGATTCAGCAGGCACCGTTCGGTTGTGAGCAACGTCCCCTTTCCGTTGACCTCGATGGACCCGCCTTCGAGCACGATGCCGCCATCGGCTTCCCGGACTTCAAGTGCGGATGCCATCTTTGCAGGAACCTCATTATCGAGATCCCACGGGGGATACTTCTCGCCCCAGCTATTGAACTCCCAGTTGGTAGCAATGAGCTCCGATCCGGAAGCGGTATCCCGTTTTACGAAAATCGCGCCGTGGTCGCGGATCCAGGCGTCGTTCGTCGGAATGTGATGGAAGACGACGTTTCCTTCAACTCCGTATTCCTTAAGCAAGCCTCGGACGTGTCTTTCGTGGGCAGGGTCGTTGACGTTGATGTGTACTGTTTCGTGTGGAACGAGGGCGCGTACGATCTGGGCAAATGCTGCCTCCACGTCGTCCAGCTCTTCCGGCCACGTTTCGAGGTTATGGGGCCACGAGAGCCACGTGGCCTGGTGCCGTTCCCACTCCGCCGGCATCCTGAAACCTCTTGCCTTCAGACTCGATGCCTGGATCACTGTCGATTGCACGTCTGGCTAGTTTTTCGGTTATGTGATTTGGGATGGAAATCAATGAGCGCACTTACGGCTCACCATCGATGAAGCGCCGGGTTATGTCGCCGTAAGCGTCTATGCGGCGATCGCGGAAAAACGGCCACTCGGTACGGAAAGCCTCAACCCTGGCAAGGTCGAGCTCAACAACGAGCACGGCTTCGTCTGCCACCGCAGCTCTTTCAAGGATGGATCCGTTCGGCGCAGCGACGAAGCTTTGTCCCCAGAACTCGATCCCTTCGCCGGATGGCTGTGATTCGTCGGCCGGTTCGAATCCCGTCCGATTTACGGCCACCACGTAACAACCGTTGGCGACGGCGTGGCCCCGCATGGCAACCTCCCAAGCCTCGTGCTGTGCTTCTCCATGCGCCTCCTTTTCCTCCGGCAGCCAGCCGATCGCCGTCGGATAAAAGAGGATCTCTGCGCCCTGGAGCGCCGTCAGGCGGGCAGCTTCCGGGTACCACTGGTCCCAGCAGATCAGCGTGCCGATTTTAGCCTGCCGCGTCTCAAACGCCTTGAAGCCGAGGTCTCCCGGCGTGAAGTAGAACTTTTCGTAGAAAAGGGGGTCGTCGGGGATGTGCATCTTACGGTATTTGCCGACGTAACCCCGCTCCGGGTCGAGCACAGCCGCCGTGTTGTGATAGAGTCCGGGGGCCCTGCGCTCGAAAAGACTGGCAACAATGGTCACGTCAAGCTGCTTCGACAGGGCTTCGAGTTTCTCGGTAGTCGGTCCCGGAACGGGTTCTGCCAGCTCGAAGAAGGAGGCGTCCTCACGTTTACAGAAGTACCGGGTCAGAAACAGCTCGGGCAGGCACACGACGTCCGCACCTTTACCGGCCGCCTCTTCGATCATTTGAATGGCGCGCGACAGATTGACCTCCGGGTGGGGCGCACAGGACATCTGGACGAGTCCGACGGCCAGCGTGTTTTTGTCTCTGCTCATGGGCAATGGTGAATACCCGTACAATGATCACTATACGTATGATGCCGTGTCCTAACGGGACGATCCTCACTTTGTTCTAAACGCTGCGATGGCCTCGAGCTCGCACCCGTGATCACGGTTGAAAAAGATCGGAGAAGTGTTTTTTTAGAGTACTATAGAGCCGATGTAGTGGGAGGCCAACCACGTTGTAGTAGTCGCCCTCGATTCCTGAAATGAAGAGGGCGCCACGATCGTCCTGAATTCCGTATGCACCGGCCTTGTCCAATGGTGAACCGGTGGCGATGTACTGATGGATTTCCGCGTCGGACATCGGCGCAAACGTCACGCGGGTTTTTTCATACGCGGTTACCTTTCGGCCTGACCCTGGATGGACGAGCGCAATCCCGGTAAACACAAAGTGCGAACGGCCGCTGAGCTTCCGCAACATCTCGAACGCCTCGCTTTCATTTGCGGGCTTGTTCAAAATGGTGTCGTCAAGGACGACGATCGTGTCGGCTCCCAGGGTTAGTGAGTCGGTGTAGTGTTCGGCGACCTTTTCTGCTTTTTGAAGCGCAAGCGCCTGGACGATCTCTGACGGCGCCGCCCGGCCGTTAAACTCTTCGCTGACGTCACTCACTTTTACCTGGAACGGAATACCGATTTGTTCGAGCAGTCGGCTTCGTCTGGGAGAACCGGAGGCAAGGATAAACGGAACGGATAGCTCCATTGCGGCTTGATGGTCTGGGAGAACTACGAAAATTTGACGCCTCCTTCTTCTCCAAATGGCGATAAGCAGTTCCCTCTGATCGGTGGAATATTCGATGCAATCCAAGTCGATGGCGTTCCGGGGATTTGATTGTGGCGGCAAGGTGCCGATAAAAACATGGCGGAAAAGGGCAGGGAATACGCCGGCTTCAATAATTCTCGTTGAGTAACGTTTCCTCCGGAAGGAGCACGTGACTTATATTCCATCCGTCCGTGTGTGCGGCAAGAGTTCGTAGTGAGATCATGGTTAAGGCGGCTTAGCAAGAGTTCATACATACTGAAGCGGTCCATTTTTGCGTATGACCATTCTTTCCATTGTCAATCATAAAGGCGGCACCGGCAAGACGACGACGGTCGTTCACGTTGCTGCTGCACTCGGCCTGAGCGGGTACCGCACACTCGTCATTGACCTGGATCCACAGGGATTTTTGACCCGCACGCTTGGCGTCGAAGAACCGGCCGAAGAAGAGTCAGCACTGGTGCTCTTCGACCATCAATCGGACATTCGGAGTGTTCCAGTCCGGCACATGAAGTCGTTCGATCTGCTACCGTCTTCCACCGGCATGACACGTGTGATGAGGCGGCTGAACAAGCCAACGGACGTCTTCTGGGTCAAGGAGTCGCTGGCGAACCCACTCGATTATGACGTCATTATGATTGACACGGCTGCCGCCATGACCGTTTTCAGTCTCAATGCACTCGTCGCTTGTAGACACGTTCTCATTCCCGTCACGCCGGAGTATCAGCCGGTCATCGGCGCCGAGCAGACGTATCAGACCATCAAGCTCGTTCAGGACAAGCTCAATCCCGACCTTCAATCCCCACTGTTTCTCTTTACGCAGGTCGACGCTCGTAAACGTGTGCACCATGCGTACCGGAAGTATCTAAGGAAGAATTACGGGGATCAGGTTATGAAGTCGATTATCCGGACGAATACGGCGCTTACTGTTTCGTATTCGGACGGTACGACCACCTTCGACCACGATCCGTACTCGAGAGGAGCACGTGATTATGCCAATGCGACCGACGAGCTTCTATCTCTGATATTGCCGGCCAAATCGCAGATTGGGGACGGCCATACGATTAACGGCGTCGATAAGCAGGAAATAGGAGCTATTAGAGAAGTTAACGTCTGACCTCTACTTGATTTTTCGCCATTTCGGCACAAAAGAGGAAACAGTCCGCAACCTCACGGTGTCTCAGCAGCGCTGAGGCACATCGTGACGAGGAATAACCGGTTCTTCCCTATAACTTCTGATTCCCCATTTTCCGGGGAGCCGGACTTACGTGTTTATGGCGGGTCAGACGGAACAGCGATTCTCTTCTCGAATTGGTCTTCTCCTGAGCGTAATTGGTATTGCGGTGGGTACGGGCAATATCTGGCGCTTTCCGCGGATAGCAGCTCAAAATGGGGGCGATGAAGGTGGTGGTGCTTTTCTCGTCGCGTGGATTGTGTTTCTGTTTCTCTGGAGCATTCCCCTTATCATCGCGGAATACGCACTCGGCCGCAAGGGGCGCATGGGGGTCGTCGGCACCTTTGCACGGGTCGGCGGCAAAGGATTTGCTTGGGCTGGCGGATTTGTCGGCCTGGTCTCCACCGCAATCATGTTTTACTACTCGGTCGTGACCGGGTGGTGCATCTATTACGCAGTTTCTATTTTGTCGGGGAGCCTGCCATCGAGTCTTGCCGAGGCCGAAGGGGTCTGGAGCGGGTTTCAGAGCGCCAATTTACCGCTGGTTTTCCACGCCGTGGCTATGACGTTTGGCGTTCTGGCCGTCTGGAAAGGTGTCCGCTCGATCGAACGGATAAATCTTGTGCTCATACCAACCCTCTTTTGCATCGTTATCCTGTGTGTGTTGCGTTCGATCACCCTTGAAGGTGCGTTCGAAGGGCTGGCATTCCTATTCAGACCCGAGTGGAGCCAGTTGAAGAGCCCGACCATCTGGCTTGAAGCCCTGACACAGAATGCCTGGGATACGGGAGCAGGGTGGGGCCTCATTCTAACGTACGGCGCCTACATGCAAAGGCGGCACGGCGTCGTCAAAAATGCCTTCATAACCGGGATCGGTAACAACACCGTCTCGCTCCTGGCTGCCATCATGATCTTTGGGACCGTGTTCGCTGTCCTCGGCCAGGAAATGTCGAGGGGAGAAGTGTTGGCGGTCATGCGGGACAGCGGTCCGGCGTCTACTGGCTTGACGTTCATCTGGATGCCTCAACTGTTCTCCAAAATGGCGTTAGGGTCCGTACTGGCGGTGCTGTTCTTTTTGGGGTTGTCATTCGCGGCGTTTACGTCTCTCATTTCGATGATCGAGCTGGCTGTACGGGTCGTCGTCGACTACGGCGCCAGCCGGCAAAGGGCAATCATGCTGGTTGGTCTGGTCGGTTTCGCTTTTGGCATACCTTCAGCCATGGACCTCAACATTCTGAGCAATCAAGACTTCGTTTGGGGTGTCGGGCTCATCATTTCCGGCGCCTTCATCGCGTTTGCGATCATTCGGAGCGGCGCCACGCGTTTTCGCGAGGAAGCCATCGACAACAGCCCGTACGACTGGCGGGCGGGCAGGAAGTGGCAGCTCCTCATTACGGTTGCCGTCCCGGTTCAGGCTGTGTCTCTGCTCGTCTGGTGGTTGTATCAGTCGGCAGCCGTTTATGCCCCGACCACGTGGTACGACCCGTTTGAGCCGTTCAGTGTAATGACCTGTCTGGTGCAATGGGGGGTCGCGATGCTGGTCCTGGGAATGCTGAATAACCGGCTTGCAACCCGTTCTCTGAGAAATGTGAGCGTTTTCGAATAAAACATTCCGGACGTCAAACCGTAACAGACGCATCACGGTGTGGCAGGAAATTTGTCCTTAATGCATTCTACAACGAACCAGGTATACCGGTGGCCAGCAACCCGCGAATTTGGTCTTGGTGTGGTCGAATTGTGCGAGGGTTGTAGCATATTCCGGACAGGAAAAGCAGCGGCCGGTAACCCGGGTTTATAGAAAAGCAGAGGCAATCCATGTATAGAAAAAGATCAGCACTCGTCCTATTAATTCTCCTGGTTCTGGGCATTACGGTATCCAATACCGCAACTGCACAGGGCATTTCTACGGGATCAACCTTACCGCTGATATCCGAGTCGTTTCAGGACGCTACCGGAAAGAGCGTTCGTCTGAGTGATCTGACGGGCTCGAAAGGCACCGTCGTCGTTTTCTGGAGCAACGAATGTCCGTGGACGTCCAAAGCGGAAGGTAGGGTGATGGATCTGGCGAGAACGTATGGCGGACAGGGCATCGGGTTCATCCTGATCAATTCGAACGACCCCGTTGCGTTTCCAAAAGAGAATGCGGAGGCGAGTAGCAAAAAGGGATATTCGGTTCCTTACATCATGGACGTCGACTCCAGGCTCTCGTCTGCGTTCGGCGCCGAACGAATGCCGCACTTTTACGTTTTTGACGGCAGCAACAAGCTGGTCTACTCCGGCGCAATCGACGACAGCCCGGGTGACCCGTCCAACGTCCGGGATCCGTATCTGAAAAACGCACTGGACGCCGTCGTTTCGGGTGCAGAAGTGGGAACACCCGTTACGAAATCGTTCGGGTGTATGATTAAGCCCTGATCTCGGGGCAGTCCTTCGCTATTTCTTTGAGGGTCCGGTCTGAAGGTGTCAAGGCCGGGCCTTTTTGTTTTTTCTTCGCCCTTCCTGCAACATAAAGCGTTTGCACGCAGTAAGGGGACTCGCCGCTGATTGAACAACTCCTGAACCCCCAAGGCCGTGACGGACAGCCTGCTTCAAGTCATCGAACGGACTGCGACGCTCTGGCAGGATCCCGACTATGAACGAAGAAGAGACGCAACCGAAAAGTTCCTCGACTCCGACGCCCCGTTTTCTGAGGAATCGGTCGTTTTTGCCGTCAACCAGCTCATGAGCCAACTGACCGCCGAGGCGATCGAGTTGTGGATTGGAGGGCGTATCGTGACACAGCCTCGACGTGTAACGGCGGTACTAAAGGCAAGAACCCCTGTTTCAGGGTTTAGGGAGCTCCTGGCTGCACTCGTCACGGGTCACTCCTTTCGATGTGCAATGCAGGAGGGGGAGCCCGTATTGTTGGCGGCATTTGTTGGGGAAATGCGTCAGACGATCGACCTCCCCGTCGAGTTCATTTCCGAGGATCTGGTACCGGAGGGCACCGACTTGCTTATCGCAGATGTGAGCGATGACCTTCGGACCGACCTCGTACAGCGCTTCGAGGAGTTGGGAGATCGGGAGGGACGTCTTCTATTATTACCCGAGACCTTTTCCGTAGCCGTCTTGGACGGCAAGGAGCGTGAAGAGGATCTGGAATATCTTGCGGAAGATGTATTGTTGTACAATGGTACTGACTTCCGCAGTGTAGCACTGATCTGGGCTCCTGACGGGGTGTCGCCGGATCCATTACTCGATGCATTTGCGCAGTTTCGTGGCATCGTTCCGGTTCATCCACGAATTCCAGGGAGCTTGAAAATGCAGGTTGCATTTCTCAAAGCCAGAAACATTCCGCACGCCTTCGGAGAAGGAATGGAGTTTTTGCTCAGCAAGGGAGCGCCCGATGTTCAACCACCTGGGCACGTTCGGTGGACCGTCTATAATGATTTGAAGGAAGTCGAAGACTGGCTGGTCGAGCAGGGGAGTCGGATCGAGACCGTCGTGGCAAGACGGGCCATGCTGGAGCGGCTTCGGTCAACCGTTCCGGTTCAGGAACCCGGTTTCGCTCATCGTCCAGAGCTGGAGTGGTACCCGGGTGGCGTTGACCTGATCGGCTTTCTTGCTGGAGAATCAACCGATCGGTTGACCGGATGATAAAAGGACGATGAATCTGTATACTGTGTAATACGAACACGGCCGATTGCCAAGACGGCTGGTTGGAATTTTCATTGGTACGTAATACGGGAGATAACCGTGGAAAAATCGGAACTCGAATCAGAACTGAAAGAAAAAGCGGCAGAGCTGGAAGCACAGATAAACGCCCTCAACGACGAACTTTCCGAGGCAAAACGCAAGGTTGTTGAGCTGGTGAAATCAAAACCCTGGCTCGTACTGGGTGGGACCCTCGTTGCAGGGCTATTTGTAGGCCTCTTGTTTGGAGGCCGCCGCCGTGTGATTCCGAGGATGGAAGACGGACACCGCGCTTTCATCGACGCCTACATCGACGCGGTCGTCTCCGATGCCAGGCACGCCATCGTTTCGGGTGAGGAAACGGGCGAAGCCATACGGATGGCACTCCAGGATCGTGTGCCGGTCATCGTTTACTCGCAAGAGAGTAAGGCCAAGGCGCCCGGTCTTTTCCGGCAGCTCCTTGAACTTTCAATCACGACCGGCGTCGGTTTCGGGGTCCGGTCCGCTCTCGAGCGCCTCACTTCGACGCTCAATTCGGTCCAGGCTGATCTGGCCGCCGACGGCACAATCGGTCAGGACGTTTCGCCGGACGTTGCGGGATCATAAGCAAGTAAATTTCTCGATGCGTGCAGATCAGGTGGATTTTGGACGGAAATAATCGTTATTCGTCATCGAGACTGTAACGGAAGGCTTAGAGCCCCTCCAAATCGTTTGTCTCAGGACCGTGCTGTTCATACATTTAGCCGTTTTTAATTCGCCTTCCGCTGGTGTCATTTTGTCAGCATCGGTTGGCATCGAAGAAATAAATAGTCAGTCATCATAATGCGAATTGTACTGTTCGGTCCTCCTGGAGCGGGCAAAGGAACTCAAGCCGAAATGCTGGTGAAGCATTACGGTGTTCGGCACATTTCTACCGGGCAGATCATACGTGCGGCAATGGCCGCAGGGACGCCGATAGGACAGGAAGCGAAGAAATACGTGAACGAGGGACAGCTTCTGCCTGATCACCTCGTACGCCAACTAGCAGAAGAAGCCCTCCGTGAATCTGATTTTCACGCCTTCGTTCTTGACGGTTTTCCCAGAAACGTCGCGCAGGCTGAGTGGCTGGCAGATCTATTGAACGCACAAAATAGTCCGATTCAGGTCGTTTTGAGCATTCAGCTGCCAGACGAAGAGATCGTCGAACGGCTTTCGCAACGACGAATCCACAAAGTTACCGGCGAAACCTATCACCTGTCGTTCAAGCCACCCCCACCTCACATCGATCCGGAAATGATCGTTCAGCGACCGGATGATCGACCCGACGCGATCCGCGAACGGCTGGTCATTTACCATCGTGAAACAGCCCCCCTGGAGGAATACTACCGGGACGGCAAATGCATTCGGCTGATCGATGGCTCGGGGTCGGTCGACGAGGTATTTGGCAGGATTCAGACGGTTCTCCGTGAAGTCATCGAAAAAGAAAAAGTATTCTGAGGACCCTCAGGAGAAATTGTGAAGGCAATCACCACCGAGGGTATGGGGTACAAAGACCACATAGACAACCTCAGAAATCTGGTAAACAAAGCGCTTTCAGACCTCGTACCCGAGCGCGAGCCGGCCGAGCTGTACGAACCGGTCGGGTATGCACTTGAGGGTCAGGGTAAGCGGCTAAGGCCCATCCTCGTCCTGCTATCAGGAGAAATCTTTGGTGTTCGTCCGGAGGACATCCTTCCCGGAGCGCTGGCCGTCGAGGTATTCCACACGTTTACGCTCGTACACGACGACATCATGGACCGGTCTGCCGAGCGGCGTGGCAGGCCGACGGTACACACGAAGTGGGACGAAGGCACCGCCATCCTGTGTGGCGACTACCTGATGGCGCTCTCCTACGAGCTGCTCAGTCGTCTGCCAATAGCAGAACTCAATGTTCTTTTTCGCCGTTACCATACGATGGTAACACGGTTGTGCGAAGGGCAGGCACTGGATAAGGCCTTCGAAACGAGGGAAGACGTATCGGTCGAGGAATACCTCAATATGATCGATGCGAAGACCGGGGCTCTGCTTGAATTATCACTTGAGCTTGGCGCCTACGCAGGTGGAGCACCGCAGGAGCAACGCCACACGCTTCAAGAGATAGGGCGGTACTTGGGGCGCGCCTTCCAGATTCAGGATGATTTGCTCGACATCGCTGCAGAGGACAAACGGTGGGGTAAGCCCATTGGAGGCGATCTGGTAGCAGGCAAAAAGACGTACATTCTCCTTAGAGCAATCGAAAGGGCTACCGCCGGGGACCGGTCGTGGCTTTCGAGAATCGTCAAAGGTGAAATGGAGTTTGGGGAAGTCGAAGAAACGCGACGGCGGATCGAACAGCTCGGCATACTGGACGAGGCCAGAAACGCCGTGAAGGAACATACCCATTTCGCTCGCGAAAGGTTGAACCGGCTGCCGCAAGGGCCAGCGGTGGGTGCTCTGAACTATTTGATTGACCGTCTGTCAGAAAGGATACACTGATTTCCCGGTACGATTTTCGCCGGTCGACGAAGAAATCCAGAACCTTCAATCACACGTACCGACACGACAGTTTTTCCGGATGATTACCTGTGAAGTAAAAGTGACCAACCGGGCGGGCCTGCACACCCGACCGGCGTCTATGATCGTTCGCACGGCATCCAGGTTTAAATCTGACTTCTTCATACAAAAAGACGGTTACGAGATCAACGGAAAAAGTATCATTGGTGTAATGACCCTTGCGGCGGAGCAGGGCTCCAAGCTGACTCTCATATTTGAGGGAGTAGATGAGGAGGAGGCGTGCAAGGCCGTCCAACAACTCTTCCACGAAGGTTTTGGTGAAGTCAAGTAGTTGAAAGCCCGTCGAACATTTTTTGAGAGGCCTGAATAACCAGGCGTATGGCAACTGAAACCGAAAATACATCCCGGGAAGCCGTCTTGAACGCAGATTCGTTTGGATCGGCCTTGAGTGGTGAACGGATTCTAGAGGGCGCTGGCGTCGCGCCGGGGATCGCGATAGGACCCGTATATCTGTACACAAAGGATGCCTTCACGATCGTTCAGCGGCAGCTGACCGAAGATGAAATTGAGCCTGAGCTCGAACGGTTTGAACGCGCGGTAACGAAAGCGGAGAGGGAGCTAAACAAGATTGCTGCTGTCGCGCGGGAGAAGCTCGGACCGGAGAGTGCAGAGATCTTTGAAGCACAGGCGATGATGCTTCGAGACGAGCTCCTCTACACGGCCGTCGTCGAACACATACGCGAAGAGCGTGTCAGTGCTGATTTTACGGTGCAGAGCGTCATGTCGAAGCACCGTCAGCTGATGAAGGCGAGTGAAAATGAATATCTAAGGGAACGTGCAAACGATCTGCTGGACGTTCAGGATCGGATCATTCGGCACCTGAGACGGGGCAAAATCCTTTCAGCCGTTGATGCCGACACGATCGTCGTTGCGGAAAATCTGACCGCCGCGGACATCATTCTTTTCTCACGTCGCAACATCCTGGGTTGTGCGATGGATTTCGGCGGGGCGACCTCGCACGTCTCCATCATGGCGCGTGCCCTGAACGTTCCGGCAGTCGTTGGCCTTCACGAGATAACCGATCAGGTTAGCGACGGGGATCTACTCATTCTCGACGGTTTGAGTGGGCGTGTCATCATCAATCCTACGGATGAGACCATCGAGCGCTACCGCCAGAAGCAGCAGAACTATGCCTTCTACCTCAAGGAACAGAAGCACATGATTCCGCTTCCGGCCGAAACGCCGGACGGTCATCGGGTGGTTCTTCGCGCAAATCTCGAGTTCAAGGAAGAGCTCGATTTACTTCGCGAGTTTGGCGCTGAAGGGGTGGGGCTTTTCCGGACGGAGATTCTCTTCCTCATGCAGGGCAGGATTTCATTCACTGAAGAAGAGCAATTTCAAAGCTACAAGAAGATCACGGAGTCCGTTAGCCCGAACGTCACGACGTTTCGAGTGCTCGACCTGGGTGGGGATAAGGTGTTGCCGCTGGCCCATCGCGAGCAGAATCCCTTCCTCGGCTGGCGTGGCATCCGTATCCTAAATGAACGGGAGGAACTCCTGAGGCCTCAGCTTCGCGCACTTTTGCGTGCGAGTGCCTATGGTCCGACCAGGATCATGCTTCCCATGGTGACGCAGCTCCAGGAAGTGTATCGTTTCAAGGAGGCACTCGCTGAGGTTTCCGCCGAACTTGATCGAGAAGGAATCGAGCATGACCGCTCGATAAAGGTCGGGATAATGGTCGAAGTGCCGTCAGTCTCACTGATGGCCGAGAAGTTCGCGGGAGTATGTGACTTCTTTTCGATCGGTAGCAACGACCTGACGCAGTACGTGCTCGCGGTCGATCGTGGCAACGACCTCGTCTCGTCCCTGTACGACGAGCTGCATCCCGCAGTGTTGATGCTTATCAAGCAAACCGTAGACGCCGCCCGTAAGGCCGGCATCTCGGTGAGTCTGTGTGGAGAAGTCGCCGCGAATCCTTACGCCGTACCCATTCTGGTCGGGCTTGGACTGGATGAGCTGAGCGTCTCGCCGCGATACCTTCCTGAGGTGAAGCGGATCATCCGATCCATCAAACTCTCCGAGGCGCAGGCATTGACTTCCAAGGCTCTTGCAGCGTGTAGCGCCGAGGAGGTTACGTCGCTGGTGAAGGAATGGATGCGTGAACGTTCCTACATACCGTCGTTCTACAACGACGCCCTCGCAGGATAATCAGGCCGTTGCCCCGGGCGAAAAGTAACAGGACGAGGTCGGGTACTTTTTAGTGCCTCAGGAACGGGCGGTTGAATATCGCGTAGTCCCTTAGGATAATTGAACCGGTAAATGCCCGCTTCTGCTTCGTCGTCTCTCCGGCAGATTGTACAAAAAAATGTCCGGAAGCGATTTTTGAAGCGGTGACCCGACGTGCCGGTTGTGCGTCCAGCACTTGCCTGATTACGCTCCCTTACTCCTATGGTCCGGGGTTTGACTTGTCTCGTTTTTTCGGTAGTGGTCTTGTGGGCCTCTACTCAGCCTGCGGGGGCGCAGTATGGCTACTATTTCGGCCGAAACAAGATCCAGTACGAGGACTGGGACTGGCACATACTCAAAACCGAGCACTTCGACATCTATTACTACCCGGAGATGACGGAGCTGGCCGAGTACGGCGCCCATTTTGCCGAGGAGGTCTACAAAGAGCTTCAAAACCGGTTCAGGACGTCCATCAACCGGCGCATACCCCTCATATTCTACTCGTCCAACATTCACTTCAAACAGACGAACATCACACCGGGCTTCATCCCGGATGGGGTGGGCGGATTCTTCGAGTTTTTGAAAGGGCGCGTCGTCGTCCCGGCAAACGGCAACATCCACACCTTCCGTCGGGTCATCCGACACGAGCTCGTACACGTTTTTACGTACGCCACGGTCACGCGAGTACTGCGTGATCACCGGGTTGCCCCAGACCGGTTCATACCACTCTGGTTCACGGAAGGGCTGGCCGAATACTGGTCGGGCAAACCGGACCACCAGGCCGAGATGGTGCTACGGGATGCGGTGTTCTCGAATTACCTGGTACCGCTCGAGAATCTGGACCGAATAGCGGGCACCTATTTGATGTATAAGGAGGGGGAAGCCACCTGCCGGTTCATCTCGGAAATCTACGGCGAGGAAAAACTGCTCGAGCTCATTGAAAATGCCTGGAAGGACCGCGATTTCAGGGTGGTGATGTCTTCCGTTTTACGCGAAGACTTCGAAACCATCGCCGACCGCTGGCTAACGTGGTTCAAAGAGCAGTATTACCCATCGCTCGATACAATCGAGTTTCCGACCTATCTGGCCGGTACCGTTTCGGCCGAGGGGTTCAACGCGAAACCGGTGTACTACCGTTTTCGCGATGGAACGCGCAAAATCTACTTCGTCGGCAACCGGACCGGTTACTCAAACATCTACGAGGTGGAGGTCGATTCCCTTCACCGGCCGATCGGTAAGCCTCGCATATTGATTCGTGGGGAGCGGAACAATCGATTCGAAGCGTTTCACCTGTTCGAAAGCAGACTTGGCGTTTCCAGAGATGGAAAGCTGGCGTTCGTGACGAAGAGCGGGATGCGCGATGTTGTACACGTCTACGATCTCGAACGCGACGAAATGGGGCCGACGTACGCCTTCAGCGGGCTCGTTGCCGTTTATTCACCAGACTGGGACCCCAGCGGGACGAAGCTGGCCTTTTCGTCCATCGACAAGAGCGGCTTTTCCGATCTGTACGTGTTCGATACGGAGAACGGCCACCTGCAGAAGCTGACGGATGATAAGTACGACGACCGCGACCCGGCCTGGAGTCCTGATGGGCGCATGATTGCCTTCTCGTCGGACCGCACCTCGGAGGGAAAGAACGATGCGTACAATCTGATGACGTACGACCTGGCCAGCGGTGAAATCCAGTACCGTACGTTCGGCTTTCACCACGATCTATCGCCCCGGTGGAGTCCGGATGGCAGCAAGCTGGTTTTCATCAGAACGCAGCGGGACGAGGAAGGAAGGTTCGGGGCGCAGAACGTCTGGATGGTGGACGTCCTGCCGGAAGCCACTCTGGAAAAGGAAGTAGCCTATACCGGATCGGCCGAGGCCATCCTGGCCTCCGATCGCGTACAGCCCGTTGCCCGGCAGCTGACCGACCTTTCGAGCGCGGCATTCGATCCCGTTTTTACCGAGGAGGACAACCTCGTTTTCACGAGTTTCGAAAACTACCGCTTCATTATCCGAAGCTTGCCTGAAATCGATTCGCTCGCTGCCAGCCCGAAACACCTTCAGACCGTCGATCTCGACAAAACGGGTGAACACTGGGCATTTGGACGGATAGGTATCGACGAAGGGGCAAAGCGTTTCCAGTATCGGAGGAAATACAACCTCGACGTCGCCCAGGGGCAGGTCAGCCAGAATCCGGTGTGGGGAACAACCGGCGGGGCTGTTCTGGTGTTCTCAGACATGCTTGGTGACGATTACTGGTATCTTTCGGTCTATAATGGCGCCCGCGGGAGGCAAACGTTTCTCAAAAGCATGAACCTCTCGCTCACCCGAGTTCAGTTACACCAGCGCACGCACATCGCCTACGGAGCCTATCGGTACGGCGGCCTGCGATACGACATAACCGACCCTGATGCGGCGAGCGAATACCCGCTCTTCTGGGAAACGATGTACGGCGGATTCGGCGCCATCAGCTATCCGATCTCGATGTTCAGACGGATTGAATTCAGCGCGTCGCTCTCGTGGAGTGACAAGGAAGTCTCCATCCGGGGCATCGATCGCCAGGCACTACTCTTATCCAATGGGATTTCGCTCGTTCACGACAATACCCTGTACGGGATGAACGGACCGGTGGAGGGCTGGCGTGCAAGCCTTTCGACTGCCTACACGACAGACATCCGCTACTCGAATGTGAACTACTTTACGTTGGCCGCCGACGCCCGGCATTACTGGCGTCTTGCGGAAGACGTCACGCTGGCATCGTGGGTGATGGGTCGGATTAACCAGGGTAGAGAGGCGCGCCTGTTTATCCTCGGCGGTAGCTGGGATCTGCGAGGGTACCGGTTGTTCAGCATAAGAGGGCGGAAAATGTGGTTCACTTCGCACGAGCTTCGCTTTCCCCTCATGACGGCTCCTTCCGTCTTGATCCCCATCCTGGCGCCGTTTGGACTGGCCAGCCTTCGCGGCGCAGCGTTCATCGACGCAGCGCACGTCTGGAACGAGGGGTATCACGATCGTCAAACCCTGCCGCTTGCGAACGGTTACGCAACCACCGGCCAGACGATCGGCTCCGCAGGATTGGGATTGCGGATAAATCTATTCGGCGGGTTTGTTTTGCGGTATGACGTTGGTTACCGGTATACGGAAGGGTTCAAAAAACGCTCCGACCGTCTCTTTAGACAGTTTTTCTTCGGATGGGACTTCTAACAGGAGCCAACCCGTAAAGCGAGACCCCATGCGTCGCGGAAAGGATAGTCAGTTTCTCCTCGTTCTTCTGCTGGCGGCATTCGTCTTCTCGACTTCCGGGTGCCGCATTCTCAAAATCGACCAGACTTTTCGGGGTGATTCACACGTCTGGATAACAGAGGGCGGCACGAATACCCGATCGAACGCCACGGTTCTTGCCGTGAATCCGCCACTCGAACAGGTCTGGTCGTACAATGCTCTGGCGGCGTTCGGTCCGGGACCACCACTTGTAGCGGATGGGATCGTGTTCGTGGCCAATCGCCAGGGGGAGCTCCACGCCATCGACCTGCAAAGCGGAAAACGAAGGGGGACTGCTTCGTTCGGTAAAGCCATCGAGGGCACACCGGTCATTGCAGACGGGATTGTGTACGTTTCGGTTGCCTGGAAGGGAAAGGCCGTCCAGGCTTACGATCTAAGAAGGGGCAGGGTGCTCTGGCGTACCGAACACGCCCCGGTTAACGCCGGTCTGCTTCTTGAAGGCGACCTGCTCTTTGGCGCCGACGTCAACGGGACAGTCAGGGCTTACGACCGTAGAAACGGAGCCGTCGTTTGGGAGAAGAGCCTCGGAGAGTACGTCGGGGTTCATGCTACCCCGATTGGAGTCGGGGAGCTCGTTGTGGTCGTCGACGATCGAGGTATGGTTACGGCCTTCAGGCAAGCTGATGGCAATGTTGAATGGGTGGCGGATTTGGGCAGTCCACTCTATTCGACGCCTGCCGGTACACTTGAAGCGGTGTTTGTGCCGACACGCCGTGGTGAGCTTTGTACCCTTAACCCGCTAACTGGTGAGCTATTGTGGGAGTACCAGGTCGCCGACACGATGGTCTCTATTACTTCGCCCGCGGTTGCCGATCATCTCGTGGTTTTTGGTGGTTCCGACGGCATCCTGCGGGCCCTGGATTCCCGTTCTGGTAAAGAGGTGTGGCAATTTGTCGTGGACGGTGCATTTGCGTCTGCTCCAATGATTACCCGGGACCACGTGTACGTCGGCACGATGAATCGCTGGTTGTATGCGTTGGATCGAGATACGGGTACGCTGCAATGGTCCCATCGGCTCAACGGGCGCACGAAGTCCGCTTTTGCTCCGCAAGAGGGAGCCCTGGTCGTACTAACTGAGCCCAGACACGTCAACCTGTTTCGGACGGTGGAAGAAGACCATGTGGCAACTCAATAAAAGCTTGCTGATTGTTTTCTTGTGGCTCGTTCTGGCCACTCCAGTTGCGGCGCAGGAGAGCCTGCACATTACGGTTGAAACCAATCAGCCGGAAGCCATTGTCTATGCCGATACCATGCGGGTTGGACCGGCCTCGCAGAAGCATTTTGTCGTTCCGGCTTCGACACGGCAAATACGTCTCGTGATAAGCGATGCCGGAAGCTGGTCGGTGGAACCGTTGGTGGCGCCGATCACCGCCTCACCAGGTGATTCAACCACATTGACGCTCAATTTCCCTTATTACTATCGCGTCGAGTCCATTCCCTACGGAGCAATCGTTTACCACGAAGAGGCCGGCGCGAAAATTCGTCTGGGTGAAACGCCAATAACGTACAAATCGGCCGAACCCCTCTCCGGCGCCTTGCTGCTCGAACGGGACGGGTACGTGAGCAGGCGAATCGAGCCGGGAAATGAGCTGTGGAACCGCCAGTCTATCTTCCTCGAACGGGCCGTTAGGAGCCAGGACGTCGAGGTGACCGAAGTCGACTGGATGCCCCCAGCTCGAAGTCAATCCTGGATCGATTATGCTGCGCTCGGCCTTGCGGCGACGGCTGGTGTCCTGACGATCCACTACAAGTTCAAGGCGGATCACCTCCACGACGAATTTCGCAGGACGGGAGATCCGCTTCTTAAAGAGCGAATCGAAGCATTTGACACACGTGCCGCCGTCTCGCTGGCCGCGATGCAGGTCGGTGTAGGGGTATTCGCCCTCAGGCTCGTCTTTCGGTGAACGCCGTTCCGACACCATCTCCATTGATCTTACTTCTCACGTCACTACGTGATTTGCGAACACGCCAAACCGCGCACATGTGCGGGCTGTTGATCGTACCTTTCAGTATATTCTGGTTGGTCTACATTGAATGGCCGACTGGATTTTGATGCGTTAAAACCCGGTGATAGAGCTCATGTTAAAGGATCGTATTTCGGAAGACCTGAAAGATGCCATGAGAGCCAGAGACGAGGTTCGCCTGCGAACTCTTCGATCTCTGCGTGCAGCATTGCTCGAGCGCGAGATTGCCGAACGGACGGGAGGTGTGGCCGAATTGAGCGACGAGCAGGCGCTGTCTGTGCTACAAAAACAGGCCAAACAGCGGCGAGATTCCATCGAACAATTCGTAGGCGCCGGGCGGGAAGATCTTGCCGAAAATGAACGTCAGGAGCTGGCGATCATCGAATCTTACCTGCCGAAGCAGCTCAGTGACGATGAAATCAGGGAGGAGCTTCGCAAAATAATAGCAGAGGTAGGCGCCTCATCGGCGGCCGAAATCGGCAAGGTGATGGGTCCGGCGATGCAACGCCTGAAGGGTAAAGCAGACGGGAAGCGTATTCAAATGATCGCCCGCGAACTCTTGTCCTGATACTTAAAAATGAATGCCATCGATCTGATTATCGTCGTTTTCGTCGGGATCGGGCTTTTGAGGGGGTTGTTCACCGGTGCGGTACGGCAGATCCTTTCCATTGTCGGGCTAGTCGCAGCCGTGTTGCTGGCCTTGCAGTTTTCGACGCTCATAGGCTCGGTGATAACCGGTTTTTTTGCCATTTCTGAAGAGTACGCAACGCCTGTAGGCTTTGTGGTTGTGTTTATTGTGGTGCAGACGGTTGCTCTGCTGCTCGCACGCCTTGTGGAAGGTGTCTTCAAAGTGTTGAAGCTGAGTTTTCTCGACCGCGCTGCCGGCGGTATCGTGGGTGGACTCAAGGCCGTGCTGGTTTTAAGTGCGATATTCTTCGTCCTCAATTTTGCCGATTATCCCGAGGCTCCCATGCGGCAGGAATCGGTGTTGTATTCTCCCGTTTCCACCGTCCTTCCGACCGCCTGGGAATTGATCTCGAACGAGGTGTTGGATAAAACCGGTGGAGAGGAACCCGTAGTGTCCGAGCCGTAGAATGGGCGCCCCGCCGGGTGAGCAGCATTTGTTCTGTGTAGTTTGACTCCCATTTGAACCGATCTGATCTATGGTACCTGTCCAGCTTCGTCTGAGCAATTTCCTGAGCTACGGTACACGCGCGCCCGTACTTGATTTTGAGCAGTTCCACGTTGCGTGTTTATCCGGCCGGAATGGACATGGTAAATCGGCGCTGCTGGACGCCATCACGTGGGCGCTCTGGGGCGAAGCACGCAAATCGAGTGGAAGCCGCAAACCCGACGACGAGCTGATCCACATCGGCGCACAGCGGATGCAGGTCGAATTCGTTTTCGATCTGGAAGGGGAGCGGTACCGCGTCGTTCGTTCCTATACACGATCTCCCTCCGGAAAAACCACCCGTCCCGAGCTGGAAATCGGTATCTACGAGCCGGAATCGGGTTCGTACAGGCCACTGACCGGTGCGTCGGTCAGGGAGACGCAACAGCAGCTCGATCGGCTGCTGGGCATAGAGTACGAAACGTTCATCAACTCGGCGTTCATCCTTCAGGGGAGGTCGGACGAGTTCACCAAGAAAAAGCCGGGAGAGCGCAAGGAGATCCTCTCACGTATACTGAATCTGGATCGGTACGAGGCGCTCGCACAGCTTGCCCGAGAGAAGGAACGTGCCGCGGAAGACGAGCTTCACCTCATCGAGCTTGAAATTGAGAGGCTCGGGCAAGCGTTGGAGAAGGAACCGGAGTGGAAGCTTGCCTACGATGATACCGAGTCCCAGCTGAAACTGGTTCAGGAGTGCCTGGGCAAGCTGAAGAACGAGGAGGGTCATTTGCTGCGGCGTAAAGCCGAGCTGGCTGCCAAAGAGCGAGAAGCGGCTTCTTTGAGCAAGGTGGCTGAACGAACTCTTGCACAAATCACGGCCTACCAGAGAGACGAGAAGCAGGTTCAGGATCGGCTAGAAAAAGCGATCCGACTGATCGAAGAGAAGGATTCGATTGAAAAAGCTTTCGAGCGGTACGAAATGCTTCAGAGGGAGCGGGATGAGCTCGATGGCAAACGCGATCTATTCAGGGGGGTCGAAAAGCAGATAGAGCATCGGCAGAACGAGCTGCGCGATAAAAAACACGAGCTCGAAAAGCGAGCGCACGTACTTCAAGTAGAGCTTCAGACGCATCAGAACGCCCTGAAGGAATGCCAGTCAAAGCTCACTGAGGAACCCACCGTGCGGCGTATGCTGCAAAAGGTTCGTGCTGCCCAGGAGAGACTGGCTGAGCTAAACAAGACACTCGAACGCCACAACAGCCTCAAGGAAAATATCGCTAACGTAGAGCGCGAGATACACGGCCGTAAAGAGGCTTTACTCGGCGAATTGCGGGAGCTGGTTAAACAAATTTCCTCGCTCGAAAAGACGGTTTCCGCTAGGAATGCACTGATTATTCGGCGGAAAGAACTTACAGAAAGGCTCGCACACTTTTCAGACCTGGAGAAGAAGCTCGAAGAGACGAAGCTGGAAGGCCAGCGGATCGCTGAGGATATGAAGGAGCGCTCCGGTCAGAAGAAGATTCTCGAGCAAGAACGTGAGAAACACCGGGAAGAGTATCAGCGGCTCATCAATCTGGAAGCGGAGGTGTGTCCGACGTGTGGGACCGAGCTAACGGCGGACCATCGAGCTCACGTTGAGCAGAAGCACAAGACAGTACTCGAAACGCTTGATACGCGGCTCAAAGTGCTCGACGAATGGATGGCTGAGCAGGAGAAGATCAGAGACCGCCTCCGCTCAGAATACCGGGAGCTGAATCGGGAAATCGAGAGCCTGAAGGATTGCCCGCAACAGCTCGCGTCCATCGACGAGCAACTAAAGACGGTACAGGAAGCGGAGACGCTTCTCGAACGGCAACGCGAGCGGGCTGATGAGATCAAAAGATCCCTAAAAGACGAGACGTTTGCCGGGGAGCTTCAGGAGCGCCTCGAAAGCCTTCAGAAAGAGCTCGAATCGACGCCGTTTGATCAGGTCGAGTACGAGCAGACCCGAAAAATCGCACTTCAAGCAGAGCGGTACGAGGAGAAGCTGAGCGACCTCGAGCAGACAGCCGGAAAGGTCGAGCAGCTCGAAAAGCTGATTGAGAAGGCAGAAGCGGATTTGAAGCTCGTCCGGGTGCAGCTCGACGGGCCGAATGCATTTGCCGACATCCAGGAGCAGATCCGGCGGCTGAAAGAACAGCTTCAACTGATCGGCTTCGATCCCGTACGTTTCGATGACGTCAGAAAAAGCCTTCGCGATTTGGCCGACGCGGGCGACCGGATGAAAGACCTTTTGAACGCTCAGCAAAATAGGGTAGAGTGGGAAAACGAGATCGAGCGAATTCGGAAGCGCGTGGCGGAAGCGCTCGAGGAATACGAAAAGATACACGGGCTGCTCGGGGCGCTGGAAGCTGAGCTGCAACAGAAACCGGAAGTTGAAGCGTTGCTTCAGACCAAAACGGAGGAAATCAACTACGAAGAGGAGAAGCTACGTGCCGTTCAAAAGCAGCTTGGGGAACTCAGCGTCTACCTCGAGCAGGCGGAACGCGATCGCAAGCAGCTCGGCGAGCTTCGGAAGAAGCATTCCGAGGTCAATCGACGCCGTACCCTTTACAAACAGCTGAAGGCTGCCTTCGGAAAACACGGCATTCCATCCCTCATCATCGAGGAGACGCTGCCCGAAGTCGAGGAGAAAGCCAACGCGCTGTTGGAGAGGTTGACGGACGGGAAAATGCACGTCCGCCTGGAAACGTTGAAGGACAAAAAAGCGGGTGGAACGATGGAGACACTCGAGATCATCATCACGGATGAGCTCGGCGTTCCTCGTGCGTACGAGACGTTTTCGGGAGGAGAGGCTTTTCGTGTCAATTTTGCCTTACGCATAGCGCTTGCGCAGCTACTGGCCGAGCGAAGTGGCGTCAGGGTCAGGACCCTTGTGATCGACGAGGGCTTTGGCACGCAGGATACGCAGGGTATCGAAGGCCTCGTCGAAGCCATTCAGGTGATAAAAGAGGATTTCGACAAGATAGTCGTCATTACCCACATGGACCAGATCAAGGAGGCCTTCCCCGTCCGCATCGAAGTGGAGAAGGATCCCGTCGACGGGTCCACGTTTGAGCTGATGGGGGTATGACGACACGCTGGGCTCAGACGTGAAATAAGGAGACAACGAGAAAATACGGGGCGCATTTCGTACAATCAGTAAGATGGATGACGGGAGGACTCTACCTACTACCTCGAACAGGCTTCTGAAAACAACATGCACGAAGGTGGAATAAAGAAGCTGTACTACTCTATCAGTGAAGTGAGCGAGATGACCGGTCTGGACGCTCACGTTTTGCGGTACTGGGAGACTGAGTTTGACGAGCTGAAGCCAAAAAAGAACCGCGCGGGGCGTAGAGTATACACCATGGACGACATCAACATGGTACTGCGCGTGAAGAAGCTGCTTAGAGACGACAAGTACACGATCGAAGGGGCAAGGCAAGTCCTGGCCAGGTCCAAAAATGCAGGTAGCCCTTCGATCCGAGAACGCGAGAAGCTGGAGGAGCTCAAAGGCTTTTTAATCGAAATCTTGCAAAGGCTTCCGTAAAAAAGGATGGTCAGGTTCGGAACCCGGCCATCAATCTATCGTGCATTTCGAACGAAAGCTTGCAAAGGACTCATTTATTTCGTTGTTTTGCAGCACAAACACGGGACGTGGCGCAGTCCGGTAGCGCACTTGCATGGGGTGCAAGGGGTCGTGGGTTCAAATCCCGCCGTCCCGACATCGAGGCTCTCTTCGGAGAGCCTTTTTCATTTCGGTGAACCGACTGGTATTACGTCTACGTCTTAGAGTCGAAGTCGTCGTGGCGATTATGCATTGAACAGCCTGCAGATGTGGAGCGGCGGCTATTCGAGCCCGCAAGAGACAAAATCAAATCTATACGTGACCGTAGCCCATGGCGGCTGATTCAAGCGGCTCCATGTGCCTCACGGGTTGAGGCTGTCGGGATGGCATGACGCCTGAAGGCGATAAAGGACCCAGGCCGCGTCAAGCTTGCATTAAGCAGTTAGCGCCTCCCTCATGGCGGGAGGGTAATGGCTTCCTTTAGATTGGTCCCGTAGAAGTGGGGCCCCGGTGAATGGCCTCAGAGGTTTCTACGGCTAAATCCGAATCTGGATTTGAAATGCCGGTCTTCCAATAGCACTTGTTTGATCAAGCGTCGTATAGGGCGGCGAAATCCGCTTCCAGTATGAGCTAAGAAGAAAACGACCTGCCAGCGCTCCCAATAAACCTACACCGAAACCCAGAAACATTCCGGAAGCTATTGAGGCTTCGAGGTCGGACTCGTCTGTTCTTGACTTACAAGATTCCGGGTCTGCCATACAGGTGATTGTGCCGACACTTGCACCGATGGCAAATCCAATACCAGCTCCCAATAGAGCGCCTTTTAAATGAGATTCCTGACGTATATCAATCCGGGTTATGGACTCAATTGGAAGCGCCATCTTTACCCGGCTTTTCTTTTGCTGAAACCACAAACTGTCCGAGCTGACGTCTTGCAACCACCCCACAGTCGGGATCTGATTTTCGAGATGGACGCGAATTGCCATCCCTCTCATGAGCGGTTGAGCTTCCGCGATCGATGGGTGGAAGTGGAAGGTCAAAAAGAAAAAACAGAGGTTAAGGGCGAAGAGTCCCCACGTTTTCATGTCATTCCTCGATAGCTAAATGACTTCCCCATGTAGATCTGGATGATGGGATCAGTTAGCTCCGGTCGATACTCGTTACCTTCCAGATTGAAACGAACCACCTACCACCGAAAACCCTTTGAAAAGCAGTACTGCCTATTTGGAATAGTAATTTCGAAGAAGCCTCAACGCAATAAATAACAGGTCTTTTGCTCAGGAGAATGTTTGCGGTTCTTCGGATTACGTATGGCATTCACGTCAGCCACGCACAGAAACCGAATAGCCGGACGATTATGTAGGCCGTACGGCGGCGCCAGGGGACGACACCGCTTTCGCGCATCATACGTCCGAACAGGCGGTCTACGTCCCTACGAGGCCACTCGTAGGGCACGTTTTCCCAACCGGAATCTGTTTTCATCTGGTAGCTACCCGCGGGCAGCTTTCCTTTGTGATGGTAGAGCCAGTCGTGAGGGACAGCCGCCGGTCCGAGCTCAAACTGGCTCATCAACGGCCATGCAATTCGCGGGACCGATGCCATGTCAAACTCGAAACTCTTCGACACAACGACCCTGAACCGCTCACCTTCGTAATCCCACTCGTAAGTGTAATCGTCCAGCAAAATGTAGCGGTTTGTCGGGCCGATCGGGGCGATGTGAGGTTGTGGTGGTGGAGTGACGGCCATGACCTTGCTTACGAATGGCTTTTTAGGTGGGCGGCAGCACAATTATCTTTTGTGAACACATTTACTGACGGCCCTTTCAAATGGGTTAACTGTTTCAATTGGTGGTTAATCCAAACATCTGCGTACGGAGTCCAGTAACTGAAAGTTTTTTGTCCGGTTTGTGGCGTTTTCAACGTTGCCCGATCGTGGGTAAGGCGATATCATACACGGCCTCGTTTCTTTTACCCACCAACTATTTGTGGCATGAAAGCACTTGTTTTACTGCTCCTCCTAGGCCTGATGGCTCCGTCTGTTGAAGCTCGAGACACTATGCCACCGGAGAAAGGCAAGTTCGTGCACACCGTCTTTTTCTGGCTGAAAAACAAGGACAGTGAGGCCGACCGCCAGAAGCTTTACGAGGGGCTAACGAAGCTTTCACAGATCGAACTAATCGAGACGGCCTATGTGGGTGTGCCGGCGGCAACGAACCGAGACGTGATCGACCGGTCGTACGACTTTTCGATCACCTTTGTGTTTCCCGATCCGGAAACCCAGGATGCCTACCAGGTACATCCGGATCACCTCAAGTTCGTTGAGGAGTACGGCCATCTCTGGGAGCGGGTAGTGGTCTACGATGCAATTGGCCCGGATCTTCTCAGAGAATGAGCGGATCAGTTCCGTGTTTGAAGATGGACGGTCTCGCCTGATTCGGCTGAACGCCTTGCGGCATCGAGGATCTCCGTGACGACGAGATTGTTTTCCAGCGACGACAGGCCTTCCGGCTCGATGTGGCCTCTGACGACCGCCATTAGATAGCTCAGAGGATCGCCGTATGGCTTTTCAAGCGGTTTAGCAACCAACCTGCTTTCTTCTCCCCGGTTATTTCGGATCGTCAGGTCATTCGAGTTGATCTGGTGGAGTGACCCCGCGACGCCGTAAACGTCCATGTCCTTCCGATTGAACGGCCAGTTCCACGACGCCTGGATGATGCCGATCGCTTTCGGGTAGGTGACGAGTATCGTGGCTTCGTCGTCCACTCGGGCATAGGTGGCGTCCGTTTTGAGCTGCTGAGTGACGGCCGTTACGGAGAGCGGGCGTTCTCCCCGCATCAGGTGGGTCATCAAATTCGCGCCGTAACACCCGAAATCAGTCAGCGCGCCGCCTCCGTTCAAGACGGGATCCGTCAACCAGGAGAGGAACTCCGGTCCGACGCCAATTTCCTTTGGTCCCTGGTGGCCGTCGCGGACAATCATTTTCCGGATTTCCCCGATCGATTGTTCTTCGAGGACGCGGTCAAAGAGGTCGTGGTTTGCAGCATACCAGGTGGTTTCGTAATTAACCAGTACTGGAATGTCGTGTTGGCGTGCTGCGTCCTCGATGATTCGGGCGTGATCCATGCTCACCGCAAGAGGCTTCTCCATCATGACGGCGATGCCTCGTGGAGCACACGCCGAAACGACAGCAGGGTGGTCAAAGGTCGTTGTAAATACCGCCACGGCATCCACTTCGACCAGGTCGAGCATTGCCTCAACCGTTGGATAGTACAGGGATTCCGGCAGGTTGAATCGTTGCATGTAGGACGACGCGAGCGCTCGGTCCGGCTCAACGACAGCCGCGAGGACGACGTCGTTTCGCTGACTAAGGTCGTTGAGGAAACCTCCGGCGTGCCCGTGTACGAGTCCGACTATTGCCAGTCGAAAGGGTTCGCTCGGGATCGAGTCGGTCTGTGCTCGTGCGTGCATCGTAATAATGGAAGTGGACAGCAAGGTCAGCGCCAGGACGGAGCGGAAGGAATTGATCATACCCGGAAGGCGGTTTTTGATAGAAAAAAACACACGGAGTAAATAGAAAAATATCCTGACATACAAGCGCCGAGTTAATTACCAGTATCCCGACTTGCAAATAAGCCGTTTAAATGATAAAAGCGTTACACTTACGGCAAGGGAGGCGTTCAAAGGGGAGATAAGAAGACGTCCGGGTGGAGGTGAAACGAAAAAGTTTGTAGGACCACTTCAATAACCACTTTACAAATTTAGATTGTCGTAGAGCGTATTATTGCGGTACGGTGTACTATTCGTACCGGTGGCACGAACGCTGGAAAATAAAGAACGAGTATACTATGCCGGGAGAAAAAGCTTCGATGGCCGGCATTCGCTTTGCGAATGACCTGCGCAAGATCAGGGAAGCAAAGGGTATAACGCTCGAAGAACTTTACGACGAGACGAAAATCCCGCGTGGTCTGCTGGAAGCGTTCGAGGAAAACGGTCTTTTCGATCACCCAATGTTTAACCGGGTCTATCTTCGTTCGTTCGTGCGGACCTACGCCGACGTAATAGGCATCTCGTCGGAGATCGCCGTCCAGGCGCTGGACGAAGCAGTTGAAGGTGAATATCGAGGCGGGCTCGCCGAGACGTACCTGGGAGAAGAACGGGTTGAAGAGGCCGTTCAGACAGCGGAAGAGGATACCATAGCACATGAGCCAGAGGTAGTGGCCGAAAAACTCGTTGAAGAAGCCATTCCTCCCCCTGAGCCGGTCAAGGAACGCGTCGAAACGCCCGTTCCACCCTTAAGGAGGGTTACAACGGAGCACCCTGCTCCTACCGAACCCACACCACAAACCGGTATCCGGCCCATCGAACGCCCGGCGTATCACGATCGGCTGGCGCATCGCGACCTCGCAGGGGAAGGTGCACAAAACAGGACTCGTGTCTGGTTGATTGGCGCACTGGGCGTAGTCGTTCTCGGAGCGCTCTCCTGGTTCATATTCGCTGGAGGGTCGAACGGAGAGAGAACAGCGGAAGAGAACGGTCAGATGGTTACCGCTACAGCAGATACGGCAGGAAGTCAGCTAACGAGCACGCCGGCCGTTCAGCTTGGCGATACCCTTCGTGCAACGATCAGGGCTGTCACCGACAAGGTGCAGAACATCAAGGTCACAGTGGACGACGACGTGCGCCGTCCCTACTGGATAGAATTGAATGAAGAACGGACCTTTCATTTCACCGACCGAATCATTATTGAACGACAGCTAGGCAAGATCGGCCTCACCGTGGAGGGGAGAGAATACCCGACGGACGTTCGTGACGAACAGGATCGGATCGTCATAACACGTGAGACCCTACAGTCGTTTTTGAATGATTCCAGCCGTTCTTGAAACGCGCTTTCTTGTAATCCTGACCTGTCCCTTTAGTCGTATTGATGGATCTTTTACAGGCAACTACCGATTTACGCAAACGGGTTACGGCCACTCCGATCGACCAGCTTAACATAGAACAGGCTCGTGAGTTGGTCAGTGAGCTCGTGACGGTGTTGAATGCTCATGGGCACCGGTATTACGTGTTGGACGAGCCGGTCATCACGGACCCTGAGTACGATTTTCTGCTCAGTTCTCTTCGGCTGATCGAAGAACGCTTCCCCGAGCTTTCCAGTCCGGCGTCTCCAACGCAAAGGGTCGGCGGCGAGCCTCTGGACAAGTTCAAAAAAGTCAATCACCCGGTCCCGTTGCTGTCGCTGTCGAACGTATTCAGTGAGGCAGAGATTCGAGCCTGGTACGAGCGGTGTTGCCGGATGTTGAAGTCTGCCTACGGTGAGGAGGTTCAACCGGCTGTTACGGCGGAGCTAAAAATCGACGGCCTTGCAGTAGCCCTTACGTACGTCAAGGGACACCTCGAGGTGGCGGCAACCCGTGGGGACGGCAGAGTAGGTGAGGACATCACCCGGAACGCCGCCACGATACGTTCTATTCCACTTTACATCCCACTCGACCATCAACGAAAAGATTTGGTCGTGCCCGGGCGGATCGAGGTTCGCGGTGAGGTTTACATCAAACGAACCGACTTCGAGAAGCTCAACGAGCGCTTGGCGGAACACGGAAAGCGTACGTTTGCCAATCCCAGAAACGCAGCCGCGGGCAGCCTGCGTCAGCTTGACCCGAACATCACGGCGAACCGTCCGCTCAGCTTCCTCTGCTACGGCGTTGGCCCGGTCGACGGGGATACGCCCGGCAGCCAGTACGAATTGTTGCAGTGGTTAAGCAGCTTCGGGTTTCCTGTCAGCCCTTACATAAAGCGGTTTGACCGTATCGAGGACATAATCGATTTTTGTACGCACTGGTCGGACGAACGGGACTCGCTCGACTACGAAATCGATGGAGTCGTGCTCAAAATCGATGACCTGGACTACCAGAGGGAGCTTGGCTTCATCTCGAATGCACCCCGGTGGGCTACGGCATACAAGTTCCCCGGAAGGGAAGCGACGACACGGCTTCTTAACATCATCGTCAACGTAGGCCGGACGGGTGCAATCAAGCCGGAAGCCCAGCTCGAGCCGGTTCAGATTGGCGGCGTCACCGTATCGCAGGCTACACTTCACAACGAGGAATACATCATCAGCCGCGATTTCCGCATTGGCGACATGGTCGTGGTCAAAAGGGCCGGCGACGTCATTCCTCAGGTGGTGAGCTACGTTCCCGAAGCTCGGACGGGTAACGAACAACCGTGGAAGATGCCCGAGACCTGCCCGGCCTGCGGGAGTCCGCTCGTTCGTCTTCCGGATGAAGCGGACTACTACTGTGTATCGAATGAATGCCCGGCACAGTTCATACGACTGCTCGAGCATTACGCCAGCCGTGATGCCATGGATATAGAAGGGCTGGGATCGAAAATGGCCATTGTCCTGGCTGAAGAAGGCCTCGTCCGACACCTATCGGACATCTACAGGCTGACCATCGAGGATCTGCTCAAACTGGAGGGATTCGCAGAAAAACGGGCGATGAACCTGCTGGCGGGTATCGACAATTCCAGGCACAGGACGCTATCCAGACTGCTTTATGCGCTGGGAATACGCCACGTTGGAAAGACAACGGCGGAGACCATCGTTACCCATTTCCAGGACATCGACGAGATCGCCCGAGCCGATTCGGACCAGCTCGTTTCCATAGGCGGAATCGGGCGGGTCATCGCAGAGAGCATCTACGACTGGTTCCGAGTTGAAAAAAACCAGGCGCTCATTGCCGACCTGAAGGAGCTTGGTGTCAATACGAAGCGGTTGCCTGAGGAAGCGCCCCCGGAGGGAAAAAATGAAGCCGTGGCTGGAAAGACCTTTGTGCTGACGGGTACGCTCGAAGGCCTTACGCGAAGTGACGCGGAGCAGCTAATTAAAAAGCTGGGTGGAAAGGTTAGCGGAAGCGTGAGCTCCAGGACGGACTACGTCGTGGTTGGTGAGAGTCCGGGCTCAAAGTATGACAAGGCGCGCGAGCTGGGGATCCCGATTCTATCCGAAGCCGATTTAATGGCACTTCTTGGAACGTGACGGGAACGCCCAATCTCGGAAATCAGCCCTTCCGACCTCGATGAGATCAACCAGAAATAAAGGGATACGTTAATGCTCACCGGTCTAGATTATGCCGTTTTGGCCATATACCTGGTTGGGGTGGCGGCATTTGGAATACTGGCCGGTGGGAAGCAACGCTCCACTACCGATTATTTCCTCGGTGGCCGAAATTTGCCGTGGTGGGCGGTCTGTTTTTCGATCGTCGCCACGGAAACGAGCACCCTCACGGTGATCAGCGTGCCCGCCGTTGCCTTCGGGGGCTCGCTGACCTTTTTCCAGCTTACACTTGGCTATCTGCTCGGGCGAATCATCGTCAGTCTTCTCTTTTTGCCCCGGTATTATGCGGGAAATCTGAATACGGCGTATGCCTTTCTGGGCGAGCGCTACGGCTCCGGCATGAGGGCGACGGCCGCCACGACGTTTCTGATCACCCGTCTTCTGGCAGATGGTGTCAGGCTTTTTGCCACCGCAATCCCGATCAAGGTCATCTTTGATGTCGCCGGTTTTAGCCTCTCCTACGTTGAAATCATTGTACTGATCGGGTTGGTAACGATCGTCTATACCTTCATAGGGGGTATCCGTGCGGTCGTCTGGATGGACGTGGTGCAGATGTTCGTCTACGTGGGCGGGGCGATTCTCAGCGTGATCCTGCTTCTCTCCGGGCTGACCGAAGGGTGGTGGGCTGTGGCGAAAACGGCCGGCAAGACGGTAACGTTTGATTTCGGGATCGGTGAAGGAATTTCAGCAGTTTTGACTAATCCCTACATATTTGTCACGGCGGTTTTTGGCGGCGCTATTTTTTCGATGGCATCGCACGGCACCGATCAATTGATCGTGCAGCGGTTGTTGACGTGTCGCAACCTGAAAGACAGCCAGGTAGCCCTCGTCGTCAGCGGTGTCGTTGTGATGGTCCAGTTCGCCCTGTTCCTGTTCGTCGGACTTCTTCTCTGGGCTCATTATGGCGGCGTGACGTATGCGGAGCTCGGACTCACGAGGGCGGATGAGATATTTCCCAAATTCATTATCGAGGGTCTGCCGCCGGGTGTTTCGGGGTTCATTCTCGCAGGCATTCTGGCCGCTGCCATGAGTACGCTGTCGTCGTCGCTGAACTCCCTGGCGTCTTCAACCATGCTCGATCTGTATGCATTGATCAAGGGGAGAAGCATGGATGAAAAGAAGGCGTTGTGGACGTCACGCGTGCTTACACTGGGGTGGGGGATCGTATTTATGGTTTTTGCGAGCCTTTTTACGGATGAGGAGAATCCTGTGGTCGAGCTTGGCCTGGCCATCGCTTCGTTCACGTATGGCGGGCTGCTCGGGGCGTTTTTACTCGGCCTGCTCGTCCGACGTACCGATCAAAAGGACGCGATCGTCGCCTTTATCGTTACCATTTCCGTGGTGGTTTGGATGATCTTCAGTGTGTGGTACAGCCCGGAGCTTGGCTGGACGATCAATTTCAGGCCGGGGGATGACGTGATCTCAGCGTATTCGCTGAGACCAATCGCGTGGCCCTGGTATACCTTTATAGGCTCACTCGTAACCCTGTGCGTTGGATCCTTATTGGCTCTCCGGCATAGGTAGCGGAGATGCTTGCGTTTTGCGCAATCAGTGCGTAGCTAGTGCAGAAAACTTGCACTTACGCGGCGTAAATGAACAAAAGCCGCAAATAATGGGATTACTCGATAAACTCGGTCTGGCGCCTAAACGTGCCCGGCCCGTCGGACAAAAGCTGGAAAAGGGGCGGTTGGCCGACCCCAACGCCAGTCGCAGAAACAACTTGGTCAAGGCGGCCATTCTGCTGACGCTGCTGGTTCTGACGCTCGCTGCTTTTCCGCGCGAGGACGCCTATCATTTTCTTGTGCAACCAGGTGACGAGTGGCGGGACGAGACGCTCGTAGCGCCGTTCGATTTTACCATTTACAAGGATCCCGCTGTCGTTGAAGCTGAGAGGCAGCAGGTTCGCAACGAGACGGAGCCCATCTTTCGGCCTCACGAAAATGCACTGTCGGACATGGCGGCCAATCGGGATACCGTCACGCATCAGCTCGAACGTATCCTCGATGCCTACGTCTCTTATCGTTACAACCTTCAAATGGGGCGGCCCACTGAAGCCTCACGAGACTCCATTAACTATCACGATCTCCGGCGGACTTCGTGGGTGAAGGCGACGCCGGAACAGTGGCAGCTTCTGGCCAACACCTACGCTCAATCCCAACTGGGTGAGGGACAGCAAGAAGCGAATGGCATCTCTTACGAGAATCTCATTGCGGAGGCGTGGGAGTTCGGGGTTCAGCTCGTCAACCACGGCGTAATGGACGTCCCACTCGACAGCGTCCGCGCCGAAAACGTCATCATTTCGTACCCTGAGGACAACACCGAAGAGCTGGTGGACAAAGATAGTCTTTTCGGATTGAATGAGGCGTACGACGCGGCCAACCGCCACTTCAGAGAGATTTTCGCCGACCGGCCGGCCGTTGCCAGCCTGACCTATTCCATTTTCCGCGCGATCTTCGTCCCAACTTACGTTTACCAACGTGAGTTCACGTGGGAAAAGATTCAGCGACGGGAGCGGACGATCTGGCTTACCGAAGGCGGGGTGGCGGAGGGCGAAACGATCGTCCGTAGAGGGGAGATTATAACACCAGAGATTTACAGGAAGCTCGTATCGCTCGAACGGGCTGCGAGGGAGCGTGGGGGTAACGTGATGGTCTGGCGTACGGTCCTCGGCCAGTTCCTCCTTGCCATTGCCACGTACGTCCTCTTTTTCCTGTACCTCTTCCTCCTGCGCCGACAGATTTTTCTGGACAATCGCCAGATCCTGCTCGTTGCACTTCTGTTTGCCGGCATCGTCGGCCTGTATGCGATTGCGTTGAGGTTGCCTTCGGTGGCCATGTTTGCCGTGCCGGTTGCCATTGCGTCGGTACTGCTTACCGTCGTGTTCGACTCACGCGTCGGTATACTCGGTACACTGACTCTCGCCCTGCTCGGCGGGATCTACCTTCGGTACGACTTCGAGTTTACGTTTGCCACCGTTTTTGCCGGTACGCTCGGAGTCTTCAGCGTACGCGACATCAAAAACAGGGGTCAGTTCTTTGTGAGCGCGGGGCTTGTTTTTGCGGGTTATCTGGTGGTCTTGATCGCTTCCTGGCTCGTCTACGACACGACGCTTCAGCGTTTCCTGTCGGATCTGTTGATGGTGGCCATCAACTCGTTCCTGTTGATCATGGCCTACCCGCTGCTCTGGGTGTTCGAAAAGGCATTCGACGTGACGACGGATCTGACGCTGCTCGAGCTATCGGACACCAACAGGCCTTTGCTCAAGGAGCTCAGCTTGCGCGCCCCGGGCACTTTCAATCACACACTCCAAGTGGCCAACCTGGCGGAAGCTGCTGCCGACGCCATAGGCGCCAATGCGCTGCTTACCCGTGTGGGAGCCCTCTATCACGACATTGGCAAGATGCTGAAGCCCGAGTACTTCGTCGAGAATCAGCGGCCGGGGGAAAATCCGCACGACCATTTGAAACCTCGGATGAGTGCCCTGATCATCGCGAGCCACGTGAAGGAGGGCCTGGAGCTCGGTCGCCAGTACAACCTGCCGCAGCGTGTGCTTAGGTTCATCCCGATGCACCACGGTACAACCCGAATCGAGTATTTTTATCGGAAGGCGGTCGAGCAGCGCAAACCTGACGAACCCCCGGTGCAGGAATCGGAGTTTCGCTATCCCGGACCACGGCCGGATTCAAAAGAAACGGGTATCCTCATCTTGTCTGATTCCGTTGAAGCGGCCAGCCGTAGCCTTACCGATCCGACGCACAAAAGGCTCGAAACGTTGATCGACATGATCTTCAAGGCACGGATCGACGACGGGCAGCTCGATTATACGGAGCTGACCTTTCGCGACCTGAGCCTGATCAAGGAAACGTTTCTTTCGATGCTGATCGGTATTTACCACGTCCGCGTCAAGTACCCCGGCCAGAAAGAGCAGCCCGAGAAGAAAGAACAGGCTGCGGAGGCATCGGATGGATCGCAGTCCGCTCGCCAGTTGACCGGTCCGGCGAATGAAGACTTAGTTGACGGCAGTGGGTCCGAAGAGAATTCTGAGACCTCATCGTCGACAAACGCCGAAGCTTCGGCCTTTGATGAAAAGAGAGAGGTAGAAGAGGTCTCCCGGAATGAAGATAGTGAATCTACAGGGGGCGAAGTGCTGGCACCGGACGACAAGAAAAACGGCACATTAACCCAGGAGGAAATCCCTTCCCCGAGTACGGGTGATCAAGCGAAAAAGTCCGGAAATGAAGTGCCAGACGCGGACTCGAGGAATGAGTCCTGAGCACAGTCACCGGGGTATGGTTCGCCGAATCATTTCGAGAGAGTCACTGGCAACAACGGGTGTGAGCATAGCGTGAGCGTGGATGCCGTCCAGCTGGCCGTGCAATTTTCGACGCGTGGCTGGTGTGTATGCAATCAGGTCGGTCTGTTCGACAAGCTGTGGCAACCGCCGTCCGATCTCGTTCACCGGCAGGGCGATCATCTGTCCCGCGAATCCGGTCTGATTGCGAATAGCATCCGTAACGGGGGGTATCGCCTCCGTGTTTCTGACGATCAGCCCCACTGTTTGGTGAGGTAGCAATCGAGCTATTCGGTCGAGGGTTAAGGGTGAGTAATACACCAGGACTCCGGTAACCTCTGTTCGAGGAAGCTCCGTCATCAGGCGCTTTACGAGTTGAAAGGGTGTGAAAGCGAATTCGGCGTCGAGGTGAAGGTCTACCCGATCAATTGCGACTCCATCAACCGTAAGCTGAAGGTATTTCGAAACCTGTTCGGCGCAGGCTTCGGCCATCTCCTGGCAGCTATCGACGAACACGATTTTTCTCGATTCGTGTGCGGCTTCGAGGACACTTATCTGCTCCTGGAAGAGGTATTCGATCTCATTGCTTTTCAGTCCAAGCCCAATGAGCTGCTGGAGTGCTGCGTAAACCGTTTCGGCGCCCTGTTCTACCTGTTCACTTTTTGTCAGGGGCACACGTTGCCTGACGACGTAGCCGCTTCCGGCCAGGGCTTCGAGCAACCCTTCTTTTTCCAGCTGGAGATATGCCTTACGTACGGTGTGGAAAGAAACACCAATTTGCTCGGCCAGGCTGCGGGTCGATGGCAGTATATCGCCTACTCGGTACTTCCCACCCGCGATCAAATAACGAAGCTGGGAAACGAGCTGGTCCTGTACGGACTGAGGTGAGGATCGATTGATTTCTATCATGGGGTGTAGCGGGGAGGCCTTATTCCCAAAAATACTTCAAATGCCGCCGACAAATGTTTTAGAGTCAATCACCTCCGATGATCACGTCTTTCATGGCTCTGAGATTGGCTTCCGTAAGGCGTAATAACAGATCAAAATCCGTCTCGGAAAGGGGTATCTCAAGGCTCAACGTGGCCACACCACTATCAATCAACGACAGGTTGATGTCGATCCGTTTTTTCGAAGGTTTATTAACGGAAGGAGAGAGGTGGTCAACAGGTTCGGGCGCGAACTTGTGAACCACAGCCTCTCGGGCAACTGGAGGTGGAACCGTCTTTATCGCTGAAGCTCTTTCCTCTGCACTTTTCAGCAACCCGGAAAATCCTAGCGTCTGCCGATAGTTTGAGAGGACGGCCTCGGCTGAGTTGGGATTGAAGTTCATGTCCAGTACGAGGAACCGGGTCACCTCGTTGTTCGACGGAGTATTCTCTCCCCACTGGTCCCACATGGCACGAAAGACCGGTGGATTGAGAGCGGCGGTGCGTAGCGCTTCGAAGTAGTCAGCCGTAGTGGCATGGCGGCCGAGGACGATTCGTTTACCAAGCCGGGTCAGCTCGATCAGGCGCTCGCGACCCGCCTTCGTCTCCGATACCAGATCAAAATGCTTGAGCGCAGCAAGCGTTCGCTGACCGTTGCTGCTCGAAGCGCTATAACCCCAACTGGCTGCCAGGACGTGATAGGGGACCGGTCGAAACTGGTTGGACCGGTAGATGTCCGAGATCAGCTCGACTCCCTTTTCCAGTGAATGCACCGGATACGCCGGACTGCGGTTTTTCTGCTTAGCGATCATATCGTTCGGCCTTCGCGCCGAGTTTCTAGACGAGAATGACAAAACTGCTACGAATTCTTATTTTATCAGTTCCCATCTGAGATACGATCAATTAATCAGAAAGAATGGAATAATATGTCAATTTTAATCAACACGATTTGATATAATGGAATACTTGTCAGGGAAATGAATGATAAAATTCCGTGTGCATAAACTGTGGATTTTGGGGACAACTCGAACTAAAGCTCACAAGTGTCCACCGCTCGGCCCAATGATCGATTCCCGCGGTCGGATGCACATTAGGAAGAGGCTCTGGACGAGGTGAGTTGAAGTGGTACTCGAACAGGTTAGTCTGTAGCTGGAAGCAAGTTAGCAGGGAGTCTTTTTGAATAAATACCTATCGAAGGCGGGACGTTTTCAAATACTTCACTCTTAACCGTCACATCATCTCTGCCAAGGTGGAGATGACGTGACGGGTATGGTCTATAGATGCATCGACCGTCACGCCTTCGGTCGGTATCGATTTAAAAATCATCTGCGGAAAATCTGAGGCCAGCTGCGGACTATAGTTTGTCCAGAGGACCTTCGCATCCAAAATATTATGCCTCAGCGAATGTAGTCGACGAGACTCGCGGTGGATCGTCCGCATAGAACAGGTCGTTTTATAATCCTTCAAAAACGGAAAGGAGAATGATCCGGCGTGCGACACTAATGCCTTCCTGCTGTATCTTGCCGAATCACCACGGCGCCTGCCTTGGCCTCGTCACCGGACGATCGTTGAACTGTCAAAAGAAAACCGTTTTGTGAGGAATACTCGTAATGAAGCTGCACGAACTTGCCGGAAAGCCTGCACCCCGCGATCTGCTCGTCAACGTTCCGCGGCTCGTATCCGCCTATTACACGTATGAGCCGGACGTAGACAATCCCGCACACCGTGTCTCGTTCGGCACTTCGGGTCACAGGGGATCCTCACTCTCGAACAGTTTCAACGAAGCGCACATCCTCGCGATAACACAGGCCATATGTGACTATCGAAATAAGGTTAAGACCAGTGGTCCACTTTTTCTGGGGATGGATACCCATGCCCTGTCGGAGCCTGCACTGCAAACGGCGCTCGAGGTGCTGGCTGCCAACGGTGTGGAGGTGATGATTCAGGCAGGCCGTGGATACACACCAACCCCATCCGTTTCCTTCGCCATCCTGACGTACAACCGTGGGCGGCGTGATAACCTTGCCGACGGGATCATCATCACACCATCGCACAATCCGCCCGATGACGGTGGTATCAAGTATAACCCCCCGCACGGCGGTCCGGCGGGAACGGATGAAACCCGCACGATTCAGGCGCGGGCAAATGAGCTCCTGGAAGGTGGGTTGAAGGAGGTGAAACGGATTTCACTGAAACAGGCACTCGACGCCGATACGACGCACGAGTACGACTACGTCACGCCATACGTCAGGGATCTGGTTCACATCATCGACATGGATGTCATTCGGTCGGCGAAGCTGAAGATCGGCGTCGATCCCATGGGTGGGGCAGGACTGGCTTACTGGGAACCGATCGCGGAAACCTACGGGCTCGACATCGAGGTGGTCAATCCGGGCGTCGATCCTACCTTCTCCTTCATGACGGTGGACAAAGACGGCAAGATCAGGATGGATTGTTCGTCTCCGTCGGCCATGGCCGGCCTGATCGGTATGAAGGATCGCTACGACATCGCCTTCGGGAACGATCCCGACTACGACCGACACGGTATCGTAACGCGCAGTAGTGGCTTGATGAATCCTAACCACTATCTCGCCGTGGCGATCGACTACCTCTTCAGAAACCGGCCGGGATGGTCCGAGGATGCGGCGGTCGGGAAAACGCTGGTCTCGAGCTCGATGATCGACCGTGTCGCGCGTCGCCTGGGCCGCCGCCTCGCGGAGGTGCCCGTTGGCTTCAAATGGTTCGTGGACGGTCTGCTCGACGGGTCGTACGGCTTCGGTGGAGAGGAGAGTGCGGGCGCTTCGTTTCTCAGAAAAGACGGTACGGTCTGGACCACTGACAAGGACGGCATCATCATGGACCTGCTGGCCGCCGAGATCACGGCCAAAACGGGGCGTGATCCGGGCGAACACTATCAGGCGCTCGAGGAAGAGTTCGGCAGCCCCGTCTACGAGCGCGCCGACATAGCGGCAACGCTCGAACAGAAAAAGGCGCTCGAAACGCTGTCGCCAAACGACGTTGAAGCCGAGGTCCTCGTAGACGAGCCGATCATTGCGCGGCTCACGCATGCACCCGGTAATGGAGCCCCGATAGGAGGATTAAAGGTGGTCTCCGAAAATGGCTGGTTTGCCGCCCGTCCCTCGGGCACTGAAAACATCTACAAGATCTATGCGGAGAGCTTCAAGGGGCCGGACCACCTCAAGGCAATCCAGGAGGAAGCCGTCGCGATCGTCAACGCCACCTTCAAGAAGGCCGGTTTATAGGTGAAATAGCAAATAATCAGTACGGAAGCGTATTCGCCGCCATTCTGAGGCGGACGAGCTCGTCAACCAGCCGGTCGAAGTCAGGCCACTCGGCGCGATCCAGACGGTAGACGCTGTCGTCAACTGCGACGTACAGGGTGTTTTTGTCCAAACGGACATCCAGCACCTGTCCACCTGTCTCCTGGTACCATTCGGAACTTTGCCAGGCGCTTACGAGGCTTACGGTATCGTCTGGATAGACCCGCACCTCGGCAATGGTTCGCTTCACATCGAAAAGAGTCCATGCCGATGCCAGGAGAATGGATAAGGCGAATGTCAGGACCGAAAAGAGGAGAACGGGTCGGTATTGCAAGACCAGGACCGTGGCCACGATCATAAACGGGAGAAAAAGCACGGCGAGCACGCGAATCCACTTCTCCGCAAAAAGAGCCATTTTAGACCTTTCAGCGGGGTGGTGTATACTTCGAAAAGTTATGATCTCAACGTCCGGTTGTACCATGTCGAACCCCGGCGTACTCCCTGTTGATGCTTCCATATGCAAAGGACGAACGGAATACACAATGGTTCAATAACCGCGAACCTAAAAAGGGGCGACATTTTTTGGAATGTCGCCCCTGTGATCGTTCGAACCTAACTGATACTACTCGCGTCGCAGGAAAGGATAGGTGATCGCACGAGGCGGATCGAACGTTTCCTTGATGGAGCGAGCCGACACCCAGCGGACGAGGTTCAAATAAGAGCCCGCCTTGTCGTTCGTACCCGAAGCACGGCCTCCGCCGAATGGTTGCTGTCCGACCACCGCGCCTGTAGGTTTGTCGTTGATGTAGAAGTTGCCGGCTGCATGTTCGAGCCGCTCCATGGCTACCGAAATCGCCTTCCTGTCCCGGGAGAAAATGGAGCCGGTCAGGCCGTACGGAGAGGATTCGTCGACCAGCTTGAGAATATCCTCGTACCGCGCACTGTCGTACACGTAAACGGAGACCACCGGTCCAAATATCTCCTCGCACATCGTGCGATACTGCGGGTCCTCGACCTTGATGATGGTCGGCTCGATGAAGTAGCCCTCTTCGTCCGAGTAATTCCCCCCGGTGATGATCTCGTTGCCCGGCTGCTGCTTTGCTTGATCGATGTAGGAAGTGATGTTGTCGAAGGCATTCCTATCGATGACGGCATTGATGAAGTTGGAGAAATCCTCCACCGGACCCATTCGAACGGTGCTGAGTAGCGATAGAACCTCATCACGGATCTGTGGCCACAGGGTATCCGGCAGGTAGCAGCGCGACGCTGCAGAGCATTTCTGCCCCTGGTACTCGAACCCGCCGAGTACGATGGCCGTGGCGACGGCCTTGACGTCGGCCGATTCATGCGCCACGATGAAGTCCTTACCGCCCGTTTCACCGACGATTCTCGGGTAGCTCCGATACGACGCGATGTTCTCTCCGATCGTCCGCCACATGTGCTGGAACGTTGCAGTCGAGCCGGTGAAGTGTAGCCCGGCGAAATGAGGAGAGGCAAAGACCGGATCACCCACTGCGGCGCCTCTGCCCGGAACCATGTTGATGACGCCGGGAGGCAACCCGGCCGCTTCCATCAGCTTATAAAAAAAGTACGACGAGTACAGTGATGAGGAGGCCGGCTTCCACAATACCGTATTTCCGAGGAGGGCAGGGGCTGTCGGCAGGTTGCCCTGGATCGAGGTAAAATTGAACGGTGTGACGGCGAAGACGAACCCTTCGAGCGGACGGTACTGCATGTAGTTCCAGTAACCGCGAGGCGAGTAGGGCTGGTCCTCGTAAATTCTCTCCATGTAGTAGGCGTTGAACCGGAGGAAATCTATCATCTCGCAGGCGGAGTCGATTTCAGCCTGGTGTGGATTTTTGCTCTGGCCGAGCATGGTGGCGGCGTTGAGCGTATCACGCCAGGGGCCGGCAAGCAGATCGGCGGCCTTCAGAAATATGGCAGCACGTGCGGTCCAATGCATCGCAGCCCATTCCCGCTGAGCCTCCAGGGCTGATTTGATGGCCTGCTCGACTTCATCCTTTCCGACGAGATGGCCGACGCCAAGGAGGTGATTCAAGTCGTGAGGAGGGCGTATGTCCATGGTTTTGCCGGTCCGGATTTCCCGGCCTCCAACGAACGCAGGGACCTCGATTTGCTGTCCGCGTAATTCGGCAAGTTTCCTTTGAAGGGATTCTCGTTCGGGCGAACCGGGCGCGTACGAGCGGACAGGTTCGTTGACGGGTAATGGAATACGTGGAAGTCCGTTATTCATAACTTGGCCCTGTTTTATTATCCGTTATTGCAATTTGCGCTTTCCACATTTCTCAGCGGTGTAGAACCCTCAATCGCGTGTGATTTGATGAACTGCATCGTATGTTCAGTAGAGCAGGTTCACAGGTTAACGCACTGTGTGGAAGCCGGTCTCGCGTATGGTACTTGATTTCCTGGTGGATTAAAAGGTTGTAATCACAACAATGGCGCGATTTGAACGCTTCGTAGCGTTAAGATATCTACGGGGGGCACAGGGTAGGGAAGAGGGACGTCGTTTTCTCCGATTCATAACGCACATCGCCACGGGCGGCGTCGCCGTTGGGGTGGCAGCACTGCTTTTATCGCTGGCAGTCGTTCGAGGATTCAGCCGGGAAATCGAAGAAAAAATCGTCGGGTTTGGCGCGCACGTCCAGGTCGAGAGCATACAGGACGAGCCGCTGTCCGGTGCGAGTGCGTTGCGCGACCGGATTCAGTCGATGGAGGGTGTAACATCTGTCGCACCGGTCATTCAAGAGTTCATGCTTCTGCGCGCATCGGCAAATGCCGTTGAAGGGGTGGTGTTGTGGGGTGCGGAGGCCGTACCAGAATATCTGAGGGAACACCTCGTGGCAGGAAGCACCGAATTCAACGTCAATGACGGCGCCTCAGGGGTCGTGATTGGCCAGGCGTTGGCCAGGTTGATGGGGCTTTCGGTTGGAGACAAGGTGGCCGCCTTCTCCATGCGGCGCCTTCGTGCATCCGGTGAGAGCGTAGGTAATAGTTTCAATCGTCCCCGTGTAAAGCAGTTCGTCGTTTCCGGCATCTACGAGACATCGCTGGAAAACTTCGACGAAATTTACGTCTTTGCCGAGCTGGAAGAGGTCAGAGTTTTATCGGAATATGCCCCCGACGAGGTTACGCGATACGACGTATCACTGACAGACGTAACCACGGCCGGACAGATCGCCAATCGGATCGAGGAGGAGATCGGATTTCCGGTCATGGCGCGCTCGATCTATGAAGTCTGGCGAGGATTATTCGCCTGGGTGGAACTGCAGGAGAGCATCATCCCCCTCGTGATCGGTGTCATCATCCTGGTTGCCGCGTTTAACATCGTGGGCGCCCTGCTCATGATCATCCTCGAAAAAACGAGGGAGATCGGAGTCCTGGAGAGTATGGGCGCTTCCTCGCGGTCACTGCGTCGCCTGTTTCTATGGTTGGGATTGTTGATCGGGATCGTGGGGACCGCCATCGGCGAAGGACTCGCACTCGTCCTTGCCCTCATACAGCAGCGATACGGTATCATTCCATTACCACCCGAGGCCTATTACATGGACACGGCGCCGATCGAGCTGAACCCATTCGACTTCGTACTCGTTGCGGTAGTAACGCTCACGCTTTGTGCACTGGCCGCCTACGTCCCGGCGCGCGTCGCCGCCGCTATCGACCCCATCCGGGTCATCCGTTTCCGGTAGAAACCATCGTCCGGACAGAACCTAACGCCCCTTTTTGAGTCTAAGAGCCGAAAATCTTCAATTGCAACCAGACCCGTTATCATGAAGCTTAAGAAAGGCACTCCTGCTCCTGATTTTACGCTGTACGACGACCAGAAGAATGTTTTCAGCCTGGCCGATCAGAGAGGGAAGCCCATATTGCTCCTCTTTTTTCCCGGTGCGTTTACCAGCGTATGCACCTCCGAGCTGAACAAGGTGAGCAACGATCTCAGTCTGTATACTGACCGGGGCGTGCAAGTAGTGGGTATCTCTACCGATTCGCCGGCAGTGCTGGCCGAGTTCAAAAAAGTGAACGGAATACAATTCCCACTTTTGAGCGACCACGATGCATCGGTCAGCGCCCAATACGGCGCCAAATACAACTACGACTTCACCGACATGAAGCTCGACAGGATTTCGAAGCGTTCGGCATTTTTGATCGATAAAGACGGTATCATCCAGTATGCAGAAGTGCTCGACAACTCGAAGGAGCTTCCCGACTTTGATAGGATCGATCGCGAGATCGAGGCTCTTTCGTGATTGGATTGGAGAATCAGGCAGTGGATGGACGTACGCGACTCAAAGTGCTGGTGTTCAGTCTCTTGCGAGAGAAACTGAATGCTGACGAGCTGAATCTCGAATACGAGAAACCTCTGACCGGTCACGAATTGCTCGACGACCTCTCGAAGCAATACCCCGCCATGGCGCCATACCGGCCGATCATCCGTATTGCAGTGAATCAACGGTACTCCGCAGAGCATGCCATTCTCAAGGACGGAGACGAGGTTGCCCTGATTACGCCGGTCAGCGGCGGCTGACATGAACCCATGAAGGAGTATAAAACGGATCGAGAGTGGGTCCTTCTGCAAGAGGGACCAATCGAGCTTGAGCCAATTGTTCAGTTCGTGCAGGTTCCGGAAGCCGGCGCAATCGATCTGTTCGTTGGGACAACGAGAAGGTGGACGGACGGAAGAGAAACTGTCGATCTCTACTACGAGGCCTTTGAGGAGATGGCCGTAAAAGAGATTGCCGGACTTTTTGCAGAAACGAGCCGGAAGTGGCCGGTTGCACGACAGGTGGTCGTTCACCGGTTAGGCAGGGTGGCGGTGGGCGAGGCGAGCGTCGTGATCGCCGTATCGTCGGCTCACCGGAACGAAGCGTTTCAGGCATGCCGGTTTTTGATAGACGAGCTGAAGAAAAGGGTACCAATCTGGAAGAAGGAACGGTACGCCGACGACGAGACGGAGTGGGTCGAAGGAACGTTGCCGCCAATTCCTGAATCCTGATCGCCGTTAAGGCCGTATGAATTTGAATAGAGGCTAAACAAAAAGCCGCTGAATCGGTATATTACGAGCCCTCGAAAAAAGGCCCGTAGCTCAACTGGCAGAGCAATTGACTCTTAATCAATGGGTTGGGGGTTCGAGTCCCCCCGGGCCTACACCGAAAAAGGTCGCAAGCTGACCGATACGACAGCCTGCGGCCTTTTCCCATTTTTGGCGTGTCTGTTTTCTCTGCCTGGCTCCTCTAAAGGTATTTTTCGATCAATGCCTTTGATTTGCGGATTCCTTCTTCCTCGGGCTGGGTGAAACCTTCGTACTCGATGCCGATGTAGCCCTTGAAACCAGATTTCTTCACGATATCCAGCAGCCTTTTGTAATCCATTAGCGGTTGCTCGCCGTCGGGGCCGAAGTCATAGGTCTTGGCGCTCACCGCTTTTGCATACGGGAGCATTTCCTCAACGCCTTTATAGCGGTCGTACTCGTCTTCGCAGCCGCCCTGTGTGGTACCCCACTCTTCGGATACGCAGAAGTTGCCGAAGTCGGGTAGTGTGCCCACGTTGGGCATGTTCACGTCCTTTACGACCGACGCCATCCAGAAGCCTTTGGAAGAATCGCTTCCGTGGTTTTCGACGAGGATGTTGACGTTCATCGGTGCGGCATATTCACCCAGCCGGCTCAAGGAATCGATGGAAGCCACACGCTTGTCTTCTGTGTCGCCGATGCCGTGGAGGTTGACCCGTACTGAACTGCATCCAAGGAAGGCGGCTGCCTCCACCCATTTCTTGTGGTTATCAACGGCTTGCAGTCTTTCCGAGTCGTTCGGAAGTGCCAGGAAGCCTTCCTCGTCCACCATGATGAGGTGGTTGTTCACCCCGGCGTCCTTGCTACGTTGCAACAAATAGGAAAGGTACTTTTCGTCGGAAGCAGCTTCACGCCAGTCCATCTTCCGATCGCCGAAAAACTGGCAAACGTACTCGACCGTGTCGATGTCGAAATCCCTGCGCGCCTTGTCCGGGAAATCCGAATTGACCAGTTCTCCGGCTTTTAGGGTCCGATGCAGTGACCACTCAGCGAGTGATATTTTAATGTCAGCTGGCTGTGACAGTGTGATTTGCGACGTTGGCATTACCAGTAAACCAGCCGTACCGGCCAGCGCTTGTTTGATGAAGAGGCGGCGAGTAGTCATGGGGCGAGTCTCGTATCGAAGGGTTGCAAAGGGTAGGGTGGAAACGAAAACTCACAAATATGGAAGGTAGGGCAGAGGCCTCCAATCATCAATCTCCTTCAATTCTGGTTGACAGGCTGCAGCAATCCTCCAGCATGGTCACCGTATCAAATCTAATGTAAAACTTTATGCGATTCATGTATCTCTATGTCATTTAGTGCTATCGCTTTGGTTAATTGTAACTTTTCCGTTGAAGAAGTTACAACCTCAGTTTTACATGAAATGGCGTATGGTGGCTGGATTTCGTATCAATGGCCCTTCAAAATGGAGAATGTTGTAGGAGGGGGACCCGTTTCAATCATTTTTTAAACAGGACTTCCATGACTCCAGCACCAGAAAGAGCACGCCAGTACGCCACAAAAAGGGCTTCCGGAACCGTGCTATTGATCGAAGACACCGATTATCTCAGAGAGATCATCGAGCACGAGCTCGAAAGACTCGGATACCACGTCATCTCTGCTCCAAACGGTCGCACCGGACTTCGACTAGCTCTGGACGTTCTGCCCGACGTGATCCTCAGCGACTACAGCATGCCGGAAATGAACGGGCTCGAGGTACTCGAATACCTAAGGCACACCCCGCGTGCTGCCCACCTGCCGTTCATTCTCATGAGCTCTTACCCTCTACGGATGTTCGTCCACGAATGTGAACGACTGAAGGCCAGCGCGCTTCTCGAAAAACCATTCGAGCTGGCGGAACTGAAGGCAGCCTTACAGCAAGCCATCAGCGAAAAGCCCGTGTTCTTTTCGACACCAGGCGTTCGGCTGCCTGCTCAAAGCGTCATGGCATAACGTACACCCGGCATTCCGACCCGATTTGTCAAGCGACGTTAATGGCTTTACGAAAGGGGGTGTGGGAGTTGGAAAAGATACGTCGCCGTTGACTGCTGGATTGAGATTGAAAAGGGTAATGGCTATCATCCTATCACAAAGGTCCCGTTTCCTTTTATCAGGCGGGGATACAGGACTATCCCCGTTCTCCAGAAATTACTGTAGACATTTCTCGGTATGGTCGATAGATGAATAAGATTGAAGACGGCTGGACGGTAGTCCACGATCTGGCATTGATTTACATCTCCCTGGCATACGGCACCGATCAGCGCCTCGGCGACAGGGAGCTCAACGCGATTACCAGTGCTCTAAGCGAGTGGAATGCCAGCTTTTCGCGTGAGCAGGTTCAGGAAATCGTAATCGAGTCGGCGGCAGTTTTTCTCGAAAAGACGGCAGAGGACGAGGTTGTCCGATCGATTCAATCTCTTGGTAAAACCCTTTCTCCCGAAGAGCGAGAACGCGCGCTCGAACAGATCATGTCGGTTGCGGAGGCCGATGGGGTATTGATGTCGAGCGAGCGTAGCATCGTATCGATGCTTGCGGAGAAGTGGGGAGTAAAAGACGTGGGCGACAGGCTGCTCGATCAGAGCACCTCGTCACACGAGACGTCGTCTTCCTGGACGCTCATGCACGACATAAGCCTCATCTACATCATCGTCGCCCATAGCACGGATAACGACCTGAGCCGTGATGAGATCAACGCGATAATCGAACGCCTGGGTGAGTGGCAGCCCGATCTGAATGAAGCGGAAATCAGGTCGGTGATGAGTGATACGCTCCAGTTCTACAAAACCCAGCCCGACAACGAGGCGCTTTCCAGTTCGGTGCGGGCAATTCGTGATTCTCTGCCGGTGATGCAGCGGCTTGCCCTGCTCGACGATCTCGTCTACATCGCCCGATCAGACGGGGAGCTGAGCCAACTCGAAAAGGAGATGATCACGAACCTTTCGAAAGCCTGGCAGCTTTCCGTGCGCCTGGACGGCTCAGCAGAGGCATGACGGTTCGTCATCCCTCTTTGTCGTCCGGCGGTTGTTCCGCGTAGGCCGGCCTGGAGCGAGGAGTGCCTCCCCACTCACTCGTCCCCGGTGGCTTTTCGGATGGATTCGTGGCTTCGAAAGGCGACGCTCCGAAGACTCCCCCGCTGACATCGTGCATTCCACCCACCATGATCGGTCGGAGCTTCTGGAGCGCCTTCTTCCGTATCCACGTCCGTGTTGGGGGAAAGAGTCCCGCAACACCGACGACGTCTGTCAGGAAACCGGGAGTAAGCAGCAAAATGCCCGCCACCAGGATGATAACGCCGTCGAGCAGTTCGTCTCCTGGCAGACTTCCCGTGGCGAGCTTTTGGTTTAACCGTTTCCACGTTGAAAAGCCTTCGTGCCTGATGAAGAAGCTGCCTGCCAGTGCGGTGAGCACGACCAGTGCAACAGTAGGCCAGAAACCAATCACACCCCCGATCTGGACGAGCAGCGTCAGCTCAACGATGGGTACCACGAGGATGAGGAGAAAGAGTCGTGCAAACATGACGGCGCCGACGTGGGTACTTCACAGAAGGAGAATACGGCTAACCATATGAAAGGCTCCTAAACCCGGCCTGCCCTTCGGTAGCTGCCTTCACTTTCTTCCAGAAGCCGGTTAACGACGTCGACGGGCGTCACGCCGTCGGCGTCCGCGTTGAAGTTCGTCACGATTCGGTGCCTGAGTACGGGTATGGCAAGCGCCCGAACGTCTTCGATGAGCGGCGTGATGCGCCCCTGGAGGGCGGCGCGTGCTTTCGCCCCCAGGATGAGGTATTGAGATGCCCTTGGTCCCGCGCCGTAGCTGAGATAGTTGTTGATGAAATCGGGCGATCCGTCGCGGTTCGGACGGGTTCTGGCCACTAGCCGCACCGCGTACTCGATCACGTTGTCCGCAACGGGGATTTGCCTGACGAACTCCTGGAACCGGAGGAGCTGTTCTGCCGACATGACGGGTTCGATAACGACCCGGCGTGCGCTAGTCGTAGAACGTACCACCTCGACCTCCTGATCGAAAGTCGGATAGTCCAGCCACAGGTTGAACATGAACCGATCGAGCTGGGCTTCCGGGAGAGGGTATGTGCCTTCCTGTTCGATGGGATTCTGCGTGGCGAGGACGAAAAACGGCTCCTCGAGCACGAACGTCTCGCCGGCAGCGGTGACGTGATGCTCCTGCATGGCCTCCAGCAGGGCCGCCTGGGTTTTAGGCGGCGTACGGTTGATTTCGTCAGCCAGCACCACGTTTGCAAAAACCGGCCCCCGGGCAAATCGGAACGTCCGCCTGCCCGTCTGAACGTCTTCCTCGATTATTTCGGTGCCGGTGATGTCGCTCGGCATGAGGTCGGGCGTAAACTGGATCCGGTTGAACCGTAGATCAAGTGACTGTGCGAGTGTGCGGATCAGCATTGTTTTTGCCAGACCAGGCACGCCAACGAGCAGGACGTGCCCGTTGGAAAGCAGACTGATCATGATCTGATCGATCGCCTCTTCCTGGCCAATGATCACTTTACCGATCTGATCGAGAAGCTGACGGTAAGATTCTTGAAGTGAGCCTAATGTGGCCGGGTCGGATGTCGGGCTGATCGCCGGATCGGGCATGGGTCGAGCTACCAAAAAAAATTGACGGGTAAACTGAGCGCAAACAACCTGCTATTGCTTCAGCACTTCGGAAAAATCTTGCGCCTTTCCTCGGATCTCGATGTATACGTCTTTTCTGAGCTGAGCTAGCCACTCTTCAAAGACGATGGCCTGTTTTTCCTGCAACGCAATCTGCTCGATACGTTCGTAATCCGTGTGAATGTCAACCCGGTGAGACGGCTCTCGTTTCTGAAGTTTCAGGATGTGGTATGCCCGGCGCCCATCGAGAAGCTCCACCTCGGCAGGTTCACTTATTTCGTTCACTTCAAGGGCGTTGATCGTGGCTCTCCACGTTGGTCCGAGTGCGTCAAGTGGCAGGTCTCGAATCCCCGTACGCGGATCGACGACTCTACCTCCTCGATTTGCCGTACTCGTTTCTTGAGAGTGTCTTCTGGCCATGAGCTCGAACGGAGCATTCATGTTTACCAGGGAATCGCGCACCGCCTTGAGGTACTCGATCGCGACCGTTGGATCAAACTTCGATTCGTCGAACCGGATCAGAATGTGATTGTAATCGATCACCTCGCCGCGCCGGTCATTCACTCTCAGAATGTGAAGACCAAATTGAGTCTCGAATATCTGGGAAATCTCGCCGATCGGTATCCTCGCAGCGACGGCAGCAAACTCGGGCACGAGCTCGCTCAACCTCCGCCCGGAGTCGCGGCCTCCATTTCGAGCAGAGGCGATGTCGTCCGAAAACTGGCGCGCCATGTCTTCGAAGGACGACCCCCCGATCACGATTGAATCCCGAATGGCCGAAATGATTTCGTTCGCTTCCTCGCGAGCGGCATCGGTAACGCCCGGATACCGAACGATGTGAGCGATCCGTACGATTTCGGGCAGGGTGGGTAGAGAATCAACCGGTATTCTGGAAAACCACTCCTGGACTTCGCTCGGGGTGATTTTGATCTGTTGCAGCTTCCTGCTCTGAAAGATCTCCGCCATCATCTGGTCACGATACTCTTCGCGGAGGTCATTTTTGATCTGCAATATGCTTTTACCGTAGATGTCCTCGAGCTGAGACGCACTCCCGACCTGTGCCGTCAGCTGTTCGATCCGTTGATTCAGCGCTTGCTCGACCTGATCGTCCGACACCTCGATGGTAGTGTCTTTTTTTGCGTGTATTGCGAGCACTTTCTGGTTGATGAGCTGGTTCAGGGCTTCATTCCAGAGCTGCTCGGAATACGGCATCTGACGCTGCTGCATGATCCCCATGACGTACCCGTCAACGTCGGAGCGGAGGATGATCTGATCGCCCGCAATGGCGACGATCTCGTCAACCACCTTACCTGACTGTGCCAGTACAGGTGCTGACGGGGCCAGGAAAAGAAGGGGGCTCAGAGAACAAAACAGTACGGATACTATGCGACGAAATAACAGCATCAAGGTCAACGAGCGTTCGTCCTAAAAGTCAACGTGATCGAGGTGCTCGAAGAATCGAACGCCCCGCATATAGGGTAATATCGAAAAGATTGAATCGGAATAGTATTCTTAGTCAGGCCTGATCACCTGATCTCGAGGTCCTCCCGTGCAAGGGCTTCATTTCTGAGGCGTTGAACCTGTTGAGCATACATCTGTTTCCTGGCCTGGATGGATAAACGCTCAGCGAGATCCTCCTTCACCCATTCAAATTGCGGGATGCTCCCTGCCGGCACTCGCTCGACGAGCTGTATTACGTGAAACAAGCTATCGGACTCAATGACGGGCGAAATCTGCCCATCCTGAAGTGACGCAAGGGCACGGCTGAGTACGGGATTGTGTGTGAACAGTCTGCTTTCGGGAAGGAAATGATCCGATAAAATCTGCGAGCCCGATTTATCGGACGAGAACTCTTCTGCGATCTCCAGCCACCGTGCTTCCGGATCGTTGCTCTGTTGAGCCGCCACCAACAAGGCTCTCGCCGATTCGGCAGAGTCTCGCACGGAGGCGCTCAGATAGTGAACGCGTACAAACGGCTCGCGGAGCACCAGCGATTCCTTGTTACGTTCGTAGTACGTGAGGAGCTCGACGTCGGAAGGAGCCGAGTCCGTCTCCTCGTACAGCTCTTCGAGCAGGGCGCTGATCAGTACCGAACGCTCGTTCTCCCGTAACAGCCGTTGTACCTCCTCTTTCCTGTGGAGTGAGCGGCGCCTCGCCTCATCGAGCAGTATGGCATCGGATACCCACCGGTCGATGATCTGGCGACGCAATTCAACCGTGTCTTGCACGAAGGGAGAGCTCTCGATCATCTCTCGCAGCGTACTTTCGAACAGGTACTGGTCTCCGACGCGTGCTACGAAGTTCGGAGGCGCCGATTCCCTGCCGCAACCTCCAGATGCAAGCACCAAAACAATCGAAACGAAAGCAGGGATACACTTCGCGTTCATGACGCGCAATCACTCGGTTGCATGAAGAACGACGCAAATGAGCGGCAGGATCGGATCTCCGCCGCTCATATGATCTTCAAAGCGAGGACGTGGAAACGGACGGTTCCGGCTTGTTTTTGAAAGCCTGACTCAGCCTTTCAGGGAATAGCCTTACGTTGTACACCGTACGAAGCCGTTGCAACATGGCCTCTTCGAGCGCCGCCTGGTGGTCGCTAAGGACCTCCGCTCGTGCTTCCTTGAACGTCTTCTCCCGGGCAGGATCGATGCCGTCGTGGTAGAGCATGACCTTCCCCCGCGGCATTTCGATCGGTTCGGTCACGTCTCCTTCGTTCATCTGGAGGACGCGATCATACACCGACCCGGTCCGCTCGGCCACCATAACGGTGTCGAGCTGGACGTGATACACCGTATCGGCGAGGATCTCGGCAGCTATCTCGGTCAGCGGCGTTCCCTGTTTGATACGCTCACCGATTGCATTCAGCAGCGAGTCGGAACGGTGCGAGAACGCCAGCGTCCGCACGCGGTCGGGGAAACGATATTTACCCCGATTTGCCTCATATAACGCTTCGAGGGCGAGCGAATCCTGAGCGGCCGCGTTCCAAACCGAATCTTCCATCACGCGGAAGAGCAACAGGCCGTCGTGGAACTCCTCCATCGTTCTGCGAAACTCCGGATCCCGATCTTCAAGCGTTTGGGCGGCCAGCTCGATGGCTTCGTGATTCAGAAAATGATTCGAAAGCCTGTCGAGCACGAATGAAAGATCCTGTCCTGTGATTCTTGGCCGATAAGCCTTTACGTATTCCGCCAGATCACGAACAGAAAAGGATCGTTCGCCGAGGTTGGCAAAGGGTGTGCGATTCTCTGAAAAATCTCCGTGCGTGAGGTAAATGATGATGGAGTCTGGCGCGATGCCTTCGAGCGCTTGCATCAGCACGGAAACATCGTAGTTGGAACCCTCCTCGTCTCTTATTCGCTGCGCCAGACGGTCCTGTGCCTCTCGCGCCTCTGGCAATCTCGAAACGTAAGTCCTGATTTCGCCTTTTATTTTTTCGTAATCGTCCAGGGTCTGTCGCCCCGTTAGCTTGAGAATGTGGAACCCGTATTGAGACCGGACGATGCCCGAGATGTCGCCAATTTCTTTCAGCTCGAACGGTGCGTTACCCCACGCCGGCATCGCCTCGCGCCGGTAAGGACTTACCCAACCAACGTCGCCGCCCCTTTCTGCACTGAACGGATGGTCCGAATACGTCCGGGCAAGGTCGCCGAAGTCTTCTCCCGCTGCGATTCGATCCAGAATCTTTTGTAGCTCCGCCCTTGCGTTACGCGCCGCGGTGGAGTCGATTCCGTCCGGTGTGATCATGATGTGCGAGATGCGAACGGCAGGTTCGGACGGCTTTTCATCGTGAACCTTCAGGAAATGGTACCCGTACTGGGTCCTGAAAACGGGCGAGATCTCACCAACCGGCGTGTTGTAGGAGAAGTCCTCGAATTCGCTAACCATCATGCCGGCGGTAAAGAAACCTAGTCTCCCCTGGTAACCCTGTCTGCCTTCCATTCGGGCAGACGGATCTTCGGAATGCCGGAGGGCCATTTCGCCGAAATCTGCTCCCTGGATCACCGAGTCCCGAATGGCGCTGATCCGGTTGTACGCCGCCAGCGTGTCTTCCGGGCTTGCGTCCCGCCGGACCTGAACGAGGATGTGGCTGACGTCTACTGCCGTCTGCATCCGCTCGAAGAACTGGCGCATAAGCGGCTCAATCACTTCTTTTTCCAGCAACAGGGGACGGGCGAGATTCGTTCGATACGCATTGAGCTCCTGCTTGATGCTCTCGACCGTATCCAATCCAGCTGCCCGCGCGGCGAGCACCTTCAGACGGAAGTCGACGTACCTCGAGAGAAACTCACGGTAGTTCGAAAGGGTATCGGTAGAGGACAACCCCGTCGCGCCGGCGGACCGAGTGTACTGGTCCTCAAACTCCTCGATGGTGACGACCTGATCGTCATATACCGCCACGATTGAAGAGTCAAGTTGCTCGGGCGCCATAGAAGTGGCAGGCTCGTCTGTCGCCTGTAGCGTAGACGTTCGCGCCCCGCTGCAACCGGATAGAACGGCAACCAGGAAGAAAGAAAATGACAGGATACCGCTAATTGTTCTCATTTCATTCAACTTATCGATACATCCATTATTCCACGAGGCGACCTAACTTATATCGCCTGCTGATGGGATGCAACGGAATCATTTTTCCACTGCTACGTCAAATGCATTGCCGGACAATCCTCTGCTAAAAGCAGTATATGCGCTCAGAAAACACGTTATTTCGTCGGTTTGTAAATCAAATAATCAGGTATTCTTAAGCGGTGCTAACCATCAGACCGTTCGGAATTCATGTAGTTTCAATGAATCAAGATGTGCTTCCGGTCTGCAAAATGCGGTATCCGATCGCCAAAACCACGACGGACGGCTTGAATAAGCAACCTTTGCATAATCCGATTGTCTACCCGTTAGAAGGGAGGCAGTTCGCGCTTGAACCACGCCAACCCTGAACCACTGTGATGCACACGGACGATAAAACCTTGATCGAGGCTTTTCAGGCCGGAGACGAGTTTGCCTTCGTATCTCTTTATAACAGGTACAAGGGTAGCGTTTATGCCTTCTGCGTCAAAATGCTCCTCGATCGCGATCCGGCGCAGGACATCATGCAGGAGACCTTTCTGCGGGTCTACGAGAATCGTGATCGTCTCATAAATACCAGCAGCTTCAAGTCGTGGTTATTCACCATCGCCCGGAATCAATGCCTGAATTATCTCCGGCGGGTGAGCAAACAGACCTCTCTTGAAAATGAAGGCGAGCCCGTAGCGTACGCAACGGATACGCCTGTTAGCCGTATGGAGAAAAGCGAGCAGATCGACCTGATCAATCGCTACCTCGCCGAATTGAAGCCCGACTACCGTGAAGTCATCGTATTACGAGAGTATCAGAATCTTTCGTATGAAGAGATCGCGGCGATCACCCGGAGTACGATGAGTGCCGTCAAGTCGCGCCTGTTCAAGGCAAGACGTAAGTTGGCCGATTACATGGAGGTGGTGCTTCAGAAAGAGTCGTGGGAGGTCGAATCAGAATAGCACGCAGTAGTAGAGTGTGATTTAATGAGCGCAAGAAGTCTATGAGCATTGAATTAATTGATCGCACGGCATCCGGGAAGGATCGCTGCAGCCCTGAAATGGTGGAGGCGCTGAACCTGTTTGTCGACGGCGAGCTGGCAACGAGCCGACAGGCAGAGTTCTTTGCACACCTGGCTACGTGCGACTCCTGCCGTCATACCCTCGACAGTGTCATGCGATTCCGGCGCTACGGCAGGATGGAACACATAGTAGTGCCACCCGCTACGGACGATGCTTTCTTCAAACGGCTTGCGCAGCACAAGGGGAGCCGTATGCGTCTCGATCGTGCCGCCGACCGCGAACCAGTCTGGCGGCTGCAAACCCGCATTTCGATACGAGCTGCCATGCTGGCTGCAATCGTACTGTTCATAACCGGCTTGCTGTTACGCGTCGAACCACCGCGCTCGCCTTCCGTGTTTTTCGTTTCCGGAGGGGAAGAACGGGTCGAGTTCCCGCAAACGCCCGGTGTGAGGGAAGCCGTATACGTTTTCTACCCAGGATTGACGATCGAGGCTTCGAAAGCAGAGGAACTACAGGCCGTCGAAACTTTATAACCGCGGACATCTAGTATCTCAAATCCGCTGGAACCTGACACGGCACTTTTTCGAAGGTTCAGGCGTGGAACTATCAACAAGCCTGGCCCCGAACTGGACTCGCCGGATGATGCCGCCACTTCGAGCGAGGTTCGTCAGGAAGCGTTATAAAATTATTGATGAGGTTGATTGCGTCCGGAACGAGGTCACTGTTCCGGACGCACTGTTTTTAGATGATGAAATGAGTCTTTCCCAAACCGAATCGATTACCGACAAGACCGTATCTAATGCGGATCTATCGGGCGCCAAACTTGAAGGGCGATCAGGAAGCACTACCAACTTTATCCGCGAAATCATCGAGGCGGATCTGAAGGCCGGTCTGCACGACGGCCGCGTGAGGACGCGGTTCCCTCCCGAGCCGAACGGTTATCTCCACATTGGGCACGCCAAGTCGATCTGCCTGAATTTTGGATTGGCGCGTGACTACAACGGCAAGTGCAACCTTCGGTTTGACGACACCAATCCCACTACTGAAGACCTCGAGTACGTCGAAGCGATTCAGCGCGACGTGCGCTGGCTCGGTTTTGACTGGGAGGATCGGTTGTTTTTTGCTTCGGACTACTTCGAGGCGCTGTACAACTACGCCGTCAAATTGATCAAGGACGGCAAAGCTTACGTCGACAGCCAGACGGAGGAGGAGATCCGGCTGAATAGAGGCACCGTAACCGAGCCGGGCAAGGAGAGCCCTTACCGGAATCGAACGGTTGAAGAAAACCTCGATCTCTTTCAGAGAATGAGAGCTGGAGAGTTTAAGGACGGCGAACACGTCTTGCGGGCAAAAATGGATATGGCCTCGCAAAACATGAAAGCGCGCGACCCACTACTCTACCGGATTCGACACGCCACGCATTACCGCACGGGAGACAAGTGGTGCATCTACCCGATGTACGATTTTGCCCACCCACTCTCGGACGCCATCGAGTCCATTACACACTCTCTGTGTACGCTGGAGTTCGACAACAATCGTGAGATTTACGACTGGGTGCTCGACAACACGGTGGGCGATCCACGGCCGCATCAGTACGAGTTTGCAAGGCTGGCGCTCGACTACACGGTCCTGAGCAAGCGGAAGCTGCTCGAGCTCGTCAAGGGCGGTCACGTTGACGGGTGGGACGATCCCCGAATGCCCACCATCGCTGGCATGAGGCGTCGGGGTATTACGCCCGAGGCAATCCGAGATTTCGCAGAACGTATCGGTGTAGCGAAAGCTAACAGCCGGGTCGACATCGCGCTGTTCGAACATAGTATTCGTGACGACCTGAACTACCGCGCTCCCAGAGTCATGGGTGTGCTCGATCCACTGAAAGTGACCATCACGAACTACCCCGAAGGCGAAGTAGAATGGCTCGATGCACCGTACTGGCCGCACGACGTGCCGCGTGAGGGCTCACGAAAGGTTCCCTTCTGCCGTACCATCTACATCGAGCGGGACGACTTTATGGAGAACCCGCCGAAGAAGTTTCATCGGCTTTCGCCAGGGCAGGAGGTCCGGCTGAGATATGCGTACATCATCAAGTGTGAGCGCGTGATCAAGGACGAATCCACCGGGCAGATCGTCGAGCTATTCTGTACGTACGACCCCGAGAGCCGGGGCGGGAATGCCCCGGACGGGCGCAAGATCAAAGGGACGATCCATTGGGTGTCGGCCGAGCATGCAGTCCCGGTCGAAGTCAGGCTTTACGATCGGCTCTTCACGGTCCCGAATCCGGATGAGGTCGAGACGGATTTCCGGGAGCTGCTGAATCCGGAGTCGCTTGTCGTGAAGGAGGGATGTATGGTCGAGCCCAGCATCCTGGACGACGACCCGGAGACGCGGTATCAGTTCGAGCGCCAGGGGTACTTCTGGCGCGATCCGGTCGATTCGAAACCCGATAAGCTGGTGTTCAATCGAATCATTTCCCTGCGTGATTCATGGGGAAAAATCGTTCAGGCGGAGCAGAAGGACGCGGAGGTTAAGAAGGATGAAGCTCGGCGACGTAGTGCTAAGGAGAAACTCGAACCGGTGAGGACGTCGGAGGAGAAGTCGGATCCTGTTGCCACCCTTTCTCCGGATAAACGCGAAAGATTGACCCGATACACGCAGGAAATGAACCTGCAAAAGGACGACGCCCTCATCCTGGTTGAAAATCGAAAGCTTAGTGCGTTCTTCGAAGAAGCAATCAGGGCTCACAACAATCCAAAGAGTGTGGCCAACTGGATCATCAATGAGGTGCTGCGTGAAACCAAAAACCGGCCGATTGACGACTTTCCGTTCACCGGTGAGCAAATTGGAAAGCTCGTCGAGCTGATCGACGGCGGCGTGATAACCGGTCGGATCGCCAAGGACGTGTTTGCGGAGATGCTCGAAACAGGACGAGATCCGGTCGCCATCGTTAATGATAAGGGGTTGCGGCAGCTAACCGACACCTCGGAGCTGGAGGCTATGGTCGACCGTATTCTTGACGCTCATCCGGATAAAAGGGAACAGTATCGCCAGGGGAAAACCGGCCTTATTGGGTTCTTCCTCGGCCGTTTGATGCAGGAAACCGGTGGCCGCGCCAATCCGGAAACCGCACGCGACCTGTTCGTCAAAAAACTCGACGCTTAGTACCCCTTATAGAATGGAAACAACTGATTCTGCCGTTCGCGTCCGATTTGCGCCCAGCCCGACCGGCTTGCTTCACATAGGCGGATTACGAACGGCGCTATACAACTATCTGTTTGCACGGAATAGGGGCGGAAAGTTTATCCTCAGGATCGAGGATACCGATCAGGAACGGTACGTCGATGGCGCCGAGGAGGACATCCTCGAGTCACTCGAATGGGCCGGACTCGAGTACGATGAAGGGGTCCGCAAGGGTGGACCGCACGAACCCTACCGGCAATCCGAAAGGAAGGCATTATACAAACAATACGCCGACCAGCTGCTCGAAAAGGGATATGCCTACATTGCCTTCGACTCGCCGGACGAGATCGAAGCGATGCGCAGGCGAATGGAAGCCCAGGGTGTCATCGGGGCCAAATACGACGCCTCGACGCGCACCCAGATGAGCAACTCCCTCACCTTGCCGGAAGAAGAGGTAAAACGGCGGCTCGAAAGCGGGCAGGACTACGTCGTACGGCTCAAAGTGCCCAGGGGTGAATCGGTCCGTTTCGACGACCTGATACGGGGCAGCGTCACCTTCGAATCGAGCGTCGTCGACGATCAGGTGCTCATCAAGTCGGACGGCATGCCCACCTACCACCTGGCAAACGTCGTGGACGACCACCTGATGGGGGTCACACACGTCATCAGAGGAGAGGAGTGGCTACCTTCTACGCCCAAGCACATCCTGCTTTACCAGTTCCTGGGGTGGACGCCCCCACAGTGGGCTCACCTTCCCCTCATTCTGAGCCCGGAAGGAGGGAAGCTGTCAAAACGAAGTGCGGACAAGATCGGAATCCCCGTTTCAGTCAGGCAATATCGGGACGCCGGGTACGAGCCGCAGGCGCTTGTGAACTTCCTCGCGTTCCTCGGCTGGAACCCGGGCACCGAGCAGGAGATCTTTTCACTCGACGAGCTGGTGGAAGCCTTCACGATCGAACGTGTAGGTTCCAGCGGTGTGCAATTCAATCTGGATAAGCTCCATTGGTACAATCAGCAGTACCTACGCCGGCTGTCGCCTGAGGAGCTTACAAAACGCGTACGCCCGTTCATCGAAAAACACGGATTCACGGCAAGTGACGAATACGTGCGCGAAGTCGCCATCTTGATACAGGAAAGAATCACACTGGCCGAAGACGTCGCATTATCGAGCCCGTATTTTTTCGTCGATCCGGAATCGTACGAGGAGCAGGGTGTCAAAAAGAGATGGAAGGAGGATTCGGCCGAGCTGGTGACCGCTTTTGCCGACAGGCTCGAGCATCTGGAGGTGTTCGAATCCGAACAGATCGAACAATCGCTGCGTGAGCTCGCCGAAGCGCGTGGGGTCGGGACGGGGCGTATCATACACCCGACACGCATTGCCGTCAGCGGCGTGTCGTTCGGCCCGAGCCTCTTCCACATGATGGCCGTTCTCGGAAAAGAGACGTGCCGGAGGCGAATGTACCGCGCAGCGGAAGTGCTGGGATAAGGAATAGACGATTCGAAATCAGGCCCTTTCGTTTTTCCGTTCGGGAATACGGGAGGGCCTTTCGGTTTCAAGTTGATTCGTGGAGCTTCCGGTAGCGGCGGACCAGATCGAAAACGGCAATCCCGTACGCAACGGAAACGTTGAGCGACTGCTTGGCGCCGAACTGAGGAATCTCGATAGCCAGGTCGGCCATCTCGACGAGCACGTCGTCCACGCCCGTCACCTCATTTCCGAGCACCAACGCCAGAGGGAAGTGATCGAGCTGCAGGTCGTCCGCATACTTCGGTGAATCGGTTATTTCGAGAACGGCAAGGGCGTATCCTTTCGACCGTAACGCGGTCAGCACCTCTACAGGGTCACGATGGTAGGACCATGGTACTGTCTCCTGCGCGCCCAACGCAGTCTTGTGCAGTGACCGGTGGTCGGGTGTACCGGTATATCCCGTTATGTAAACGTGTTCTATCAAGGCGGCGTCGGATGTTCGAAAGATCGATCCGACGTTATATATTGAGCGGACGTTGTTGAGGACGATTGAGATGGGATGCCTCGGTAATAACGCTACCTCTTTCGGATCCGGCCTCGGTATTTCATCGTGTCTGAGCTTTCGCATGGCCCATTTTTTGTTGCGTGCCATCTGAAATTCCGACGGGAAGGTACGAGGAGTTTCGGACTCACCGACGGATGAAGCGGATTTTTCATCCACTCTACGCTAATTAACCAACCGAACGAGCATGACCTCTCCTTTCCGACCCCAACGGGCTTTCCTACTCACGTTCCTGCTTTTCACTGTGACGATCGCAGGCTGCCAGACTCTGCGCGAGATCGCGAGCTTGCGGCAGGTCGATTTCGACATCGACCGCGTTTCACAGGCCAACCTGGCCGGTGTCGCGCTCGATAGAATTCAATCTTACAGTGACTTGCGGGCGACCGATCTCATTCGGATCACCACCGGGATCGCCCAGAAAAACCTGCCGCTCAATTTTACGCTCCACCTACGTGCCGAGAATCCGGCAACCAACGACGTACAGGCTCGCCTGGTGGGGATGGACTGGACGCTTTTCATAGAGGACCGACAGACCGTTAGCGGCGTGTTCGACCGGGCGATCCTTTTACCACCGGGACAGCCAACGGACGTCCCAATAACAATCAGCCTCGATCTGTACGACTTTTTCGAGCGAAACGCGCCTGATCTGGTCGAGCTGGCGCTCGCCGTCACGGGGCAGGGCGGTTCTCCACGGAACATTAGGCTGGATGCCGTCCCGGTGATCGATACGCCGTTGGGACCCATTCGGTATCCCAATCCGATCACCATTCTGAGCCGAGACGTGGGTGCTGCTCCTGAAGGCAGGTGACGGCTCCGGAACGTCGGTACCTTCATTACGGCTTAGTTTTCATGATCTTGTTTCAAGATCGTGTAGTTGCTATTTTTCTCGGCTCGTGTTTAGTTCGTAATTGTACACTGTCGCCCGTGATTGTAGCAATCGATGGTCCGGCCGGCTCAGGGAAGAGCACGACGGCTCGCCTTGTGGCGGAAAGGCTGGGGTATCATTACCTCGATACGGGCGCAATGTACAGGGCAGTAGCCTATGCGCTGGCCGATTCGCCCATCGAGGATGAGTCGGTGGTGCGGGAGCGATTGGAGGGTTTGCAGCTTGCTTTCCGGCATGAGCCTGACGGCATTAGGGTGCTGGTTAATGGGGAAGACGTGACCGATTCGATTCGGACACCTGAGGTCGGCGCCCTTTCGAGCCGGATAAGCGCGTACAAGGCTGTGAGAGAGAAGCTGGTTGCAGAGCAGCGGCGTATTGCCCGGGAGTACTTGCGGCAGGGTGGAGGCGTCGTTGTCGAAGGTCGGGACATCGGAACGGTCGTTTTCCCCGACGCCGACGTCAAGATCTTCATGGTGGCCGACCCGGCCATTCGCGCGCGAAGACGGCAGGAGCAGTTGGAAGCGGCGGGGAAGGTACTGCCGTATGAAACCATTTTGCAGGAAATCGTGGAGCGCGATCGGCAAGATAGCGAGCGTGAACTATCACCCTTGCGCCGAGCCGAAGACGCCATTGACCTGGATACGACGAAGCGCAGCATCGGTGAACAGGTTGACTTCGTAATCGAAAAAGTAAAGGAACGCAAAGGGCGTTTTTCCGTTTGAAAACAACTATACCGTCACAGTCCTAACTGGTCCGTAACGGTGCATAGACGTAAGCAGTAAACATTCACTAAACGTTTAACCCTAAACCTGCACATTCTCTTTTCAAGGGAGGGAAGGAGCAGACAAAACAACACAAGGGCAAGGTCGCATACCTTGAAAACCCAACTCGACACCTGCGGCATGCCCGGAGAAAAGTATGGCTGAAAATCAGCAGAACCCCAACAACCCAGCGGATAACATCGAAACCGAAGAGCCGGTAGTTGAACCTCAGGTCGAAAACGAAGCCGTAACTGAGGCTGAAGAAGCGGCCACGCCGCCAGATGCACCGGAAGAAACCGTTCAGGACGTGCCGGTTGAGGCATCGACTGAGGCGCCGGAATCGACGGAGCAGGAAGTATCCGAAGCCGTTCCAGATCAGGAAGTGGAGACACCGGTGGTCGAATCGGACACTCAGGCAGACGAGCCGACCTCAGTGTCGGGCCCGGAAGAGCTCGTACCTACTGGTAGCATTGGCTTCACCGGCGAAATCATTGGCCGAGTGTACAGCCTCGAGGAGCTCGAACACATGCAGGAAGAGGAGGTAGACAGCTCCTTAAACCAGTTCCGGAACCTCGTCGAACAGACGCTCACCGACGTAACGGCCAATGAAATAGTAAAAGGCCGGGTGGTCAGCGTAGGTGAAAAGGATGTCGTGATCGACATCGGCTTTAAAAGCGACGGCATCGTTCCCAAAAACGAGTTCGACCGTGAGCTCAAACCTGGCGACGAGGTAGAAGTCTTCCTCGAGCGTATCGAGGACTATCAAGGGCAGCTCGTCCTCTCCAAGTCCAAAGCGGATACCGTACGTCGCTGGCAGCGGATCGTCGATGCGTACGAGCAGGAGCAGGTGCTCGAAGGTACGATCGTTCGCCGAATCAAGGGCGGCATGATCGTCGAGCTCTTCGACGGCATGGAGGCATTCCTGCCGGGCTCCCAGATTGACGTTCGCCCCGTCCGTGACTTCGATGCGTACCTCGACAAGCGGATGGAGTTCAAGATCGTCAAGCTCAACGAGGCCAACGAGAACATCGTCGTCTCGCACAAGGCGCTCATCGAGAAAGAGCTCGAAGCGCAGCGGAAGAAGATCCTGTCGACCATGGAGCCCGGACAGGTGCTCGAAGGCACCGTCAAGAATATCACCGACTTCGGTGTGTTCATCGACCTGGGCGGCGTAGACGGGTTGCTTCACATCACGGACCTTTCCTGGGGACGCGTATCGCATCCGTCCGAGCTGGTTTCCCTCGATCAGAAGCTCAACGTGGTCGTGCTCGACTACGACAAGGAGCGCCAGCGCATTTCGCTCGGCCTCAAGCAGCTTCAGTCGCATCCGTGGGAAAACATCGGCGAGAAGTACAACGAAGGCGACGTGGTCGAAGGCAAAGTCGTTTCGATCACCGACTACGGTGCATTCGTCGAGCTCGAGAAGGGGATCGAGGGCCTGGTTCACATTTCAGAAATGAGCTGGACGGAACACATCCGTCATCCCAGCCAGATGGTTGCCCTCGGGCAATTGGTGAACGTCAAGATCCTCAACATCGACCACGAGGGCAAGAAGATCTCACTCGGCATGAAGCAGCTCCAGCCGGATCCGTGGCAGGGTATCGCCGAACGTTACCCGGCCGGAACGGTACTCAGGGGCAAGGTGCGTAACATCACCAACTTCGGCGTTTTCGTTGAGATCGAGCCCGGTATCGACGGCCTCGTCCACATCAGCGATCTTTCATGGACGAAACGGATTCGCCACCCAAGCGAGATCGTGAAGAAAGGTCAGGAGCTGGACGTCGTCATTCTCAACGTCGACGAGAAGGAGCGCCGCATTTCTCTCGGCCACAAGCAGGTGGAAACGAACCCCTGGAATCAATTCGCCAAGCTGTATGCTGAAGGGAACGATACGGAAGCGACGATCGCGCGGATCGAGGACAAGGGCCTTGTCGTTGACCTGCCGCTCGACGTCGAAGCCTTCGTGCCTTCGAACGAGCTGAAAAACAGCCAGCACTTCCAGGATTCGTATCGGATCGGTGACCGCCTAGAGCTGCGTGTCATTCGGTTCGACGCGAACAACAAAGAGATCATCCTCAGCGAAACGGCGAAGTTCCGCGCCGAAGAGCGTGCCAAGAAGGAAGAAGAACAGCGCGAGCGGCGGCTGGAACGCGAACGCGAACGGAAGGAAATCAGCCAGTATACCGAACGTGCGACCACAGGTCCGACGACCTTTGGTGAGCTGGCGGGCCTCGCGGACCTGAAGGAGCAGATGGAAGCTGCCGAGCGTTCCACGCAGGCCGAGGAAAGCAAGGTCGTGGCCACGCCCGCGGCTTCCGGAGACGTCGAGGAGACTCCCAGTGTTGGCAGCAAGGCCGCATCCGGCAAACGACCGGAAGAGAGCGCGACTTCGAGTGAGTCCCCGAAAGAGCCTCCTGCAAAGCGCAAAGAGCCCTCTGAAGATGCGGGTAGCGAGGCTTCCTCGGAGAAGTCCAAAGCCGCCGTGAAAGGCACCGGAAAGGTGGAGAAGGAAGAGATGGCCGAAGCTACAGAAGAGGTTGTCGAAGACAAGACGCCTTCGAAAGGCTCCGGCGCAAAACCGGTAGCCACAGTGGAAACCAGCGAGTCTCCCGAGGAGGCTCCTGCTGAGTCCAAAGAGGACGTGGCAAAACCGAAAAAGGCAGGGAAGTCCTCAGCCAAGGCCGAAGCAGAATCGAAAGAGGACGCCGAGGACGTGACGAAGAAAGCTGAGGAATAATCCTCTCAACTCCCGATAGACCGAAAGAGGGGCGTTCCAACCAGGGCGCCCCTCTTTTTTTGTGTAATGCTAAGAAATGTCGATCTGCGCCCTCTGGAGGCGGCCGGAGAAGTCAACGTAGATCGTCTGCGTTTCCGTGTAAAAGTCGAACACCTCCCAGCCACCTTCCCGGTGGCCGTTGCCCGTTTGCTTGACTCCACCAAAAGGCAGGTGCGCCTCGGCTCCAATGGTGGGGCTGTTGATGTACGTGATGCCGGTTTCGAGGTCTCGCATTGCCCGGAAGGCCACGTTAACGTCGCGGGTGTAGATGCTCGAAGAGAGGCCGTAGCGAGTCCCGTTTGCGATTGCTATAGCCTCCTCATAGGAAGCGACACGAAATATCGAGAGGACCGGGCCAAATATCTCTTCCTTCGCAATGCGCATTTCCGGCTTGACCCCAATAAACAGGGTGGGCTCGAAGAAAAAGCCCTGATCCAACCCGGCACCTGTCGCACGCTTTCCTCCAAGCACGAGCTCGGCACCTTCGGATTTGCCAATTTCGACGTAATGGACAACTTTTTCCATTGCCTTCTGGTTGATGAGCGGTCCCACGTCGACCCCTTCGTCATTCCCGTAACCCAGCTTGAGCTTCGAAGCAGCTTCGGCGAGGCGCGATACCAGCGTGTCGTGGATTTTCTCGTGCAGGATGAGACGGCTCGTCGCCGTACATCGCTGGCCCGTCGTTCCGAATGCGCCCCACAGTATCCCTTCGAGAGCCAGGTCGAGGTCGGCGTCGTCCATCACGATCATCGGGTTTTTGCCCCCCATTTCCATCGAAAACCGCTTGTGCATACTGCCACAGACGGCTCCGATCTTCGCTCCGGTTTCAGTTGACCCGGTGAAGGAGATCACCTGGACGTCCGGGTGGGAAACGAGCGCCGAACCCGCTTCACCACCCCCGCATACGAGGTTGACGACACCCCCCGGGGCGCCGGCGTCCAGCATCGCCTGGACGAAAAGCAATCCACTGTAGGGCGCCTCTTCGCTTGGTTTGAAAACAATCGTATTTCCGGACGCGAGTGCGGGGATAATTTTCCAGCTTGGCACGGCCACCGGGAAGTTCCACGCGGTAATGATGCCGCACACCCCGATAGGGCGGCGTACGGTCATGTTGAATTTGTCCGGCAGCTCGCTCGGGACGGTGTGGCCGAAAAGACGACGCGTTTCGGAAGCCGCATAGTAGGCCGTGTCGATTGCCTCCTGGACGTCCCCACGGGTTTCCTTGAACGGTTTACCCATCTCACGCGTCATCTCGAACGCAATCTCATCCTTACGCTCAGTAAGAAGATCACCGAGTTTGCGCAGGATCTCTCCGCGCCTTGGGGCTGGAAGGCTCGACCAGGACTTGAACGCGGACTGGGCAGCGACGACCGCCTCATCGACGTCCTTCGCTGTTGACTCCGGGAAGGTCCCGATCACGTCCGTTGTCCTCGCAGGGTTGATGTCTTCGAACGTTCGTCCAGACTCCGAAGGCTTCCACTGGCCGCCTACATAATTGAAAAATTGCTCTGCCATAGGGTAGGAGTTGATTGCCTTGAATTCGCTCAGAAATGGCTATACCGCAATCGTAGAGGTTCCTTCACTCAAATGCTACCGGCGTATACAGGCTGTTACATCATCTGCCGATTTATTCGCTTCGGGATCTGACCGATGCGTTACCTGTTAGAGATTCCTTTGATTCCGGTTGGAATGTTCTGAATTTGGTTCAAGTAGAAAAAAATATGCAGGTTGATGCGTCTGATATAGATCTTGGCTCAAAGGTGTCGCGCCGGATGCAGTCGATTCCGCCGAGCGGGATACGCCGCTTTTTTGAGATTGCGTCTACCATGGAGGACGTGATCTCGCTCGGGATCGGTGAGCCGGACTTCGTTTCACCTCAGCCGATCGTCGAAGCGGTCATCGAGTCGCTGCGCGAAGGGAAAACGGGTTATACGGCGAACGCCGGTCTTCCCGAGCTACGTGCCCTGATTGCCCGGGATTACGAGGAGCGGTATAACGTTACGTATGACCCGTCGAACGAGATCATCATAACCGTCGGGGTGAGTGAAGCCATGTTGCTCGCCATGCTGGCCACACTCGATCCCGGCGACGAGATTCTCATACCCGAGCCCTGCTTTGTTTCGTACGGGCCTACGGCCAGGATGGCGGGCGCCGAGGTGGTTTACGTCCCAACGTATGCTGAAAACAATTTCGTCGTTACGGCGAGTGACATCGAAGCGCGAATCACCCCGCGGTCAAAGGTCCTGTTCATCGGGTATCCTAGCAACCCGACAGGCGCCGTGCTTCATCGGGACAGGCTCAACGAAATTGCACGCGTCGTTGTTGAACACGATTTGATCGTGATATCGGACGAGATCTACGACCGGCTCATATACGACACGGCACTCGAAGGTGGCCACACCTGCGTCCCGGCACACGAAGCACTCCGAGAACGCACGATCTTGATCGGGGGCTTCTCCAAGACCTTTGCGATGACTGGATGGCGGATCGGCTATGCGTGCGCGCCGGCGGAGCTCGCCCAGGCGATGTATCGGGCCCACCAATACATCGTGATGAGCGCGCCGACGATGGCGCAGATCGGAGCGGCCACCGCCATCCGTGAGGCACAGGACGACGTCGAACGGATGCGTCGTTCGTACGACGAGCGCCGTCGGCTGCTCGTTGACGGGCTCCGTGCGGCCGGCCTCGAGACGGTTGAGCCGGAGGGCGCCTTTTATTGCTTTCCGGACGTCCGATCGACCGGGCTTACGTCCGAAGGGTTTGCCGAACGACTGTTGAGGGAAGAGCACGTGGCCTGTGTACCGGGCAATGCGTTTGGACCCAGTGGCGAGGGCTACGTCCGCTGTTCGTACACTGCCGAAAAAGAAGACTTGCTTCGGGCAATAGAGCGCATCATTCGGTTTTCACGAAAATACCAGGCGCTTAACGGGCAAACCAGGTAAGCAAATTATCGGCCGCTTGCCGAAATTGTGCGGCACACGTGCTGGCAGGCGAAACCGCAATTCGTTTTGAGACGCAACCACCTGCCAGCACTTTTTGTGTGTTGTTTCGTTATACCGGTGCGTTCGAAAAAACTGCGGATTGAGAAGGAGTTCTGAACTGTATGGAAGAATCGATCGACATAGATCAATTGTTGGAGCGTGCGCACACGCTCGGAGACTATCTTTGACGTCGAAAAACGTGAACAGATCGTTGCCGAGTTGAGCGAAAAGCGGTTGGATCCTGATTTCTGGAACAACCCCGAACAGGCGCGGGAAGTCGAGAAAAAGATTGCTGCCGAAAATGAATGGCTCGAATCGTGGTACGAGCTGAAACGAAAGGCAGAGGACGTCGAAACGCTTCGCCTCCTCGCCGAGGAAGAGAACGATGAGAGCCTCGAAGGAGAGATTCGGGCGGAAGCGGAACAGTTGAAACGGCTCGTTGATGCGCTCGAGCTCAGGAGTATGCTGAGTGGGCCCGACGACCACCGGGACGCCATCCTCGTCATTCATCCCGGAGCGGGAGGCACCGAGAGCCAGGACTGGGCGGAGATGCTGCTCAGAATGTACACCCGGTGGGGAGAAAAGAACGGATTCGACGTACATCTCCTCGAATATCAACCGGGTGAAGTCGCCGGCATCAAGAGCGCTTCGCTCGAGTTTTCGGGGCCGTACGCCTACGGATACCTCAAAGGGGAATCCGGTGTGCACAGGCTCGTACGAATCTCTCCATACGACTCGAGTGGTCGTAGGCACACGTCTTTTACCAGCGTATTCGTCTACCCCGAGATCGACGACGAGATCGACGTCGAAATCACGCCGGATCAGATCGAACTCCAAACGTTCAGGTCAGGTGGAAAGGGCGGGCAGAACGTGAACAAGGTCGAAACCGGCGTCCGCCTGATCTGGACGGGTACGCTGTCCAACGGCGAGCCGGCCCGGGTTGTCGCTGAATGTACCGAAGAGAGAAGCCAGCTCCAGAACCGCGAACGGGCCATGACCATGGTCAAGAGCCGGATCTATCAGCTCGAACGCGAAATTCAGGAAGCCGCCAAGAACGAGCTGGAGGGCTCGAAGAAAAAGATCGAGTGGGGAAGCCAGATTCGGTCCTACGTCTTTCAGCCCTATACGATGGTCAACGACCATCGGACGGAAACAAAGGTTACCGACGTGCACGGCGTCATGGAAGGGGAGCTCGAACCTTTCATCAAAGCGTTTCTTCTCGAACAGGCCGGAACAGAAAACAGTTAATTAGAACGGTTGGAGACGGCTCCATGCCGTCTCCATTGGTTTTATGTCTGAACGATACAAGTTTGATTTCCTCGTCATCGGCAGCGGCGCCGCCGGGTTGTCTTATGCGCTCAAGGTGGCGGATTATGGCTCGGTAGCAGTCGTCACCAAAAAAGCTCCCGCTGAATCCAATACGAATTATGCGCAGGGTGGCATCGCCGCCGTGATGGATGCCCACGATTCGTACGAAAGCCACGTTCGAGATACCCTCATTGCCGGGGCTGGCATCTGTGACCCGGAGATCGTCGAGATCGTAGTTCGAGAAGGACCGGAACGGATACGTGAGCTGATCAAGCTCGGTGCCGAATTCACTCTTGAGGACGACCATCTGCATCTGGGCAGGGAAGGGGGGCATTCGGCGAACCGGGTCGTCCACGCCGCCGACATAACGGGTCGTGAGATCGAACGGGCGTTGTTAAGCCGTGTCCGCGAACACCCAAACGTCCAGCTGTTCGATCATCACTTTACGATCGATCTCATAACGGAGCACCACCTGGGGCAGACGGTCACGCGGCTGCGTCCCGACATTCACTGTTTCGGCGCATACGTACTGGATGAAAAGTCGGGTAGGGTCCACACGTTTCTCGCACGCGCCGTCATGCTGGCCACTGGGGGATGCGGGCAGGTCTACAAGCACACCACGAACCCCGAAATTGCTACAGGCGATGGAGTGGCAATGGTTTACCGGGCGAAAGGAAGGATTGCCAACATGGAGTTCATGCAGTTCCATCCGACCACCCTTTATCACCCGGACGCCAACTCCTTCTTGATATCAGAAGCCGTACGAGGAGCCGGCGGATTGCTATTCAATCAGGCAGGCGACCGGTTCATGCTGAATTACGACGAGCGCGCCGAGCTCGCACCACGCGACATCGTTGCGAGGGCGATCGACGACCAGCTCAAGCAGCGTGGGGAAGAGTACGTTTTGCTCGACATCTCCCACAAACCCGCCGACGAGGTTAAAAACCACTTCCCGAACATATACGAGACGTGCCTCAAGTACGGGATCGACATCACGACACAGCCCATACCAGTCGTACCGGCGGCGCATTACCAGTGTGGAGGGGTAGTTACGGACTCCTTGGCTCGGACGAGCATTAACGGGCTCTTCGCGTGCGGTGAGGTGAGCTATACCGGCCTGCATGGGGCGAATCGCCTAGCGAGTAACTCCCTACTTGAAGCGCTGGTGTTTGCCAAGAGGGCGGTCGAGGCGTCCGTCGCCTATGCAAAAGAGGCCAATTATCGAGATGACGTGCCGGACTGGGACGATAGCGGCACGCAGATCCCCAACGAATGGGTTCTCGTTTCGCACAATCGCGACGAGTTGAAGAGCATTATGTCGCACTACGTGGGGATCGTCCGCTCCAACCTCCGGCTCGAGCGGGCCTCGCGCCGGACGTACCTGCTCTATCAGGAAACGGAGGATTTTTACAAGCGCTCGCGTGTGTCTGTGGGGTTGTGTGAACTAAGAAACCTCATCGTCGTTGCCTATCTGATCGTCCGTTGCGCGCAGATGCGACGGGAGAGCAGGGGACTGCATTATACACTCGACTACCCGGAGACGGTCGAGTGGGAGCGGCGACCCACACTCATTTGAGTGCCTGGAGGCGGTTCGCTATGTGCAAATCCTGGAAACATTGGGATCTAGCTTGCGTTTTAAATAAGCTGGTAGTTGTTTGCTAACACGCCTCCAAGGGCCGTATATTGGAGTTTAGAGGAACGGGGAGGCCGTTGCAAGCCGCCCCTTTTTATTGGCGTGACGAAGTTTATGTCAACGCCCGTCCCCTGGGGTACGGGCGTTTTTTGCAACATATAGTCGAAATGACGGAAAAGGGACATACCGTATCCGACCCGCGACTGGAAAAAGTCAGGGCAGCCGTCGAGGAAGTGATCGCGAACAGCCCGCTTTTTCTCGTCGACGTCGCCATAAGAGGGAGGTCAGGATCACAGGTAGTGGAAATATTCATTGATAGCGACGAGGCGCTCGACGTCGAGGAGCTCGCCCGCGTCAACCGCGAGGTGGGATTTCTGCTCGATACCGAGGAAGTGTTTACGGATCGGTATTCGCTGAACGTGTCGAGCCCGGGCGTCGATCGGCCGCTCGGCCAGCCCCGTCAATACAAAAAGAACGTAGGACGGACCTTACAGGTAAGCTATTTGACAGAGAATCAGGAAAGCGAAAAATCGGTCATCGGTCTGCTTACGGCCAGTGACGAAAGGGCTATCGAATTGAAGCTGCCGGACGGTGATAGCCTCCGATTGCCGTACGAAAACATAAAGGTCGCCAAAGTAAAATTGCCCTGGTAATACATTCCGACGCCAGACTAAAACGGCGGTTATCGGTATGATTTTTAAAAAGACAGAGTAGCCGTATGCATAGCTCAGTACTGGTATCCTCCTTCGCGGAGATAGCGCGCGAAAAAGATATCGACCGCGATACGCTTCAAATGATCGTCGAAGACGTATTTCGTGCGATGATCCGCAAACGGTATGGCTCGGATGAGTCCTTCGAAATCATTTTTAATCCGGATCACGGCGACATTCAGGTGCTGCACATCCGCGAGGTCGTGCCCGATATGGATCTCGAAGATCCGGTGACCCAGATCGAGTACTCCGACGCCAAAAAGATAGGCGAAGATTTCGAAATATCGGACGAGGTCGCGAGTGAGGTAAACATAGCGGAGTTCGGGCGCCGAGCTATCATGACGGCCCGCCAGCTATTCAGCCAGCGCATCAGAGATATTGAGAAGGAAAACATATACCGCGTCTATAACGACCTGGTTGGGGAAATCGTTGTTGGTGAAATCTATCAGGTGCGACGGCGCGAGGTTCTGGTGATCCACAACCGGGTGGAGCTCATTCTTCCGCGTGAGGAGCAGATCTTCAAAGACCGCTACAGAAAAGGCGACATGCTGAGGGCGGTCGTAAAGGAAGTTATCCGTGATGCCGGGGGCAGCCCGCAGGTCATCATTAGCCGCGCTGACCCCATCTTCATGGAGCGGCTCTTCGAGCTCGAGGTGCCGGAGATTTACGACGGCATCGTCGAGATCAAAAAGATCGTTCGTGAGCCGGGTGAGCGTGCGAAAGTGGCCGTCGTCAGCCACGACGAACGAATCGACCCGGTCGGCGCCTGTGTGGGAATCAAAGGTGTACGTATCCACGCAGTGGTCCGCGAGCTCGGCAACGAAAATATTGACGTGCTCGAGTGGTCCGACGATCCGGTTGAAATGATCAAACGTGCGCTTTCACCGGCGCATCCGAAGTCGGTTACCATTAATAACGACCTCGATCCACCGCGCGCCAAGGTTGAGGTGCGTGCGGACGAAGTCAGCCAGGCCATCGGTAGAGGCGGTATCAACATTCGTCTGGCCTCGCAGTTGACCGGTTATGAGATCGACGTCTACCGGGAGATCCCGCCGGACGAGGAGGACATCGAGATTGGCGAGTTTGCCGACGAGCTCGCCCCCGAGACTGTCCAACGGTTGCGTGACATCGGCTGTGATTCGGCCAAGGTGGTATTGGAGCTGAGCGTCGACGAGCTGGTGCGTCGCTCCGGGCTCGACGTGGAGACCGCCCGGCACGTGTTGTCGGTTATCCGGGCGGAATTCGAGGATGAAGAGGAAGAAGAATTCGAAGGTTAATGCGTATGGTACGTAGGCAACCTGAAGGCCGGTAGCGGTAAGGGCTACGACTCGGTGCTTGTATTTCAATTAGTGTGGTTCATGGCGAAAGAGAACAAAAAGTTTAAAAAAAGACTGTTTCAGGTTTCGAAAGAGCTCAATGTAGCCGTCGATACACTGGTGGAGCACCTGCAAGTCGAAGGCTTTACCAAGGTCCTCGAAGGTACGGGTATCAACGCCTCCATTGTATCTGAGGAAGCTTACCAGGAGCTACTCGAGGCTTTCGCTGCGGATAGAGCAGCAGCTTCGAGGGTGAAAGAGAAGCGTACGGCTATTCGCACCGAATCGGAAGAACAGGAAGAAGCTTACGAACGGCCCGCAGTAGATCGGGAGGTGTCGACGCCCAAACCGGAGCCCCAGCCTGAAAAACCGGCAGCACCCGAGGTGCCCGAACACGTCGAATTGCCTCCGGTCGAAGCCACTGAAGAGGAAGAACGTCCCAAAGAGGTTGAGGCCAGGCCACCGGTTTCCATGCCTGAGGCCGAAGAGACCGAAGAAGTCCCGGTTGAAAGCCAGGCCGTTGAGAAGGAAACGCCCGAGCCTACCCCTGAACCCGTCGAGGCTGGCGCCGACCAGTCCGATATCTATTCTGAAAACGGCGTAAGGGAGGTCCTCGAACCTGAAAGCCTGGAAACAATGGAGCCGGCACTTCAGGAAGTCGAGGAAGAGACGGGGGAAGTGGTCGACGTCGATCAGATTGCGGATGAAGTAGAGGATGAAACCGTTGAAGAAATCGAAGACACCGATCTCGTCGACGAGTCTACGAGTAAACCGGTCATACTCGACGATGGCATTCTGACTGCCGATCGATACAAACTTGCCGGAACGAAGGTCATTGGGAAAATTGACCTGAGTAGCCTTGAAGAAGCTGCCGGGAAGAAAAAGAAAAAGCGTAAGAGAAAGAGAAAGGGCAAGGAAGAGGTTCCGGCAATTGCGGAGGTGCTCGAAGAAAAAGTAGAACGCCCCGGTAAGGCTTCTGTCTTGACGGATAAGGACAAGAAGAAGCGCAAGCGCCGCAAAGGCCTGGAGATCGACGAGGCAGACATCGAAAGCACGATGCAGGAAACCCTGCGCGAGCTCGAACATGGTGCGGGCCGCGTCAGGCAACGCCGTCGCCGCCAGCGCCGTGAAGAACGCGCAGCCGATAGAGAACGCGATCGCATGCAAGAGCAGGAGAGCAGCCACACCATTCGGGTGACCGAGTTCATCTCAACGGGTGAGCTGGCCAACCTGCTCAACGTTCCCGTGACGGAGATCATCAGCATGCTATTCAAATCGGGCCTGATGGTTTCAATCAACCAGCGGCTCGACGCCGATACGATCACCTTCGTTGCCGATGAATTTGGCTACGAGGTCGAGTTCATCACCGACTTTGGAGAGGTGGATCTCGATCTTGAAGAGGACCGTCCGGAAGACTTGCAGCCTCGCGCACCCGTCGTGACCGTCATGGGCCACGTCGACCACGGTAAAACTTCTTTGCTGGACTTCATACGCCGGACGAACGTCGTGGCGGGAGAGGCCGGTGGCATCACACAGCACATTGGTGCCTACAACGTCCAGCTACAGGATGGCCGTCAGATTACCTTCCTCGACACCCCGGGCCACGAGGCCTTCACGGCCATGCGTGCCCGTGGCGCCCAGGCGACCGACGTGGTCATTCTGGTGGTTGCCGCTGACGACGCCGTGATGCCTCAGACCGTTGAGGCCATAAATCACGCAAAGGCCGCCAACGTGCCGATTGTGGTCGCGATCAACAAGATCGATAAGCCCGAAGCCAATCCGCAACGGGTTATGCAGCAGCTCGCCGACCACAATGTGCTAGTCGAGCAGTATGGCGGAAAGGTCCAGGCGAGCTTTGTCTCGGCCAAGACGGGTGAAGGAGTAAGTGACCTTTTGGATAAGGTGCTCCTCGAGGCCGATCTGCTCGAGCTGAGAGGCAATTTCAAGCGGAAGGCAACGGGTGTCATCATCGAAAGCCGTCTCGAAAAGGGACGTGGAAACGTGGCAACCGTACTGGTACAGAATGGCACGCTCAGGGTCGGTGACCCGTTCATTGCGGGTATCTACAGCGGGCGTGTTCGCGCCATGTTTGACGAGCGCGACAACCGTGTAGACGAAGTAGGCCCCGCGCAGCCGGCGCTGGTTATTGGCTTCGACGGTGCGCCCGAAGTGGGCGACCAGTTCGTCGTTCTCAACGAAGAGCGAGAGGCCAGGGAAATCGCACAGCGCAGGCAACAGATCCATCGTGAGCAGGCCCTCAGGCAACGCAAACACGTTACGCTCGACGAGATCGGACGCCGTCTTGCCCTGGGAGAGTTCCGCGAGCTTAACTTGATCATCAAGGCAGACGTGGGCGGTTCAGTTGAGGCACTTGCAGATTCTCTGTTGAAGCTCTCAACCGATGAAGTCGCGGTCAACATCATCCACAGCGGTGTAGGCGCCATCACCGAAAGTGACGTCATGCTTGCCTCCGCGTCGGATGCCGTCATCATCGGGTTCCAGGTCCGTCCCATCGCTGGTGCACGTCTGCTCGCCGAAAGGGAGGAGATCGACATTCGTACCTATTCGATCATTTACAAGGCAATCGAAGACGTGCGCGACGCTCTTGAAGGCCTGCTAACTCCCGAAGAGACGGAGAAGATCACGGGTGTTGTAGAAGTCAGGAATACGTTTCGGGTGCCGAAGGTCGGGACAGTTGCCGGCTGTTACGTCGTCGAAGGCAGGATTCACCGAAGCGATCGGATACGCGTGATCCGCGACGGCGTCGTCATCCATACCGGCCACATCTCTTCACTGAAACGATTCAAAGACGACGCTCGGGAAGTGCAAAGCGGGTACGAGTGCGGCCTCTCGATCGAGAACTTCAATGACATCAACATTGGCGACCAGATCGAATCCTTCGAGATCGTCGAGACGAAACGTAAGCTAGAGCGATAACCACATCGGGTTCCCTGCGGGTGTACTTCCTCTTCGATCGTGAATGCGATGATGGAGGAAGGCTTTGTAGAGCGCCCTGTACTCCAATGAGCATAAGAACAGAACGTATTGCGAAGCTGCTGCAACGCGAGGTGGCTGACATTCTGACCACCGAATATCGCGAGCAGTTGCAGCCGATGGTAACGGTTACCGACGTTCGGGTGACGAAAGACCTTTCCATTGCGTACATATACGTCAGTGTTCTGGGCGATACGTCTGCGCAGCGACAGGCGGCGTTCAAGCAGCTCGAGAGCCTTCTACCGGAGCTGCGTACCGTGCTGGCCGGGCGGATTCGCCATCAGGTGCGCTCGATCCCTGAGCTGCGTCTCTTTCTCGACGAGTCACTGGAGAAGGCACAACATCTAGAGGATCTGTTTGATCGAATCCGTGCAGAACGGGCTCGCCGTGAATCTTGAACACCGTCGTTTCGACTTCAGGTCTCTTTCCCGCTGAATCGCAATACCTCCCGGTCGTGATCTCTTCTCCTGACGTTATTCTCCGTGCGACCGACGAATTACCAGGTAGTTGGGATAACGTCGTGCTCCCCGTCGATAAGCCGGCCGGGTGGACCTCGTTCGACGTCATCCGCAGGTTGCGAAAGCTTACTCGTCTTCGAAGGATCGGTCATGCCGGGACGCTCGACCCCATGGCAACGGGCCTTCTCATTTGTCTTCTCGGTAAGGCGACCCGACAGATGACGAAGTGGCTCGAGGCACCCAAAACGTATACGGGTGCGATGAGGCTGGGCGAAACGACGGCTTCCTACGACGCCGACACGGAAGTGCTGGAAACGCGCGACTGGCGTCACATCACGTCGGAAGATCTCGAAAGGGCAAAAAGTCAGTTCATTGGAGAGATCGTACAGCTTCCGCCAATGTATTCAGCGGTCAAGGTGGGAGGGGAGAGGTTATACAAGAAGGCTCGCCGTGGTGAAAGCATCGAACGGCCCCCTCGGCACGTGAGCGTTTATTCGTTCGACATCACGGACGTCCGGGGGCAAGACGTAAGTTTTGTGATTCGATGCTCCAAAGGTACCTACATCCGTAGCCTGGCGCACGATTTTGGCCAGCGTTTGGGCGTAGGAGCGCACCTGGTTGCCCTTAGACGTACGGCCATCGGTGATTTGGACGTCCGTGACGCGTGGACCATCGACGCACTCGAACGCGTTCTGCCTTCCGCCGACTCTCCCGGACCCTCAGACAGGTGAATTACGGAACTCATGAAGCTTGAAGTTGGGCTGAGCGAAATACGTCGCGACGATTCGTCACTGGTTACCGTCGGTACATTTGACGGTGTTCACGTCGGCCATCGGGCCATACTGCTTTATCTCGTCGAGCGTGCAAAGGAATCAGGGGGTGCGAGCACGGTGGTGACGTTCGATCCACATCCGAGGGAAGTTGTACAGAACGAGGCGGTCCCGCTACTCACGACCGTCGACGAACGCGCTCTTATCATGGAAGACCTGGGCGTCGACCGATTGATCGTCATTCCTTTTACCAGGGAATTTGCTGCGCTCCGAGCCGAAACGTTCGTCGAGGAATATCTCGTGGGTACGATTGGCATGAAGGAGATCGTGATCGGCTACGACCACGCTTTCGGGAAAGACAGAAGCGGGAACCGGGATTTGCTCGGCCGCCTCGCAGAGGATTTGGGTTATGGAGTCGATCTCGTGCCGCCGGCGGTGCTCGACCAGCACGTCGTCTCGTCGACTGGTATCAGAAGGTTGTTACTAGAAGCCGGGGACGTCGGCGGGGCGGCCGAAATGTTGGGACGTTGGTACAGCCTGCGGGGGACGGTGGTGCCTGGAGCCGCAAGGGGCCGAAGTATCGGATTTCCAACAGCCAACATTCAGGTCGATCATCCCCGCAAGCTGGTACCCAGGGAAGGAGTCTACGCCGTAATGGTCAACGTCGATTCAAGCGGCCGCCTGTTGAAAGGCATGATGAATATCGGCAGGCGGCCGACCTTTGGCGGAGGTCCGGTCAAAATCGAAGTACACATAATCGACTTCGAAAGTGAGCTGTACGAGCGTTCGATAGAAGTGCTGTTTGTTAGAAGGTTGCGTGATGAAATGCGATTTGCTTCGATTGATGACCTGGTCAGGCAACTAAATGAGGACAAACAGCGTTGCATCGGGATATTGAATGGAGTATCTTCACCTCCTTTATGAGATGTGCGGTGTCGCATCCGGAAGAGAAGAAAGAATACTTCTTCTTTAGCATGGTATAATCTAAAGAGGATCACAAACGAATGATTACAGCCGAAGAGAAAAAGGAGATCGTCGCGAAATACGGTAAAAACGAAAGCGATACGGGGACGCCTGAAGTACAGATCGCCATTTTTACGAAAAGGATCAACGAGCTGACCGAGCATCTGAAAAAACACCAGAAAGACCATTCCACCCGCCGTGGTTTGCTCAAGCTCGTCGGTAAACGACGCAGACTCCTGAATTACCTTACAGAACGCGATATCGAGCGTTATCGTACCATTATCAAGGAACTTGGTATTCGTAAGTAAACGTGAGTCCAGCCAGCGGCACCCGGATTCTTCGGGGTGCCGCTCCTTTTTTGAGCTAGTGCCATAAGCATTTTCCTGCCGGCCTTCCCTTCTGCACCCTGGCATTGCGCGACCGGAACTGGTGGGTATTATCCCGCCCCTTGTTGTGTAGGTGGAGAGAAAGAATAAAAGACAACCCAACAAATGAACGACAAACCACAAGTAGTAAACGTAAACGCTGAATTTACACCAGGCAGATTCCTCCAGATTGAGACGGGAAAGCTGGCCAAGCAGGCCAACGGCTCAGTGGTGGTTCGACTCGGTGATACGATGGTCCTGTGCACGGCCGTACTCTCCGATGAAGTGAAGGAGGGACAGAGTTTCTTCCCACTAACGGTCGACTACAGGGAGAAGTACTCCGCGGGCGGCAAAATCCCGGGAGGTTTCATTAAACGAGAGGGGCGTCCCACAGACAAAGAGATTCTGTCATCCCGGCTCGTGGACCGTGCGCTCCGTCCGCTTTTCGCCGAGGGTTTCCTGAACGAAGTCCAGATCATCATCTACGTCATTTCGGCCGACGATGAGAACGATGCCGACGTTCTGGCCGGTGTCGGCGCCTCAGCAGCGCTCATGCTGGCCGGCGCCCCGTTCGATGGACCCATCGCAGAAGTGCGTGTCGGTCGTATCAACGGATCGTACGTCGTTAATCCGACTATCCAGCAGCTCAAGGAAAGCGACATCAACATTGTCGTAGCAGGTAAGGAAGACGCCATAGTGATGGTGGAAGGCTCGATGCAGGAAGTCGCCGAAGAGGACGTGCTCGAAGCCTTCGAGGTGGCGCACGAAGCGATTCGGAAAATATGCCGTGCGCAGCGTGAGCTGGTTGAGGCATACGGTCCGCCGCCCCCGTTCGAGTTCGAACCGGTAACCATCCCCGAAGCCCTGATCGAAAAGGTCAGGAGCCTCGCTGCCGGCACGCTCGATGCACACATTCGGAAGCCGTACGATAAACAAACCTTTTATTCCGGAATTTCGGAAATCAAGGATCGTATTGTTGACCAGCTGCTTGGCGTAGACAATCCGGAGACCGGTGAAGTCCGTGCCCTCATGACGGAAGAAGGCTGGGTTGAGAAGCAGATTCGGGAGGCCGTAGCCATCGTCGAACGCGACGTCATGCGTGAGATGATTCTTTCAGAGGGTAGGCGCATCGACGGGCGCGGCTTGACGGAAATTCGCCCGATCTGGGCAGAAGTGGGCTACCTTCCACGCGTTCACGGCTCGGCGATCTTCACCCGAGGTGAAACTCAGGTGCTTGCTTCGGTAACGCTCGGAACGGCTCGGGACGTACAGGCGATCGATCAGATTTTCGAGACCAAAGAGAAACGATTCTTCCTGCATTACGATTTCCCGCCCTTCAGCACGGGAGAGGTCAAGATGCTACGCGGCGCGAGCCGCCGGGAGATCGGCCACGGATACCTCGCGGAAAGGGCACTCGGAGGCATGTTGCCCGACGAGGAAACTTTCCCGTACACGATCCGCCTCAACGGAGACGTGCTCGAGTCGAACGGTTCGTCTTCGATGGCCACCGTGTGCTCCGGCTCCCTCGCGTTGATGGATGCCGGCGTCCCGGTAAAGAAACACGTTGCCGGTATCGCCATGGGCCTGATCACTGATGGCACGCGGACTCGCGTCCTGACGGACATCCTCGGGACTGAGGATCACCTCGGCGACATGGACTTCAAGCTCACGGGCACGCGCGATGGCGTAACGGCCTGCCAGATGGACATCAAGGTCAGCGGACTGACGCGCGAAATTCTGACCCAGGCATTACATCAGGCAAAGGAAGGTCGCGAGTACATTCTGGACATCATGTACTCCGTGATATCCGAGCCACGCGCCGACCTTTCGGCCTACGCACCACGCCTTACCCAGATCACCGTCGATCCCGACTTTATCGGCGCCATTATAGGGCCCGGCGGCAAAGTCATTCAAGGGATCCAGCGTGAGACCAACACGACGATCGTCATCGAGGAACGTGACAACCTGGGTTACGTTACCATTGCCGCAACATCAGCCGACGATGCCAGAGCGGCAATCGATCGCATCAAGCAGATCGTTGCCGTGCCCGAAGTGGGTGAGGAATATGAGGGAACCGTCCGGAGTATACAAAGCTTTGGAGCCATCGTCGAGGTGTTGCCCGGTAAGGAAGGCCTGCTACACGTTTCCGAAATCGATTACGGCTTTGTTGACAAAGTAGAGGACTACTTCCAGGTGGGCGACAAGGTCAAGGTCAAGTTGATCGAGATCCGTGACGACGGAAAGCTGCGTCTCAGCCGCAAACCATTCCTCCCGAAACCCGAACCCGGGTCTGAAAATGGTGAGCGAGAGCGAGCCCGTAGTGAACGGGGTGACCGAGGTGAAAGGGGAGACCGTCATCAAGGAGAGCGTCGTGGCGGTGGTGGCCGGGGAGGGCGGCACGGCGGTCGCCGTTAATGCCCTGCCGGAGTGCCTACGATCAAATCAGGCGAGCGCTGTACGACGGCTCTCGCCTTTTGATTATCCACTAAAACCGGCGCGTCAGCGTTTTGAATGGCTGGCCGGCGTACATTGGGATAGGGGGTTAACCTGACTTTTTTGAGATTCGTGCGATGACAAGCAAATCAAGCCAAACGGCGCTTCCGCGTTTCGACAAAACCGTTCTTCCTAACGGTGTCAGGGTCCTGACGGAACATATCCCTTCGGTCCGTTCCATCGCGGTTGGACTCTGGGTCTACAGCGGGAGCCGTGACGAGTCGAACGAAGAGGCGGGGATCAGTCACCTCATTGAACACATGGTGTTCAAAGGTACCGAGAAGCGGAGGACACACCACATCGCACAGCGGATGGAGGCGGTCGGGGGCTACCTGAATGCCTTCACGGCGAAGGAGTACACCTGTTATTACGCCCGTGCGCTCGACGAGCACCTCGAACGCTCCATTGACATCGTCACCGATTTGATCCTCCATCCCAACTTTCCGGCCAAGGAGCTCGAAAAGGAAAAGGAGGTCGTGCTCGAAGAAATGAAGATGTACGAGGATACTCCCGAGGACCTCGTCTTCGAGCAGTTTGAAGCCGTCATCTTCAAGGATCACGATCTCGGCAGACCCATTCTTGGCTTCCCGGATACCGTCCGTGCCTTTTCGCGCGACCAGCTCGTTTCGTACATCGATTCACACTACACACCGGAACGCACCGTGCTGGCCGTGGCCGGCAATGCAAAACACGATGAAGTGGTCAGGATCGCCCGGCGAATATTCGGGTCGACCGATCGCAGGCCGACAAACCGATCCAGAGTTCCGGTAAATGGCTACGTCCCACGCGAATTTGTGCAGATTCGCCCAATCCAGCAGGCACATCTCGTGGTGGGGACAAGAGGGCTCGATGTACACGATCCCCGGCGTACGACCCTGTCGGTGTTGAATACGTTGCTCGGTGGGGGAATGTCGAGCCGACTGAATCAGAACATTCGCGAGAAATACGGTTTCTGCTACAACATCTACTCATTCGCGAACATGCACTCGGACACGGGTGACTTCGGGGTGTACATGGGGACGGATGCATCAAAAATTGAACGTGCAAAGAAGCTCATTTTTCGCGAGTTTGATAAGTTAGCGCAGAAACCAGTCAGCCCGAGAGTATTGAATCAGGCTAAGAACCAGGTGAAAGGTTCTATTCTACTCGGGCTCGAGGGTATGAGTAACCGGATGATGAGAATGGGACGTCAGGAGCTTTTCCTGGAACGGTTCATCTCCCTGGACGAGACGGTTCAGGAAGTTGAGGCCGTTACGGCAGAAGACATCCTGGAAGTTGCCAGAGAGCTTTTGAACCCCGAACGATTTTCCTCGGTGGTCCTGGTGCCCGGCGTCTGATCGGGCTTTCCACGTATTTCCTCACATTTAGCAACCTCTCCTTTCGCACATGAAAATACTCGTAACCGGCGGCGCCGGTTTTATTGGATCGCACGTGGCCGACGCATTGATCGAAGCAGGACATCAGGTACACGTCCTCGACAACTTCTCAACCGGCCGGATGGAGAACGTGCCTGCAAAGGCCGTACTGCACAAAATGGACGTGCGCTCCGAAGAGATCCCCGCACTTTTTGCCCGTGAACGCTTCGACGTGTTAGCCCACCTGGCCGCTCAGATGGACGTCCGAAAGTCTGTTGCCGACCCCAAGTTCGACGCTGACGTCAACATCATGGGCATTCTCAACTTGCTCGAAGCAGGCCGGGTGAGCGGGCTCAAAAAGGTAGTGTTTGCTTCGACAGGTGGGGCGATCTACGGAGAGCCGGTGTACACGCCCCAGGACGAAGACCACCCGCTCCAACCCGTTTCTCCTTACGGCGTCTCGAAGCTTACGAGCGAAAAATACCTCTACTTTTACCGGCAGCAGTACGGGATTTCGTACGTCGCTCTTCGTTTCGCCAACATTTATGGCCCACGTCAAAACCCCCACGGTGAGGCGGGCGTCGTGGCGATCTTCACGCAACGCCTGCTCGCAGGCGAGCAACCGTTCATCAACGGTGATGGGCTCCAGACCAGGGATTACGTTTACGTAGGTGACGTTGTGGATGCCTTTACGGCCGCCCTGTCGTATGAAAACGACGGCGTTTTTAACGTGGGTACCGGCATTGAAACCGACGTCAATACACTCTTCCGGATCATCCGTGACCGCATCAATGCAGACGTACCGGAAAAGCACGTGGAAGGCAAGCCCGGCGAACAGCGCCGCAGTGTACTCTCCTACGAAAAGACACGCGCCGAGCTGGGTTGGGCGCCAAAAGTGGATCTGAAAACCGGATTACAGCTAACGGTGGACTGGTTCAAAGCAGCCGCATCAAACCGATGACTGGTTAGCAGATCTGCCATAAAAAATAAGCCTACATGTATCGCATCCAGCTGCAGGAGTTTGAAGGTCCGCTCGACCTGCTGCTTTTTTTCATCCGGAGGGACGAGCTCGACATCTACGACATACCCGTTGCTCAGATCGCTGACGAGTTCCTCGAATACGTGCGGCACCTCGAGCGGGTGGACCTGGATGGGGTAGGCGACTTCATTTACATGGCGGCTCTGCTGATCCGGATAAAGGCGAAGATGTTGCTTCCGGTGCAGGAGACGGATGAAGAAGGCGAACCGGTCGATCCTCGTCGAGAGCTCGTTGACCGGCTGCTAGAATACGTACGGTTCAAGGAGGGAGCGCAGCAGCTTTCGGAATACCACGAGAGACGTACCGAGCACTTTACCAGAGGGCTTGCGTCGGGGGAGGCACGGCAATTCCTCGACGAAATGGACGTCCGGCTCGACGTCTCCGTATCCGACCTCGTTACGGCGCTTCGCCGGGTGCTAACGAGGGCGTCCGAAGAACCGGTACACGAAGTTAGACGGTTCGAATACACCGTCGAGGATCAACAGGAATACGTACTGGCTCAGCTGGCGATAAAGCCGAAACACTCGTTTGCATCGCTGGTGAAAGGACGATCCAAGCCCTTTATTATTACAACTTTCCTGGCAGTGCTGGAGCTGGCGCGTGCGGAACGAATCTGGCTCCTGACGGAGTCCACCCGGATTCTGGATTTTTATGTGAGCAGGAGGGAGCCCAGCGGAAAGGTCGAACAAAAGAAGGAGTGGCTCAGCAACGGTGCTGCTGCGTGATTAGTGCGTAATTGTATAGAATGGATTCCAACCTCATCAGTACCGATTTCGAAACCGTCGTCGAGGCGCTCATATTTGCGGCAGACGAACCCGTCACGGAAGAGATGATGCTCGACGTCTATGTGGAAGTGACCGGGCGCCAGCGTCCAACCGGACAGGAGGTGGGAGAGTCCATCGAGCGGATCAATTCCGAATATGCCCGGACCGGCCGTCCTTTCCGCATTCACAAGTGGGCGGGCGGCTACCGGATGGCCACCGTACCCGGTATGGCCCCATTCCTGAGGGTGTTTTTCAACGAGAGCAAGAACAGGCGTCTTTCCCCGTCGCTCATGGAAACCCTCGCAGTCGTTGCGTACAGGCAACCGGTTACTCGCCCGGAAGTTGACTTCATACGGGGTGTGGACGCGGACTACGCAATACGTCGGCTAATGGAGCTGGGTTTGATCGAGATCGTTGGTAGAAGTGAATCGCTTGGACGCCCGTTATTGTACGGCACAACCCCACGATTTCTCGACCAGCTTGGAATCGGCAGCCTCGACGAGCTCCCACAGCTGAGAGACATCGAGGAGCTGCTGAATGACCCGTCGTTCAATCGGGAAAGGGCGAGGTTGTTTTCGTTGCGCATCGACGAAACCGAAAGTGAAACCGGACAGGCGTTGCAAGCGGAATCCTGATTTCTGCTGGTTGGTTTGCAGGTTTGGAAACGAATAACCAAAATTGATGGATCAACACAAAAAAGGTAGACGGCCAGGCAGACCAGGTCGGGGACGAAAACCCGAAATACAATCCGAACGCTCGATGGAAATCGATGCCGAGGAGGGCGTTCGGCTTAATCGGTACATCGCGCGTGCCGGCGTATGCTCGCGGAGGAAAGCGGACGAGCTGATCGAACAGGGCCTCGTCAAGGTGAACGACCAGACGGTCACGGAGTTAGGCGCCAAGGTCTTCAAGGGAGACAAGGTGGAGGTCAACGGTCGCGTCATTTCTCCGGGGAAATTCGTTTACATCCTGCTGAACAAACCCTCCGATACCATAACGACGCGCAGTGACGAGAAAGGCCGGAAAACAGTGTTGGATCTGATTGACCTGCCGGAAGAGACAAAAAGTACACTGTTTCCCGTCGGCCGGCTCGATCGTAATACGGAGGGCGTCCTGCTCTTGACCAACGACGGTGACCTGGCCCACCGGCTCATGCATCCACGGTACAAGGTGGACAAATTGTACCTCGTCAGGACGCGTGACGACATTACGCCTAACGATCTTCAGGATCTCAAGAATGGTGTGGTGCTCGAAGACGGCCCCGCAAAGGTCGATCGGGTGGACTATGTAACGCCCGGCGTTTTCAACGAGATCGCCGTCCAGCTTCATGAAGGCCGAAACCGGCAAGTCAGGCGGATGATCGAACATCTGGGACACGAAGTCATTCACCTTGAACGGCTCAACTATGCTGGATTGACCACAAAAGGAGTCAGGCGAGGCAAGTGGCGTAAGTTGTTTCCGCACGAGGTCAGGCGGTTGCGAGCCCTCGTCAAATTATGAATGACCGTCGATTCCTTTTCCCGTGAAAATACAGACTGCATAAATCCATGATTGATAACGAGATAATGCCAACGGGGAAGATCAGAGGAGAAGGCCTCACGTACGACGACGTTCTCCTGGTCCCTGCACACTCGACGGTCATGCCGAGAGACGTCAAGACGAATGCGCGGCTGACACGATCGATCGAGATGAACATCCCCCTGATGTCGGCCGCCATGGATACCGTAACGGAATCCGAAATGGCCATCGCCATTGCGCGAGAGGGAGGTGTCGGCGTCCTGCACAAGAATATGACCGTAGAACGCCAGGCGTCGGAAGTGCGCAGGGTAAAACGCTCGGAAAGCGGGATGATCCTCGACCCCATCACGCTGAAACGAGACAGCACGGTTGCGGAAGCCCGTGCGGTCATGTCGCGCTACTCAATTGGCGGGATACCCATCGTCGACGAAAACAACAGACTGGTCGGGATCGTCACCAATCGTGATTTGCGCTTCCAGACGGACGGGAAATCGCGCCTCGGCGATCTCATGACGGCCGAAGGGCTCGTCACGGCCCCTGTCGGCACGACGCTGGAAGAGGCTGAGCTGTTGCTTCAGCAGCACAAGATCGAAAAGCTCCCGGTTGTCGATGAGAATGGCTACCTGAAGGGCTTGATCACCTTCAAGGACATCCAGAAAAAGCTGCGCTATCCCAACGCCTGTAAGGACGAGCATGGCCGCCTACGCGTAGGTGCGGCCGTGGGTGTAACCCGCGACCTGCTCGACCGCGTGACGGCGCTCGTCGAAGCCGGCGTCGACTTCGTCACGGTCGATACGGCGCACGGCCATTCGATTGGCGTTTTGAATGCCGTCCGGAAAGTGAAAGAGCATTTCCCTGACCTCGACGTCATTGCCGGCAATGTAGCAACGGCGGAGGGCACGCTCGCCTTGATCGAGGCAGGCGCCGACGGGGTGAAAGTTGGTATTGGTCCTGGCTCGATTTGTACGACGCGTGTCGTTGCCGGCGTCGGGGTGCCGCAACTATCTGCCGTTATGGACTGTGCCGCGGTCGCCCGAAAGCTTGGCGTCCCCATCATTGCGGATGGTGGGATCAAGCAGACCGGCGACATTCCAAAAGCGATTGCTGCTGGCGCAAATGCCGTCATGATCGGCGGTCTTTTTGCCCGCGTCGAGGAAAGTCCCGGAGAAACGATCCTCTACGAAGGCCGAAAATTCAAATCATACCGGGGAATGGGTTCGGTCGGCGCCATGCAGGCGGGCAGCAGCGACCGGTATTTCCAGGACGTCGAAGATGACATCAAAAAGCTGGTTCCAGAGGGCATCGAAGGACGAGTGCCGTACGGCGGTACGCTGAGCGAGGTGGTCTATCAGATGATAGGAGGCCTGAGGGCCGCCATGGGGTATTGCGGTTGCGAAACGCTCGACGCCATGTACGAACGCGCTCAGTTCGTCAGGGTAACCTCGTCGGGGATCAGCGAAAGCCACCCGCACAACGTCGTAATAACCAAGGAAGCGCCCAATTACGCGATCGGCAGGCTATCACAGTAAGGAACGGCTATGGATCGCATCAATTTAGTCAGGGCGCTCGTACGGGAGCACGGCGCCGACGGCGTGCTCCTGACCTTCCTCCCGGACGTACGATGGGCGTGCGGCTTCACGGGCTCTAACGGCATTCTACTCGTTACGCAATCGAGCGCCCACTTTTTCTCCGACGGTCGATATTTACTTCAGGCCGCACGCGAGGTATCCGGGGCAGAGATTCACATCACCTCGGACAACCTGTTCGAACACCTCGCCTCGTCACGTCTGCTTTCAAACGAGCACATTCTCTTTCAATCCGACCACATCCTGCACAGCACATTCGTGCAGCTGACCAGCTTAATTCCGGGCGTGATCTGGCACCCCTCCCCGGATTTGCTCACGAGAAAAGTTGCGGTAAAGGACAAGGACGAGATTGGGCGCATTACCGAAGCCCTGCGAATCACGGAATCTGTTTTTGAAAAGATTCTGGGATTTATACAGCCGGGTGTGACGGAGAAGGAGATAGCGGCCGAGATCGTTTACGAACACTTGAAACGTGGGGCAGAGAAGATGTCGTTCGATCCGGTCGTTGCATCGGGCCTGAACGGTGCGCTGCCACATGCCCGTCCATCCGACAAAAAAATCGTGCCCGGCGACCTCATCGTCCTCGACATCGGTTGTTTCTTGGACGGTTATGCCTCGGACATGACCCGTACGGTTTGCGTCGGGCAGCCTTCCCCCGAAGCTCGCGCCGTTTACGAGGTCGTCCTCAAGGCTCAGAACGAAGCGATCCGGCAGGCGAGAGCCGGAATGCGTGCCAAGGACCTTGATTTCGCCGCCCGCTCCGTCATACAGGAAGCCGGTTACGGGGACCACTTCAATCACAGCCTCGGGCACGGCGTCGGCCTTCAGATTCACGAATGGCCCCGGATTTCGAAGGATGCCGAGTTCGAGATCCCAGCGGGCGCCGTAGTCACGATCGAGCCGGGCGTCTACATTCCGGATTCTTTTGGCGTGCGCATTGAAGACATGGTCGTGATCACCGAAGACGGCTGCGAAAACCTGAGCAGAGCTGTCAAAAACCTGATCTGCCTTTAGAATTTCTTCGCGATGAAGCGTGTACTCGTTATCGCCTACTATTTCCCTCCCATGGGGTTGAGCGGGGTGCAGCGAGTCGCGAAGTTCGTGAAGTACCTGCCGGAATATGGATGGGAAGTAGAAGTGTTGACCGTCCATCCGGGCGGCTATTTTGCTTTTGATCGTGGGCTTGAGGAGGAGGTGAATAGAAGTGGCGCTACAGTACATCGGACGTTTAGCTGGGACCCAACCCGATTGTTCGGCAGGCAGAAAACGGTCGGGTTGCCGGCTGAGCCCACCCGAAACCTGTTGAGCAAGATTGGCCAGCTCGTATTCGTTCCGGACAACAAGATCGGCTGGTTCATCCCCGCGATCCGGAAAGGGAAATCCATCCTGCGGTCCAAACCGTTCGATGCCATCTTTGTGTCAGCGCCGCCCTATACCGCGCATCTGATCGGCGCCTACCTCAGCAAATGGAGTGGTATCCGATTGGTAACCGATTTCCGCGACGATTGGGTTGGCAACCCCCGGCACTGGTACCCGACGCGCCTGCACAGGGCTATCAATCAGCGGCTTGAAAAGTGGGTGCTCGGCCGGTCGTCCGTTTCGACGACAATCAACGATCACATCCGGGATTCGTTGTTAGAACGGAATGGGGAGACTCACCCGGACGTTCGCGTCCTGCCTCAGGGCTTCGACCCCGATGACTTCGACGGCCAGGTGCAGGCAAATCGAAGTGACGGGAAGATGCGGCTGGTGTACACAGGTGTCTTCTACGACGTGCAAACTCCTGACACGTTTCTCCGGGCGCTGGCTGCCCTTATCTCACGTAGGCCGGATATTAAAAGCCGCATCGAAGCCGTTTTTGTAGGGCTCGTCCCGCCCTACATGGGGGACCTGGTAAAAGAGCTGGGATTAGATACGGTCGTAAAATGCACTGGATACCTCGAGCATCACGAGGTGGTGGAGTTTCTGATTGGAGCCGACGCGTTATGGCTGACCGTCGGGAAAAGACCGGGTTCGGAAGGTATTTCGACGGGAAAGCTCTACGAGTACGTGGGTACGAGGAAGCCGATTCTCGGCCTCGTACCGGAAGGAACGGCACGCAGGACGCTCGAAGCATACGGGGCTTCCTTGATCGCGGAACCGGATAACGTCGATGCTGTTAGCACGCAAATCGAGGTCCTGTTCGAGCACTGGGAATCAGGCACCCTGCCGGAACCTGATTTTGGCTTTGTTAATCGCTTCGACAGAAAAAAGATTGCAGGGGTGCTCGCCGGTCTACTTGAGCCTGAACTAATCCTTACATTCGAAACTGATTCCACGCTCGATTCCACTTATGACAACCGGGGCTAAGCCAGAACGTTTTTCAATTCGGGTTCCCAGCTCCCTGGCGTACCTCGACCAGATCGTTGATGACTCCCAGGCATTTCTGATTGACCACATCCCGGACGACGACTTCGTTTACCGCGTCGTGCTATCCGTTACCGAGGCGGTCACCAACGCCATGAAACATGGCAACCGGTTTGACGAATCCAGATACGTGACGCTCGACATTTCCGTCAACGGCCGCGAGGTCAGGGTTTCCGTAGAAGATGAGGGAGAGGGTTTTGTCAGAAAGGAGATCCGAAATCCACTCGACGAAGAAAACCTGATCAGGCCTTCCGGACGTGGCATTTTTCTGATGGAGTCGATGGCCGACGAGGTAGCGTACGAAAATGACGGTCGTCGCGTTCGGCTGGGTTTCAGGTATCCCGATTCCTAGGGCCGCATCGAATGGACTGCCGTCCAGAAGGCGTCGACGTCCGACGCATCGATCCACTCGTAAGAAGGAAACCGCCGAAACCAGGTGATCTGGCGTTTGGCATACCTTCGCGTGTTACGTTTGAGCAGGTCAACCATCTCCTGGTAGCCGATTTCGCCACGGATGTACTGCAAAGGCTCCTTATAGCCGATGGTTTGCAGGGCATTCAATGTAGGATCCACGCCCCGATCGAGCAGCGTTCGAACTTCGTCGACGAGGCCGGCGGAAAGCATCTCTTCAACGCGTTCATCAATTCGACGATAAAGCTCCTTTCGCTCCCGGATCAGAACGATCGTTCGGAATGTGTAGGGTAGGGGTGGTGCGTCTTGGAAGTAGCTCGACAGGGGCTTGCCGGTTGCGTAGTAGACTTCGAGTGCCCGGACGAGCCGCTGGGTCTTCGTTTTGTCCATTGTGGCCGCTGAAGCCGGGTCGACACGTTGAAGCTCGCGGTACAAGTCGTCCGCTTCTCCCTGAATGATCCGCTGTTGCAGCCCGGCTCTGACCTCCAGATCAGCGGGAGGCACGTCTGCCAGTCCAAACTGAAGCGCCTGAAGGTAAAGCGTCGAGCCTCCCGTGACGACGGGGACCCGGTTTCGGGAAAGGATGTCCTCGATCCGTTCGTAGGCCGCTCTGGCGAACGCTCCGGCGGAAAAGGGCTCACCCGGTTCAAGCTCGTCAATGAAATGATGACGGACACGCGTCAATTGGGACGGATCAGGCTTGGCCGTTCCAATATCCAAACCCCGGAATATTTGCCTGCTGTCGGCCGAAATGATTTCGCCACCCCACGCTTCGGCGACCTGGATGCTGAGGTCTGTCTTGCCGACAGCCGTGGGACCCGTGATGATAAGGATTGGATAATCCTTTGAGGGCATGGCGCAATCTGTCTCTTACTTCAGGGGAGTATAGCCGACGGGCTTGAAATAAATAAGGAAATCGTTCCGATTTCACCCAAAATCGGCCACTGGTATCGCTTCCAATCAGTACATTGACTAAATAAATTACCTTTGCAGGGATCGATGGCCGGTCTCCTTCATGCACTCAGTGACACCAAATTTCTGATAAAAACATGGAACGTATCGACGAAATCGATGCCCAGATCCTAAACCTGCTACAAATGAACGGCAGGATGAAACGCAATCGCATCGCTGAGGAAGTGGGCCTGTCCCTGCCTTCCGTGAGTGAGCGAATGCGCAAGCTCGAAGAGCGCGGCGTCATTCAGGGCTATTACGCCGTGGTCGACCATAAACGCCTGCGGATGGATATTACGGCGTTTATTCTGATAAACGTCGACGGGAAGGAAAACTACGATGAATTTGTAAGACTCGCTTCCGAAAACGAATCGATCCTCGAAGTGCACCTCATTACCGGGCAGGGGTCGCATCTTCTCAAGGTTCGCACGCGCGATACGACGTCGCTGGAACACTTCCTCCTCGAGCTTCAGTCGTGGCCTGGCGTCCACGGGACCAGCACGAGCATCGTGCTCAGCTCGTACAAGGAAACCCGCTTCATCAAGGCGCTCCCGACGTATCTGGTGCCGTTCGAAGATGAAGTAGACAAATAGTCAATCACTGAAAAAACCCGGCAGAGCGTTGGACGATCCCCTGTTCGTTTCGGCCGGGTTACTTTCCCCCCCCAAATAGGAGAGGAGGGGAGCGCCTTCCTGATTTGCTCCGGCGTGCTCGGAAAAATGCGTCTATTTGACATCACCCGTCCACTTCAACCCGGTATGGCCGTCTGGCCCGGCGACCAGGCCTATTACCATTTCTGGACGTCAGAGATGCGACAAGGGGCTGCCGCCAACGTCAGCGCGATTCTACTTAGCGTCCATACCGGAACACATGCGGACGCTCCGCTTCACTTTATCCCGAATGGCCTATCGATAGACAATATTCCGCTGGAGGTCTTTGTCGGCCCCGCCGTCGTCGTGGATTGTTCCAACGTGGACGTCATCAGCCCTGACGTCGTGGAGGATCGTCTGAAAGACGTCGCTCAGGTCCAGCGTGTGCTTTTCCGTACGAGAAGCAGCCTGCGTGATAATTTTGCCTGGGAAGTGGACTTCCCGTATTTCCTCCCGGAGACAATCGATCTGCTTGCCGAAAGGAGCGTCGTGCTGATTGGAACCGACGCTCCATCCGTAGATCCTTTCGATAGTGAAGACCTACCCGTCCACCATCGCCTGTCCGAAAAGGGCATCGTCAACCTCGAGAACCTGCTGCTCAAAGACGTCGAGCCCGGCTCCTACCAACTCTTTGCACTGCCTCTCAAACTGGAAGGGCTAGACGGCGCACCCGTAAGGGCGATACTGGTAAAGGATTAACGTCTCTCGAAGAACTGGTCTACATACAGGTCGGGTTGGGGCCATTTACACCAATGTGACAACCTCCTGCCAAACCGGACCTGAAATTTTGCATACCATATCTAGGGCGGCTTCCGCCGCATAACCAGTTCATAACCTGTTAGATGAATCGAGAGCGCTATGGACCAATTCAGTAGAGACCAGTTGAGAGAGCTCGCGCAGGTTCAGGAACCAATGAGCGTTTCGATCTACATGCCGACCTTTCACGTTGAATCTGAACTATCACAAAACCCGATCCGGCTCAAAAACCTTCTAAAACAGGCTCGCGCTGAGCTGAAGGAGCACGACTTCAGGGATGCGGAAATTGAAGACGTCCTCCGTCCCGCTCAGTCCCTCGTCGAAAGTGAAACCTACTGGCGAAACGTGGAGGATGGTCTCGCCATTTTTCTCGCTCCCAACTTTTCACGCATTTACAGGCTCCCGATTCCGTTCCCCGAGCTCGTCGTCACGAGCTCAAGATTCCATCTGAAACAGCTATTCCCACTCCTTGACAGCGAAAACCATTTTTATATCGTTGCGATCAGCCTTGATTCCGTCCGCCTTTTCATTGGTACACGATATAGCATCAAAGAGCTAAAATCCGACGACATACCCAAAAGCATAAAGGAGGCGCTGTCGTACGACGTCACTGTGGGACGTGAAGCCGAGATCAGGCCAGCCGCGAAAGGCAACCGGGATCAGAGCAGAACGTCGTTCCACGGACACGGACAGTCCGAAGACGACCTCGCTCGACGTCCAAAAGACGAGCTATACCGATTCTTCCAGGAGATCGACGAGGGTATCATGAAGGTGCTAGGCGACGATAAAGCGCCACTTGTCCTCGCCGGCGTAGACTACTACCTGCCAATTTACCGGGAGGTCAACAGCTATCCTCGACTTATTGACGAAAGTATCGTTTCCGGTAGCCCCGATTACCTGCCCAATAAGCAGCTCAAACAGCTCCACGAAAAAGCCTGGAGCATCGTCGAGCCCGTTTTCCAGGAGGATCGTAGAAAAGCAACGAAGCGCTTCCTGGAGCTACACGCCAAAAATGATCACCGGACGTCGGACGACCTCAAGGAGATCGTGCCGGCCGCCGTATTCAGCAGGATCGAAGATATCTTCGTACCCGTCGGCCGGCAGGCGTGGGGACGGTACGATCCGAATTCAAACACGGTGACCATCCACGACAAACAGAAAACGGGAGACTACGATCTGCTCGACCTTGCCGCCGTCCATACCTTCCTGAACGGTGGCTCGGTACACGCCCTAAAACCGGAGAACATGCCTGTCAACGCGTCTCTGGCCGCAACATTCCGATTCCCGGCTCGCGTGGCAGCAGAGGTGAGCTAATCAAACTAATCAACCGAAATGAGCCTCGGAGGTGGAGCCAGAAGGTTTCCGCCTCCGAGGTTCGCTTTTTTTTGCTAAAAGGAGTGAATAATTCGGTATTCGGAGGCATATATCCGTTATTGCAAGAATGCATAACTCACTTTTTTATATGGATATAGTCCGCGGCGCTGTCGCGTAGCCGGTCGCGCTGGTGGATGTAGACCATCGTGGTTTCCAGGTTTTTGTGCCTTGCGTGAGCTTGGACCTGCTGAAGGGTGGCGCCGGCCTCGATGGCCAGTGTGCATCCGGAATGTCGCAGCGTGTGTGCGCCGATAGAGTTTGATAAGCCAGCCCGTATGGCAGCCTGTTTTACGATCCGGTAGATCGAGTGCGGGGTGAGCCGTTTACCAAAGCTTCGGGGGCTGAACGAACGCCAGAGAGGCCCCGACGTGATCCCGTAGTGGCTTTTCATTGCTTCGATCTCGTCCACCACGTGCGTCGGCACTTTTACGTACTGGTCGGCGCCGCCTTTCGTTTTGGGCAAATCGAGCACCCAGTAGCGGCCGAGTGGTCTGATGTGTTCGACGTCCATTGCAGCCGCTTCCGATCGTCTCAACACACAATGGATCATCGTGGTCATCAGCGTGCGGTCACGTATTGCTGCTTCGCCGGACAGCTCCGTTGCGGCGAGTAACGCCTCGGCTTGCTGAGCGGTGAGCACAAAGATCGTCTGATCCTGGCGCCTGACGGTGCGTACACGCCGAACGAACTGCCGGTTCACCGGATTTCTTTCGACGAGTTCGAGAGCGAGTAGCCAGTCGAAAAATCCACGCAATGCGGCAATCCTTCGTTTGATCGTCGTCGCTTTCAATCCTGCGGCTTCCAATCGGGCGATGTACTCGTTGACGTGAAGGAACGAGACTCGCCGAACGTCGTCGAGCAAAACGTATTCGCTTTCAAAAAAGTGCGAGATGTCGTTTCGGTATGCGCGGCGTGTCTGCTCGCGGTCGAACCGTTGCAAGAAGGCAGAGAGCAGGTCGAGACCGCTGGACTCAGTTCCAACCGTAATCTCTGCCTGGTATCGTTGTATGGGATGTTCGGACGCCATCAAAAGCACCGTGGATTGGTGATAATCAATGTTTGATAAGAATAATTATCAAACATTGGAAGCTACGAAAAACCGGAGGCAGTCGCAACTGGCTGCCCCCGGTTTCTCCAATTTGCAGACTACAAGACAGGCGTCCGGACGTCCGTCGGTGCGAGGCTTTCTTCCGTCGTGGCATCAAAGAAATGCATCTTCGAAACCTCGAACCTCAAATTGATCGGTCCGCCCGGTTCAGGAAGGCTTTGCGGCTTGATTCGAGCTACGACGGAGCTGCCTTGCTTGCTGGCGTACAGAATGATCTCGTTGCCCATTGGCTCAACAACGTCGAGCGTAAACGTATCTTCCACGACGGCTGAATCGGAATCGCTTCCGTCAACGGCCGGATAAATGTGCTCGGGCCGGATTCCAAGCGTCACACCTTTCCCGACGTGGTCGCCGAGGTACTGTGACTGTTTTTCCGTTAATGGAACCGCAATGGCGCCGTCCGCTGCTCTGAACAGTAGCGATCCATTTCGGACAATCGTGCCTTCAATGAAGTTCATCGCGGGGCTGCCAATGAAGCCTGCCACGAATCGGTTTGCCGGATGGTCGTACAGACGGAGCGGTGTATCGATCTGCTGGACGTGGCCTTCCTTCAGCACGACGATCCGGGACCCCATGGTCATTGCTTCCACCTGGTCGTGCGTTACGTACACCATCGTGGCGCCTAGCTGGCGATGAAGCTTCGAGATCTCCGTCCGCGTCTGGACGCGGAGCTTGGCGTCGAGGTTTGAGAGCGGCTCGTCGAACAGGAATACCCGCGGATTTCGAACGATTGCCCGGCCGACCGCTACGCGCTGGCGCTGACCGCCCGAGAGTTGCCCCGGTTTACGGTCCAGTATCCCCTGGATGCCAAGAATGTCTGCCGCCCGACGCACGCGCTGCTCGATCTCATGCTTCGGAAACTTCCTGAGCTGAAGTCCGAACGCCATGTTCTGGTAGACCGTCATGTGCGGATACAGCGCGTAGTTCTGGAAGACCATCGCGATGTCGCGGTCCTTTGGCGGGACGTCGTTGACGTACTCGCCGTCGATGTACAGACTGCCCGACGTAATGGTCTCGAGGCCGGCGATCATACGCAGCAGCGTGCTTTTACCGCAACCCGATGGTCCCACAAGCACGACGAATTCGCCATCTTCGACCGTAAAGGTTGCGCCGTGAACCGCTACAACGTTCCGATCGTAAACTTTTCGCAACTGCTCAAGTTGTACCGTAGCCATGTGATGTACTGCTCGATGCCAATGGTGGTTTGTTTCAAGTTCAGGTCTGAACGAGGCGCCGCTCAGGAGATATCGAGTCTTGTCGTGTCGCCCGGCCGGCATTTTTGTCGGCCAAACCCAAAATGGAATGACAGAGGCAGAAAAACAAGCTAAAAAAAATCAATTTCATCCCCTCGTTTTTGGTGCGCTTTATAGCGGCATCGACCGCGGTCTCAAAGCGGACGTACTCGCCGCCGGTGCTCTCGGTGGTTCCGCCCTCCCGGTCTGCACCGCGATCATCGTGGCCAGCCATGGGAAAGTGACCGAGGTGCTCGAAGTACCCACCGATTCCATCGATTCGCAACTCGGGCATCTGCTTGAGCTTACACGACCGGACTGCGTGAAGATAGGCATTGTGGGAAATGCCGCAACAGCCGAATTGATTTTCCGTCGATTATCCAAACAATTCAGCGGGCCCATCATCTTTGACGTGACCTTGAGCGGACCCAGCGGTGAGGATCTGGCCGGGCGGCAAACCGTCGAGGTCATGCGTGAAGCGATGAGTATGCCGGATCTGGTCACCCTCCGCCGCTTCGATGCCAGCCGTCTAACCGGCATGCAGATCGATTCGCTCGACGATGCCCAGGTGGCCGTACAACGCATCAAGTTGATGGGCGCCCGCTCCATCCTGCTCCGCCTCGGATCGTTACCGGGACGTTTCTTCGAGGCTGATGAAACGCCTCCTGCGTCATCGTACGACCTCTTCTTCGACGGCAACGACTTTAGCCTTTTCGAAGCGCCTCGTCAGGACGGGATACAACCTTACGGGGCTTCGAGTGTATACCTGATGGCGTTATTGTCGCGTCTGGAGCGAAACGGCAACATGATCGAGGCCATCCAATTCGCCAAATCATTTGTGTCGGAGGCGCTCAGAAGCGCGAAAGCCCGTGCTATTCACGACGCCGCTGATTATTTTTGGAAATTGAGAAACGAAGCGCAAACCGGCGACCGGATCGTTGAATAGTATGGGCTGAGTGATCCCTTATATTGCACATAAATCTAACATAAATAGTCTCCCATGCTGGAAAAGCATAAAGTTACCATATATGACGTTGCCGACAAGGCAGGAGTGGCCATCTCCACCGTATCGCGGGTGTTGAACGAATCGAGTGACGTGTCGGAACAGACGCGCGAACGCGTCCTGAAGGCCATTGAAGAGCTTCAATTTCGGCCCGATCGCACGGCGAAAAGTCTGGCGCAGCAGCAAACGCGTTCGCTGGCCATCGCAACCCCGACCTTTACAACGCCTTTCCACAACGAAATGCTGAAGGGCGTCCGGCTATGCCTGCGCGATTACGACATCGACCTGCTCCTCTGTGACCTTGGGTGGGACAACGTCCACCGGACGTTGATGAATTTCCTGAAGCGCGGGACGGTTGACGGGCTCCTGCTCGCCGGGCTCCCAGAGGACGAAAAAGTCGCCGCCGAGCTCAAGGCGCTCGGTGCACCGGTCGTCCACATTGGCTATAAGTGGGAGGAGTTTGACTCCTTCTACTGGGATAACGTGGCCGGTGCACGGTCGGCTGTCGACCACCTGATCAAGCAAGGCCACCGCCGGATCGGGATGATCACGACCCACTCTCAAAGCACCCTGCAAGACCAGCGCATTCAGGGGTATCGTGAAGCACTCGAATCCGCCGGGATCGAGTTTGACCCGTCGCTCCTCCATAGTGGCCGGACCTCCAAACACGCCGGTTTCAGTGAGGAGGCGGGCTACGAGGCGATGCAAAGCCTGCTCGAAATCGACCCGCCGATTACGGCGCTTTTTGCCAGCAGCGACGTGCAGGCCATCGGAGCCTGGAAGGCCATTCGTGATGCCGGTAAATCTGTTCCCGATGACATCGCCCTTGTCGGATATGACGACATCAAGACCAGTAAATACATCGGGCTATCGAGTGTCGATCAGAACATGCACGACGTGGGCTATCAGGCTACCCAGCTCCTGATCCAGCGTGTGATGGGGATCAACACCGACGAGAAGGTTTCCGTACTGATCACGCCCCGGCTCAACGTTCGCGAGTCGAGCCGGAAAGTGCGTGTTGCCGACTGATCCGCCGGCTGCGAGCCGGTCCCTCCCACCCTGCCGAGGAAGGTCACCATGGAAGATGCCCTCATCCGCAACCAGATGAGCCGTACGCTCGCCGAAACGGACTTCAAGGAGTTTGGAGAACGATATAGAGGCAAGGTTCGAGATACCTACCGCTACGGCGACCGTCTGATACTGATTACTACCGACCGCATCTCGGCGTTTGATTACATTCTGAAGCAGCCCATACCGTTCAAGGGTCAGGTCCTCAACCAGCTCGCGGCATACTTTTTCGAGCACACGGCTGACGTCGTGCCCAACGCCGTACTCGACGTGCCCGATCCAAACGTGACGCTAGCCCTCCGGTGCACCCCCTTCCCCATTGAATTCGTCGTCCGCGGGTACCTTGCCGGGCATGCCTGGCGAGAGTACAAGGCCGGGAAACGCGAGTTGTGTGGGAAGGCGCTGCCGGGGGGCCTGAAGCAGAACAGCAAGCTGCCTGAGCCCATCCTGACCCCTGCAACGAAGGCGGCGGAGGGACACGACGAAGACGTCAGCCGCGAGGAAGCTATCGAGCGGGAAATCATCAGTGCGGAGGATTTCGATACGCTCGAGGACATGGCACTCAGGCTTTTCGAGCGCGGTACGCAAATGGCCGCCGAGCACGGGCTCATCCTCGTCGATACCAAATACGAATTCGGCCGGACGACAGACGGCCGCATTGTCCTGATCGACGAGGTGCACACGCCGGATTCCTCACGGTACTTCTACGCGGATACGTACGAAGACCTGCTGCGACGGGATGAGCCTCAACGACAGCTATCGAAAGAGTTCGTCCGCGAATGGCTGATGGCCCACGATTTTCAGGGTAAGGAGGGCCAGGTTCTTCCCGACCTTCCGGACGATTTCAGGGTCGAGGTGTCACACCGCTACATCGAGCTGTACGAAACGGTCACGGGCCAGACCTTCGTGCCCGATACCCATCCCGATCCCGCCGCCAGAATCCGCTCTAAGCTTCACGAGGTGCTGGGCATCCCGTCACCGGCAGTTCCGTAATACGAGAGTCTAAAGTGCGTAGGCATCGGGGCGGCGGTCGGCAAGCAGGTCGTTGTGGTCCGTGATCTGACGGTTACGCGCCATCGTGACGTCAAATTCGGCGATGCCGACCGTTTCCTCATCACGTCCGGCCTGTACCAGTACGTCTCCGTCTGGATTGCAAATGAGGCTCTGGCCGATGAACTCGAGGGTCGAGCCGTTTTTCACCTCTCTGCCAGTACGGTTCGCCGTGATCGTGTACACGTGGTTTTCCAGCGCACGGATGGGCATGGCTCTTGGGCAGTCCTTTCGGACGAGGTTGGACGGGTGGGCGATCAGATCTGCGCCGGCAAGCGCCAGGCTGCGGGCCGATTCGGGATAATACCAGTCAAAGCAAATCATCACCCCGAGCTGATAGGATTCGCCATTCCTGTCGGTTACGTGGAAAACGGGAAATCCGAGATTTCCGGGCGAATACCAAAGCTTCTCCTCAAAAAAGAGGTGGACTTTCCGGTAGCTCCCGACGATCCCCTGCGTTGAAACGATCATCGCGCTGTTGAATATCTCGTCCCCGTCGATCTCGGGAAAACCCGCGACGAACGTTGCGCCCGTTTTTTCAGCCCACTGAACGAGCCGTCTGGCCGTCTTCCCGTCGTCGAGCGGCTCCGCCACCTTTTTCAGGTCTTCCGCATCCTTAAAATAATAGCCGGTGGCAAACACTTCCGGCAGTACGACCAAGTCGGCGTCGATCCCTTCGATGAGCTGTTCAACCCGATCGAGGTTTTGATCGACTTGGAGGTACACCGGTTTGTACTGCACGAAGGCTGCTTTCATGTGCGGAAGACTCCATCTGCGTTAAACGTCCAGCTCCTCTACCTCTTCAGCGTGATCCATGATGAAGGAATACCGTGCAGACGTGTCGCGACCCATGAGCTGTGTGATCATCTGCTCGGTGATCAAACGTTCGGTGTCGTGTATGGTTACCTGTAAAAGCCGACGTTTTGCGGGATCGAGCGTGGTTTCCTTCAGGGTAGCCGGCATCATCTCGCCGAGACCCTTGAAACGCTGGATGTCGGCATTCAGGTTCTTCCTCCCCTTCTTGAGGTCTGCCAGTATCTTATCTCGGTCCTGATCGTCGAGCGCCCAGTACGTCTCCTTCCCCACATCAATCCGGTAAAGAGGCGGCTGCGCGATGTACACGTGCCCCTGCTCGATCAACGGACGCATGTACCGGTAGAAGAACGTCAGTAGCAGCGTCGCAATGTGGTGCCCGTCCGAGTCGGCGTCCATGAGTAGAATCGCCTTGTGGTACCGGAGTTTCGTCAGGTCGATGTGTTCGCCAACGCCGCATCCGAGTGCCTGGACAATGTTTGAGAGCTCTTTGTTTTCCTGCACCTTTCGAAGCGTTGCCTGCTCCGCGTTGAGCACCTTGCCCCTGAGCGGGAGGATGGCCTGAAACCGCCGGTCTCGCCCCTGTTTTGCCGACCCACCTGCCGAATCGCCTTCCACGATGAAGAGCTCGCATTCGGTAGGATCGGTCGACGAGCAGTCCGCGAGCTTACCAGGCAAATTCAATCGGTGACTGACGCTGCTCTTTCGACGCACGGCGTTTGCCGCCGTTCGGCTCGCATGGCGTGCGCGCGCTGCCTGGATGACCCGCGTTGCAATGGCCTCGCCGGTCGTCGGGTGGGCGTTGAAGTACTGTTCGAGCTCGAGGCGAACCGTGCTCACCACGAGCGAACGTGCCGAGGGGTTGTTGAGCTTTTCTTTCGTCTGTCCCTGAAACTGGGGATCGACCATAAACAGGTTGATCACCCCGACGAGGCCTTCCCGGATGTCGTCCGCCGAAACGTCCAGATTCTTCGGGATCATTTCGTGCGTTTCCATATATGCCCGCACGGCGCTTCGGACCGCATCGCGAAGGCCCTGCTCGTGAGTGCCGCCGTCGGTCGTTGGAATGCCGTTTACGAACGAACGAATCTCCTCCTTCGTCGATTCCGTCCACTGTAAGGCAACCTCCAGGCGGCTCCCATTCTGAAGCGAATCCTGGCTGATGACGAACATGTCCTCGTGGACCTGCCGGACCTTCATCTCTTGCACGAGCCGGCCCAGGTACTCACGGATGCCCCCTTCGTGATGGAACTCCTGCCGGGTTCCTTCCAGCTCGTTTATGAACAGGATCCGGAGGTTACGATTCAGGTAGGTCTTGACCTCCAGGTTTTCGCTGATCCATTTTGGATCGAACTCAGTGGATTCGAATATTTCGGGATCCGGGCGGAAAAAGATGCTCGTTCCTGACCCTCGCGAGTTTTCCTGGATGACCTTGAGCTTACTCGCAACCTTGCCGCGCTTGAATTTTTGCTGGTAGGTCTTGCCGTCCTTTTTGATCGTCGCAATAAGCTCCTCGGAAAGGGCGTTCACGACCGACGACCCGACGCCGTGGAGACCACCCGACGTGATGTAGTTCGACGTATCGAACTTTCCTCCGGAGTGGAGCGTCGTCAGGATCAGCTCGAGCGTCGGGATCTTCTTGACTGGATGGATATCAACGGGAATACCCCGGCCGTTATCGGTTACCGTGACACTCTTGCCATCCTTGTGCAGGGTGACCTCGATCACCGACGCGAAGCCGTTCGTCGCTTCGTCGACGGCATTGTCCACGATCTCCCAGAGCAGGTGATGAAGCCCAGGCTTACCGGTGCCCCCGATGTACATTCCGGGCCGTTTCCTGACCGGCTCGAGGCCTTCGAGGACCTGGATGTCCTTTCCGGTATAGGTTGCAACTACTTCCGCCATCTAACTTTGATACACTCAATATTGTCAAAAATACAGTATTCCCGGATCAGTCACCGTTTTTCGCCTGCCCGTTGAGCCGGATTTCGACGGGAGGTACGACGACGCGCTCGATGTGTCCGCGCTTGATGATCTGACGCCCCTTGTTTCCACGGTTCGCCACCTCAAATTTCGTCGTACGGACGATCTCGCGTCGGCCCCTGTTCGTCACGATCTCGAGTCCATCTCGCGCCGCCGACGAAAGCGTAAACCCGATGATGCGATCGGTTTTGCCGAGCCTCATCGCAATGACCCCTTTCGCAGCACCCTTAAAAACGGGGATCTGATGCACCGGGAAGATCAAAACGTGTCCCTCGTGCGATGCGAGGCAAACGTTCTCGTTGCCTGCCGCCACCATTACGCCGAGCACGCGGTCTCCCTTCTCGGGCTTCATAAACGTCCGCCCAACCTTTGTGGAAGGCTCCGCAAAACCGTCGATCGGCAGCCGCAACGTCTGCCCTTTCTCAGTTACCGCTACCACGTAGGCAGAACGGGGATCGGTTGCGGCGGTGCCATTCTCACCAAACAGCTCGAGTGCCGACTCCGGATCGGGTACTGGCTGCGGGAGTATTCGCGCGTCGAATGAAACGACCCCGATCGCCTGCTCGCGGTCCGAAAAATCGAAATACTTCTGGACCGGGTCGCCGTATCCGCTCGTGCTTGGAAGCTCGTCGATGCGAATCGTGTAGGCTTTACCGAAACTGGTGAAGATGCCGACGGTCGAACGAGTCGATCCCGGGAGAACCCAACCAACCTCGTCTCCCTCCCGAACGCGGATGTTCTGAATTTCGGAATACGACCGCTGCCGCTTGATCCATCCGTCACGGGTGACCATGACGTAGACGTCTTCGTCGATGATGTAGTCTTCTTCCGTGTAGTCGAGCTTGGCGTCCGGCCCGGCGATTTCAGTCCGGCGGGGGTCCGCGTACGTCTTTTTGAGATCGCGCAGCTCCGTTTTAACGACACCCCAGAGCGCTTCCTCGTCGGCAAGCAATGCTCGGATCTCCTGCGCTCTCTTTTCCTTCTCCTCGAGCTCGCGGCGAATCGCGTCGATCTCGAGCTGTGAGAGCTTGTAGAGCTTGGTTTCCAGGATGGCATCTGCCTGCTCCTCGTCGATTCTGAAGCGGTGAATGAGGCGTTGCGCAGCGTCCGGTTTGTCCTTTGACGACCGTATCAGCTTAATCGCTTCGTCCAGCGCGTCGAAAATCTTCTCGAACCCCCGGAGGATGTGGATCCGCTTTTCGAGCTGTTCGAGCTCCCACCGAAGGCGGCGTTTTACAACGTCGAGTCGGAAATCGAGAAAGTGCCGGAGAATCGTGACCAGGTCGACTTTTCCCGGCGTGCAAATCTCCGGGTTTTCGGTCGGCAGAAGGCACGTCAGGTTAACGTAGAACCTCGACTGCAAGGGCGTGTGTTTGAAGAGGTACGCCATGGCCGCCTCGGCCGACGCCCCCCGCCTGAGTTCCAGGACGATCCTGACGTCGTCCGTCGATTCGTCCCGAATGTCAACGATCTGCGGGACCTTCTCGCTCGCGATGTGTTCGGCGATCTTTTCGATCAGATCGGCCTTCGTCACACCGTACGGTATCGAATAGATGATGATGTGGCTCTTACCTTCCAGCCGGTACTCACCGCGGAGGTCAAACCCTCCCTCGCCTTTCTGATAGGTCTCGATGATCTCCTTTTCCGTATTCAGGATGCGGCCGCCGGTCGGGAAGTCAGGCCCCTTGATGAACCGCCTGACCAGCGTCTCCACCGTCGCGCCGGGTGTTCCGATCATGTATACGAGCGCGTCGACCACCTCCCCAAGGTTGTGCGGGGGGATGCTCGTTGCCATGCCTACCGCAATGCCACTCGTGCCGTTGACGAGCAGGTTCGGCACTCTGGTCGGCAGCACGACCGGCTCAGAAAGTGTACCGTCAAAATTGGGTCGAAATGCGACGGTCTGCTTCTTGATCTCGTCCAGCATTTCCATGGCGAGGGGGCGAAGCTTCGCCTCCGTGTACCGCATGGCGGCCGCATTGTCACCGTCGAGCGAGCCGAAATTGCCATGGCCGTCAACGAGCGGCGCGCGAAGCGAAAAGTCTTGCGCCATTCGCACCATCGCGTCGTAAATCGCGGAGTCACCGTGTGGATGGTACTTACCCATCACCTCACCAACAACGGTGGCGCTCTTCCGGTACCTTCCCTCCGGATAGAGCCTCAGGTTGGCGTACATGGCGTATAAAATGCGGCGCTGGACGGGCTTCAAGCCGTCCCGAATGTCCGGGAGCGCCCGACTGGTAATAACGGATAATGCATAGTTGAGATACCGCCGGCGGGCGGTATCGTGCAATGCTATGACGTCTACTACTGGCATTTATTCTTCACAATAACGGATTGCATTCGAAGACAATATAGGAAAACACGGATGACAACCGAACGTCACGCCGGGTCAAAAAATGGCAGATCCGGAACGGATCGGCAATGCGATAAGAATACGAAGCAGACTATTCGGATGGCGCGTACGCCAGCGTGAAATAATCTTCTTTCAATCCTGTGTGCAGGCGTAGCACGTTCGCACGTGTGAGAAGAACGAGTGTCTGAGAGGCGATCCGAATGGGCACGTTGGCCAGACCTGCAAATTGTGCGACGCTGATCCTGCCGTAGTGGTCGAGGTAGCGCATGAGCATCTGCTCCTTCTCACCAAACTCAAACACCACCCCTTCCGAAAGGTGTTCGGCCCGCATGAGCCGGACGGCCTCTTTACTCGCCTCGACACTTTTGTCGTCTACCCGGACGTATGCGCTGCGGCGCCCATTCGTTGCCCCATTGACCAGAAAATGGGGCTTTTTTCGGCTTTCAGGCACGTTAACGAGGATCACCTCGCGTTTTGTCGTGACGGGGATGCGCACCGTGGTGAATTCGACAGGTGGATCACAGTGTTCGTTGAGGGCTTGACGCAGCGCGTATTCCTCTTCTTCAGCGTCACGCACGCCGACGATGGTTCCGTCATCCCCCACCCCGAGCAACAGCCTGCCGCCGTTCGTGTTCGCAATCGCAATGATCTCTTTCGCTATCCTTTCCGGTTTCGGAACCTGGCGCTTGAACTCGATGAACTTACCCTCACCAAGCGAGACCAGCTGCGTAAGCTCTTGTAAATTCATAGTATTGCCAACCTGATTTGCATGCAGGTATGGATACAAAAACCAGGCCGACAATGGCACCGGATCGAATTATTCCTCCAGCACGTCGTGCAGGTGCTCAGTTTTCGCCGACCTGGTCATCAAGTCGTTTACGGCAACCTCCGGGGTTTTCCCCTCAAATAGAATGGCGTGGACCGCTGAGGTAATCGGCATCTCAATCCGGTATCTGCGGGCAAGTTCCGACACCGATATCGTCGTTCGAACCCCCTCCGCCACCATCCGCATTTCTTTTTCAACATCAGGTAGACTACGCCCCTTGCCGATTTGTTCGCCGACCCAGCGGTTGCGGCTGTGCTTGCTCGTACAGGTCACGACGAGATCCCCAATGCCGGTCAGTCCCGCAAAAGTCTCTGCTTCGGCGCCCATCGCCACTCCTAACCGCTGCATCTCCGTGATGCCCCGCGTTATGAGGGCGGCCTTGGCATTGTCGCCATAGCCGATCCCGTCACTAATGCCGGTGGCGATTGCGAGCACGTTCTTGACCGAGCCTCCGATCTCGACCCCGAGAAGGTCCCGGTTCAGGTATACGCGCAGTCTCGGGGTCATGAAGACCTTCTGGATGTGCCGGGCCGTTTTAGTCGAACGGGCTGCCGAGACCAGCGTCGTTGGCTTGCCGACCGCGACTTCTTCCGCATGGCTCGGACCGTACAGCACGCCTAACCGGCTTTCTGAAATCCGATCCGACAAGACTTCATGCAGCACACCGGTGGTCGTCAGGAGTGTACCGTTCTCGATCCCCTTTGCCACCGAAACAATTGTCGTTTCCTTCGTAGCAAAAGGAATTAGCTGCGTCGCCAGATCACGGACCGATTGCGACGGTGTAGCGATTACCCAGAGGCCTCTTCCTTGTGCTGCCGTTTCGAGATCCGCCGTAATCAGAACGTTTTCCGGAATGATGGCGTCCGGCAGATACGTCGGGTTGTGGCGTTCCTGCTGCATGAACGACGCGGCGTCGCTACGTCTTGCCCACAGAATCACGTCACGATGGGTCCCTGCAAGCGAGATAGCGAGCGCAGTACCCCAGCTCCCTGCGCCGAAAACCGTGATCCGTTCTGACACCCGTTCAACCAAGCGTTTAGATCAGTAAAGAAAGCCCCTGCTCAGATCTCCCCACGGCCTCTCATTCCAGTCGCAGGTCGGAACGTCCTGATCCTGTTCTCCGTCCCGTTAACCAACCGTTTGATGTTAGAACGATGCGCCACGATGATACCTACCGCCATGATGGCACTGAAAATGAGCAGACTTGGATCGAGCGATTCGATGCCAAACACGTAACGGCGGATGGCGATGGCCGAAGGGAACGTGATGGCCGCCGTAACCGATGCCAGTGAGACGTATCTGGAAGAAAAGAGAACGATGGCAAAAACGCCCAGCGTGATGAACATGGTGATGGGCGTCAGCGCAAACAGGACTCCCGCAGACGTGTTGACACCTTTTCCACCTCTGAATCCAGCCCAGATTGGAAACATGTGTCCGGCTACTGCCGCCACACCAGCCATCAGGCGGACTACCGAATCCATCTCCCAGAAGGTTGGGCCTGCCGGCAGACTGTCCAGACGGATCGTCGCTATGACGCCCGCAGCAAGAAGGCCTTTACCAAGATCGATCAACGTCGCCAGGACGCCAGCTTTCCAACCGAGAACGCGAAACGCATTCGTCGCGCCCGCATTTCCGCTCCCGTACTCGCGTACGTCTACCCCATAAATGAGCTTACCGATCCAGACGCTGGCCGGAATGGATCCGACCAGGTAGCTCAGTGTCAAAATGACCAGAAGTGACAACATCTAAGGTTCTCAATTAATTACTTCATGCAACCGTATAAATGTAAAAAGCATACGGTCTAAAGCCATTTCAACAGCACGTATCCCCTACCTGATTTAACACGGAGAAATTGACACGGTTCGTCAATTCTTTTGTTTAGTTCACCACGCGGCCTATCTCAACAGGATTTTCTCCGATTGATTTGAGGACCGAAACGGCTTCCGGCGATCGCTCTGCCGGGACCACCGCGATCAGACCGATTCCCAGGTTGAACGTGTCGCGCATGTCGTCTTCCGGCACGTCACCCAGGCGTTGAATCAAATCAAAAATCTTTGGCCGGCGCCAGGCCTGATATTCGACCGTAAAACTCAAACCTTCAGGTATCACCCGGACCGTATTCCCGGGTATGCCGCCACCCGTAACGTGAACGAATCCGGACGCAAGCTCCCTATCGATTAGAGCCCTGATCGGCTTGAGGTACGATCGATGCACCTTCAACAAAGCCTCGGCAATGGTTTCTCCCCCCAGCTCGTCCGGTCGGTCGTCCGGTCCAAAGTGTGCGAACAAAACCTTCCTGGCAAGTGAATAGCCGTTGGTGTGCAAACCTGTCGAAGGAAGACCAATCAGTACGTCGCCGGCTCTGATCGCCGATCCATCAATGATTTTTGACCTATCGACCAGCCCGACGATCGTACCCGCCAGGTCGTACTCGCCTTCGTTGTATAAATCGGGCATTTCGGCGGTTTCGCCGCCGATCAAGGCACAGCCGTTCTCAACGCAGGCGGTGGTGAAACCCACGACAATCTGCTCGGCCACGTCCGGATTGAGCTTTCCGGTCGAAAAGTAGTCGAGGAAAAACAGAGGCCGGGCGCCGCAGACGGCTATGTCGTTGACACAGTGGTTGACGAGGTCCTGTCCCACCGTATCGTGACGATCGGTCATAAAAGCGACCTTGAGCTTGGTCCCGACACCGTCTACCGAAGAAACCAGCACCGGCTCCTTGATTCCCGATAGGTCAGGCCGGAAAAACGCACCAAATGCGCCAATGTCGGTGATTACACCGGGTGTAAAAGTCTTGCGTACGAGGGGCTTGATACGCCTTACGGTTTCCTCACCCGCTCGAATGTCCACACCGGCGTCTTTATAGGTCGTCATGATACTTTCTACTGGAAAGAGTACTGCACGATGCAGGATTCGCACCGGCGACAGGAAGATACTTAGGTTCCATACCTAAAAGTACGATTATCGCGAACGGAATGCAGCTTTCCCGAACTGCATCTGTAGAAGCACAAAAAATCTTCTAATTGCCGGGATCTCGATCGGGCGTGACCAGACGTCGTATTTCCGTCGCTCTATCTCATTGAGCACTTCCAGGCAGCCGAACCACCACTTGCGAAGTGAGCGTGATAGACTCCGTGGGAGCTCCTCTGAAAGTAGCCGCCCACTCGCGAGTGCGTCGCGTGCAAGGATTACCTGCCTCCACAGCAACCGCCGTATGGCTTCATCCGGATTTCCCTTTTTCAGGCGCTCGACGGTCAGACCATGACGTTCCAGCTCGGCCATCGGTATGAACAACCGATCCTCTGCGAGATCCTGAGGAAGCTCGAGGAGCCGCCCGGTAAGAAAAAAACCACGAGACAAATCGTCCACATACTGAAGTTGCCACATGTACGCCGCGTCGGCCAGGTGAGCGAGGAGTCGGCCGTGCGAACCCGCCCATTGCCTGACGAATTGGTTGAGGTCGGAGGCGGTTTCGAACCGGGCCCTACCAGCGAAAGCGGCCGATGCCAGCACCTGATCCGCCAGGTAGTCCGCCGGCATTTTTCTGCGTTGCAGAATCCCGTAGACCTGAGCCGTCAGCTCGGCGGATATCAGAGCGGTCGGCTCAAATTGCCGGACCTTTTCTGCCTCGCGCTCGAAGAAGGCCTTCCTCTCCCCTTCTTGGTCCGACGGCGCCTGAGGTCGTCGAAGGCTCAAATGCCACTGCCACAGACGCCAGGCGTCCTCACGCTCCGAGGCGGGCCATTCCTGTCCGGAGAATGGTCGGTAGTTCGTATTTTTCTGCTCTTCGGATCCGTTGTTCATTTCTAAAGAGAGGACTGCACCAATAAAGGAGTGCCGTAAAATACATAAAGCCGCCCGAAGAGGTTCGGAACGGCTTTATGTAATTGCCGGAAAAACTGAGTTCGTTAGTCGAGCTCTACCTCGGAAGTGTCAACGGAGGAGCGCATTTTGAGCATACCGAGCGATTCACGAACACGCGACTTGATCTCCTCACGCATATCGGCATTGTCTCGCAGCCAGAGTTTCGCCGCATCCCTCCCCTGTCCGATCTTGGTATCGCCATAGGCGTACCAAGACCCACTCTTCTGAATGATGTTGGCGTCGACCGCCAGGTCAACCAGCTCGCCCATCGAAGAAATCCCTTCCCCGTAAATGATGTCAAACTCCGCTTCACGGAAGGGAGGGGCGACCTTGTTTTTGACGACCTTTACACGCGTACGGTTACCCACTACCTCCGTGCCTTCCTTGATCGCGCCGATGCGCCTGATGTCCATCCGAACCGATGCGTAGAATTTTAGCGCACGACCACCGGTCGTCGTTTCGGGACTACCAAACATCACACCGATCTTCTCACGGATCTGGTTGATGAAGATGACGATCGTTTTGGTCCGGTTGATCGAGCCGGCAAGCTTTCGTAAGGCCTGGCTCATCAGGCGAGCCTGAAGACCGACGTGGCTATCTCCCATGTCGCCTTCAATCTCTGCCTGAGGCACGAGCGCCGCGACGGAGTCGACGACAATCACGTCCAACGCGCCGCTCCGCACGAGCATGTCGACGATGTTCAGCGCCTGCTCGCCCGTATCGGGCTGCGACACGAGCAGGTCGTCGATCACCACGCCAAGCTTCTCGGCGTATGCGGCATCGAAGGCGTGCTCGGCGTCGATGATGGCGCACGTACCCCCGAGTTTTTGGGCTTCCGCCATGATGTGAATGGCAAGAGTCGTCTTGCCTGAAGACTCCGGGCCGTAAATCTCGACGACTCGGCCACGCGGAACGCCACCGATCCCAAGAGCCGCATCCAGAGCCAGTGATCCCGTCGGTATGGCATCAATTGCTACTACAGGACTCTCTCCCAGGCGCATGATTGCCCCTTTCCCGAACTGCTTCTCGATCTGCTTGACCGTCAGATCGAGTGCTTTCATTTTTGCTGAGCCTGTGTCTGTCATGGTAATCCCGTGGTTATGTGCAAGTGGTATAATTGGTCTCTCGAATGTACGGCTCAAGATACCAGAGTTGAATGACAGGTGTGTGTCACAACATTTCTTTCTTTTCAGGCGGCAGTTGTTCTGTTGGTTTCTCTAAAAGTCGGTGATAGAGAAGCGTCAGCACTGACGTGCTGGCAAGTTCCTTGTTGAGTACCCGCTCCTCAGCAAGGTGTAACAACCGGGCGAAGGTGTTGCGTTCGTCTGAATACCCGATCCAGACCGTGCCCACAGGCTTTTCTGGTGTACCACCGGTCGGACCTGCGATGCCGGTGGTCGATATTCCGATGTCCGCTCCCAGCCGCTGTCGGATCCCCGACGCCATTTGCTTGGCAACCGGCTCGCTGACGGCGCCTTCCGCCTCGAGCACCCCGGGGTCGACATCCAGCAGGTCCACCTTTACCCTGTTGCTGTACGCGATGATGCCACCGACCACGACTTCCGACGACCCGCTGACGTTGGTCAGCCTGTGAGCGACAAACCCTCCGGTGCAGCTTTCGGCGACCGCAATTTTTTGTCCGCTTTGCTTCAACAATTCCACGACGACGCTTTCGAGCGTGTCAGAGTTGGCGCCGTAAATGAATTTGCCTATCCTGTTGCGTAGGTGCGTTTCGATTCGGTCGAGGCGCTCCTGAGCCTCCTCCGGAAGGCTGGCATACGCGGTCAGGCGGAGCCTGACGCCGCTGGTCGAGGGGAGATAGGCAAGCCTCAAGTGATCGTCGAGGAAGTCCGACAGATCCCCGATCAGATCCTGCAAATTTGATTCTCCAATCCCTGACGTGAGCAACGTCCGGTGTTGTATGACGTGGAGTCCTTCGATTCCCCGGATTCGCGGTTTGACTTCGTGGCGGAACAGATACTGCATCTCGTGCGGAACGCCGGGCAGTATCGCCACGAGTAGGGTCCTATCTTGGTGTACGCCAGACCACCACAACCCCGGCGCCGTCCCTACTGGATTCGGCAACACAGTGAAGCCTTCCGGTACCAGTGCCTGTGAGAGGTTGCTCGGCGACATGGTCCTGCTGCGTCGGGCGAAACGCGCGGCAATCGCCTCGCTAACCGACTCGTCGAGATACAACCCGACGTTGAAAAATCGGGCTATCGCTGTCCTCGTCACGTCGTCGTGGGTTGGACCCAGTCCCCCCGTGATGACGATCAAATCGGCCGATCGTGAGGCGTAAGACAGCTCCCTTTCGATGTCTTCAAGGACGTCTCCAACGACGCTGGTGCGAACCAGGTCGACACCCATCTCGCAAAACTGCTCACCGATCCAAGCCGCGTTCGTATTGACGACCTGGCCGATCAACAGCTCGTCGCCAACCGTGATTAGCTCGGCCTTCATGACAATTGGTACGTTGAATTGTACAATACCCTGCACCAGTGAAAGGGTACGTCCATTAACGCCAGCCACGGGGATCACGACGCCAGGACTCCAGCACGCTTACTGCATGCTCATTCAGGTAGCCGGATTCTCTGGCCGTTCTGAGCAGAACGTCGAAAGTTACCAGCACATAGCAGGGAACCTTCGCCGCCTCGAACTGCTTTGAGGCTTCCTCAAAGCCATAGGAAAAAACCGCCAGCACGGCTTCGACGGTGGCTCCTGCCGTTCGAACCGCCTCGACGGCCGTAAGAACCGAACCACCCGTCGACACGAGATCCTCGACCACCACGGCGCGCTGGCCGCTCCGTACGATCCCCTCGATCTGGTTACGTCGCCCGTGCTCCTTGGCTTTGGAGCGCACGTAGGCCATGGGCAATTCCAGGCTTGAAGCCAGCCAGGCAGCGTGTGGAATGCCGGCCGTCGCCGTTCCTACCACCACGTCTATCGGTAATCCATTCTCTTCGATGATGGACCGGAAACCCCGTGTGATGCGCGATCGGATGGCCGGGTACGACAGCGTCAGGCGATTGTCACAATAAATGGGTGATTGAATACCGGAAGCCCACGTGAACGGCGCATCCGGACTGACCGTGACGGCGCCGATGTCGAGGAGGTCACGAGCGATGGCTTCGCGTTCGTCAATATGTCGATCATGCATTGGGATCAATGGGTGTGGAGTATTCCTGCCGCATCATGTAGATGGCGCCGGTATAAACCGTAAAAGCGACGACTCCCAGAAACAGGATGAAAAGGATCGGGCTGGCGAGTAACCACTCGGCGAACCTGCCAATGGGCCCTCTGATCCGTTCGGCCGTAAGAATCACGAGCATACCGATGAGAAAGACGAGCTGAACGGTGGTCTTTGCTTTCGCTATGCCCAGTGTTCGAATGCTTCGGCCACGGGACTCTGCCCACGTTCGCAGGCCGGTAACCATAAAATCACGCAGGGCGATCAGTACGACGCCCCACCAGGTGACAATGGAGGGAACGAGAAAGGCTAGGGCTACAAAAGTGCCCAGGACCAGGATTTTATCTGCCAGTGGATCGAGGTACTGGCCGAGCCTGGATTTGACGTCCCAAGATCGGGCGATCTTACCGTCGTAGTAATCCGAAATGGCTGCGTATACGAACAGCACGAGCGCCGACAAACGGCCTACGAAGGTCCCCGTCATCAGCAATACGAGCATGAGCGGCGTAATGATGATCCGGGATATGGTTAATACGTTTGGGAGGTGGCGCATGTGTAACGGGTCTCTTTTTAAGACTCTTCAATATACGGATCGGTACAATGTATTCCGCCTCTTCCGGCGCTGTCTGACAGCATCATTCGATAACGTCAACGTACATTACCTGCAATCTTTGCAGTAAGCGTTTAGCGTGTGAGGAAGCCAATATGACACAGAAAAGGCGTTTTTAAAACGATCTGCGACATTATGTCCGATAATTGAATACGGCATTGTTGTTGTGACTTCCTGTTCGGACATTGAGATACTACTGACACCCTGACACCTGAAGCATTTTTTGAAATTCAGAATCCTCAAACAGCAATGGCAAAAATTATTGGTATTGACCTGGGCACGACCAACTCGGTAGTAGCCGTTATGGAGGGCTCCGAACCGGTCGTCATTCCAAACCCGGAAGGGGCTCGTACGACGCCGTCGGTCGTGGCCTATAAAAAAGATGGTGAACGGCTTGTCGGTGCGCCCGCCAAGCGCCAGGCCATCACGAACCCCCATAATACCATTTTCTCCATCAAGCGGTTTATGGGCCGGCGTTATGACGAGGTCCCCGACGAGATGAAGACCGTCCCGTACGAGATTGTCCGCGGAGACGGGAATACAGCCCGTGTCAAGGTCAACGACCGTGTGTACACGCCGCAGGAAATCTCCGCGATGATCCTGCAACGGCTGAAAACCACGGCCGAGGAGTACCTGGGCGAGAAAGTGACCGAAGCCGTTATCACGGTCCCGGCGTACTTCAACGACGCGCAGCGTACCGCAACGAAGGAAGCGGGTGAAATCGCCGGCCTGAAGGTGCGCCGGATCATCAACGAACCAACGGCTGCAGCCCTTGCATATGGCCTCGATAAAAAGGCGAACGAGCAGACCATCGCGGTCTTCGACCTCGGTGGCGGTACCTACGACATCTCCATCCTCGACCTGGGCGACGGCGTGTTTGAAGTCAAGTCAACCAATGGTGACACGCACCTGGGTGGAGACGACTTCGATCAGCGCCTGATCGATTACATCGCCGATGAATTCCAGAAACAAGAGGGTGTCGATCTGCGCAAGGACCCGATGGCGCTCCAGCGCCTGAAGGAAGCGGCCGAAAAGGCAAAGGTTGAGCTGTCGAGCTCCACACAGACGACGATCAACCTCCCGTTCGTGACGGCGACGGCTGAGGGCCCGAAACACCTGGTAATGGACATCACCCGGGCCAAGTTCGAACAGCTCATCCACGATCTGGTCGAACGCACGATTCCGCCGATGGAAAAAGCGTTGAAAGATGCCGGGATCAGCAAGAGCCAGATCGACGAGGTTATCCTGGTCGGTGGTTCCACGCGTGTGCCGCTCGTCCAGAAAACGGTCGAGGACTTTTTCGGCAAGAAGGCCAACAAGTCCGTCAACCCGGACGAGGTGGTCGCCGTCGGCGCCGCCATCCAGGGCGGTGTGCTCTCGGGTGACGTTACCGACGTGCTCCTGCTCGATGTTACGCCGCTCAACCTGGGTATCGAAACGCTCGGCAACGTGATGACGGTCCTAATCCCCGCCAACACGACGATTCCCACGCGGAAGAGCGAAATTTTCTCTACTGCTACCGACAACCAGCCGTCGGTCGAGATCCACGTTCTTCAGGGCGACCGTGCCATGGCGGTTGACAACCGGACCATCGGTCGCTTCCACCTGGACGGCATTCCGCCCGCACCGCGTGGTGTGCCGCAGATCGAAGTGGCCTTCGACATCGACGCCAACGGTATCCTAAACGTTTCGGCGAAGGATAAGGCGACGGGTAAGGAACAGTCGATCCGTATCGAAGCCTCGAGCGGTCTGACCCAGGCTGAAATCGAAAAAATGCGCGCTGATGCCCGGGCTCATGCCGCAGAGGACAAACGCAAGCGCGAAGAGGCCGACAAGATCAACGCAGCCGACGCACTGATCTTTTCCTCAGAGAAGAATCTCAAGGAATATGGCGACAAGATTCCGGCCGAAAAGCGGGCGAAGATCGAGGCTGCGCTCGAACGCCTCAAACAGGCCCACAAGGAGCGTAACATATCCGAGATTGATTCGTCCATGCAGCAAGTCAACGAAGCGTGGAACGAAGCAAGCCAGGACCTCTACAATGCGCAGCAGCAGACGGCCTCTGCTTCGGCTGAAGATGGCGCCGGTGCAACGGCATCCGGCGAGGATGAAGTGAAAGACGTCGACTACGAAGTCGTCGACGAAGACGACAAGAAGTAACCCGCCTTCGCGGTTGACATAGATCAAGAACGAACGAGGGGCTCCAACAGGGGTCCCTCGCTCATTTTTTGCCGGCTACGAATCGAGCAGCGTGGGCGCTGAGGGGTCGAGCGCAAACAGATCAAAGGCGTTTTGGGTGGTGATACGTTCGACCTCATCGACGGGTACGTCCTTGATCTCCGCGATTTTTTCAGCAACGAATCGAACGTAAGCAGGCTCGTTCCTCTTTCCACGGTACGGCGACGGCGCCAGGAATGGCGCGTCGGTCTCGACCACGATACGCTCAAGAGGGACGTCCCGGATCAGGTCGGCGACACCGCTATTCTTGAACGTCACGGTCCCTCCCACGCCCAGTAAGAAGCCCAGCTCCTCAGCTGCACGGATCACTGATTCTGGCCCGCTAAAACAGTGAAAAATGCCGCGAAGACGTTCACCCCTGTCACTGGCTTTCTTTTCCTCTTTCAGAATTCGAATGAGATCGTCAGTCGCTTCCCGGTTGTGGAGGATCAGCGGAAGGTCCTTTTCTATCGCCAGGCGGATGTGTCGACGAAAAAAGTCGTGTTGCTTCTCGTCGAACGAGCGATCCCAGTAGTAATCAAGGCCGCTTTCGCCCACCGCCACTACTTTGGGATCGTTGCACCACGAGGCAACTGCCTCCATCACCGCATCGTTGGCATCTTTCGTGTCCGAAGGGTGGATGGCCGCCATAGCGTATAGCCCGGGATACTCTCTACACAATGCCACGGCCTGCTCGATTGAGGGCAGATCGATGGCTGGCATGACGATGACGCCTACACCCGCTTCCCGGGCACGTTCGATCATCGTGGATCGGTCGGACTCAAAACGATGGTGGTAAATGTGCGCGTGACTATCGACGAGCATGACATATCCTTTTTGTTGACGCAAATTGTTTCTCTAACGGCTGGTTTTGCGCAAAGAGCCGAATAAACGCCCTTCGCATTGATTTTTGACGATCATCGTGTACCTTTGAAGGAAATCGACGGCTTGATTATGTGGGTCGAAACTCTTATTTAACATAACTATATCCGTTAATAATAAGGGCCGCGTGACTGGATGTCGTCCTCTAGAGTCGTTCGTATTCTGGTCCTCTTTTTACCCCTTCTGGCTCTTCTGCCGGCCGTACGCATTGCGTTCGATTGGATGACCCTGTCGCGGATTGTGCAAGACGCCCCCCTTAGCAGCACGCCTCGCTCGTACGACTGGGTGGTGTGGGGCGAACAGGACGGCCTGATCACCGCGCGCTACGTGTTTCCTCGTGGACCCGCCGCAAAGGCCGGCCTGCAAAACGATGACGTGTTTTACCAGCTCGATTACCAACAGTACTTCAACGTCGAGGACCTGCGGCATGCAATCGAGGGCATTGAGCCGGGAAGCCGCGTCGTCTACTCCGTCTTCAGAAACGGCCGTTACATCGAAGCGCAGGTTCAATTCACCCGGTACCCGACGTTCCTCTACCCATTTTCCCCGACGCTCTGGCAGTTTTCGATTTGGGGTTTTACACTTGGAGCTTTCTCCCACATCTTGGCGCTGGTCATCGTAGGACCGCTGGCCGTCCGTAGCCGGCGGGCAAAGTCGTCGCTGCTGCTCATCACCCTCTCTTCCATCTGGATGTTCGGCAACCTGCTACGACTGATCATCGTGCAGGTTTTTGGACCACCCCTTACCTATGGAGGCCCCTCAGACCTGATTTTTCAGGGCCTGACCTTTGCAGGGCTGACGGGCTGGATCTTGTTTCCGGCGGTCCTGCTCGACAAAGCAGTTTTTGACACGGCGTTATTCCCCACATCCACCCGATGGTCGTGGCGTCTGTTGTTCTACGTACCCGCCCTTATCCTCTGCGTTGGGATGGCGAACGCAGCCTTTTTCGGCCACGTCGGCCCGCTCACGCGAGACGAGCTCATCTCCCCCATTCTTTTTTACGTGAGCGTCTACATTGGCGCCGCTGCCCTGCTCGTCGGCTCCCGATACAAGCAATCATCGGCGAAATCGGGTGTAGAGGGTGGACGTTGGAGCCGAAACGGCAGCCTGGCCACGTTCATAGCCGCACTATTTGGCGCCCTCGCCGTCCTGGTTGGTATTCCGCAGGTGGGCGCCGTCAACGACCAGCTTGCAGCCTGGCTCATCGTGTGCGGACAGCTCCTGTCCATCGCTCCGATTGTTCTCGTATCGCTCGCCACACTGAAGTATGGCAAAATAAATGAGGTCCTTGGCCGGGGCATCATTTACCTGGCTGCGTTTGGACTTGTCTTTTTTGCCTTTATCGCGGGGATTACGCTTCTCAGGCCGGCCCTCGAGCGGATCGACGCATCGTTGACGATCATGGCGGGGTTTTACGTCATCTTTCTGCTGGCCTTTTTCGAGTGGCTGATGCGCCGGGCGAGACAGTACGCAAGCGGTATCCTGATCACGGAGCGAACACGCGCACGTCAGATCCTGAGCCGGTTCCAGCTACACATACGATCTATACTCGACCACGACTCGCTGACCCGGCAGACCGTCGAGACGATCTCGACGGCGTACGGCGCCCGCTTCGTTCATTTACAAATTCGGAAAGCAGGCCCGGATACCGAGTGGCTGGTGGCTTCTCACGAATCGGATTCCCCCGGCCTGGGCAATATGGTTCACGAGCTTGCCTGGCCTCACATACAAAGAGAAGGAAGAATATGGGCCAGAAATGCTGAGCTGAACGACAGCTCGATGTCGAAGGAAACGTCGGACGTCCTGCGGGACATGGGAGTCGCCTTGATCTTCCCGGTGCTCGGAGAAAGCGGCCCCATTGGCTTGCTCGCCATCGGTACGCGTAAGCGTAGACCGGCCGTGTACAACCTGGAGGACATCGAGCTCCTCCGGTCTCTCTCCGGACAGCTCGCGCTTGCCGTAGAGCGTCTGAAACTGATTGAACGGGAAAAGGCTTTGATCCGCGAAAGCGCAGAGGCGCAGCTGATTGCTCTCAGAGCCCAGATCAATCCTCACTTCCTGTTCAACGCCCTCAATACGATCATTTCACTCATCGAGGATCAGCCGCATGAAGCGGAATCCACCGTCGAACACCTCGCATCGATCTTTCGTTACGTGCTAAAAACAGGCAGCCGGCCGTTCGTCACGCTCGAGGAAGAGACGACGCTGATTGCCGACTACCTTGCGATAGAGCAGGCTCGTTTCGGCGATCGATTGCAGACCGAGCTCTTCCTGGATCCCGACGTGGCCTCTACCCCCGTTCCGGCGTTTACCATTCAGACCATCGTTGAGAATGCAGTCAAACACGGCCTCGAGAAACGTCGGAGTGGGGGTTTTCTCAAGATCACGTGTCGGCGAGTAGCAGGAGGAAACGTGGAAATCGTAGTTTCCGACAACGGAGTCGGGATCCCCGCCATATTCGACCGTCAGGAGGACGCGTCGACAGATCGCAGCTTTTACGGGATCGGGCTGAGGAATATTTCAGCTCGCCTCGAACAGCTTTACGGCCGATCCGACCTGCTCGAATTCAAAAGCGCCTACAACAAAGGGACTATGGTCCGCCTGCTTCTTCCTTCAAAAGATCTGCTCACCGCGGACGAATTCACCGAAGAAAGCGCCGGTCACCTGCTTATCGATAAACCCTGAGTGCGATTTGTACCATGCTCCGAACGCTCATTGCCGACGATGAGGCCCCGGCTCGTAACCGGTTGCGAAAGCTACTCAACCCTTTCGTTGACCAGAAACGCATCCAGATTGTCGATGAAGCCGAAGACGGGATCGAAACTCTCGAGAAGTTGAACGCCAACCCCGTCGATCTGCTCTTTCTCGACATTCAGATGCCCGGGCTCGACGGGTTCGAGGTGATCGAACGCATCGATCCCGCCAACCGCCCCGTCATCGTCTTTACGACGGCGTACGACTCTTATGCCCTCCGTGCCTTTGAAGCGAACGCCATCGATTACCTGCTCAAGCCCATTTCAAGCGAACGCCTTCAAATAACCGTGGCGCGCGTCGAACGCATGCGAAGTGAACCGGAGCTCCGCGCGGGTGGAGACGAACGTATGGCCAGATTGCTCGACTGGATCGACCTTCAGGCCGAAAAGGAATCCCCTGTTACCAAAAGGTCAGGTGACTACCTTCAGCAGATTTCGGTGCCTTTCAGGGACCGGATCCTCATCCTTCCGGTATCCCGGCTGATTGCAGCAGAGGTCGAGGAAGGGATTACGCGCCTCCACGTCATGGCCGACGAACATCCGGTCGGGGGAAGAGCCACCCAGTCCTACGTCGTGAACTACACGCTCGATCAGCTGGAAGCGAACCTTAACCCTGAAGAGTTCCTCCGGGTACACCGCTCGGCCATCGTCGGGATCAGCCACATCAGGGAGATGATTCCGTGGTTCAGCGGACGGTACAAGCTCGGTCTCACGGGTGGCCACACCGTAATTGCCAGCCGTGAGCGGTCCCGACAGCTCAGAGAAAAGCTCTTGATGTGAGCAGGCGGGTTTCGCTGCATCGGGTCCAACGGTTATCTTGTTCCACCCTACCTGCCCCTGCTCCATTATCCGGTGTGACGGTATATGACATCCACGCTACGAATCGCCAAAACCTTGTGTAGACTGGCCGGACTGCTTTCTCTTTCCGCCGTGCTGTTGCTCACTCCCCGCGTGAATTATGCGTTCGCAGCCATTCAGGATGAGGAGCCTGTGGTACGCGTGCGCCTGTTCGAATCGAGTAGACCCGAATCCATAGTGGTTGGCAGCGAATCCGGATTGTCTTTTTTTGCGGGCGAGTACGATAGTCCGATAGGCAGGGCGCTTCCGGGTGAACGTGTTGCCGTATCACTTCGACGGGGAGAAGTTCTGGTAACCCTTGAAGGAGCAGAAATCCAGGCTCAGCTACTTCGAGCGTTGCCGGATGGCGAGCAGGGGTTTTTCGTCGAGGCGACGGAGAACGGCAGGTCAGAACGCAGGACGTATTCCGGTGGGTTGACGGTCAAGGCTGATCCGAATGCACAATCCCGTTTGTTGATCGTCAACCACGTTCCGCTGGAAGAATACGTTGCGGGCGTGATCCCGAACGAATACCCGTTCAACGATACGGAAGGCACCAAGGCGATGGCAGTCGTCGTACGGACCTACGCCGTCAAATCTGCTGGGAAATTCGGACCCGATTACGACCACGTCGATGGAATTCGGTCACAGGTTTACAAAGGCACCCAGGGTGTCACGCCTCACATCAGGAATGCCGTTGAGGCCACAGCCGGCCAGATTCTAACGTACAACGGCAGCCTGATCGAAGCCGTTCACTTTGCGTCCAGCGGCGGGCATACGGCGAACAATGAAACCGTGTGGCAGTCGCAACCACTTCCCTACCTGCGCGGTAAGGCGGACCCATACGACACCGATCCCCAGAGCGGCTGGACCTCCCGTGTCAATCGCGCCGAGCTCCTCCGCTTCCTGTCGAGGACCTATGGCGACACGGTGGAAGGCGTCCTATTTGAAAAAAGAGCGGCTGACGGGCGCATCGAATACGTTACCCTGCTCTATGCCTCCGGTAAACGTCGCGACGTGCCGTCGAATGAGTTCCGGCTGAAAGTGAACGGGCAGTTCGGCGTAAACACGATAAAAAGCACCCTGTTTTCCGCAAGGCGCGCCGGCGAAATATACGTTTTCGAAGGGCGCGGGCGCGGGCACGGCGTAGGCCTTAGCCAGACGGGCGCACACGAAATGGCAGTCCAGGGATACTCGTACCGCGAAATCCTGACGTTTTACTTCACAGGAGTGTCTATTGTCAACTTGTCAGGCAGGCGATTCTTATTGACCGGTAATCAACCGGTCACTGAGCCGGACATTCCCGTACGGGAGACGTCGTACGAGCCGGAAACCATCGTCCCGGAAATGGATTCGGTCACTGTCAATCGGCTTCCAAAACGAGAACCCCCTCCGGCCGAGCGAACCCGTCGCGTGACGCGGCTGCCCGAACCCAAAGGCGCCACCGAGCCCCGCCGCATCGGCTGGTGAATGCGATAGTCTCACGTACCGTGAAACAGGTGACGTTTCGATTCTATGGACCGCTGAACGACTTCAGGCCGGCAGATGAGCGTCAGAAACCGATCGTTTATCCTATTTTCGGGCGGCAGAGCCTGAAGGATGCCGTCGAGAGCCTTGGCATTCCTCACACGGAAGTACAGCTCGCATTGGTGAACGGTCAGCCCGTCGGATGGGAGGCCCACCTGAACGCCGACGATTACGTCTCCATCTACCCCCACTTCCACTCCGTTTCTCTCGATGCAGCGCAGGCGCTTTACAATGACCCCGAGGGCGATCCTCGCTTTGTACTGGATGCTCACCTCGGCCGACTCGCAAAGCTGCTGAGAATGTTGGGGCTCGACGCCTACTACCGCAACGATTATCAGGATCACGAAATCGCGGCAATCTCCGCTTCGACGGGCCGGATCGTCCTGACGCGGGACCGTAAGCTGCTCATGCGAAACGAAATCAGAAACGGTTACTACGTTCGAAATACGGATCCGAACGAGCAGGCAGCCGAGATTCTACGTCGTTACCGGCTGCGCGAGCACATCCGGCCGCTCACCAGGTGCCTCGAGTGTAATGCGTTTCTCGTTCATCTGCCCGGGCGGCAGGTAAAGACCAGAATTCCGGTCGGCATTAGCAGCCGGTATGACGAGTTTGTCGGGTGTGACGTGTGCGGCCGAGTGTACTGGAAAGGGTCGCATTACGACAGGATGGTCGAGCGTATCGTCCGCCTGATGGAGCAAACAGAAAACTCGTGAGCCACATTTCTCCGAGACGGCCGTAATTATTCATACGGGTTGTTAACCTGACTCTTCGGCGTGCCGGAACAGCATGGCTCCGTCGTCGTTCGAAAGAACGCAGGATTAGCGGGTTTTGACAGATTCCAGGAGTCCGAAAATAGTCGTCACCATGCAGGAAACCCCCATCAAGATCAGTCCAAAAGCAGTAGAGGAGATTGGCCGCATTATTAAGGCGAAAAACGTACCCGACGATTACTATCTTCGTGTGGGAGTCCGTGGAGGCGGTTGTTCAGGAATGAGCTACATCCTGGGGTTTGACAAGAAAAGGGAACACGACCTGGAGTTCGTTGTCGACGGGGTTGCCGTTGTGATGGACAAAAGGCAGGGGTTGTACCTGATGGGTACGATCATCGACTATCACGACGGGCTCAGCGCACGTGGTTTTACGTTCGAGAATCCTAACGCCACCTCGACGTGCGGGTGTGGCTCAAGTTTCGCAGCGTAAAGGCGCCTGGAGTGGCTGTTAACTAAATGCATCGCTTCTGACGACATAACAGGATCGATTGCTGCCACTTAAAGCGCGCGGTTCCGTCGGACCGATGCGCTTTTTTTGTACCCCGGAGGCGTGGAACTGTGATGAACAGGGCAGGTTTATCACCTGAAATGCTGGTGCCGTCGTGTCGGGGGCCGCTGAATTAGTGGCATTTCGTCGTTCCTTTTCTTATGGGATGTTGGCTCACTATTTGCAGCAAAAGTATTGTTTTTAATTTGACTAGCGTGAACGGGTATTGCACGGCTGCACCCGACGTGCCCAGAACATATTGAGCATGGAAGGAAATTTTTCGAATAGAGTGCGAGACGTCATCTCCTACAGCCGGGAAGAAGCCATCCGGCTCGGACATGACTACATCGGCACTGAACATCTCCTCCTTGGCGTCATCCGTGAAGGAGAAGGCATCGCCGTTAAAATCCTCAGGAACCTGGGGTGTGATCTTTTCAAACTTAAAAAAGCTATCGAGGACACGGTCCGTAGCACCGGGGGAACGTTAACGGTCGGCAATATCCCCCTAACCAAACAGGCCGAGAAGGTCCTGAAAATAACCTACCTCGAGGCTAAGCTCTACAAAAGTGACGTCATAGGGACCGAACACCTGCTGCTCAGCCTCTTACGCGACGAGGAAAACATCGCCGCTCAGATCCTGCAACAGGGCTTTTCGGTAACGTACGACGCAGTTCGAGGCGAGTTAGACTCGATATTCAGTGGAAAAGCCCCGTCTTCCTCCCGCTCTAGCAGCCCGGGAAGTCGCTCATCGTCTGGAATAGGAAAAGAGCGTAGCAAAATGGAAAAGAGCAAAACGCCGGTACTGGACAACTTCGGTCGTGATCTGACCAAGTTGGCAGAAGAAGGAAAGTTGGATCCCATCGTCGGGCGTGAGCGTGAGATCGAGCGCGTTGCTCAAGTGCTCAGCCGGCGGAAAAAGAACAACCCTGTGCTGATTGGTGAACCTGGCGTTGGAAAAACGGCCATCGCTGAAGGCCTTGCCATGCGCATCATTCAGCGCAAAATCAGCCGTGTACTGTACGACAAACGAATCGTCACGCTCGACCTTGCTGCGCTCGTCGCCGGTACGAAATACCGCGGGCAGTTCGAGGAACGAATGAAGGCGGTCATGAACGAGCTCGAAAAGAGCCCAGACGTGATCCTCTTCATCGACGAGCTGCACACCATCGTCGGCGCCGGCGGGGCATCGGGCAGCCTCGACGCCTCGAACATGTTCAAACCTGCCCTTGCACGCGGAGAAATTCAGTGCATCGGCGCCACCACCCTCGACGAGTACCGGCAGTACATCGAAAAGGATGGCGCACTCGACCGCCGCTTCCAGAAGATCATCGTCGACCCTTCCACCCCGGAAGAGACGATCCAGATCCTGAACAACATCAAGGACCGGTACGAGGAGCACCACAACGTACGGTTCTCCAAAGAAGCCATCGAGCTGGCCGTCCGGCTCAGCGACCGGTACATCACCGACCGATTCCTGCCGGACAAGGCGATCGACGTGATGGACGAGGCCGGCGCGCGCGTGCACCTCTCGAACATTCGCGTCCCGAAGGAGATCGTCAAGCTCGAAGAAGAGATCGAGCGGATCCGGGAGGAGAAGAATCAAGTCGTAAAGAGCCAGCGCTTCGAGGAAGCTGCACGCCTGCGCGACCGTGAGAAGAAACTCCAGGAAGACCTGGAAGAAGCGAAACGGGAGTGGGAGCGCCGTGCGGAGACGGAGGTCCACGAAGTCACCGAGCAAAACATCGCCGAAGTCGTCGCCATGATGACCGGCATCCCGGTCGACAAGATCTCGCAGCCCGAACAGCGCAAGCTGCTCGAAATGGAGCAAGCTCTTATGGGCAGGGTCGTCGGCCAGGACGAGCCCATCGCAAAGCTCTCGAAAGCAATCCGGCGTACACGCGCGGGTCTAAAGGATCCCAAGCGTCCGATCGGCTCCTTCATTTTCCTCGGCCCCACGGGCGTCGGGAAGACGGAGCTCGCAAAGGTGCTTACCGAGTACCTCTTCGAGTCGCAGGATGCCCTCATTCGCATCGACATGAGCGAGTACATGGAGAAGTTCTCCGTGAGCCGTCTCGTCGGTGCGCCTCCGGGATACGTTGGCTATGAGGAAGGCGGGCAGCTGACCGAGAAGGTTCGCCGCAAGCCTTACTCCGTGGTGCTGCTCGACGAAATCGAAAAGGCGCACCCCGACGTGTTCAACATCCTGCTTCAGGTCCTCGACGACGGTATCCTGACCGACGGCCTCGGACGGCGTGTCGACTTCCGGAATACCATCATCATCATGACGTCGAACATCGGCGCCCGGGACATCAAGAACCTCGGTAAAGGGCTGGGCTTCTCGCGCGAGGAACAGACGTTCAACTACACGAACATGAAGAGCACGGTTGAAGACGCTCTCAAGAGGGTGTTCAACCCCGAGTTCCTCAACCGTATCGACGACCTGATCGTCTTCCACCCGCTCGAAAAGAAGCACATTTTCGAGATCATCGACATCATGGTCAAAGATCTCTTCAAGAGAGCCAACGACCTTGGTATAAAAATCGAGATCGATCCTTCCGCCAAAGCGTTCCTCGTCGAGAAAGGGTACGATCCTCAGTTCGGAGCCAGACCGCTTCGTCGTGCCCTCCAGAAGTACGTTGAGGATCCAATGGCGGAAGCCATACTGGCGAACAACCTCACAACGGGCGACACGATAAAACTCGTCTACGACGAGGAGAAAAAGCCGGGTGAGCTCGAGTTCGTGGTGCAGAAGGGTGAAGCAGCCCTGGTGCCTGAGAACGACGTCACCAAGGTCGATGAGGCTCCGGCAACCGACGGCAAAAAAGCGGAGAAATCTCCGACCGAAGCCGCCGAAGAGAGCACGAAGGACTGACCTTTCTTGTAAGAACAATCATTAGTACTTAAAGCCCTGCCGGATGCTGAATCTGGCAGGGCTTTTTTCTTTAAACGTCAGCGTATTGGAATACGCTCGTACTGCCGGCTGAAAACGTTGGGCTTCTCTTGTTTGATGAATACCCTGAGCACCATCGCCAGCACGAGCCCTGCTACGAACCCCCCGATGTGCGCGCCATAGGCAATCCCGCCTGTGGTCTGTTCCGACAACATGATCGACCCCAGCCCATTAAAAAGCTGAAATACGATCCATACGCCGATTGCAACGATGGCCGGAATCGATATGACAGAGAAGAAAAAAACAGCGTATACCCTATTCCTGGGGAAAAGGACGAGATAGGCGCCCAGGATCCCGGATATGGCGCCGGACGCTCCCAGGTTCGGTATCACGGATCCTGGATCGATCATAACCTGAGCTACTGTGCCTGCAAGGCCTGACGCGAGATAAAGGAGCAGAAAGGGTCCCGCTCCGAATCGATGTTCGACGTTGTCGCCAAAAATCCACAAATAAACCAGATTGCCGATGAGGTGTGCGAATCCCCCGTGCATGAACATGGCGCTGAGGATCGTAAGAAAAATGGGCGTGGGGCCGGGCGCCTGAGGGACCTCGACGGCTCTACCGTCAACCTGCACGATTTGTGGTGTGGTCAGGTCGACTCCTGTTGTGATTTCTCTCGGGATGACGCTCCATCCGTAGGTGAAGGCGGGGTTCCCTCCTGCCTGCTGGAAGAGAAAAAAGACGGCCAGATTGGCCAGAATGAGGATGATCGTGACATAGGCAGGACCGGATAGCCTCCGATCGTCGTCTCCAATGGGAAAGAGCATAAAGCCTCGATTCGTTTGGACCCGCTATTTGTGTAAATTGTAAACGGTCGCGCCGGGACTTCTTCGATCTCTTGAGGACTCCGGCCTCTACGTGGTTGGATAATACTCCACATAGACCTCATTTATCCGCTGCTGCGTTTTTCGACGCGGAATAGTTACAGTGAGTGCTTATGATTCAAAGTATCGTGATCGTTGGGGTCGGGTTAATCGGCGGCTCGCTCGGCCTGGCTTGGCGGAAGCAAAATGCCAATCTGGAGATCGTAGGCTATGATGATCCAGGCGTGCTTGAGCGCGCGCTGTCACTCGGTGCGATCAGCGAAAAAGCTTCGGATCTCCAAACGGCGGTTGCCGGTGCTGACGTTGTCGTCCTCGCCGTACCCATCCGTAAAGTTCGTCGGCTGCTCGACGAGATTGCTCCGGCCGTTCGGCCCAGTACGATCGTCACGGATGTCTGCTCGGTAAAGGCGCCCATTTTGCAGTACGCGCTCGACGCTCTTCCACGTGGCGCCCGATTCGTTGCCGGGCACCCGATGGCCGGCGCCGAAAAGGGCGGCGTCGAAAACGCCAACGCCTTCCTCTTCGAAAACGCCACGTACGTGCTTTGCCCTCCAGACGAACAGGCAGCAAGAACGTTTGACCAAGACTACAAGGAGTTCATCGACCTGATTCAGCTTACCGGTGCGCGTGTGCTCGTAATGGACGCCGAACGGCACGATCGAATAGCGGCCAACATCAGCCACCTCCCACAGCTCCTCGCAGTCGTACTGATGAATCACGCGGCAACGCTGAACCACGAAGACGACGCTTTTCTTCGCCTGGCCGCCGGCGGATTTCGCGACATGACCCGCATCGCCTCCTCCCCCTTCGACCTCTGGCAGGACATTCTGCTCGTCAACGAGGACAGGATCCTCGATGCTCTCAGCCAGTTTGCCGCATCACTTCAAGTGATCCGAAATCGTTTGATCGAAAGGGACTATGAGGACATCGGAAAGGCCTTCGAAAAGGCCAGGAAAGTCCGCGACACTATCCCGCGAGACTCCAAGGGTTTCCTTCATCCCCTCGCTGACGTTTACGTTTACGCGGAGGATCGGCCCGGTGAGCTCTTGACCATTACGCGTACGCTCTACGAAGAAGAAATAAACATCAAGGATATCGAGCTGCTCAAAATCCGTGAAGGAGCCGGTGGCGCATTCAGGCTCAGTTTCTCGAATGATGCCGTCGCAAATGCCGCCGTCGTTGCGCTTAAGGCAGCCGGCTATACCGCGTATCGCCTGTAGCCGAAGCGCGAATACGGTTGATTATCATCCGAAGCACGGGTTACCTTTTCTTTTGCCCGAACCGAATAATCCTCCGGTTCACCATATAAACACAGTCCACTTGTATGTCTGATTTAGTAAAGAAGACGCCGCTTTTCGACGTCCACATTTCCCTGGGAGCACGGATGACACCATTTGGTGGATTCGAAATGCCCATTCAATACAGCGGCATCATCGACGAGCACATGGCCGTCCGTAAGGCGGCTGGACTTTTCGACGTGAGCCACATGGGCGAGATCCGGGTCCAGGGACCCCATGCACTCGCGTTCATTCAACACGTGATCACGAACGACGCGAGCAAGCTCTATGACGGGCGCGTGTTGTATACAGTGATGTGTAAACCTGATGGCGGGATCGTAGACGACCTGCTCGTTTACCGGTTCAACGAAGAAGACTACATGCTCGTCGTGAATGCGTCAAACATCGCAAAAGACTACGAGTGGATCGAATCGAACAACGACGAGGGAGCCGACGTCGAAAACATTTCTGAGGAGGTTGCCCTTCTCGCCATTCAGGGTCCTGAAGCTTTTCCAATAGTCCAGGCTCTGACAAACGTCCCGCTCGACGAAATCAAGTATTACCACTTCAAGTCAGTGTCCGCGGCCAATTTCAGCGGGCTCGACGACGTGATCCTTTCTCACACAGGATACACGGGCGAAAAAGGGTTTGAGATTTACTGCCGGCCGGAGCGCGCCGTCGCTATTTGGGAAGCTCTGATGGAAGCCGGTGCGCAACGTGGGCTCAAGCCGGCCGGCCTTGGCGCACGCGACACACTCCGACTCGAAGCGGGTTTTTCGCTATATGGGAACGACATCACGGCTGAGACGAATCCGCTTGAAGCCGGACTTGGTTGGGTCGTCAAAATGGACAAAGGGGATTTCATTGGCCGCGAAGCACTCGAACAGATCAAAAACGAAGGCCCCCAGCGTAAGCTCGTCGGACTCGTAATGGAAGAACGGGGCATCCCGCGGCACGGTTATCCCGTTTTGAGTCCCGACGGGCAGGAAATCGGCGTCGTAACGAGTGGAAGCCAGTCCCCCATTCTCGAAAAAGGAATCGCTCTGGCTTACGTACCGAACACGCCGGAGTTTACGACGCCAGGCAATCGGCTTGCCGTTGCCGTGCGGGAACGCGCCCTCCCGGCCGTCGTGACGAAACCGCCTTTTCATAAAAAATCGTCTTGATCCGGCGCGTGCCTGAATCCACTCGACCTTACATTATTTTTCCGCCGGAATTTGAGTTGCGCCAACCCGATTTAGACATCATTCTGGCTGATTTCTTGTGACAAGTACGATTTCGTGATGGTGACGCTTACATGAATGTTGAAGTATATCTGACCAGCTCGGTAGTATCAGAAGAGGATGTGCGCGGGCGTACCGTAATCGTGATCGACGTGCTCAGGACGAGCTCCACGATTACCGCCGCCTTGAAGAACGGAGCGCGTGCCGTCGTGCCGGTTGCGGATGCCGAAGAAGCTGGTAAGATTGCCTCGAACCTCGATCAGAGCAGCTATCTGCTCGGCGGCGAACGGGGTGGAGAGCCGATTGAAGGCTATCACCATGGAAACTCGCCCCTCGAGTACACCCCCGAGGTCGTGAGCGGGAAAACGATCATCCTCAATACGACGAATGGAACGAGGGCCATTTCCCTTGCTCGCTCGGCCGAACATTTGATCGTGGGATCGTTCCTGAATGCTGATCGTGTCGTCACCTTCGCCCTGGAAGCAGGGCTCGACGTGACGATCATCTGTGCGGGCTGGCGGCATCGCGTTGCGCTCGAAGACACCCTCTCGGCGGGCCTGATTCTCTATCGATTGTGGAACGGCAAGGAACCCGGGCTCGTGTCGGACGCCGCCCACATCGCCTTTACGCAGTATCAGAACGACAAGGACAATTTGCAGACGACGCTTAGCCGCTGCAACCACGCTCAGTGGCTGGCATCCAGGGGGTTCGAGGAGGACGTCAAGTTTTGCTTCAACATTAATGCGCTGCCGGTACTCCCCTACTTCAAGGAAAGCCGCCTCATCATGCTGAACGAGCCGAAAAGTACCGGCCAGTCATCATCGTCACCGGGGAACGGACAGTGACGTCAGCCGCAAAAAATCTGGTCGTCCATAATGGCTCCTCGTGTTCTTTTCGTACCATAACGTAGAACACGGTTTCTGGCAATTTGGTATGAACGTTCCGGCTTGCCCTCGGCAGGTCATTCGTTGATCCGACCTGCACCATTTGTCCGGATTTTTCAGTATGGCTACTTCGACGACGAGTAATACTCGTAAACGCCAGGTTAAGAATGGCACGAGAGCTTCCGCCGTATCGCGGCAACGGAAGAAGGAGATCCTGGGCCTCATTCTTATCGCCTTCGCCATCCTGGTTTCGCTTGCCCTGGTGACGTATCACCCGGAAGACGACCCGCTCGCACGTCGGTTAACGCTCGAGATGGCGCTGCGCCCTGGCTCGAACGTGGCCAGCAACAGGCTCGGTTTGATCGGAGCCGTTCTCGCCCGCTGGCTCGTTCCGGGTTTCCTCGGCTACAACACGCTCTTTTTCTCATTGATAATTCTGGGATGGGGCTATACCATCTTCAGGAATCGCAAACCCGTCCACCTTCCACTGCTCACGGTGCTTGGCACCGTCGCGACGTTTGCGCTGGCCAGTGTGCTCGGCCTTCTACACGTCACGTTCGGTCAGGAGACGTATCTCTGGAGTGGCGCCTGGGGTGTGGGAATCGCTTCGTGGACGCAGCAAGTGTTCGGCACCACCGGCGCCTTGATCCTTTTCTTCCTGACCTTCCTCATCGTCGCACTACTTTTGATTGACCGCGACATCCAGAAGTCGATCGACCGCGTGGAAGATGCCGCCCGATACGTCCGCGACGCCGTTCGGAGCTGGTGGAGCGACTACAGAGAACGCAGGGCTGCAAATCGATTGGAGAAAGCGGATCGGCAGCCCGAACGGTTCGAAAAAATCACCCACCCGCAGCGTAAGCCGGAGCCGTCTGAAGATCCTTTTGCTCGGAGGAGTGCCGGACCAGCTCACGCGACCGCGTCGCATCCGGCCAACGATCGAAGGCTGAACTTGCCGCCGAGACCCGCTCCCGGTACTGTAGAACGCCCAGCGGCTGCTGAGCCGACCATAAACGACCTGTTCGCACAGCGGCCCATCCCAGCCTCACTGTTACGCCCAACGCCGCTGACTGAAGAACCATTACCGGATCTCGAATTGAAGATCCGTGAGCGCGTCGAAGAGGAAAAGGTCAACTTCACGGGAAGAAAAGAGGTCGAAAATGTGAGGGAGGCCCTCCCCTACGAGTTTCCTTCGCTCGATCTGCTGGACGAACCTGACGACGATTCTCTACAGATCGATTACGCAGAGCTCGAGGAAAACAAGCGCGTGCTGCTCGACAAGCTCGCAACGTACAACATCGAGATCACCGATATCAACGCGATCGTCGGGCCCACTGTGACCCTGTACGAGCTCACACCCGCTCCGGGCGTCAAGATCAGCCGGATTACCGCCCTCGAGGACGACCTGGCCATGGCGATGGCAGCACGGGGCATCCGTATGATCGCCCCGATCCCCGGTAAGACGGCCATCGGCGTCGAAATACCCAACCGTCACCGGGAGCTGGTCCGAATCCGCGACGTCATCGGTACGGCCAAGTTTCGTGACGCACGGATGGAGCTTCCTGTAACCATCGGAAAGACCATCGAAGGTGAGGTATTTCTCGAGGACCTCACCCGAATGCCCCACCTGTTGATTGCCGGCGCCACCGGGTCGGGTAAGTCCGTGGGATTGAACGCCCTCATCACCGGCCTGATTTACGCCTGCCATCCTTCGAACCTCAAGTTCGTGATGATCGATCCCAAGAAGATCGAGCTTCAGCAGTACGCAAGGATGATCGATCACTACATTGCCATGCCGCCGGATGCCGACGAGCCCATCATCACCGACTTCGTGCAGGCGCTCGGTGTGCTCAAGTGTTGCGAGAAGGAAATGGAAAGGAGGTACGATCTCCTTTCCAGAGCGACCGTTCGGGGCATAAAAGACTACAACCAGAAGTTCAAGCAGGGCCGTCTCTCCCCGGACGAAGGGCACGGGCATCTTCCCTACATCGTCGTAGTGGTGGACGAGCTGGCCGACCTCATGATGACGGCCGGGAAGGACATCGAGGGGCCCATCGCCCGGCTTGCACAGATGGCGCGTGCCGTCGGCATCCACCTCGTGCTCGCCACGCAGCGCCCTTCGGTCGACGTGATCACCGGACTGATCAAGGCGAACTTCCCGTCCCGAATTGCTTATCAGGTGGCCTCAAAAGTCGACTCGAGGACGATCCTGGATCAAAACGGTGCGGAAGGCCTCGTCGGAAACGGCGACCTGCTTTACATGATGGGAAGCCGGGTTATCCGCCTGCAGGGACCTTTCGTGTCGGTCGACGAGGTTGACCGGATCACGAGTTTCATTGCCGACCAGAAGGGCGCTGGGCCGTACATCCTGCCGTCACTCGAAGAAAGCTCATTCGAGTCGATCCGCGAAGGTGACGCGAGCGGAGAGGAAGACGATCTCTTTGAAGAAGCCGCACGGATCATCGTCCGTAGCCAGCAGGGGTCGGTGTCTCTGCTTCAACGGAAGCTGTCGGTCGGGTACGCGCGCGCCGCTCGTATCGTGGACCAGCTTGAGGAAGCGGGCATCGTCGGTCCTTTTGAGGGTTCCAAAGCGCGTCAGGTGCTGATCGAAAACGAAATGCAGCTCGACGAGCTGCTGAAAGCAAGACAAGACGAATCGTAAGCCTCACCCTCGGGCGTTGTTCTTTCCTGAACTACCATAGGCGGCATGACTCATCGCGAAACAGACCGATTTCCGGTAATTGGTATCCTTGGCGGCGGGCAACTGGGCCGTATGACCGCTTTGGCTGCCATTCGGATGGGGTTGCAGGTCAGATTTCTCGTCCCTTCGCCTGCCGGTCCGGTTGAAGGTTTAGGCACAACGACAGTCGCCGACTGGACCGACCATGAGGTGCTACGTGCGTTTGCGGAAGGCTGCGACGTCGTGACCGTGGAGAGTGAATGGGCGCCAGCAGACATTCTGGCAGAGGTCCTGCCCTCCGGCACAGCGCTCTGGCCTTCTCCGAGAACGATCGAGATCATACGGCACAAAGGTCTGCAAAAGAAAACATTGCTGGAGCACGGGCTTCCGGTCCCCGACTTCGAGTGTTGCACTAGCCTCGACGCTGCGCTCGCAGCAGCCGAACGTTTCGGCTATCCCATACTGCTCAAACGCTACAGAGGCTCGTACGACGGCTACGGGAACGCCACTGTCAACTCTTCCGAGGAACTTCGGCGAGCCTGGCCCGATCTGGCAGACGAAGAGGGACTGATGGTCGAGGCCTGGGTGCCATTTGTACGGGAGCTTTCGGTCATCGTCGCGCGATGTCCCGATGGGGATCACGTCGTCTACCCCGTTGCCTTCACCGAGCAACGCGACCACCGGTGCCATGCCGTCGTCGTACCCGCCGGGATTGACCCCGACGTGGCTGAAAGAGCCAGACAGGTAGGCCTTGCCGCAACCGAGGCCGTTGCAGGAGTCGGTATAACGGCCATCGAGCTGTTTGAGCTCGAGGATGGCAGGATTCTCGTCAACGAGCTGGCCCCGAGGCCGCACAATACCGGGCACTACTCGATCGAAGGGTCCTACACGTCGCAGTTCGAGAATCACGTTCGCGCCATTCTCGGCTGGCCGTTGGGTAATCCAGAGCTTCGTGCTCCTGCCGCTGTCATGGTCAACGTACTCGGTAAACGATCCGGTCACGTTAGCCCGGGAGGCCTCACTGAAGCCCTCAAAATACCCGGAGTGTCCGTTCATCTTTACGGCAAGCACGAAGTCCGTCCTCGCCGCAAAATGGGGCACGTGACCGTCACCGGCGACGATCCCGACCGGTTACGCTCCATCGCCGAACAGGCGGCTGAATTGCTGGTCGTTTGATACAATTCTATCGTTCGCAGTTAACCCACATTTATCATGAGCACAGACCAGGCCCGTTCTCCACTCGTAGGAATTGCCATGGGGAGTGAATCTGACCTCCCCGTGATGCAGGAAGCGATTGACGTGCTGCGCGAGTTCGACGTCCCGTTTGAAGTACACGTCCTGTCTGCGCATCGGACGCCCTGGGACATGCTCGAGTACGCCGGCAAGGCCCACACGAGGGGGATTCAGGTCATCATCGCCGGCGCCGGCGGCGCTGCACACCTGCCTGGCATGATAGCTTCAGCCAGCCCGTTGCCCGTGATCGGCGTGCCCGTCCCCACGCGAAACCTGAAAGGCCTGGACTCCCTCCTGTCGATCGTCCAGATGCCTGGCGGCGTCCCGGTCGCCACGGTGGCCATCGGCGGTGCGAAGAACGCAGGCATCCTCGCCGTTCAGATCCTGTCGACGGCACGGCCAGACCTTCGGGCCAGGGTTATCGCCTACAAAGAGGACCTCGTCAAAAAAGTCCACGAGATGGACGAAAGGGTCCAGTCAGCTTAGCGGATGGTTCTTCTGTTACGAGCCGGAGACGATGCGGACGTAACGGCGCTTGCCGACGCGAAGCACGAACGGAGTGTCGATCGCGGGGTCTACCTCGTACGCGATGTCCTCTACCTTTACTCCATCGATTGAGACGGCTCCCTGCTGAACCATCCGTCTCGCTTCGCTGTTCGAGCTCGTCAGTCCCGCCTCCGTCATCAGGCTAAGCAATCCAATCTTGGATCCTGGAGCCGAATTCAGCCGGTACTCGTCAATGTCGTCCGGGACCTCTCCCTTGATGATCGTTTTTTCGAAGTGCTGCCTCGCTGCGTCGGCTGCTTCCGCCCCGTGGTACATTCGAACGATCGTCCACGCCAGCTCGTGCTTCGCGTTACGAGGATCGTCCTGGGCGAACTTCCTGATGCGCTCGAGCTCGCTCGTCTGGACGTCCGTTGCCAGCAGGAAATACTTGTAGATCAGCTCGTCCGGGATCGAGAGCGTCTTCCCGTACATTTCTTCGGGCGGCTCGGCGATCCCGATGTAATTATCGAGGGACTTGGACATTTTCTCGGTTCCGTTCGTCCCTTCGAGGATGGGCAGCGTGATGCAAACCTGCGCCTCTAGCCCCATTGCCTGCTGGATGTCCCGGCCAACCAGCAGGTTGAACTTCTGGTCGGTGCCGCCAAGCTCGATGTCCGCCTCGATTGCCACCGAATCCTGTGCCTGCGCGAGTGGGTACAAAAACTCGTGAATCCCGATGGGCTCACCGCTTCGATACCGCTTTTCGAAGTCGTCGCGTTCGAGCATCCGGGCCACCGTGTACTTCCCGGCAAGCTCGATCACCGCACGAAAATCCATTGGAGCGAGCCATTCGGAATTGTACCGGATCTGCGTGCGATTTGGATCGAGAATTTTCGAGGCTTGCTCGAAGTACGAGCGGCCGTTCTCGCGCGTCTCCTCAAGCGTCAGAGGTGGGCGTGTCTTCGAACGGCCGGATGGGTCCCCGATCATGCCGGTGAAGTCGCCCACAATCAGAATGGCCTGATGTCCGAGATCCTGAAACTGCCGGAGCTTTCGAAGAACGACCGAATGCCCGAGGTGGAGGTCAGGTCGGCTAGGGTCGCATCCAAGCTTGACAGTGAGGGGTTTACCGGTCTTGTACGAGCGCTCGAGCTTCTCAACTAGCGCCGGTTCGGGCAAGATCTCCTCAACGCCCCTCTTTATGTGTTTGAGCTGTTCTTCGACTGGTAAAAAGGCAGACATGTACTTCAAAAATAAATTTGTAAGCTACTAAAAGAGTCTCCCGGGTTCAGGCGTCCGGGAGGCTGAAATAAACCATCTTCAAATCGTTCAAAAGCGAACGGAGCTCGTCGATGCTTTCGAATAGATCGGTTCGCGTCCGGCCAGGGACCGAAAGTACCGTCGTGAGGACTTGCTCAAATCGCTCCGGCCGCTGTTCGAGTCCGCTCATTTTGCGAAGCACCCCGGGCGCGCCGGTGTAATAAATCCCGTTCATGGCAAAAACGGCCTGCACAAGACAGGCAGCACAGCGGTACAGATACCCCGTCGCAAAGAACAAATCGTCTTCACTCGCCGAGCGTTGAGCGTTGAACAGGGCGAAGTCTGCTTCTCTGGAAAACATTTCGAAAACCGAGTGCCTGAGCGCCGGGGGATACTGCACCGCCTCCGCCCTCATAGCCTCAATCTGGCCGCTGGAATCATATAAAGGGTGCCCCTGTGCGACCTCACCAACCAGGTAGAAGCTGAAGAAGCCGTGCGGACCGGCGGGCTGATATTCCGAGGTGAAGATGCCGTACTTCACCTGGTCGATTGCGCGTTGTACGCGTTCGATTTCGCGATAGTGCAAGCCAATGCGTCTCCCTTCCACCCACAGCAGCGTACCGGTAGACGTCGCTACGTCGAACTCCATTTCGTCGTCTACCGGATGCGAGGGGTTCAGCTCGGCCGCCACCTTTCGCAGGTCGTTCCGAGGAGGCAGCGCCTCCTTGCTGTAGTACACGTACAGGTCCACGTCCGCATCGTACGTCCAGTCCTGATCCGAAGTGGATGCGGCAAGCAGTACCGCCTGGACTCCCGATACGTGGCTGAGACGGTCCGTCACCATCCTCGCCAGATTGTAGATTTCCTGCATGGTGAGCTATTCGGTAGCTGATGGGTGAATGTTATTCCGGACGATCACCTCTCATCACGCGATCCAGCTTGCGCTGTGTCTCTCTTTCCGAAATATCGGCGCGTTTATCGTATTGCTTCTTACCCCTGGCAAGCCCGATCTCGACCTTTGCAAATCCGTTTTTGAAATATACCTTCAACGGGACGATCGTAAACCCCTTTTGCTCGGTCGCTTTGCCCCATCGTTCGATTTCCTTCCGATGAAGCAAGAGTTTCCGTGGCCTTAGCGGTTCGTGGTTGAACAGATTGCCGTGCGAATAGGGCGAAATGTGGAGGCCGTGAACGATCATCTCTCCCTTCTCGACCGTACAGAAACTGTCCGTCAGGTTCAGCCTGCCTTCCCGTAAAGACTTCACTTCGGTGCCACGCAGGACGATACCGGCTTCGAGCGTATCCTCGATGTGATAGTCGTGCCGCGCCTTCCTGTTCGTCGCAACGATTTTGATTCCTTCAGCCATCACTGAATCCGAGCAGTCTTCGTATACGGTCGATTTTTTCGTCAGAGCAGCGGGACGTCCTTATTATCGTCGTCCTCGTCGTCTTCGTACGCCACGAGTGGAAGGTCTGGAATTTCGTCCAGCACGTCTTCATAGAAAAGATACTGCCGGAGCTCCGTAAGGCTGGCGACGGCCAGGTCGTCGAATCGAACGCGGACGTCCTGCAAGTAGAATGACGCGATCTCTTCCGGCAGGTTTTGTGCTTCGACCCACGCCTCGCGCCCTTCATCCGCCTTGCGAATGGTGTCTCTGAGCACCTGGATCATATCTTTTGTGGCACGGCCTTTCTTCGCGGCAAATAGCCCCCACACCATCGGGTAGTTCGCCAGCTCGTACCACTCCTGCCCGAGATCCATCGTGATACGATCCGTCCGAGTTCCCGGGGCGTCGTTTCCAACTATCAGCACGGCGTCCGCCTTCTGGTCCTGCAACGACGACTCAGTCGGCGTCCCGACCTCGACCCTTTCCGGAACGGATCCGTAGTGTTCACTCAGCACGATGCGTGCAACCCATCCCTCAAGCTCAAATCTATCGCTTACGACGAGCCGCTGAACGGGACTTTCGAAGCCGGAGTTCAGGATGATCCTGGTGTAGGGGTTAGCCCACGTTGAATAGGCCACGGCCGGGAAGACGTCGAGCTCGTCGGTATGCTGGAGCACGTCGAGCGTCGAAAGGAGCGCAACGTCGACCTGCCCGTTCATTAACAACGAGAGACACTCCGACCGCGTATGCCTTTCGATCGATAGCGGGGCGCCAGGGTCGCGCTCGGCGACCGCCGATGCGAATAGTTCGACCGGCGCCTCATCCCAAATGGCTACTATCATCTCGTTGCTGATATTTTCGGTAGACTGCAGGCTTCGACAGAACCGGTATCAACGGCAAAACCGCCGGACGCAACACGCATACCGGCGGTTCAGACACAATCCCAATGCGGTACGGAATTCGTCCTCGACCGAACGAACGGTAATAGCCTTACGCCTTCGACGTGTCGCGGACTTTTTCCTTGATGCGGGCTGCCTTGCCCCGGAGGGAGCGAAGATAGAACAGCTTCGCCCTGCGCACGTGGCCTTTACGAACCACTTCAATCCGCGCAATCTTCGGCGTTGCAAACGGGAAAATTCGTTCGACGCCGATGCCGTTCGAAACCTTACGGACGATAAAGGTCTTGTTTGAACCCGAACCCCTGATGCTGATCACGACACCCTGGTACTGCTGTATACGCTCCTTATCACCCTCGATGACGCGGACGTGTACGTTGATGGTGTCACCCGGCTCAAACTCCGGTAGATCGGTGCGTAATTGGGTCGCCTCAACCAGGTTGATTAAATCGGTTGCCATGGCGTACCTCCCTATTTATTCAAAGTTTAATAAGATTCAATGATGGTTATTTCCGGTCGGCGTCAAAGCCTCCGTCCTTTTCCTCTTCCAAAAGATCAGGGCGTCTGCGTCTGGTAAGCTCCAGCTTCTGTTCTTCCCGCCAGGCTGCGACACGCGCGTGATCTCCAGACAGCAATACGTCGGGCACCGCCATCCCTCTGAACACTGCCGGTCTCGTGTACACCGGCGCATCCAGCAGATTGTCCTGGAACGAGTCTGATAAGGCGGATTCGGCGTCACCCAGCACACCGGGTATCAAACGAACCACCGCATCAACAAGTACCAGGGCGGGCAGTTCCCCGCCGCTCAATACGTAATCGCCGATCGAGATCTCGCGAGTGACCAGGGCGTCACGCACCCGTTGGTCGACCCCCTTGTAATGCCCGGCCAGTAATACGAGGTGCCGTTTCAAAGAGAGCTGGTTGGCCAGCTTCTGATTCAACACCTCACCGTCCGGCGTCAGGAAGATCACCTCGTCAATCTCTTCCCCGTTCTGCCGCGCTTCAGCCTGGATGGCTTCAATGCAGGCAAATATGGGCTCCGGCTTCAGCACCATTCCCGCACCGCCGCCAAAAGGGTAATCGTCGATCTGCCGGTGCTTATCGGTCGAGTACGACCGAATGTCGTGCACCCGGATTGAGACGAGACCCTTTTTGATAGCACGCTTAATGATGCTATGCTGAAGAGGTCCGGAAACGATCTCCGGCAGGGCTGAAATGATGTCTATTTTCATATGCCCTGAAGCCGGTGGCGTAGCCCACCGGTCCCCTTCGACAAACAATTTATTTCAACTACTCGATCAGGCCGTCAATCGGCCTGATGGTCATCGTACCACCGTCGACGTCCACGTCGCGAACGATCTCCGGCACGTCCGGGATCATCACCTCGCTTCCTCCTTCCTGCTCCACCACCAACACGAGCTGGGCGGGCATCTCGAGCACGTCCCGTATTTTTCCGATCTTTTCTCCTTCTTCGGTCAATACGGTGAGCCCGATCAGATCGTGAAGGAAAACCTCGTCCTCTTCCACCGGTGGTAAGTCAACCTCTCGGGCGTAAATGTTGGCTTTCCTGAATGAATCAGCCGCCTCCTTCGATTCGATCCCGGCAAGCTTCAGCACTACCGTGATCCCGTGTTTCGAATCCTGGAAACGAACCTTTTCAACGGGATAGGCCACCGCATTCTCAGCGCGGTCACCCAGAAAAACCGACTCAAGTCCGGAAAACCGTTTCGGCTCATCTGTCTCCGGGATGACTTTCATCTCACCGAGCAGGCCGTGCGCGCGATACACACGGCCGACGAGCAAGAGATTCCCCGTAGATGAGGCCATCAGAACTACCTGTTCGTCCTGAACTATTTACGGGAGCCTCCCCCTCAAGCGTTCTCCTCGCCGCCCTCGGAATCAGCCGCCTGCTCTTCAGTCTGTGCCTCGGGTGCAGCCTCTTCCGCCTTGGCGGCCTCAGGCTGTTCGGTAGTAGCGGCTTCCGGAGCCTCAGCCGGTTGCTCGGCTTTTGCCGGTTGCTCGGGGGCAGCAGCTTCCGCCTTCTGCTCTTTGGCTTCAGCAGCGGCCTTTGCTTCTTCAGCACGCTTCGCGGCTTCTGCCTTGCGAGCCTCCTCCGCTTCACGACGCTGTGCCTCTTCACGCTCGGCACGGGCCTTGGCTGCCTTCGCTTCCTCCTCTGCCACGCGTTTACGCTCGGCCTCGAGCGCCTGTCTGCGCCGCTCGGCCGCCGTCAGAACATTAGCTGACTGCATTTTCTGCTCCTGATAGGCGCGGTGCTTTTCCACTTCCGCTTGGATCTCCTCCTCCGATTTGCCCTTCTTGCGCAGGTTCATCGCGAGTAGAATACCATGACGGCTGAGGAGGCTGCGAACGGTTTCCGAGGGCTGAGCGCCCTGTTCGAGCCAGTACATGATTCGATCTTCCTTCAGCGAAACGACCGCCGGCTGCTCTATTGGAGAATAACGGCCAAGATCCTCGATGAAACGACCATCCCGAGGACTCCTGCTATCCGTTGCAACGACAGCGTACAGTGGGCGCTTCCGGCGTCCCATTCGGCGTAAACGAAGTTTTACAGCCACGGCTAAACTCTAATAGTTGATTAAGTAGTCTGATACAATTTGTTAAAGCACCCGTAAATGAAAGGGACTCTCCTCGTTTAGGGGTACGTGTTACTCTATCTCCCCCCAAGCAACGACGAAAGGTCAATAGAACGACCCTTCCCCATCAGCTTGGTCATGGTTTTCATCACCTTCTTCATCTCCTTGAACTGCTTCAAAAGCTGGTTCACGTCGCGGACCTCAACGCCGCTCCCTTCGGCAACACGCCGACGGCGGCTTCCGTTCAGAATGTCCGGATTGCGCCGCTCCTCGGGCGTCATCGACTGGATCATCGCTTCGATGTGTTTGAACGCATCGTCGTCGACGTCCAGGTCCCTGATCTGCCGTCCAATACCTGGAATCATACCGATGAGGTCCTTCAACGACCCCATCTTTTTGATCCGCTGGAGCTGCTCGTGAAAGTCCTCCAGATCGAACTCTTCGCTCCGGATTCGCTTTTGAAGCTTCTCGGCCTGCTTCTGGTCGAACTGTTCCTGGGCTCTCTCGACGAAAGAGATCACGTCTCCCATGCCCAGGATGCGTTGCGCCATTCGATCCGGGAAGAAAGGCGTCAGCGCGTCCAGCTTTTCACCCGTCGATGCAAACTTGATGGGTTTCTGCACGACCGACCGGATGGAAAGCGCGGCGCCGCCCCGCGTGTCACCGTCGAGCTTGGTGAGCACCACACCGTCGAAGTTGAGACGCTTATTGAACTCGAGCGCGGTGTTGACGGCGTCCTGGCCCGTCATGGCATCAACGACGAACAGGATTTCGTGAGGCTGGACGGCGTTCTTGATGTCCTGAACCTCCTGCATCATCCGTTCGTCGACGTGCAGACGGCCTGCTGTATCGATGATCAGGATGTCGCGAGCATTCCGGCGGGCCTGATCGACCGCTTCACGCGCTACCCGCACGGCATCCTGCACGACCGCACCGTTCTCCTCGATCGAGTAGACGGGTACCTTGATCGACTCGGCAAGCATCTTGAGCTGCTCGACGGCCGCCGGGCGATAAACGTCCGCAGCCGCAAGCATCGGCGCTCTGCCTTTCCCTTTGAAGTAGTTCGCCAGCTTCCCGCAGAACGTCGTTTTTCCCGATCCCTGAAGCCCGGCAACGAGAATGACCGTCGGCGGCCGTTGCGCCATCTCGATGCCGACGTGCTCGTCGCCAAGGAAATGGACTAACTGGTCGTAGACGATCTTGACGAGCTGCTGACCCGGTGATACGGACGTCAGTACCTTCTCTCCCAGCGCCTGCTCCTTGATCCTTTCGGTAAAGTCACGGGCGACCTGGTAGTTCACGTCTGCATCCAGTAGCGCACGACGAATCTCACGCATCGTCTCCGCGATGTTCAATTCGTTTATGCGCCCCTGGCCGGAAACACTTTTCAGTGCTACTTCCAGCTTTTCGGAGAGACTTTCGAACATGCTCCTTTCAGGTACTTAAATACCGTATGGTAGGGTCTATAGCAGAAAAAATACCGGATTGCAAACCCGGTACAGACGAGATAATGTACGTCAATCGCTAAATAATTACAAACCAATCTATGCAGGAATGTGTGGCTTCACACAATGTCTTTAAAGGCTTACCCGGCTTCCTGCACCCTTGCCCGGATGAGATCGACGGTCTCCACTGCGTGTCGAAGGTGCGGAATCACGATCGATCCACCCACGACCAGGGCTACGTTCATCGCATCGTCCAGCTCTTCGTCGGTATAACCTGCTTCGACGCATCGCAACAGGTGGTAATCGATGCAGTCGTTGCACCGAAGCACCATCGAGGCCACGAGACCGAGCAGCTCCTTCGTTTTCGCGTCGAGCGCCCCGTCCCGGTATGCCGCAGAATCAAGATTAAAGAACCGCTTGATACCCACGTGATCCTTTTCTTCGAGAATCCGGCGGTTCATTCGCTCGCGATACGCCTCGAACTCCGAGAGTCGATCCATTTTTTCCTTAGTTTCCATAACGACTCGATGGCGCCCCCATCGTACCTTAAAGGGCCCGACTATGCTGGTATTCCGTAGTGTATGATGTCAGTCCTGAAGGAAGCCATACGCGCCACGCTGCTCGAACGCAGGGCTCGTCTCACTGACGTGGCCTATCAGGAAAAAAGCACGGCCATCGTCGAACGGATGAAGTCCCTTCCCGAGCTACAGGCTGCAGCTATCGTACATTCGTACTGGCCCGTGATTCCCCGGCACGAAGTCGACGTCAGACCGCTCCTGTATTTCCTTCATGCACAGAAAAAACAAATTGTTCTTCCAGTCGTTGTTAACTTTGGTGTGGCAAGCGACGGGTCCGAGCGTCTCCGCCACGTACCGTTTGAATCCGAGGACAGACTCGTAGTCAACCGCTGGGGCATCCATGAACCAATCGGGACTCAAACCGTTCCGATCGAGAAGATCGACGCCGTAATAGTGCCGGCGCTGGGCGCCGGCAGAAATGGCCATCGGATTGGACACGGATTCGGGTACTACGATGAGTTCCTCAGGCGGATGACCGTACCAACCCTGTGCCCGATCTTTGACGAATGCCTCGTCGACGTCGTGCCCGAGGAAGAACATGACGTCCCCGTATCCGTTATCATTACCGATAAGGAGGTCTATCGACCCGACAAGTGCGTAACATCGGCATCCTGATCACGTAGAGTCAGTGTGTCAGCAACGATAGAAACCTGCTAAATATGAATACACGTACTCAAAGACGAGTCGTTGAAGAAGAACGATCCTTCCTGGATGAGTCCGAAAATACGTTGGACCTCGAAGCCCTGTCGGATGAGGACCTCGAGACCATCCTGTTCGATGACGAATCGACCGAAAAAAGGCAGGGTTTCTGGAACCTGCCGACGATAGCCGGGCTCTCCCTCATTGTCGTCGGGGTTGCCTATCTATTCCAGGAGCTTGGAATCTGGAACGGGTTCGATTTCAGCATTCTCGTGAGTATGCTGCCCTGGCTTGCCGGGATTCTGATCATCCTTATCGGGTTCGGTGTGCTTTCCTGGAGGCCAAAAAAGAAGACCAAAAAGGTCGCACGCGTCAAAAAGGGTTCGACGACGCTGAAAGCCGAAAAAGAGGTGCCGGGTCAGTCGGGAAAAACGAAAAAACGGCTCGTTAAGTCGGCCGATAAGAAGATTGCCGGAGTTGCGGGCGGCATCGCCGAATACTTTGCCATCGACCCGACGCTCGTCCGGATCGCGTTTGTGATCGGTACGATTGCGACGCAGGGCTCATTCCTGATTGCCTATTTGATTCTGGCCTTCGTAATGCCCAAGCCGGAGGTGACCACGGTCGAAGAACGAATCACGATCATCCGGGACGTCTAGACGTGCACCGTCTCGACGTTTCTTAAAACCTATGAGGGGCCGGTAGAAGGAATCTGCCGGCCCCTTTTTTCAGAATGAATCGTGGGTCAGGTTGCCGTTACTTCGTGACGCCAGGCCTGGTGGGTGTTGTTAGCGGCCGTGGCGCCGATATTCGGATCCAGGTTGAGCCCAAGGTCCTTGGCGGTTTCACTCGCCACGACGAGCGGCAGCACCTGGCTAATCCTGACCAGGAGTGGCGTGAGGTCTTTCAAATGCGAAAGGGCGACGTCGGCGATTCGCTGCTCCTGTATGACCAGTCCGAAGGTGTGAAACGCCGTGTACCCCATCGCTGCCAGGCTGAGCGCCGTGTAATCGTCGCGTATCATCCGCGATACTTCCTGGTCCCGCACCTTGTCGTAAAGGCCGGCTGCGACGCCCGCAAGCTCGGTCACCGCCTTCTTGAGTAATGACGACGTGCCGGCTCCGTACTCGTCGGCAAGGGTCTCCAGTGTTGCAACGTGGCTTTTGAGCACCTGCTCGATCTCGATCACGACCTTGTTGGCTTCAAGGTTTTCCCTCAGGCTATCTTCGCCCCGTTGCCGCTCGACGGCCTCCAGTATGTGCCTTTCGAGCGCGAGCTGATCGCTCAGGCGCTTCTTTATGGTGTCCTCTCGATTTCCCACTTTCCACCTCCCACTCTATTTTCGTCTCAATTATCCGGCGATGAGTTACCACAAGTGCAAACGCACCCACCCCCTCCCCGGTCCACTCTGGTCGGTAATGATCTGGTGAAAGCTGATTTATCACGGAAATGATTTAATTGAACACGAAGGCTCGAAGACGAGAGGATGATACTGGACTACTGTCCGCTGATGGACGCAGATTTGCGCAGATGTGTTTTTAGATCCGCGAAGATCGAAGGCGTGATGTACAGTGCTACCAGAAACACTACATAAATACATCATCTCCGCGAAGGTGGAGATCCAGGAAATCAAATGCAACAGCATTGCGGTCCTACCTACCAGAACCCTAATATGGATCCAGGCTCGGGGGCCGGTATTACATGTTTTTTAAGTATTTATTTGCGCATACCTCCGCATTCGGCCTGCATAAGTAAAAAAATCAACTGATCACGCCGTCCAGGCCTCCGGCGTAGGCCAGGTGTAGGTGCTCAGGGTGAAGGTAGGTTTCAATTGCACTCCGGGCCTGGTCGAGTGTCACCGCCTCGACTTCGTCGAGGAAGGTGTCCATGTACGACACGTCGAACCCCCTTTCGGCATTGTGGAGCAGCGTAAACGTCAATCCTCGTGTGGTGGCCAACCCGACCTGGTAGGACCCCTCAATCGTCTTTTTTACGGTGCGGAGCTCCTCGTCTGTAATCCCCTCATCAACGAATCGTCGCACCTCTTGCATCGTGGCCTCGACGCCTTTCTCGACGTTTTCGCGGCTCAACGTGACGGCAACCTGCCAGTGCCCCTCGTATTCGGTGGATATGCCTGAGAGGCTCGCCCCTATCCCGTACGTGAGGCCCATCTGATCCCGGATTGTGGTCATCAATCGCGCCGAGAAGTTGCCGCCGAGCACGAAAACGCTCAGATACAGGGGTAAAAAGGCAGGATCCTTTCTTTTGACGGGTATCCCGTGCCCCATCCTGACGTCGATGTTGCTCTTCTCCCGCATGTCGACCACACTTCTCCCCGCAGCCTGATAAATAGCATTCTTAGAGTATTTGGGAGTGTTTCGAGGAGACTCCGCCTGAGCAAAATGCCGTTCGACCGTCTCCTGAATGGCTTCGGTATCCAGATCGCCAGCAAAGACGAGGATGTGTCCATTAAACCTGAAACGATCTCGGTGATAGGCACGAACGTCCTCGACGCTATATGATGCGAGCTTTTCGAGCGCCTCCTCCACCGTTTCGACGTAATTTGGGTGGGATCGGGGGAAAAGCGCTCGTGAGAGGGCAGCTCCTGCCTGTGTGCTCGTGATTTCGGCCGAGCGTCGGATCGATGCCGCCAGCTGCGTCCGAGTTTTTTCGAACTCCTGCTCGTCGAATGCGGGTTCGGTCAGCTGCTCCACGGCCACTTCGAGCACGTCTCGAATGTGCTCGCGCAGCACACGTCCCGAATAGGTGACGCGAAGCTCGCTTGAGCTGAAACGAAGCTCGGCGCCCCGCTCTTCGAGCACTTCGGCCACTTCAAATCGGTTGCGAGACCGTGTCCCTTTGTCGAGGAGCATCACCGTGAGACGCTGTAGAAGCTCCTCCCCGGCGCCTGTATCGGGGAACGTCTCGAACGACCCGCCGAACGAGACGACGGACTCTACAGGTGTGGGCAACAAAATCAGACGGCAGGAGCCATACTGCTCCTCGATGACACGCTCTGCAAACATTCCGACACTCGGATGAATGGTTCGATTTGGAAAAGTGCCTTCTGCCAAAACGTCAGCTTGGGATATACCTGCCCACCGTGCTGCGGTCTCTCACGCAGTAAGTTTTAGCAACCCGCTGAACGCTTTCGACATCGACAGCCGCTATTCGGTCGAGGTAAGCGGTGTAAAGCTTCCAATCGCCCGCGGCAATGGCCTCGTTTAGCTGGCTTGCGACGGCAAATACACCGTCTCGTCCAAAAATCTCCTGGGCTCTGAGCTGGTTTTTTGCCCGTCGCAGTTCCGCCTCCGTAATCCCTTTATCCTTGATTTCCTCCAGCGCGTTCCAGATCTCCTCTTCGACGATCTCATGCTCGGTGCCGGGAGTGAGGAATGCAAACAGGTAAAACAATCCGGGATCGCGCAGCCGGGAAGCCGTGGCGCCGACGTTCGTGGTGAGGCCTTTGTCAGTTAGACGGCTGAATAACCGGCTGTTTTTCCCTGTCGAAAGCACCATCGCAAGAACGTCCAGCGCTTCGACGTCTCGATCGAGACCGGGTGGCGACTTAAAGGCAAGCATCAGGCTCCCTACCTGCCCGGCTTGCCGCACCGTGACACGCCGCTCGCCATTTTGCTCGGGCTCACGGGTCGTCACGTCCGGGATGGGCTCGGAGGGATTGGTAATACCGCCGAAATGCTGACGGATTAGCTCTAACGAGGCCTCGGGTTCGAAGTCGCCGAGCACCGATACCGTGGCATTGTCCGGGCGATAGTAGGTGTCGTAAAAATGCCTCAGGCCTTTCACCGTCGCGTTTTCGATGTCGCTCCGCCACCCAATCGTTGGGTGGTGATACGGATGCGCGACGAATGCGGTGCTCCAAACGCTGTCGTATAGATTGCGGACCGGGTCGTTCTTGCCGCGGTCGAATTCGTTCAGGATCACCGTGCGTTCGCTTTCCAGGTCCTCCTCGTTGATCAGTGCCCCGCGCATGCGATCGGCTTCGATTTCGATGGCAAGGGGCAGATAGTCCTTGGGAAGCAGCTCGTAGTAATTCGTCCGGTCATACCAAGTCGTGGCGTTGACCTGTGCGCCGACGCTCTGAAGCACGTTAAATACCGAATTGTTCAGCTTCCGGTTGAACTTCTCGGTTCCCTTGAACATCAGGTGCTCGAGCATGTGTGTTGCCCCGGTCAGGCCGGTCACCTCGTTCCTGCTTCCAACTCGATAGGTGACCATAAAGGCCACCACCGGCACGACCGGTTGCGGTAAAAGCAGAACCTGTAGCCCGTTTGAGGCGAGACGGTACTCGAATATCCCGCCTGACTCCTCCACAAAATCGAACCCGTCTATCGTAACGGGGCACTGCGCGTTGATTCGCTCCATTATTCAAGTTGGTTACTGTCGATTTCAGTGCGCGTCGAGCCAGTTGTCGGCAACGTTGATGTCTACTTCAACCGGTACACGCAGCTCGAGCGCCCCGGTCATCTCCTCGCGGAGCATTGCGGCAAGCACGTCGAGCTCTTCTTCCGGCGCCTCGAAAATAAGCTCGTCGTGTACCTGTAGTAGCATCCGGCTCCTGAGCTTCTCTTTATCCATGCGCTGCTTGAGGCGTACCATGGCGATCTTGATCATGTCCGCCTGTGTGCCTTGAATGGGCATGTTCACCGCAATCCGTTCAGCCGCCGAGCGTTCATTTCGGTTTCGAGCATTGATGCCGGGAATGTATCGCCGACGTCCGAGCATGGTTTCGGCGTACCCTTTTTGCCTGGCGTCTTCAACGAGCTTCGCGAGGAACTGGGTGATGCGTGGATAAGATCGCATGTACTGGTCGATCAAGTCCTGCGCTTCCTTCACGGGTGCACGGAGTCGTTGAGCAAGCCCCCAGGCGGAGACGCCGTACGGGATCCCGTAATTCACTTCTTTCGCCTTCCGCCGCTGATCGCGCGTTACCTTGTCAAGCGGGACACCGAAAACCCGGGCAGCCGTAGCGGCGTGGATGTCCTCACCTTTCCGGAAGGCTTCCTGCATGGCCTCGTCCCCGCTCATCGAAGCCAGAATTCGAAGCTCGATCTGCACGTAATCGGCCGCCATCAGCTTCCAGCCGCGTTCCGGTACGAATGCTTTCCTGATCTCTCGCCCCAGCGCCGTTCGTACCGGTATGTTCTGGAGATTTGGACCGTACGAGCTCAATCGGCCCGTAGCTGCCATCACCTGGTTGAAGTTGGTGTGGATCCGGCCGGTTTCGGGATGGATCAGGCCGCCAAGCGCGTCGACGTACGTGCTCTTGAGCTTCGTCACCTCGCGCCAGTCGAGAATGAGGCACGGCAACGGGTGATCGGCGCACAGCTCGGAAAGCACCGTCTCCTTTGTCGATGCCTTGCCCGTGGACGTCTTCCCCACAACCCTCAGCCCGAGCCGGTTGAACAGGATATCCGATAGCTGCTGCGTCGAGCCGATGTTGAACTCACGCCCAGCCACGCGATATATCTCGGCCTCGATTCGGCTCAGCTGCTCGTTCAGAATCTCAGAGATTTCCGATAGCACCGCCGGGTCAACCCGTATTCCCGTCATCTCCATGTCGGCCAACACGTAGATCAGCGGAAACTCCATCTCTTCCGCGATCTTTAGCAGTCCGGCGGATTCTAGCTCCTTCTGGAAAATGTCGTGCAGCTGTAGGGAGATGTCAGCGTCCTCACAGGCGTAGATCCCGATGTCGTCCAGTGGAACGTCACGCATCGAGAGCTGCTGCTTTCCCGTTCCGATCAGCGACGAGATGGGGATGTTGACGTAGTTCAGGTACTTCCGGGCCACCGCGTCAAGCCCGTGCGGCTCCTCGGGCGACACCAGGTAGTGCGCGACCATCGTGTCAAACACTGGTTTGTGTAGACGTAACCCGTGCCGCGCTAAAACGACGATGTCGTATTTTAGATTGTGGCCGATGAGATTTTTCTCTTGCAATAACGGACCCAAAACTCCGAGAATTTGCTCCGTACTCATCCCGTCCGGCAACGGCGTGGGCACGTACCAGCCCGTACCCGCTTCCCACGACATCGAAATGCCCACCAGCGACGCCATCATCTGATCGGTCGACGTCGTCTCGGTGTCCAACGAAATCGTGTCTACGGTCTTGAGGTTTTCCGCAAGCTGATAAAGCTCCTGCTCGTTACGGACGATCTTGTATTTCGCCTTTTCCGGGTCGTACCGCTTGAGGGCTTCGTACGGGCCGAAATCGAAGGTCAGGTCGGATTCCTCCAGAATGTCGCCTGGTGAGACCGCCACACTACTCCGGCCGGACGTTCGAAAAAGATCGTTCTCCTGGACGCGCCTGAGAAGCGTATTGAATTCGAGCTCCGTAAAGAGTGCAACAAGTTCTTCCACGTTCGGCTCACCCATCCGACACTTGTGCCAGTCAAGGTCCACGTCAACGTCCGTGCGGATTGTCACCAGCCGCTTGCTCAGGAGGGCGTCGTCGGCGTGTTCCATCAGACCTTCTTTTGCACGTTTCCCTTTCACCTCGTCGACGTGCTCCAGCAGGTTTTCGACCGAACCATAGCTCTGTATGAGCTGCGCCGCCGTTTTCTCGCCGATACCCGGTACACCCGGGACGTTATCGCTCGCGTCGCCCATCAACGCCAGCACGTCGATGAATTGTTCGGGCTCCAACCCGTATTTCTCCCGAAATGTGTCCGGCGTGATCGGATCAAACTCCTCGCCGCGGTGCGCCGGTCTGAAGATGGAAACCAGCGGGCTGAGGAGCTGCTGAAAATCCTTGTCCGGCGAAACGATGACGACCTCCGCCCCTTCTTTTTCCGCCCGTTTGGCCAGCGTCCCGATGACGTCGTCGGCCTCGACCCCGGGGATCTCGAGCACAGGAATGTTGAATGCCTGTATGATCCGTTTGATGATGGGAAGGCTGTCGACCAGCTCCTCCGGTATGGGGCTGCGGTTGGCCTTATAGGCTTCGTAGATCTCGTCCCGAAACGTTCCTTCGGGCCCCACGGCGTCGAAGACCACCGCGATGTTCTCCATACCGTGGTCTTCTATCAACTTCAGCAGCGCATTCGTAAACCCGAAGGCGGCCGACGTATTCATGCCCTTCGAGTTGATCAGCGGCCGGCTGATGAAGATAAAGTGGGAACGGTAAGCGAGGGCCATCGCATCCACGAGGTACAACCGGTTCAACCGGAAATCACTACGCACTGAACCTGCCAGTTCTTCGATCATGAGACACTCAGACTTTGTTGGTATGAAGCTCGAATGAAACGTTAATATAGCCGTTTGAAATGGTAATAAAGCCAGCGTTGGTGAATACGCGCAATCTGACTAAACAATGGGATCAAAAAAGCACCGTCTTTCTTTTACCGTCCGAACGCTTTTTCAGTATGACGCTTTTGCTTTACCGTGTGTCAGTTCCAGGCCGGTGAAATCGAATTGCTCGGGTACAACCACTGGTACTACTATGCCCTTCCGGAAGTGGCAGCAACCCGGCCATTGGTAGCGCTTCACGGATTCGGAACTACCGGCGATCGGACGTTCAGGCACATTGTCAATCAGACCATGGAGGCGGAGATCCCGCTGTATTCGCCGGATCTTTTGGGTACAGGGCGGTCCGAAAAACCCAACATTACGTATTCGCTGGACCTCTTCGCACGCCTGGGTGTCGCCTTCGCAGAAAAGCTCGGTCTTGAAAAACCGGTCCTGCTCGGACATTCGATGGGGGGCAAAATTGCTGCGGCTACCGTAGCCCTGTACCCTGATCTGTTTTCAGGATTGATCCTGGTCAATGCGGGAGGGTTCAGCCGATATGCCCGCTTGTTGCCACCCCTTGCCGGAAATAGAATGGTGAATACCCTCTTCCGAAAAGACTGGTTTTTTCAGCGCATTCTTCCCCGCACACCCATCGGCATCGTCTTCAAAAGCGAAGAGAGTCGAGCACAGATGCTTACGTTTGGGCCTTCGTTCCGCGATCTCGACTTTGACGCGACGGGCATCCGAGAAAAGCTGAAGCAGATCAAGCTGCCCACGCTCGTCTTGTGGGGCGCCGACGACCCACTGCTCCCGCCATCAGTCGCCACAAGAGTTGCACGGGCGATTCCCGGCGCACGCGTGGTCCTGATCGAAGGCGCCGGCCACGCACCGATGAAAGACCAGCCTGACCGCCTGGTCGAGGCAATTGCCGATTATATGCGATCCGTATGCCGATAAACCCTATCTGAATCGTCTCAGAATACTGGCTACGGACGCCGCGTAGCTCCCGCCGAAATGGTTGAGGTGGTTGATCAGGTGATAGAGGTTGTACACGTCCCGGCGTTCGTCGTACCCATCGTCCAGCGGCCAGGCCTCCCGGTAGGCCGCGTAAAAGGACTCGCTAAACCCGCCAAAAAGCTCCGTCATGGCAAGGTCGGCTTCACGGTGCCCGTAATACACCGCCGGATCGATAAGAGCGGCAGTTCCGTCTGACGTGACGAGGAAATTTCCGCTCCAAAGATCGCCGTGAAGAATCGAGCTCTCTGGATACGCTGGTAAGAGCTCTTCCAGCCTGTCGATGAGGGATTCGTATTGGGGATCCCAGCCTCGTTGCCAGACGCCGCGCTCCCGCGCCATTTCGACCTGTACGCCAAGGCGTTTCCCGGCAAAAAAGGTCGGCCAGCTATCCTCCCAGCCATTCTGCTGCGGAATGTGGCCGATAAAGTTGTCCTGGTCGAAGCCATATCGAGAAGCGGTAAACCGATGCAGGCTCGCCAGGCCTCGTCCGAAGACCTCCCAGAAATCTGGAGGCTTTTCTCCGGGCTCGATCCAATCCATGAGTAAAATGCCCGGCTTCTCTCCTTCACAAGCCTGCACCTTGATCACACGAGGTATGAACAACGGGCTACCGGCTGATCGTAAGGCTTCGAGACCCGCCGCTTCGGCGGGGAATGTTCTGGAGACACCGCGTGTGCTCCATTTGAGGAAGTAGACACGTCCGCCGACCTCGACCCTGCTCGCGTTGGCAATACAACCGCCGCCTATTTCGTCACATCGCTGGATCGGCTCGCCAAAATGTGCTTCCAGTTCCTCAATTACCTCGTGGGATACCATTTCGACCGAAAAGAACGATCTGTTGATTAAGAGTTTTGTTCTACTTCCAGGTTATACGTACGAATGAGGACTTGAAGCAAATTCTCTGCCGTACGTTCCACGATCAGGTATACGTTTTCAAAACCGTCAGGCCCCCCATAATAGGGATCGGGGACCTGAAAACAATCGGGCGACGGATCGAACTCCCTGAATAACCGCACCTTGCTACCGTATCGATCTTCCGTGTCGAGGTAGAGCACATCGTTCAGGATGTCTTTGTCCATGACCAGAATGTGGTCGAATTGCTCCAGATCTTCTTTCCTGAATTGCCTGGCAGCATGATTTTTGAGCGAAACGCCATGCCGTTCGGCTGTTTCGGCCATCCGTGTATCTGCGCCCTCGCCGACGTGCCAATCGCTCGTACCTGACGAACGGATCTCGAAAATATCGGCAAGCCCGGCTTCTTCCACCTTTTTCCGAAAAACCCCCTCTGCCAGTGGGCTTCGGCATATATTACCTAAACAAACAAACTGAATTCGAATCTTATCTTTTGGTTTTGAATTGCTCTTATCCACAGCTAAACAACGATAGTTAGTCAAAAAACCGCCCCCTCTGCCGAACCAGGCAGGGAGGACGGCATCACCGAATTGATATGCTTAACCCACATGGGCCCCTGGAAGGTCCCGAATCTTTTACTCCCGCCACGAAGATATGGAGCATTTCGGATCTGACGTCCGGTCTCCGGCAGCTCGTCGAACAGCAGTTTGAGGACATCTGGGTCGAGGGAGAGATTTCAAATTTTAAACAGCACAGCTCGGGACACTGCTATTTCAGCCTTAAAGACGCTGACAGCCAGATTCGATGCGTCATGTGGCGAAGTGTTGCGGAACAGGTCTTTTTCAAGCCGCGGGATGGTATGCTCGTAAGGGCATTCGGATCGGTTTCGGTTTATGAAGCGCGAGGCGAGCTCCAGCTCGTCGTCCGAGCGCTCCGTCCTGCCGGTGAAGGCGCACTCCAGAAAGCTTTCGAGGCTCTCAAGAAACGGCTGGCTTCCGAAGGCCTGTTCGACCAGGCCCATAAAGTCGACTTGCCCCGGTTTCCGGAAACAATCGGCGTCGTGACTTCCGGCGACGGCGCCGCGTTGCGAGACATCCTGTCGATCCTGGCCCGCAGATTTCCTCTGGTTCAGGTACTCGTCAGCCCTGTCCACGTTCAGGGAGCCGGCGCTTCTGACGAAATCGCGGCAGCCGTTCGTACATTTAACGAGCTTCCCAAAGACTCCTTTCCACGTCCGGACTGTCTAATCGTGACGAGAGGTGGCGGCTCGATCGAGGACCTCTGGCCATTTAACGAAGAAGTGGTTGCCCGCGCCATCTACGACTCCGTCATCCCCGTCGTCAGCGCTGTCGGACATGAGACGGATTTTACGATTGCCGATTTTGTAGCCGACGTTCGAGCCGCAACCCCTTCAATGGCTGCCGAGGTCGTCGTCCCGAACAGGTTCGACGTAGCTGCCGCAGTGGATGGAATGGCTCGATCCATGCGAGACAACCTGGAAGGTGAAATCATCCGGCTCAAGCATCACGTCAGGGCGCTAACTGCTTCGTACGCGTTTCGGCGGCCGGTCGAAGAAATCGGGATCCGGCAACGGAACGTTGCCGACCTGTACCATCGGCTCTCTCGGATCATGAGCCATAGCCTGCAGAACCGTCATCTGAAGCTGATAGGCCTCGAACAGATGCTACGAACACTCGATCCGGACCGTCCGCTCGAGCTCGGTTTTGCCCGTGTCGAGCGCGGCAAGGTGCCTATCACGCGCGCAGCCGAGCTTCACACGGATGACCTGGTTGTGCTCCGTTTCAAGGACGGCGCTCGAGAATCTCGTATCCTATAGGAAATTAAAATTTAATGCAAAACAGAATGAACCTCTCAAACGACAATCCCGTAAAGCCCGAGCTAAAATTTGAGCAAGCCTTCAAGCGACTCGAAGAAATCGTCGCCCAGTTGGAATCGAACGAGCTTCCACTTGAAGACGCACTCGACGTGTACGAGGAGGGGATCGGTCTCGCCCGGTATTGTATGGACAGGCTCAATGCCGCCGAGCTTAGGGTGAGAGAACTGACGTTGGACTGACCGGCACAGGAGAACTTCATCCCTGTATCGCAGGTACTTAGTCCTTCGTAAGCGAGTATTAACACGCGACTAAATGGCATCACGTTCAACCACGGATGGGACTCAGGGCGCAAGTGGTGAGTCCCTTCTCAAATCGATTAATTTCCCGGCCGACTTACGCGCACTCAAACAGGAGCAGCTGCCGCAGGTTTGCCGTGAGCTACGCGACTTCATCATCGAAACGGTATCGGTCCACGGAGGCCATTTTGGTGCTTCCCTTGGAGTTGTCGAGCTAACGGTTGCGCTCCATTACGTCTTCGATACTCCCAACGACCTGATCGTATGGGACGTCGGACACCAGGCCTACGGCCACAAGATCTTGACGGGCAGGCGCGACCGCTTCGAAACCAACCGGAAGCTCGGTGGCATCTCCGGCTTCCCCAAGCGCGACGAATCCAAATACGACACCTTTGGCGTCGGCCACGCCTCGACCTCAATTTCCGCTGCGCTCGGAATGGCCCGCGCACGTGACCTTTCGGGTTCGGATCGGAGGATCGCGGCTGTCATTGGCGACGGCGCTCTGACCGGTGGTCTTGCCTTCGAAGGGTTGAACAACGCCGGTACGAGCAATACGGACCTCCTGGTGGTGCTGAATGACAATCGGATGTCCATCGATCCGAACGTCGGCGCCTTGAACGAACACCTCGCCGAGATCACCTCCGGCGAACGCTGGAATCAATTTCGCGACGACGTATGGGAGTTCTTCGAGCGGTTGAAGGGAATGGGCGGTGGCAGGCTGCAGCGTCTTGCGGCAAAGGTCGAGACTGCCATGAAAACGGCACTGACGCCCGGCGGCCTCTTCGAAGCCCTGGGATTCCGCTATTTTGGCCCGGTTGACGGCCACGATGTCAACCTCGTCGTCGACCTGCTCCGCGATCTACGCAAGCTGAAGGGGCCCATCCTGCTTCACGCGGTCACCCTGAAAGGCAAAGGGTTCGCACCGGCCGAACACGACCAGGTTCGCTGGCACGCCCAGAGCTCGCCGTTCGACAAGGTGACCGGCCTCTCGCTTGCCGTCAAACCAACACCCGCCAAGGAAAAGCCGAAGTGGCAGGATGTCTTTGGCGACACCATCGTCGAGCTTGCACGCGAGAATCCGAAGATCGTTGGAATCACCGCCGCCATGCCCAGTGGCACCGGCTTGAAGAAGCTGTTCGATGAAATCCCAGACCGGGCATTCGACGTGGGCATCGCGGAAATGCACGCGACCGTCTTTGCCGCCGGCCTTGCAACACAGGGGTACAAGCCCTTCGTGGCGATTTATTCTACATTCCTCCAACGTGCATACGACGGCCTCGTACACGACGTGGCGCTACAACGCCTCCCGGTCGTTTTTTGCCTCGATCGTGCAGGTCTTGCCGGCGCCGACGGTCCTACCCACCACGGCGCGTTTGACGTCGCGTACATGCGGTGCATTCCCAATATGATTCTCTCCGCCCCGCTCGACGAGCTGGACTTGCGGAACCTCATGTATACCGCATCCCTCTACGATAAGGGTCCTTTTGCCATCCGTTACCCCCGAGGTGAAGCAACCGGAATGGACCTTCCGTCCACCTTCGAGGAAATCGGAATCGGTAAGGGTAGAAGGATCAGAGACGGGTCCGACCTTGCCTTCGTTTCGTACGGATCCATTGGGCAGTACGTCATCGAGGCGTGCGAAAGGCTGGCAACGGAAGGGGTCGACGCCGCCCATTTCGACTTGCGATTCTGCAAACCCCTCGACGAAGAACTGTTGACAGACGTTTTCTCCCGATTCGACCGTGTGATCACCGTCGAAGACGGCGTGATCACAGGGGGCGCCGGAAGCGCCGTGCTCGAATGGATGATCGACCATCACTTCAACGCCACGGTACTACGTCTCGGCCTTCCGGATTCCTTCGTCGAACACGGTTCACAACGTGAGCTTCACAAGATGCTGGGAATCGACGTGGAAGGGATCGTCCGCCACGCGCAAGAGCTTTTGACGTCGCGCCGTACCCCGCTCCTTTCGGCCTCCTGATCCAATCGGTTAACCCTTAACTTTCATTATAAAGATGTCTTCTAAATTCAGCTATAACGATCTTTTTAGCGAATTTCCCGACCACGCCCACCTCTGGATCTTTGCTTCCGAGAATCCAATGTCTTCCGCGCAGGAGGATCAACTGATGGAAAAGGCAAAGACCTTTTTTGCGTCGTGGGTGTCGCACGGCCGGCGCGTTAAAGCAGCCACTGAAGTGAAAAATGGACAGTTTCTCCTGATCGCCGCGGAGCTCGACGAAGGGGAAATTTCCGGTTGTGGAATTGATGCCCTGACCTCCGCACTTAAAGCGTTCGGTGAAACCCTGGGAATCACCTGGGCTTCCTCACTCGACGTCTTTTTCATGGATTCAATCGGGCAGGTCGTACGGACGTCGCGGTCGGACTTCAGGAAATTGGTCCAGCATGGATCCGTAACGCCGGAAACCACCGTTTTTGATTTAAGCATTACGAGGGTGGGAGAGCTCCGGAACGGACAATTTGCAAGGCCGGCTTATGCCTCCTGGCATGGGCGCGTCTACGGCCTCGCACAGGCCGTCTGATCCGACTCTCTGTCATCCCTTCCTCATCCGGATCGAACCGGGCCCGGAATTTGCTTTTCGCTGTGTGAAAACGGTAACATCTGCCGTTACAGCTCGGCAATTACCTGAATGCAGAAGCGTAAATGGAAACCTGCCGTGCGGTTATCGGTGGTATCTAAACTAAAAAAGTAAGATCCGGAAGCAGTCCTGAAGTACGCATGAGCATTGTTTTCAATTCACGTTGGATAGTAGCATCGTCGATCGCGCTTCTGTTCGTCTGCCTGGCTGGGCAGGATCGAGAGGTCCTGGCACAGGCCTACATCAATCAAACTGAGCTCGAGCACCTGCTAACCGCCAACGTGGTCGACGACCTGGAAGATCTGCCCGACGTCTACTACGAGTATCGCACGTTGCAAGATCGCCGTGGTAATACGGTATTGGCCCGTAACTCGTTCTACAAGGCGCTCGGGGAAGGTGACCCGGTGCTCGGACGGAATAGAGCAAAGCTCGTCGAGCTCTTGAACCGCGTGCTGATGGAAGAGCTGGAAATCGGAGACACCCTCGTCGTTCCGACGCAGTTCGACCTCGATTTCCGGGCTTACTCCCCCTTCCCTCGGTACTATCCCGGAGCGAGGAGCCTGGATAAGCTCTTCATCATCCACAAGTCAATCCAGGCCTGGGCCGCCTATGAGTACGGGCAGCTCGTCCGTTGGGGTATCGTCAACACCGGCGCCAAAGAATCACCTACTCCGACCGGCCGCTTCAACTTCAACTGGAAGGAGGAATATCGCGTGTCGTCGCTCAGTCCTCCGGGTGAGCCCTGGGAAATGTACTGGGTGTTCAACTTCCACAACGAGCGGGGCATCCATATTCATCAATATGCGATGCCTACCGGTGGTCCTACGAGCCACGGGTGTGTCCGTCTGATCGATACGGACGCCAAGTGGATCTACAACTGGGCTGACACCTGGAAGACCACCTCCAAATCGACCGGTATCGCATCAGTTGGCGCTCGCATCCTGGAGCCGGGCACCATGGTGCTCGTTCTGGGCGAAGATCCCGAGGGGCTGCCCCATCCATTCGAATACAAGAAGAGATACCCTATCCTGAAAAAGGTCGAGCTCCCAGCGGATCCGTGGGAGGTGCCGCCGGGCACGAATCAGCAGGTAGTCTTCGACCGCCTCCGGCTACAGGCGGCTCGTTAACCTGAATCTTGAACGAAAACAACAAAGGCTGAGAGCCAACAACGGTCCTCAGCCTTTTCTTTTTTGTTCAGGCGTGACTCATTCGATCGTCTTGAATAGCCTGGAGAAACGCGGCAGGTTCTCCTGTGCGTCCCAGGAGAAATAGATTATTATGGCCTTCCCGACGATGTGGTCCATCGGAACGAATCCCCAGAAGCGGCTGTCCTCCGAGTTGTCGCGGTTATCCCCCATCATGAAGTAATAATCCTGCTTGAAGGTGTACTCATTCGTGACCACTCCGTCGATCTCGAACGACGCCTCACCGAGCCTCCGAACCGTATGCCCCTCATATTTTTCGATGACGGGCCCGTAGACCGGCCAGTTCATGGCGGTCAGCGTGATCGTTTGCCCTTCTTTTGGAATCGTAATTGGTCCGTAATTGTCCGGGGTATAGTTCATCCCCGGCGGGTACATGAGCGCCCCGTAACCGACGTCGTTGGGTGCGATGTACGGCTCGACGCGGTCCACGAACGTCCACGACGCGATCTCTTCAGCCGCTCCCGGCGTTGCCACCATTCGCCACACAGCCGGATCGGAGGTGCCGCTGATCTCTGTCACACCGAGCGCCCGCAGACGCACCTCTGAGAAACGGTAACGCTGGTCCTTCTTGTGAACGTACCAGTACTGCTGCATCGTCTCCTTGAGCGGCAGCGGCTCGTCGTTTACGTAGACTTGTTTGTCGCGGACGCTCAACGTCTCACCCGGAAGTCCGACTACCCGTTTGATGTAGTGCATTTTGCGGTCGATCGGTTTGTCTTCGGGCGGGTAGTTGAACACGACGGCGTCCCCCCGCTTGATGCTCGTGAAACCCGGCAACCGCGTATGCGGCAGAGTGAAGCCTTTCAAATAGATTTGGGTAAATGGTATCCCCAGCGTTATCGGGGTCCTCGTACCATAGTGCAGCTTCGACACGAAGAGGTAATCCCCGATGAGCAGGCTCTTCTCCATCGAAGGGGTGGGAATACGGAACAGGTCAAAGATGAGCGTCCGTACGATCAGCATGACCACGAGCGCGAAGACCAGCGCATCGCCCCATTCACGCAGTTTGCTCTTCCGGCGTGGCTCAGTACTCCCCTCTTCCCGTTTTCCGTTCTGATCGGCGAGCTTTCCGGCAGTCGTAAGCTTTTTCTTTTCGCGCGCCTTTTTGCGCTGTTCTCTTGCTGCCCGTGTACTGTCCAAGGTTTTTTCTATGTTTAAACAGTCGATATTGGGCCGGATCTATTACTCAGGGTACGAACTCTAACGAAGGCCTGTAATAGGCCGTCGGACCGTGCGGTAAACGGTGTAGAAAAAAGGCCCGGTTTCGGTATCCGGTCCGGTACCAGATCCGTTCTGCAACGTCGTAATAATAATCTACATACGGAGCGATCGGTTTCCCCGGTCCGATCAGCTCTGCCAGAGCATCCTTTACGTCGTACAGCACGTCAAGATGCGCCCTGTCTCCAGCAAATACAAGGCCACGGTCAAAAGGTCCGTTCACGTCCAGAACCTTGATCGGAATCGAGTCATTGACCACGATCCAGTACTCAAACTGTACGTAATCCTCGATTCTTCCGTGTCCAGGTTTGAGATCGTCAATCGTGGCGGAAGTTGGCGCTCCAAACACTTCTTCAAGGCGGCCACGCAACACCCGTGTCTGTGTCGTATCCAGAATGCCGAGCTTTTGATAGCCGAGGAACGCCCACTTTACTTCACTGAACCGTTTTTCAAACCACTCCTTGTCCAGCCTTCTCGCCGCGCGCCAGCTGTTGACCGTATAACGCGGCCTGGGTTCGGATTTCGGTTTTACTACGGGAGAAGGGTGAACGAGGTTCAGATAACTGCGGATTAGTTCTGAATCCAGGTTGTATAGAATAATGGGCTTCGGGTCCACACGCATCCCGTGTTCGGCGAAAATCTGCGCAGCCTTCTCCTTGAAATGGGCCTCCTGATACAATTGGATCAGGTCCTGGGCATGAGTCGGCGTGGAAAACCCGACGAAGAAGATAAGCACTAACCAGAACCCCTTGTGACGCATGATAGGTACGAATCGGCACCCGTGTTACGGAGTTAAAAATCCAGGATAATCTAACGATTAGCCTGCTAGTCCTCCATCGAAAGAACCGCTAAAAATGCTTCCTGCGGTACTTCTACTCGCCCGACCTGTTTCATTCGCTTCTTCCCTTCCTTCTGCTTTTCGAGCAGCTTTCTTTTTCGGGAGATGTCGCCGCCGTAACACTTGGCCGTCACGTCCTTACGCATGGCCTTTACGGTTTCACGTGCGATGATGCGTGAGCCAATCGAGGCCTGTATTGCCACCTCGAACATTTGCTTCGGAATCAGCTCACGAAGCTTCCGGGTAAGTTTACGCCCCATCTCGTACGCTTTGTCACGATGAACGATCGTCGACAACGCATCTACTGGTTCACCGTTGATCATGACGTCGAGCTTGACGAGCGCCCCCGGTCGATACTCCAGGATCTCGTAATCAAATGACGCATAACCCCGGCTAACACTCTTCAGCTTGTCGTAAAAATCAAATACGATCTCTGCCAGCGGGAGCTCGTATTCGAGATCTACACGATCCGTACTCAAGTAGTGGGTGTTTCGGTACACGCCGCGCCGCTCCTGGCAGAGCTGCATCAGATTTCCGATGTATTCCGTCGGCGTGATGATTTCCGCCTTAACGAAAGGCTCCCGGACTTCCTCGATCATGCCCTGATCCGGCATGTCACTCGGATTGTCCACCATGATCACGTCTCCATTCGTCGTGAGCACTTCGTACTTGACGTTCGGGACGGTCGTGATGATGTCCAGGTTGAACTCACGATCGAGCCGTTCCTGTATGATTTCCATGTGGAGCAACCCGAGGAAACCGACGCGAAAACCAAATCCCAGGGCGACGGACGTCTCCGGCTCGTACGTCAGCGACGCATCGTTCAATTGCAGCTTATCGAGTGAAGCACGTAGATCCTCGAAGTCTTCCGAGCTTGCCGGGTAAACCCCGCTGAAAACCATCGGCTTGACCTCTTTGAAGCCGCCTATCGGTTCACTTGCAGGATTCCTGGCCGAAGTTATCGTGTCTCCAACCCGCGTATCCCGCACGTCCTTTACGGAGCCGATCACGTATCCGACCTCCCCGGCTTTTAGCTCGTCGGTCGGGACCATCTCCATTCGGAGTACGCCAAGCTCTTCCACGTCGTACTCCTTCCGGTTGGACATGAACAACATCCTCATCCCTTTCCGGAGCGTCCCTTCGAATACGCGTGTGTAGACGATGGAACCGCGGTAGGAATTGAAGATGGAGTCGAAGATGAGGGCTCGTAGCGGTGCTTCAGGGTCGCCTTTAGGTGGAGGTATTCGTTTGACGATCTGTTCGAGGAGTGCGTCCACCCCTTCTCCGGTCTTGGCGCTGATCCGGAGAATGTCCTCGGCACGCTCTCCGATCAGATCCTCGATCGTCTTGGCCACGATTTCCGGATGAGCGCCAGGCAGATCGACCTTGTTGAGGACGGGAATGATCTCCAGGTCGTGACTCATCGCCAGATAGAGATTCGAGATTGTCTGCGCTTCGATTCCCTGCGATGCGTCTACGACAAGAATGGCGCCTTCACAGGCTTCGAGGGCTCGGGAAACCTCGTACGTAAAGTCAACGTGGCCGGGAGTGTCGATGAGGTTCAGGACGTACGTCTCGCCATCCTTCGCCGTGTAGTTCATTCGGATAGCATGGCTTTTGATCGTGATGCCTCGCTCACGCTCCAGATCCATGCTGTCCAGTACCTGGTCCTGCAATTCGCGTGACGACAGCGTCCCCGTCAGCTCGAGCAGCCGATCAGCGAGTGTACTCTTGCCATGATCGATGTGGGCAATAATGCAGAAATTCCGGATACGTTGTTGTACGTACATCTATATTTTCAATACACAAGCTTTATTCACTGGAGGTGTGCTGCGTTCGGCGGAACTGGGACGGCGGGAAAAAATGTCAACGCTGATAATCTGAACGGAGTTGCGGGGTTCCTGAGACGTCTAGAAAGGTGTCCCGCACTTTTGGTGATCATCCGGAAGGTTGGCTACCGAACTGGAAAGGCTCTCCTGCCGCACGTCAGACTCGCTCGTCCGAAGGTGCGTCCGGAAGGTACTCTACCGTCGCGTCGACGTCCTTCAGAAAACCATTTTCCGAAGCTTCCGGCATCGGCGTGACCTCAGTGGCGGTGACCTGAAGGTCGTGAAAACGCTTCTGGAAAAGCAAAATGCCGGTCACCCCCAGGACGATGGCCATGTCCGCAACATTCCAAATGGGAAACAGCGCGAGGTACTTGCCACCAATGAAAGGGATCGACTCCGGCACGTACCCCCGCCACACGTTGACGTGAATGAAATCCACCACCTTTCCCGCGAAAAGCGCTGCGTCTCCAAACAGAACCCCGTAGAACATCCGATCGATGATGTTCCCGAAGGCGCCTCCCAGTATCAATGCCAGGCTCGCGCGGTAAGGCTTGTATCCCGATCGCACCGAGTACATGTACAGGATGATCAGGCAGGTGGCTATGATCGAAAAGACCGTGACCATCCCTTCAGGACCAAAAATGATCCCGAAGGCCATGCCCGGATTCTCCGTATACGTCAGCTTCAGCCAGTCACCAAGTATGGGGATCGACTGGCCAAGATGCATTTTGCGCATGACCGCCAGCTTGGTGATCTGATCGATCACGATGGCAACGACTGTGATCCAGAGGATGCGCATGGAGTTCACGGGCGGCCGGAATGCACCTTTTCACCTGTCGGAAACATCCGCTTCCGGCAGACCAGGATCCCTTACCGTTTCTGTTTCAACTTCGCTTCGATGGAAATTTCCGTGTGTGGAACGGCCTCCAGTCGATCCTTCGAAATCGGCTTGCCGGTTACCTTGCAGATGCCGTACGTCTTGTTAGCGATCCGTTCGAGTGCACGATCGAGATACCCGACGTACTTCTGCTGACGAGCCATCATGAGATAAAGCTTCTCACGCTCCATCGCGTCCGTTCCGGCATCCGCCATGTGGAAGCTGTAAGCGGTATCGTTTTCGGATTGCTCGCGAGCGTCTTCCAGCTGAGCGCGCATACGCTCTATGTCTTCGATCGCGGCTTTCCGACGCTCCAGGATCAAACCACGGAAATATTCCAATTCCTCGTCCGTAAACGTGGTTTTCCGTTCTTTAACGGGCTGAGGCGTGATTTCTTCTTCAGCTTCCTGAGTCGACTCCTCCTGAAGCGGAACAGCTAAATCTTCGGATGCGAGGTGAGGCGGCTTTTTTTCAGTCATATCCCACAAAAGTAAAATTGATTTATTCAAGCAGTTGTGCGCACAGAACTTCCTATCTCACTGCAATACCCCACTCACATTCGGCGCACCCCAATTGTCAATCGATCATCACCAATCTCAAAAGTCTCGACCAGCGACCCCGTCGGCTGTTCGGACTCATCCAACTCCAAAGCCAATGTCTCGTTCCTTATCCACTGGGCGTGCTCGAGCACCGCACTGCGAATACGGTCGGTTCCGTTGAACAGGATGCCAATTCGGTCCGTGACCTCAAAGCCCGCACTTTTCCGCATATTCTGCACCCTGTTGATCGTCTCGCGTGCCATTCCTTCTGCGATCAGCTCGGGCGTGAGGGTCGTGTCGAGCGCCGTCGTCACACCGTCCTCCTGCCCGACCAGCCAGCCAGCTATGCCCTCGCTGAGCACTTCGACGTCCTCCAGATCGAGTTCCACGGTTTCCCCGTCAACCTGTAGAGAGTATCTCCCGGCGCTGACGAAGCGGTCGACTTCGGCCTCGCCCAACCCGCGCAAGGCTTCATTGACCGGCTTCATGAGCTTACCCAGGCGTTTTCCAAGCCGCTTGAAATTGGGCCGGATCGTTCGCTTCACGACGTCACTCGAGCCCGAGACGTATTCGATTGCCTTAACGTTGACTTCGTCGAGCACGATGTCTCGGACCGATTCGATGCTCTCTTTTTCAACTCCTATATCGGTCACCACGAGAATCCGCGGCAGCGGCTGGCGAACGTTGATGCCGCTCTCGTTCCGAAGCGCAAGTACAGTGGACGAAATCGTCCTGGCCAGGCCCATCCGATGCTCCAGATCCAGGTCGATGGCTTCTTCCTCTACCTGTGGGAAAAGCGCAAGATGTACCGACTGCGCCTCTTCCTTTCCCGTCACCTCATTTAACGAGCGGTATAACCACTCACCGAAAAATGGAGCGATGGGACTCATCAGCCGGGCAATCGCGATCAAACACTCATAGACGGTCTGATATGCCGCTAGCTTGTCATCCCGCTTATCACCCTCCTTCCAGAAACGCCTGCGCGACCGGCGGATGTACCAGTTCGACAAGTCGTCAACGAACCGCTCGATCGTCCTCGCGGCACGCGTCGGGTTGTAGTCGTCCAGCGACTCGTCCACTAACCGGATGGTCGAGTTGAGGCGGCTCATGATCCAACGATCGAGCTCCAGCCGGCGATTCACGGGGATCCGCTCTTCCGAATAGACGAAGCCGTCGATGTTGGCGTAGGTGGCGAAGAAGGAGTAGACGTTTTCGAGCGTGTTGAAGAACTTCCGCAGCGTCTCCACGATGCCCCGTTCGGAGAATTTGATGTTCTCCCACGGAGGCGTGTTGCTCATCATGTACCAGCGAACGACGTCCGCGCCGTACCGCCCGATCACGTCAAACGGATCGACCGCGTTGCCCTTCGACTTGGACATCTTCTCCCCGTTCTCGTCGAGGACGAGCCCATTTACGACCACGTTCTTGTAGGCGACACTGTCCATCACAAGTGTCGCGATTGCGTGCAGCGTGTAGAACCAGCCGCGCGTCTGATCGACACCCTCGGCGATGAAGTCCGCCGGGAAGGTACGCTCGAATTTGTCGACGTTTTCGAACGGATAATGCCACTGTGCGAAGGGCATCGCCCCCGAGTCGAACCAGACGTCGATCAGGTCCGGCACGCGCCGCATGGTTCCGCCATCGGGCGCCGGCCACGTAAACTGGTCCACGAATGGACGGTGCAGATCGAGCTGGTCGTCCGGCGGAACCTGGTCGCCGCATTTCTCCCGGAGCTCGGCAATCGACCCGATCACCTCCATGTATTCGCTGCCGGGTTTGTCCGACACCCAGATGGGCAGCGGCGTCCCCCAGTAACGACGACGGCTCAGCGCCCAGTCGATGTTGTTCTCCAGCCACTCGCCAAAGCGCCCCGTTCCGATCGATTCAGGCTGCCAGCGGATCGTCTTGTTAAGTGCGATCAGACGGTCCTTAACCGCCGTCGTCCGGATGAACCAGCTCTCCACGGGATAGCTCATCAGCGGCGTACCCTTTCGCCAATCGTGCGGGTAGTTGTGCAGATAGGTCTCCTGCCTGTAGAGCAGGCCACGGTCTCGGAGATCGCGGACGATCTTTTTATCCGCATCCTTGAACCAGTCACCGGCCACGAGCGGGGCTTTTTCGGTGAATCTCCCTTCCGGGGTGATGGGATTGAGCAACGGCAACCCTTCGCGCTGGCCGACGTCGTAGTCGTCGGCGCCAAATGCAGGAGCAATGTGTACGATGCCCGTACCGTCTTCCGTCGATACGAAGTCGGCCTCCACGACGCGCCACGCGTCTCCTTGAGCCACTTCGTCGAAGAAGTACGGAAAGAGCGCCTCGTAACGCTTTCCAGCGAGAGCGGACCCGTCGAAGGTCTCAATTACTTCATAAGGCTCGCGGATCACCTCCAGCCGGTCTTTGGCGAGTATGAGGTATTCCTCCCCCTGCTTTTCGTCTTGATGCCGGATCTTCACGTACTGGATCTTTGGCCCGACCGCCAGCGCCGCATTCGAGATGAGCGTCCAGGGCGTGGTTGTCCAGGCCAGGAAGTAGGCATCTTCATCCACCATTTTGAAACGGACGTAGACGCTCGGATCCGCCACCTCCTTGTAACCCAAGCTAACCTCGTGAGACGAGAGGACCGTGTTCGACCCCGGGCTGTACCACTGGATCTTGTACCCTTTGTAAAGCAGGCCTTTTTCGTAGATCTTTTTGAGCAGCCACCAGAGGGTCTCGATGTATTCGTTTTTGAACGTGATGTACGGGTTGTCAAGCCTCACCCAGTACCCCATTCGCACCGTCAGATCGTCCCAGAGCGACTTGTACTCGAGTACGCTGTCCCGGCAGGCCTTGTTGTACCGCTCGATGCCATACTCTTCGACCTGGTGTCGTCCCTCCAGGCCGAGACGCTTTTCGACCTCGATCTCAACGGGCAGACCGTGCGTGTCCCATCCGCCTTTCCGCTCGACGCGGAAGCCCTTCATCGTCTTGTAACGGCAAAACGTGTCCTTGATCGTCCGCGCCATTACGTGATGGATGCCCGGACGCCCGTTTGCCGTGGGTGGACCTTCGTAAAAGCTGAACTCAGGAGCCCCCTGCCGTTGCTCGACGCTTTTATTGAAAATGTCGTTTTCCTCCCACCATCGAAGAATCTCTTCCTCGAATAGAGGATGGTCAAATCGTTTGAATTCCCTGTACTGATTCATATTCTATGGTCCGGACGGGACTTTTCGCACAAAAAACCAAGAGAGATAAGATAAGGAATATTTCAATTCTATGGCTTACAGTGAGGAAGCTTCACAGAAAGGAAACCGATGCGGCCGAGGAATCTTCCTCACCGAGTAAAGAAAAGCGCCGGAAAATACTGAATGGTCTCAGTCGATCCCGAGGTTGAACTGCTCTCGCAGCTCCAGCACGTAAAGGGCGATCTGATTGCGCACCTCATACGTCTGCTCGTAGAGGTAGCGGTACATCTCGGGATCCATGTACGGCTCGTCACGAAGCTCAGGAAGAATCGCCAGACCCGCATTGGCCGCGTGCAGGCTGCGTTTGACGCATGCGATGTTTCCACCAAGCGTATCGTGCTCGTATCCGATGAGGTGGCCTTTTACCAGATGGGATCCGATCTGTGTGATGTAAGCGCAATACTGAACGAGCGTGCTGTCCTTCACGTCCCCCGGCAGCCCGTTTGCCCAGTCGAGCACGTCTGAAATCAAACGGTAAGCCTGGCTGAAGGCTGGAACGAGTTGAAGCTCGCTTAGATCGGATTGAGCCTCGTCTTCCCAGCCTTCCTCCGCGACGTCACCTTCCCACAGCCCGAAAGGCTCGACTGACAACTGCCCTTCATCGTGCAGAAGATAGGTGATCAGGCTGTCGTCGATCTGCGCTCCCCGGGCGGCAAAGTAGGCGCGAAAGCGATCCCTCCACCGCTCACGGGCGGGAGAATCGCTTTGTTCGGGCAACGGATCCTTAGCCAGAAAACTGTGAAAGACTTCGAGTAAGTGATTGATCCGCCTGTCGTTTTCGAGCAGGAATGCCTCCCAGCGATCTTCATCCCAAACTTCGTCTCTGCGCATACACTTCCAAGCAGGAATACGACGAATCCACAAACCGTTTAACGCCCGGCAAAACCGCCAATCACGATTCAATGGCGCTGCAACGGCCGATAACTGCTTTCATTACCGCCGTCAAATTGGGTTCCGCCTTAGCGGCCGCTTCCAGAACGTCCTGAAGCGTCATCGGCGCCAGACATTCAGGAAAACATTCATCCGTGATGACGGACATCGCCATCACGCGAAGTCCCATGTGCCGCGCCACGATGACCTCCGGCACCGTGCTCATGCCGACGGCGTCCGCTCCGATCAGGCGAAGGAAGCGGTATTCAGCCCTGGTTTCAAGGTTCGGCCCGGTCACCGCCACGTAAACTCCCTGTTGGAGCTTGATTCCCAGCTTCAACGCTTCGCTTTCAGCGATGGATCGAAGCTCGAGATCGTACGGCTCACTCATGTCCGGAAATCTCGGTCCCCACTCGTCGATGTTGGGGCCGATCAACGGGTTTACACCCTGAAGGTTAATATGGTCCGTGATGAGCATCATGTCCCCTTTCCGGTAGTGCGGGTTCATCCCGCCAGCCGCATTCGAGACGAAAAGGAACTTGATGCCAAGCGAGGCCATGACACGCACCGGAAACGTCACCTGCTGTGCCGAATAGCCTTCGTATACGTGGAATCGACCCTGCATCGCCACGACGGGCATACCATTCAACCGGCCGAGCAACAACCGCCCGTGATGTGACTCCACGGTCGACAGGGGGAAGCCGGGAATCTCGTCGTACGGAATGGTCGTCTCGACTTCGATCTCGTTCCCAAGGGCGCCCAGACCCGTTCCAAGGATGATGCCGGCCAGCGGCTTTACACCTGTCCGTTCTTGAATGGATGCTGCGGCTTCTTCAACCTGCCTGCGGTACTCGTTGGGATCAAAGGAAACGTTGTTCATACTATCTTTTACTACGGATTTCCTAAATACAGGACTGCTAAGATCCTGGGCTGAACATAAGGAGTGAATCGATCAGTCCAGGTCTCGCAGAATCCGGCGAATACGGTCGATGTCCTCCGTCGTGGCGGCCGTCTTTTCGCTGTCCGACTGTTCGCCTTTCTCAGAATCGGGAAGGATCACAACCGGCTCTTCGGACTCATCCTGAGGTTCGGTCGTCAGCACGGGCCGAACCACCCAACCGCTTCCTTCTCCACGATCACCAACTTCGTCCTCATCTCCCACCGTGGCAGGTGCTGGAGAGGCTTCTTCAACGGCCGACGACTCTTCCGGCGCAGGTTCGTTGTGTGACACACCAGCAGGAGGTTCAAGTTGTCCGGAACGGCTCACTTCAACGCGAACGGGATCGGCTTCACCGGTCTGAATTGCCTCCGAGCGTTCAAAGTGTGCGAGCAGCTCCAACTCGGACGTGAGCAGGGCTCGAAGCCGTGCAACGATTCCATTGCGCCGATCGATGAGCTCGTTCGTCTGGTTCCGAATCTCGTGGCGTTGCCTTTCCGCGGCACGTTTGATCTCCTCTGAACGAGATTCCGCCTCCTCGATGATACGGTTGGATTTCTCGCGGGCGCTCTCGAGCGCTTGCTTCGAGCTTTCTCTCGCCGTTTCCAGCGCCTCCTGCAGGGCTTCTTCTATCCTTTCGTAATGCCGTAGCTTCGACTCCAGCTCTCGGACACGCTGATCCAGGCGGCGTTGCTCTGAGAGCATCTCCTCCCACTGGCCCGAAAGCATCTGAAGAAAGGCCTGAACCTCATCGACATCAAAACCACGAAAGGTCCTTGCGAATTCCTGTTTCCTGATATCGAGGGGCGTCAATTTCATCTGGATTACCTCGTTTTCGGTCCCGCATATTGACGGGACATTCTCTTGCAATAACGGTTCGTTTCGCTTCAGCCATACGAACGCGCTCCAAACAGAGCACTCCCCACACGAATATGCGTTGCACCTTCCTCTATCGCAACTTCAAAATCTCCACTCATTCCCATCGAAAGATACATCAGGTCGTGCCTTCCTGATCCACTGCTCCTGTAGGTTTCCTGCAGCTGGCGCAGCTGCCGGAACTCCGGGCGTACCAGCTCGGGATCGTCCACAGGCGATGCCAGCGTCATCAGACCCACTATTCGAAGGTGTTCGAACGCCTCGAGCTCGTCCAGAAAACGGTGCGCCCCTCCCGGTTGAATGCCGGATTTCGTATCCTCATTGGAAACGTTCACCTGTACGAAGCAGGGCAGCACCCTGCCTGCCTCCGCCGCCCGGCGCTCGAGCTCGGCGGCAAGCCGTAGCGAATCCAGCGCGTGGAACCAGTCGGCCTTCGCAATCACGTCCTTAGCCTTGTTCCGCTGCAAATGCCCGATCATGTGCCACCGGACAGCGCCGCCTTCAAGTTCACCCGGTATTTCGCGGGCTTTTGCGACCAGCTCCTGCACCTTGTTTTCACCGAAATCCCGTAAACCTGCCTCACGGGCAGCCTCGACGGCCTCCGCGGGGAAAGTTTTCGTTACACCGATCAGCTGAACCGAATCCGGATCCCTGGATGCCTTTGCACAGGCCTTTGCTATTCGCTCGCGAAGCCGGTCTAGCCGCTCATGTATTTTTTCAACTTCAATCATGACATGGTGATGCAGAATTTACCGATGATCGGTTTCTTATGATTGTCTATCGTGTCTCGTGTGTAGTGTGGATGAACGACGAACCCTAATATACCCACCAGCCTTCTTTAGATTAACCAACCTTGCAGTGTAAGGGAAATCATCGTCACGGGTCTCACCATCCGCTGGAAAAAATGCTGAAATGATATCAGATCAACTCTCAAACAGGGAAAACCGAGCACGATCAGGACAGGGTTTCCCGATCAGCCGAAGAGTTTTTCTCAGATCCTGCGCCGCAATAGGATTGGGAGCGACCCTCCTTGATCATGGAACTTTGGCGGAAGAGCGCCGAGACGTGGTGATGACGGTTAACGGTCCGATTCCCGCAAACGAGCTAGGCTTGACGCTCCCCCACGAGCACGTACTGGTCGACTTCATAGGCGCCGCCGAAGTCAGTCCCGATCGATACGACAGGAAGGAGGTATTCCAAAAGGTGCTGCCGTATCTGGAACAGCTCAGAAAGCTCGGAGGACGCACGCTGGTCGAAGCCACACCCAATTACCTCGGCCGCGATCCCGTGCTTCTCCGCGAACTCTCAAGTGCTTCTGGCCTGCACATTCTGACGAATACTGGCTACTACGGGGCGCGTCAGGACGTGCATCTACCCGAACACGCCTTTACGGATGACGCCGACGCCCTCGCCAACCGTTGGATTCAGGAATGGGAAAACGGCATCGGCGGTACCGGCATCCGGCCGGGATTCATAAAAATCGGGGTTGACGACGGTCCGCTCTCTGAGATGGATCGTAAGCTCATTCGCGCAGCGGCAAAAACGCACGCTGCTACCGGCCTGACCACTGCTGCCCACACGGGCCCCGCAACCGCCGCATTCGAACAGATCGAGGTTCTGCTCGAGGAAAAAGTCAGCCCTGAGGCCTGGATCTGGGTTCACGCGCAGGCAGAGTCGGACCCCGACGTTCACGCCCGGGCGGCCAGGCAGGGAGCGTGGATCTCGCTCGACGGGCTATCTGCCGACAACGTGTCCACGTATACCACCTCCATCACGTCCTTGAAAGACCGGGGTTTGCTGGACCGTGTCCTGGTTTCGCACGATGCAGGATGGTACAACGTCGGCGATCCGGGCGGCGGCGACTTCCGCACCTACGACACGCTTCACACGCGCCTCATCCCATCCCTCGTCCAGGCAGGCTTAACGGACGAAGAGATCCGACGGCTTTTTGTGATAAATCCGGCTCGCGCTTTTACCGTTCGAAGACGTACGATTTAGTTCGAGCTCCGCTGCCAGATTGGCGATGGTACGTGTGCTTCCTCCATGATCGCGGCGATCCGCTCGACTACCTCCGGGTGGTCGGCCGCCACGTTGTGCTCTTCAGACGAATCGGATACCACGTCGTAAAGCTCTATCTCACCATCGTACATGGGAATCCGAACCCCTTTCCATTGCCCCATTCGGACCGCCTGCCCGGTGTCCCCTTCGTAAAACTCCCAATACAGGTAATCGTGTCGTCTTTGGTCGGTCTCCTGCCCCCTCAAAACAGGCACAAAGCTGATCCCGTCGTTCGCGGGAATCTGAGCGTTTGCCAGCTCGGCCAACGTGGGCAAGATGTCGGTGAAGTAACCCACGTGCTCGGAAACAACACCCTGTCCGACCACACCGGCGCCCCGTACGATCATCGGCACCCGAATACCGCCGTCGTAGAGGTCACGTTTGATCCCTCGGAACGGGCCATTGGAGTCGAAGAAATCCGGATCGCGCCCGCCTTCCTGGTGCGGTCCATTGTCCGACGTGAAGAAGATGATTGTTCTTTCGGCTATACCGAGCTCGTTCAGCTTGTCGACGATCCGCCCAACGTCTCCATCCATCCGGCTGACCATCGCGGCAAAGCGTTTCTCCTGCTCCGGCCAGGATTCGCTTTCATACGCGCTGAAATCCGGCACCTCCATCCCTTCATCGCCGGCCTCGTTGTTTGCGTGAGGGATAGTCAACGCGAGGTACAAAAAGAATGGACCTTCTCTGTTCTGCTCGATGAAGTCCAGTGCTTCCTGAGCGAACAAATCGTGGCTATACTGCGCCTTTTCAATCGCTACACCGGCGCCGTCCGGGCGCGGCTCGGCAACCCGATTGCCCTCAAGCGTCACCCGTTCGTTATTCCTGAATAAGAACTCGGGGTAATAGTTGTGCGCGTGACGCTGGCAGAGATAGCCGAAGAAATAGTCGAAGCCCTGGTTGTTCGGTGCGCCCTCCGTTTCAGGTCCGCCCAGCCCCCATTTCCCGATCAATCCTGTCGTGTATCCTACAGACTTCAGCACCTCCGCAAGCGTCACGGTGCTGTCGGGAAGCGGCTGCTGCCCCATGGGCTGAATCTCCCGATTACCCCGGACCGGTGCATGACCCGTGTGTAAGCCCGTCATCAACACCGCTCGCGACGGAGCGCACACCGTCGAACCGGCGTAAAAGTTCGTAAACCTGATCCCCTCCGCAGCCAGCCGGTCGATGTTTGGCGTTTTGATCTTCTCTTGCCCGTATACCCCAAGATCCCCATACCCCAGATCGTCCGCCATGATGTATATGATGTTTGGCTTCTCAACCGTCGCTTCGGTTTCCATTTCGATCGATCCCGTTTCGCAACCGGTCAGGAAGACCAGCAGGGAAATGAGGCAGGGAATTGCGCCCCGTGAAAACGTGATGGCCATGGTAACGTGGTGGTATAATTGTCGCCGTCGTTGCGTTTTCAAAATACCTCATTTGATGAAGAAATTCGAGGCACATTGCACATGGGCGTCCATCGCGTTATGATTGATAGGATTTTAAGTCTTCGACCACAGGTACGTCCATGTCAGGAACCGTTACGGCAGAGCCGGCCGAACGCAAGAGCTGGCTAAAAGCTGGCGACACGCAGAAAAAGTCGGATATTCTGCCTGAGTTAAGGCGCGAAAGACTCCTTTCCCTTGATGCCTTCAGGGGAATCACGATGTTCCTCCTCATCGGTGAAGGGGCGAGGGTTTATCACGAATTACTCGACATTGCGCCGGAGGGGTCATTCCTTGCTGCATTTGCCCTCCAGTTCCATCACCATCCGTGGAACGGGTTACGGTTCTGGGACCTTATTCAGCCGTTCTTTATGTTCATCGTCGGGGTGGCAATGGCCTACTCCCTCGAAAAACGCTGGAGCAAAGGGGCCACCTGGAACGACACCTTCCGGCACATCCTGAAGCGATGCGCCCTTCTGCTCATGTTCGGCGTAGCCCTTCACTGCGGGTACAGCCGGCAGCTTGTCTGGGAGCTCTGGAACGTCCTGTCGCAGCTCTCCTTCACCATCCTGGTGGCGTATCTGATCTACCGGCTACCCCTCGGCACGCAGCTCGTCATTTCTTTCGTCCTGATCGGGGTAACCGAATTCCTGTACCGTACCGTGGCGATTCCGGGATTCGATCAACCGTTCGTCCAGGGGCAAAACTTTGGCGCGTGGATGGATACGGTCCTGATGGGTAAAATCAATCCGGACGGCTGGGTTGCCATCAACGCGCTTCCGACCGCAGCGCACACGATATGGGGCGTACTCGCGGCAAAACTGCTCATGAGTGAAAGGACCGAGCTCAACAAGCTAAGAATACTCGCCGCCGCTGGTTTGATTGGACTTGTAGTTGGCTACGGACTCGACCTGGCGGGTATTACACCGATCATCAAACGAATCTGCACGAGCTCGTTCGTGATCGTGTCTGGCGGGTGGTGCCTCGTTATGCTTGCCTTCCTTTACTGGCTGGTCGACGTACGCAAGGTGAGCAGGTGGACCACCTTCTTCATCATCGTCGGCATGAACCCGATCTTCATCTACCTCTTCACGGAAACTGTCGGCATACAGTGGTTGAACGGATTCGCCCGCATCTTCACCGGAGGATTCCTGTCAGCGGTCGGCCTGAGTGAACCGCTAGTTCACCTGCTGGACGCCATTTTCGTGTGGGGAATTCTCTGGTACCTGTGCTACTGGCTGTACCAGAGACGGATTTTCTTCAAGATCTGACCTGAAAAGGCTTCACCGGCGGACTGAATGGGTTAGGAGATTGGGAGTGTCACCTGAACCCTCGTCCCTACACCGACCTTTCCCTGCACGTCAACCGTCCCGTTGTAGAGCTTGACGATGGCTTTGACGACGGTAAGGCCCATCCCTGTACCCTGCTGCTCGAATCGGCTCCGGCTGAACTGCACGTACGCGTCAAGCTTTTCAACCTCTTCCTCCGACATGCCCCTTCCCTGATCCTCTACGGTGAGCACCATCGAGTCGGCCTCCTGTACAAAAGAAACGTGAACGGGCGTGCCTTTTTGGGAAAACTTGAAAGCGTTGTCGACCAGCTCCTCGACGATCTTCCGCAGGTGGAACCCGTGAACGTGTAGGCTTTCATTTTCGATCCGTAGGTTCAGATCGAGCGCTCTTTTATGGTTCTCCGCCACACGACGCGCCGCCTCCGTTGCGATGTCGCCAGCGTTTTCGATGTTCGGATGTTCGATGGGAAGCGTCGCATCCCCGCTCATTTCGACGTAAATGAGGAGGTTCTCCAGGAGGCGATGTAACCGCAACCCCGCCTCGTTGACCGCTTTGAGCGAGTCGAGGATCGAATCTCGATCGAACGAATCATACGCTTCGAGCAGGAGTGACGTGTGGGCGAGTATGAGCGTGAGCGGCGTGCGAAGCTCGTGGGGAAGTGTGGTCGAAAGCCCCTGCCTGAGCAGCTCGATGCGCTGCTCGAAACGCTCCTGCATCGATACGTGCTTGCGGATGCGCGTCTCGATGGCCGCCACGAGCTCGTCCGCCGAAAAAGGCTTCGTCAGGTAATCGTCGGCGCCCAGCCTCATGCCGGTGCGGAGGTCCTCCGTCGACGCCTTGGCCGTAAGAAAGATGAAGGGCGTCGCCGACAGCTGTAAATCCCCGCGCACTTCTTCGAGCACGTCGTACCCGTTCAAACCCGGCATCATGACGTCGCAGAGTATCAGGTCAGGCTGATACTCCCGGGCTCGATCTAGCCCGTTCCGGCCTGAAAGCGCACTCACGACCTGGTACCCTTCGGCCTCGAGCACGTACGCAATCATCTCAACCACGTCCGGTTGATCGTCAATCACCAGTATCTTCTTCATACCACCCATATCCCGGACTTTCTTCGCCGGCAATCCCGTCAGCCGGGAATCAACTCAACGATCGTTTCGATGAGACCTTCGGCCGTAAAGGGCTTGCTGAGGTATGTATCGAACCCTGCTGCAATGAACCGCTCCCGATCGCCCGGCAGTGCGTATGCCGTGATGGCCGCAGCCGGTACGTTTTCATAGCCGGGGATTGCTCGGATCTTGTGTAACACCTCCACACCGTTCTCGCTCCTTCCCAGGTTGATGTCGAGTAGCACGGCGTCAAAGCGTTTGCGTTCCGCTTTCCTGACCGCTTCGGTCCCATTGGCGGCAAGCGTGACGTCGCAAATATCGAGCAACAGGTGCAGAATGAGGAAAGCCGTGTCCGGGTTATCTTCCACCAACAACACTTCCGAATGCTCGATCTGTGTCAGCATCGATTCCGCCGTGTCGTGTTCGACAACCTTTGCTTCGTTTTCGTCAACTGCAACCGGGAAGACCACGGTGAATACACTGCCTTCACCTTTTTTGCTGTCGACGTAGATCTCGCCCCCCATCAGGGTTACGAGTTTCTGCGTGATCGAAAGCCCCAGGCCGCTACCTTCATAAGTACGGCTCAATCCTGTCGATTCTTGCCTGAATTCTTCAAAAAGATGGGGTAAAAACGAAGGATCGATTCCCACTCCCGTATCGCGAATCTGTAGAAACACCTTCCGATGCCGCGAACTGACCGTAACCGAAATGCCGCCTGTTTCGGTGAACTTGATCGCGTTACCGATGAGGTTCTGCATGATGCTGCTGAACGCCCCACGGTCGAGGCGTGCAGTGACGTTTTCGGCGGAAGCGTCGACCTCGTAGATCAACTTCAATCCCTTCTGGTGAGCAAACTGCTGATAAAGCTGGATGAACTCCCGGGCTTCATCGGCGACGTTCAACAGGTCGAACTGGACGTCCACCTTCTTCGCCTCCAGCTGGGCGAGGGCCATGACCGAGTTCAGCGTATCCATGAGCCGTCGGCCGCTTCGCTCGATCAGCTGTGCAAACCGTTTGTGCTTATCGCTTACTTCCTTCGCCAACACGGAAGCATAGCCGATTACCGAGGTTAGCGGCGTCCGGATCTCGTGGCTCATGTTGGCCAGGAAGGCCGTTTTGAGGCGTGCCATCTCCTCGGCTTCCTCCTTCGCCCGCTGCAGCGCCTCTTCGTATCGCTTTCGCTCCGTGATGTCCTCGATAAATACCGCGTACTTACGCTCGCCCAGGAGCTCGAACGCACTGACGGAAAGTGAGGCGGGAAACTGGCTGCCGTCCTGCCGCCGCCCGATCACTTCGTGACCCGTACCGGTGGTCTTCCACCGCTCAGCTTCGGTCTCAGAACTCGACTCGTTTCCGTCCACCCCGTTAATCATGACGGGCAGGATCAAGTCACGCACACTCTTCCCTGAAAGCTCGCCCGTGTGATACCCAAACATGCGTTCCGCTGCCCGGTTGAAGGTCTCGATGCTGCCCTCCGCATTGACGACCACCATGCCCTCGGCAGAGGTTTCGAGAATGATGCGCTGGCGCAGCTCTTTGTCTTCCAGCTCACGAACCTGATCCTGGATCTGGCTCGCCATCGTCGTAAAAGCACGCGCGAGCACGCCGATTTCGTCCCCACGGCCTACCGGCAGGTTTTCCTCGTTATCCCGGTTCCCGAAATTCGAAATGGCACGCGTCACCTGCATCAAGGGGTGCGTCAAAAAGCCCGAAAAGCCCATGGCCAGCACGATACCGCCGATGCTGAACAAAAGCGTGATCAGCACGCTCCGATCCCTTACCCTTCGGACTCCTTCAAGGACGGACGAGTGCGGCGACGTGACTCCAAGGATCAGATTGTCGTGCCCGACCCCGCGCTCGAGTCGGATCCGCTCGAAATATGCGATGGACGGCGATTCCGCTCCTGTAACGGCATACTCGATCCGTGTTTTGTCGACGTCTCCATGCACCAGCCGTGCGCTTTCCGGAAAGAGTGTGACCAGCGAGTTCACCGGTTTCGAGATTCGCTGATATTCAGGAGGCACTTCGAGCAATCCACCCTGGTTTTTTGCGACAAAGAGCGACTTGTCCGGCCGGGCGAGCTCGCGAAGGGCGTCGATGACGGTCCGCAAATCGACGTCGATGACCATCACACCGAAAACCCTTCCGTTGGCGGAGTAGATCGGAAGTGCAGCCTTCATCACGGGCACGTTGGGCTCGACCGCCTTGTCACCCTCGCGGCTGATCTCGATCTCCGACAGGAACATCTTGTCGCCGGGCAGCGAAGCGATCTCCCGCTGAAGCGTCGAGTCCGAAAACTCACCGAGACCCTCCGTGGGCACCCTGACCGTCTCGCCGTTGTGTTTTTCGACGCGTACCAGCTCCCGTCCCCCATCGTTCAGATTGATGAATCGGGCGCGGTAATACGACGGACGGTTCCGCAGGAACACCTCGAAAGTTTCCGCCAGCTGGCCACGCCACTCCTTGTCACTGATGGCCGTCTCGGGGTCGAGCTTGATCCCTCTTCGACGTCCGGTCCAGATGCGCACGAGACCCTGAACCGGTGGCGTCGCCGCTAAGAATCGAACGTCTTTGCTGATACCGTCGATACTCGCATTGAACCGGACCTCCATAATCTTGGCCGTATTGGCGAGCCGATCGGTTGCGGAATCAATCAACGACTGCCTTGCCCCCTGGTACACCATGTACCCAACCGTCCCCGTGGCAAGCAAAACAAGCAATGAGAAGATCGTCGCGAACCTACTCGCTATGCCCCATTTCATGCTTCAGACGAATGAATTATGATGCGGTATGACGCTTTTACCGGTCATTGTGAAGGCTCTGGGAACATTCCGAAGACCCAGTGCGCTTCTGTAGAACCTGCCCGAGCCGACGCGTTTCGAAATTGCGCGGCAACATGTTCCGAATACGGAAATTTTTTCCGATTCGACTCCAAATTCCGGGCAGGATGGAGATATTGACCGGAGATTAATAAAGAGGCAAACTCGAAGCCGATTTTTAGTGTCTTTTCCTTTTCAATGCTACTTTTTATCGTTAGGATAAACGTAGTACCGGGTCTAAGACGCTGAAACCCGTTCAAGAGCCGGCAAACGGATTTCATGTCTCACCCGGTACCTGAAAATTTGGGACAGTTTTCAAAGGAGTTTCCTGCTTAATCCAGAGGGAGTAGCTATATGAAAAAAGCTCAGTTAATGCTGGACGGCAAACAGTACGATCTACCGGTTGTCGTCGGTTCGGAAGGTGAAGTTGCGATCGACATCCGGAATCTTCGGTCTCAGACTGGCGCCATTACCCTCGACTCCGGTTACGGAAATACGGGATCCTGCGAAAGTGCCATTACCTACATCGACGGCGAAAAAGGCATTCTCCGCTACCGGGGATACCCCATTGAAGAGCTGGCGGAGTCGTCCACCTTCGTCGAGGTGTGCCATCTCCTGATCCACGGCGAGCTCCCAACGCAGGAAGAGCTTGAGGAAGACGAGCGCGCCCTCAAATACCATAGTCTCATTCCCGAAGATCAGAAAAAGTTCTTTGAAGGGTTCCCGCCGCATGCCCACCCCATGAGCGTCCTCTGCTCGATGGTGGCGTCTCTGTCGGCCTATTACTCGCAGTCCTGCTGTCCCGAAGAGCTCAAAACCAACATCATTCGCCTCCTCTCCAAGATCCGGACGATCGCCGCCTTCTCGTACAAAAAATCGGTTGGCCAGCCGTTCATGTATCCCCGAAACGACCTGAGCTACACAGGCAACTTTCTCCACATGATGTTTGCCGTCCCGACCGAAGAGTACGAGGTCCCGAAAATCCTCGAGGAAACCCTCGACATGCTGCTCATTCTGCACGCCGATCACGAGCAAAACTGTAGCACCTCGACCGTTCGGATGGTAGGCAGTAGTGGGGCTGACCTGTTTGCCTCCATATCAGCCGGGATCAGCGCCCTTTCTGGCCCCCTGCATGGCGCAGCAAATCAGGAGGTGATTCACCAGCTCGAAATGATCCGTGACGACGGCGGCAACTACAAGAAGTACGTCGAAAAAGCGAAAAACAAAGAGGATAATTTCCGCCTCATGGGGTTCGGCCACCGGGTTTACCGCGAGTTCGATCCGCGCGCGAAAATCGTCAAGGCTGCTGCTGACCGGGTTTTTGCAGAGCTGGGACACGAAGATCCGCTTTTCGAGGTCGCGAAAAACCTCGAACGCGTCGCACTCGAAGACGAATACTTCATCGAGCGTAAGCTGTACCCGAACGTGGATTTCTACAGCGGCCTGCTCTATCGGGCTATGGGCATCCCGACCAACATGTTTACCGTGATGTTCGCCATGGGCCGCCTGCCCGGTTGGATCGCCCAGTGGAAAGAGATGAGAGAAGATCCGAACTCGCGGATCCACCGCCCACGTCAGATCTACACGGGGCACACCGCCCGCTCCTACGTCCCGATCGAAGAGCGTTCGAAGACTCCGGTCTATTCTTGACGAAAAAGCCTTCCGACCAAATAAAAACGGGCGCCGGTTTTCTTACCGCGCGCCCGTTTTTTTACTCATTGGGCGCAGGGATGATAAATCCGTGCGACTCAAGCCACATGGCGGCATGCTTCGGCCACGTCGAAAGTACACTGTCGCCCGGCGCCAGCCCGAATCCGTGCCTGCCGCGCTCGTAAACGTGCATCTCGGCCGGAACGCCTGCCTCGACGAGCGCACGATAGAACCGGAGGCTGTTCTCCACCGGTACGGCCTCGTCCTCGGTCGTATGGACCAGGAAGGTTGGAGGTGTGTTCGGAGAAACCTGCTTTTCGTTGGAGAGGAGCCACAACAGCTCCGGATCGGGATGTTCGCCAAGCAAATTGCGCCGGGAACCCTCATGGGTAACCCCGTCGAGCATCGAAATGACCGGGTAGATGAGGATCATGAAGTCAGGCCGCGAGCTTACCCGGTCTATCTCGTCCTCGCTGTCCGGGTTGCCGCTATCGAAGTGAGTCCCTGCCGTTGAGGCGAGGTGTCCGCCTGCCGAAAAGCCCATGATGCCGATGCGGTCAGGATCGATACCCCACTCTTTTGCGTGCCACCTTGTCATTCGAACGGCACGCTGGGCGTCTCCCAGGGGAATAGGATGCCCGTACTGCGGTCCGTACCGGTACCGCAAAATAACGGCAGCCACGCCGAGCGAATTGAGCCACCGCGCAACCTGAATACCCTCGTGATTGAAGGCGAGCGCTCCGTAGCCTCCACCGGGACAAACCACTACCGCAGACCGGTTCGCAGACTCGCCTTCCGGCAATGACACGGTGATCGTCGGCTGGTCGCGTTCTGTGTCTCCGAGCGCACCGGGCGCTCCCCCCTCCCAAAGCTTGATCACCTTCCCGACAGAGCCGTCCTGAGCGCAAGCAGGACCGGATATAAGTGCGACGAAAAGCACTAAAAGAAGAAACGACAGGCTGTACGACTTCATAGAGATTACGGATTGGGATGGGCGAATAACTGGCGGCGCTAAAAAATACAAACGGGGAGCCGGTTTATCCCGGCTCCCCGCATTCTTCTTGTCATTCCGACTACTCGATGGCGCTCAGCATGCTTCCGGTCTCGATCAAGCTCCGATGCAAATCGAAGCAAGAATTGAGGTCGTGGCTGATGTGCCCCATCCTGGCCTTTTCGAGGTATTTCCGCAAGTAGTCCTTGTACATAGGATTGGCGCACTGCTCGATGATCGTGTGAGCCCGCTCGATCGGACCTTTCCCGCGAAGGTCGGCGAGCCCCTGCTCGGTCACGATGATCTGCACCGAATGCTCGTTGTGGTCCGTATGCGAAACCATCGGGACAACCGCCGAGATGGCGCCCCCCTTGGCGACGCTCGGACACACCATGATCGACATGTATGCGTTCCTGACGAAGTCGCCCGATCCGCCGATCCCGTTCATGAGCTGCGTTCCGGCCACGTGCGTCGAGTTGGCGTTTCCGTAGATGTCCACCTCGAGTGCCGTGTTGATCGCAATCACGCCAAGACGGCGGACGATGCCCGGGTTGTTCGATAGCTCCTGCGGCCGTAACACGATGCGGGATCCGAAGAAGTTCATGTTCCCGTAGATCCGCTGGAGCTGCGGCTCGCTCAGGGTCAGGCTCGTCGTGGACGCGCCCAACAACCGCTCGTTCTCCATCAGGTCGACCAGGGCGTCCTGGAAGACCTCGCTGTACATGTAGAACGGCGGCACGTCGCTTTTCCCGAGGCCTGCCATCACAGCGTTTGCGACGTTGCCTACGCCAGACTGCAAGGGCAGGAAGTCCGGCGGAATACGGCCGGCGTGAAGCTCGTCTAGCAGGAAGCGAACGACGTGGCCCGCAATCTTCTCGCTCACCTCATCCGGCTCGTCGAACCCTGCAACGCCGTCCGGCTCGTCGGTGCGGACGATACCCACAATCTTCTTTGGATCGATCGAAACGAACGGCGTACCGATCTTCGAAAGCGGATGGTGGATCGGGATGGGATTTCGGAACGGAGGCCGCGGAAGCGTCACGATGTCGTGCATCTCCCAGAGGCGCTTTGAATGGTGCTCGTTGATTTCGACGATCACCTTCTCGGCGTGCTTCAGGTATGTTGGGCTCGCTCCCACTGACGTCGACAGGTAGATGCGCCCGTCGGCCGTCACGTCGACTGCCTCGACGATCGCGAAATCAATTTTCCCGAAGAAACCAAACTCGACCATTTGCGGAACGTGCGAAAGGTGCATGTCCACAAATTGTGTTTCCTGGGCATTGATTCGTTTACGTAGCGTCTTCGACGACTGGTATGGCGCGCGCCATGCGATGGCGTTTGCCTGTGCGAGCTCCTCATCGAGGTTCTTCCCCGTCGACGCGCCCGTCAGGACGCGGACGCGTAAAGAGCCGCCGTTGGCGTGAACCTCTTTTGCACGTTTTGCCAGCGCGAGGGGTACGGCCTTCACGGCTCCCGCAGGGGTAAAGCCGGAAAAACCAATCGTGGCGCCGTCAAATATCATCTCCGCAGCTTCCTCTGCCGTTATCTGCGGTATATGGTTGGTATGGGTCATGGAACTATTTATAGTAAGTTTTCAGCGGTAGTGCTTTCCGAAGAAGTGGGTCCGGACTACATGAAGTAGGACAACAGCACTCCAGCCGCCACCGCTGATCCGATCACACCCGCCACATTCGGCCCCATCGCGTTCATGAGTAGGTAATTCTGAGGATCTTCCTCACTCGCTACCTTCTGTACGACGCGGGCGGCCATTGGCACCGCCGATACACCTGCAGCGCCGATGAGTGGATTGATCTTGTTCTTGGAGAGCAAGTTCATAAGTTTAGCAAACAACACACCACCCGCCGTTGCCAGTGTAAAGGCCAGAATACCCAGAATGAAAATGTACACGGTCTGTGGGGTCAGGAATGTGCTGGCCTGCGTCTTGGCGCCCACCGTAAGGCCGAGCAGAATCGTAATGATGTCAACGAACGTCGTACCGGCAGTCTTGGCCAGACGGTCCGTCACCAGGCTTTCCTTAAGCAGGTTGCCAAAGAACAGCATCCCAAGGAGAGGCAGTGCGGCGTTCGCAATAAAGGCCGTAAGGATGAACCCGACGATGGGGAAAATCACCCGCACCGTCTTCGACGCTTCCTTCGCCTGCGGCATCCGGATGAGACGCTCCTTCTTGGTCGTCAGCAGTCGCATGATTGGCGGCTGGATGAATGGCACCATGGCCATGTAGCTGTACGCTGAGAGCGCTACGGCTCCGAGAAGGTCCGGCGCCAGACGAGTCGCAACGAATATGGCCGTAGGCCCGTCCGCACCTCCGATGATCCCGATCGACCCGGCTTCCGCCGGCGTAAACCCGAAATACAGAGCGAGCAGGTAGGCGCCGAAAATGCCGAACTGTGCCGCTGCACCCAGTAGAATCGTCCTTGGATTGCTGAGGAGCGGGCCAAAGTCGGTCAGAGCACCTATACCCAGGAAGATCAGGGGTGGAAAGAAGCCCCACTCGACTCCTCGGTAGATCATCCAGAGTACACTGGCAGCCCAGGAATCGAGCGACGAAGGCGGCACGACCGTCGGGTAACGGTTGTCTTCCGCCTGTTTGATTACGAGCACTTGTCGTCCCTGCCGGTACTCCTTGACGCCAGGTTCGTCAAACTCCCCGGTGTAGTACAGCTTCGACTTGGTATTGACCATTACCGCTTTCCCTTCCTCAACAAAGTCCCGGAAGAGGAAAGGCCGGCGAGTAACGGGGTTGTTCGTAGAATCGGGCGAATAAATCAAGCTCCAGGGTGGAATGACGACGTCCTGTACCTGAAGCGAATCGTCTGTTGTGTACCAAGCAAGGTCTTCCTGGCTTACGGGCCCATCGTAGACACCCAGGCTGAGCTTGCTGACGTCATACGGAATGTTGCCGATAAGTATACCAAATCCGATCGGGATCAACAGTAAGGGCTCGTAGTGCTTCTTTATCGCCAGATAAAGAAACAGCAACCCTATGAGCAGCATCACACCATTCGTCCAGTGGAACTGGCCGAATCCCGAGTCACTCAAGAATGTTGTTAATAGGTCAAGCATCGACGTTATAGCCGTTGCGGGCTAATCGAAGGGCCGCGGAACAAAGGAGCGTGCCATCACGGTTATCTCACCTCCAACGCAGAGCTCCACGATTCAATTTCTTTCCCGGTCTCCTTCTATCAATACCCGCAGGTGAATGGAATCAGATCTACGAAAGCCGTTTTAGTTAAAGTCAACGAGCAGCTGACCTTGCTTCACGGCATCGCCGGGCTTCACGTGGATTGTCTTGACGACGCCGGCGACCGGCGACGCAATGTTGGTCTCCATCTTCATGGCTTCCATGATCATCAGCGTCTGATTCACGGCTACCTTGTCTCCCGGCTTGACCTTCAGCGAGATGATCGTTCCGGCGATCGGGCTCTTGCAAACTTTATCGTCCGAACCGGCACTCGGTTGGGGGGTCGACGGACGTGCTACCGGTGCTGCTGCCGGGGCAGGCTGCGAAACCGGGCTCGGAGCCGAAACGACTGCCCCGGGCGCGTCACCTTCCAATACTTCGACTTCGACTTCGTAACTGACGTCCTCTATTGTTATGCGCAATTTCATAATGATCTTCTAATGTTGTGCGACGACTGGACGGAGGTGCGGCCTGCACCTGCCCACGCCGATGTGGTGGTATGTTGTAAGAGTCTGATCCGTTGAACGCGGACCGGTCGTCCAATCGCTGCGAATGCAGCTGCTGAGAGTATCGCGACCGTTTTTGCGTCTATTACGCCTTCGTCCGTGATTGGCGCGATAACCGATTCAACGGCATTTCCAGTTTCATTCGTCTGCTCGTCTAACCTGTCCGTTAGTTTCCCCAGGAAATTGAGAAACAAACCGACAACGGCCAGGGCAGTGAAAACGACACCCAGACCCACCGCCATGAGGGCAAATGGATCGCCGTCACCTGTTGCAGCCGAAGGCTCGACCTGGAGCAATAGCAACCCCGGTATCCAGAGTATTGACATCTCAGGTATTCCTCTAAATTATAATGGTATGAGGCCGTGTTTCTTATGCGGCCGGATGTCCCGCTTGGATTGCAGGGTCTCCAGCGCAAACACGATGAACTGGCGCGTTTCCGAAGGCTCGATGATGTCGTCTACCATTCGCCGCGCCGCCGCCACGTAAGGCGTCGAGAACGTTCGACGGTACTCTTCGATCAATTCGAGCCGCTTTGCTTCGGGATCCTCGGCAGCTTCGATCTCTTTACGGAAGACCACGCTTGCCGCACCCTCTGCACCCATGACGGCAATTTCCGCCGTCGGCCAGGCAGCCACACGGTCCGCACCCAGGTCCTTACCGCACATTGCGAGGTACGCCCCACCGTACGCCTTGCGCAGGATGACCGAAATCTTCGGCACCGTCGCGGCGGAGTATGCAAAGAGCATCTTCGCACCGTGACGGATGATGCCGCCGTACTCCTGCTCGATTCCCGGCATAAACCCGGGAACGTCCACCAGCGTGACGAGCGGGATGTTGAACGCGTTACAGAATCGGATGAACCGGGAGCTCTTGTCTGACGAGTCGATATCCAGAACGCCGGATTTGTACATAGGGTTGTTGGCAATGATACCTGCCGTCCGACCCGCAAAACGTCCAAAACCGACGATGATGTTCTGAGCGAACGATCCCTGCACCTCGAGGAAATCCCCATTGTCGACGAGCCGCGTGATGACGTCGAGCATGTTGTACGGCTGACGCGGATTGTCGGGGATGATCTCGTTCAACGTGTCGTCGAGAACGATGTCGCCGTCGAACGGCAAGCGCGGTGCATCCTCGAGGTTGTTCGATGGCAGAAATGAGAGTAACCTTCTGCAGATACGTATCGCGTCGTGGTCGTCCTCCGCAACGAAATGAACGACACCCGAATAGGTCATCTGGGCTTCAGGCCCACCGAGCTGTTCGGGCGTCACTTCCTCACCGGTGACCTGCTTGATCACCTGAGGCCCGGTGATGAACATCTGGCTGTGACGCGTCTGGATGATGAAGTCCATCAGCGCAGGGCTGTATGCCGCACCACCCGCACACGGGCCGCAGATGAGGGCGATCTGGGGCACGACACCCGAAAGCAGGGTGTTGTGGTAAAAGAAACGGCCGTATCCGCCGAGCGCGTCGATACCTTCCTGAATACGCGCTCCACCCGAGTCGTTGATCACGACGAGCGGGCTTCCCGTCTTCAGGGCGGCCTTCGCCATCTCGACCATCTTGTCCGAGTGAACCTCGCCCGCGGCTCCGCCGATCGTCGTGAAGTCCTGGCTCGCTACGTGTACGAGACGTCCGTCAACCGTTCCAACACCCGTCACCACCGCATCTGCCGGGATGTATTTCCCCATCATCCCGAAGCTGGTGGCCCGGTGCTGGGCAAAGCCGAACATCTCCTGGAAGGTATTCTCGTCAAAGAGTAAATCTATTCGTTCACGAGCAGTCAACTTGCCCTGCTTGTGTTGCTTTTCTACGCGATCCTTGCCGCCCATCTCGTAGAGCTTCGCTTTTTGCTCGCGCAGCTCCCGGATGCGGTCGGCCATGGTCATCGCCCGTCTTTCTTTACTTTCGGGCATTGCAACAAACCTCTATTATGGTTTTTTCTTTTCTTGTAAGAGATAAACTTAGTTTTGGGGCTCACAAAGCTCGGTCAACACGCCACCGGTGCTCTTCGGATGCAGAAACGCAATCTGCGTGTGATGGGCGCCCGGGCGCGGCTTCTCGTCGATCAGTCGCACACCGTTCGCTTTCAGCTCGTCGAGCCGATTCTGAATGTTGTTGACCGTGTACGCCACGTGATGCATCCCCTCTCCCCTTTTCTCGATGAAGGTGGCGATTGTGGAATCCGGTGACGTCGGCTCGAGCAGCTCGAGCCGGACTTCGTGCCCCTTCGGTCCGACCAGGAAAAATCCGACTTTAACCTTCTGATCGGCCACTTCTTCTATCCCTTCGAAGACTGCCCCGAGTACCTGCTCGTAAAACGGGCGATGCTCCTCGATGGACTTGACGGCGATGCCAATGTGATTGATGGCTTCTGGTTGAATCATGTTTTTATCTCCACGGCAGAGGATATTCTCCTGCCGTTCAGGTTTCCATTAGACAAAGTTCTCTTGATACTCTCCGAAGACGCCACGAAGCGTATTCGAAATCTCGCCGACGCTCGCGTAGGCACGGACGGCATCCAGGATGTAGGGCATCAGGTTATCGGTCCCGCGGGCAGCCTCTGCAATCGCCTGAAGCCGCTTCTCGACCAGGGCATTGTCCCGGCTGGCCTTTACCTGCTTGACCTTGTTGATCTGCGCCTCACCGACGGCCTCGTCGATGCGTAACAGGTCCATCGGCGTCTCGGCGTCGGACTGGAATTTGTTGACGCCAACGATGATGCGCTCACCTTTTTCGACCGACTGCCCGTAGGCGTACGCCGCGTTTTCGATCTGACGCTGGATCCAGCCCTGCTCGATGGCCGGGACGACGCCGCCCATCTCGTCGATCTTTTTGATGTAGTCCATCGCCTCTTCTTCGAGCTCGTCCGTCAGCTTTTCGACGTAGAAGCTCCCACCGAGCGGGTCGATCGTATTCGTCACGCCCGACTCGAAGGCGATGATTTGCTGCGTACGGAGCGCCACCGTTACACTCTCCTCGGTGGGAAGAGCCAGGGCTTCGTCTTTCGAGTTGGTGTGGAGGCTCTGCGTTCCACCAAGGACGGCTGCAAGCGCCTGAAGCGTCACGCGGACGACGTTGTTTTCCGGCTGTTGAGCAGTAAGCGTAACACCACCCGTCTGCGTGTGGAAGCGGAGCATCCAGCTCTTTGGACTTTCTGCCCCGAACCGCTCCTTCATGATCCGGGCATAAAGCCGCCGTGCTGCACGGAACTTCGCCACCTCTTCGAGCACGTCGGTGTGCGCTGCGAAGAAGAATGCAAGGCGAGGTGCAAAGTCGTCCACCTTCAAGCCGGCCTTGACGGCGGTGTCAACGTACGTAATGGCGTTGGCCAGCGTAAAGCCGATTTCCTGCGCGGCCGTCGAGCCCGCTTCACGGATGTGGTAACCACTGATCGAAATCGTATTCCACTTCGGTACGTTTTCCGTGCAGTAAGCAAAGATGTCGCTGATGATCCGGAGAGAAGGCGTCGGCGGGAAGATGTACGTCCC